>NZ_NEGZ01000001.1 GCF_002127585.1 Janthinobacterium sp. GW458P
GGCCGGCGGCGCCTGCCGGCGCGCCGGGCGCAGGGGCAGCGTCACGTGAAATACGCTGCCGTGCGGCACGGCGGCATCGGCCCGGATGCGCCCCTGCATCAGGGTCACCAGCTGCCGGCTGATGGTGGCGCCCAGGCCCGTGCCGCCAAAGCGCCGCGTGGTCGAGGCGTCGGCCTGCACGAACGGTTCAAAGATGGCGTCGCGCCGCCCGGCGGGGATGCCGATGCCGCTGTCCTGCACCAGCAAGTGCAGCTGGCCGTCGTCGAGGCGGGCCGCCAGGCTGACGGCGCCGCTGGCCGTGAACTTGATGGCGTTGTCGAGCAGGTTGCCCAGCACTTGCCGCATGCGCAATTCATCGCCGTGCAGCAGGGCCGGCAGCCGCGGGTCGTACTGCACTTCCATGCGCAAGCCCTTGGCGCGCGCATGGATGCCGTAGGTGGAGGCGAGCTCGTCAATCAGCGCCAGCAGGCTGTAATCGCGCAGTTCCAGCGCCACGGCGCCTTTGTCCAGTTTGGCCGTGTCGAGCACTTCATTGAGCAGGCGCAATAGCGAGCGCCCCGACTGGCGTACCGTGTCGAGGTGGCGCCGCTGTTCCGGCGTCAGCGGCGAATCGAGCAGCACGTCCGTGAAGCCGAGGATGGAATTCATCGGCGTGCGGATTTCATGGCTCATGTTGGCGACGAAGCTGGCCCCCGTGGCGGCCGCCAGTTCCGCCTTCTCCTTGGCCATGCGCAAGTCTTCCTCCATTTGCCGGCGCTCGCTGATGTCGAGGATGACGCCGTCGACGCAGCGCACGGCGCCCACGGGGTCGTGCACCACGCTGCCGCGCTCCCACAGCCAGCGCGGCCTGCCGTCCGCGTGCAGCAGCCGGTATTCGAGCAGATACGGCTCGCCCGTGGCGACGCTGCGCTTGAAGACGTCGGTGACGTAGGCGCGGTCTTCGACGGCGATCAGGCCCATGATGCTGCGCCGTGGCGCGGCGCCGAGGAAGTCGGCGGGCGGATAGCCGGTGACGGCTTCCACGCCGTCGCTGATGAACAGCATGGGCTGGTTTTCGGCCGTGGTGCAGCGAAAGGCGATGCCGGGAAGGTTGCCGATCAGCGAGCGCAGCTGCTGTTCGCTGTCGCGCAGGGCGGCCAGCATGGCGCGCCGCTCGCTGATGTCCGTTATGAACAGCACATAGACATCCTGGTCGGCCAGGCGCGCGCTGGCCATCGAGCGCTGCACGGCCACGGGGGCGCCGTCCTTGCGCAGGTACAGGATTTCCTCGCTGGACTGGAAGGCGTCGCCCTCGCCCGTGCGCAGGTAGTGCAGCAAGCCATGCTGCCCGGACTGGCGCACGTCGCTGACGAGCACGCTGATGTGGCGGCCGGCGATGTCGGCCTGGCGCCAGCCCAGGATGCGCTCGGCGGCGCCGTTGAAGTCGATGATGCCGCCCGCCTTGTCGATGGTGATGACGCCGTCGATGGTGCTCGTGAGCAACGAGCGCATCCAGTTCTCGCTCTGGTGCAGGTGGCGGAACAGTTCGCGGTAGCGCAGGACGCCCACGGCCGAGGCGACGAAGATGGTCAGGGCGACGGTGAGCACGGTCACGCCGACGACCAGCATGGGGCGGTCCGCATCGGCGTCGTGGCCCGGCGGAATCGTCCCCACGAAACGGGCCGCCTGCATGCCCATGTAATGCATGCCGGTCATCGCGCCGCCCATGACGCAGGCGCTGATCAGCTGGCGCTGCGACGGTCCCGGCGCCGTGTTCCAGCCGCGCAGGCCGAAGCGTATCCACAGGGCCAGGGTAGCCAGCACCACGGCGACGAGCAGCGACAGCGCGAACAGCAGCGGGTCGTAGCGCAGCGCCAGGCCGACGCGCATGGCGTGCATGCCCGTGTAGTGCATGGCGCCGATGCCCAGGCCCACCAGCAGGCCGCTCCACAGCAGCAGCGGCGCCGTGACGGCGCGCCGGCTGATGGTGGCCAGGGCCACGAACGAGGCGGCCACGCTGGGCACGATGGACAGCAAGGTCAGGCCCGGGGCGTAATCGACGCTGGTGCACAGCTCGAAGGCCAGCATGCCGATGAAATGCATGGCCCATACGCCGCAACCGAGGGCCAGGCTGCCGGCCAGCAAACACAGCAGGTGCAGCAGGCCGCTGACGCTGGCCTGCGCGCGGCTGTAGGCCGTCATCTGGAAGGCCATCCACGACGTGAAAATGGCGATCACGAGCGACAGCAGCACGAGCCCCGGCGCATACTGGCCGGCGTGGAGCAGGGCCGGATCGGCGGGCAGGCGGAACAGCTGTTGTACGCTGGCAGGTATCATCGTGGGCAAACGGCGCGGCGCCGCGTGTAGGCTCGCTGCCACTGTGGGTGATCGATGCGGATTACCTTACCAGATTTCTGGAAACAAATATCTTAATTATAATTATTTTCTCTGTCGCGTAATCGCGGGTCCGGCCGGAAAACCGCGCCGCGCCCGTGGCAGGGCGGCGCAAGCCGGGAAGTTGCGGTCAGGAATTGTGTGGTTTTTTTGCAAACTGCGACGTCTGGCCGTGCCTCGTGCTACATTTGCGCCCTGCTTTTCTGAAGGGATGACTATGTCTTTAAGTAACAACTTCTTGCTGCATAATCAGCGCGCCTGGGATGCCCAGGCTGCCCGCAACAGCCCGTGGTCGCAGCCCGTCGACAGCGCCACCATCGCGGCGGCGCGCGCCGGACAGTGGCAAATCCATTTGACGCCGGGGCCGCTTCCGGACGGCTGGCTGGACGAGGTGCGGGGCCAGCGCATCCTGTGCCTGGCCGGTGCGGGCGGGCAGCAGGCGCCCGTGCTGGCGGCCGCCGGCGCGCACGTGACCGTCTTTGACTTATCTGAGCAGCAATTGGCGCAAGACCGCATGGTGGCTGCGCGCGACGGCTTGCGGCTGGCCACCGTGCAGGGCGACATGCGCGACCTGGCCTGTTTTTCCGACGCCAGTTTCGATGTCATCGTCCATCCCGTGTCGAACCAGTACGTACCCGACATCGCCCCCGTGTGGCGCGAATGCGCGCGCGTGCTGGCCGATGGCGGCGTGCTGCTGAGCAGCTTCTTCAATCCGGCCGTGTTCATCGGCGACCGCGATCCGCAATGGGCACAGCAGGGCTTGATACGGCCCCGCTTCGTGCTGCCGTATTCGGACGTGGACGATATGCCGGCGGACGTGCTGGCGGCGCGCATGGAGAAGGGCGAGGCGCTGGTCTTCGGCCACGGCCTCGACAGCCAGCTCGGCGGGCAGCTGGCGGCCGGTTTCGTGCTGGCGGGTTACCACGAGGAAATGCACCCGCAGCCGCGCTTTGAAATTGAAAAATACCTGCCCAGCTTTATCGCCACGCGCGCCATCCGACAGGCGCGCGTCGTGTAACTCAGTTGTACGGCTGCAGGTCGAGCCAGACGGCATACGCCAGGCGCTTGCCGTTCCACAGGCCGCCGCCGCGGATGACGGCGTCGCACGAGGTCAGCTGGCCCACCAGGTCCTGGCGGCCCAGGTTGCGGCGCAGGCGCAGCGCGTCGTTGTGCGACAGGTAGCCCACCAGCTGGCCGTCGATGAAGACGGCGATGGCCTTGTCCTGGAACGGGTTGGCGTCGTCGCAGACGAGCAGGGCCAGGCATTTTTCTTCCGCGTTGCCGGGACCGTGTTCGCCGGCCAGTTTGGCGATGGCGCTCTGGTACATCGCTTCGTTTTCCACCTCCGACGCAAAACGGCCCTCGTCGCTCCAGTGGTGCACGGGCGCGCCCGCGGGAATCGCCGGCACGTACTGACGTATCGACAGCAGCGGCTTGTGCAGCGGCTGGGCGGGCGCGCGGCCGCTGAAGACGTAGTACAGCAGGGCGATGACGACGGCGATGGCTAGCAGGTAAAGCATGGTATCTCTCTGATTTCTTGGGGGATGGGCCGGGGGCGGCGGCGCGCTGTGCGCCATGGCCGCTACTATAGCAAGTTCGCCGCGCCGTCCCGGGGAAACCTGGCCATGATGCGGCGGCGCCGGCGCAATGCCAGCGGGTCGTTCAGCACCAGCGGCGAGGCGCCCGTCAGCCCCGAATAATACTGGCCGTGCCGTCGCAGGACGAAGGCATAGTCGCGCAGCGCGTGGCCCTGCGCCAGCATGCGCGCGTCGCAATCGACTTCGATGGCAAAGCGCAGCCGGTGCAGCTGCCACCACAGCGGCACATTCCACGGCATGATCAGGATCAAGGCGTAGGCCAGGGCCAGCAGTTGCGGGTCGCGCGCCCGGACCCGGCACTGCTCGTGCGCCAGCAGCAGCGCCTGTTGCTTGAGGGGAATTAGTTGCAGCCACACGGGCATCACGATGCGGGGCCGCAGCAGTCCCGCCACGCAGGGGCCGATGCCGCCGCTCAAGAATACAGGCGTGCCCAGCAAGGTGGTTCTTTGCCAGCGGCGTTGGTGCGACAGCAGCCAGATGCTGCGCAGCGCCAGCAGCGTCAGCATGCCGCTTGATAACGTGAGCCAGGCCAGCTTCAGCTGCGACAGCTCGGGCGGCAGGCTGGCCAGCACGCCGGGCAGCCAGGCCAGGGGCGGCAGAACGGACGCGGCCATGGCCGCCAGCCACAGCCAGCGCGTACGGCGGCGTGGCTGGCCGCGCCGCTGCAGCAGGGCCTCAATCCGCCAGGCGCCGGCCGACAGCAGCAGCGCCAGCGCCATACTACTCAGCAGCCAGGCAGGCATCGGGCGCCTAGCGCTTCAGCGCCATGCCGACGGAGGCGGGCGCCGTGTGCCTGAAGCCGAACTGGGCGTACAGGTCCTGCGCCTGGCCGTCGGCGATCAGGCTGACGTAGGCGCTGGGCGGCACTTCGCCGTCGATGAAGCGCATGATTTCGCGCATGATCAGCTTGCCCAGGCCCTTGCCCTGGTGGGCCGGCAGCACGGCGATATCGGCCACCTGGTAAAAACAGCCGCCGTCGCCGATGATGCGGCCCATGCCCACCACCGTGTCGCCCAGCAGCACCTGCACGGCAAACAGCGAGTTCGGCAAGCCTTTGGCCGCCGCCTCCGTGGTTTTCGCGCTCAGGCCGGCGGCAACGCGCAGCTGCTGGTAGGTGGCGATGGCGGGAATGGCCAGGCGGGTGGTGTAGGGCGATGCTGCGGACAAGGCGTTCTCCTGTGCAATATGGATGGAAT
Source organism: Janthinobacterium sp. GW458P (assembly GCF_002127585.1). Lineage (GTDB taxonomy): Bacteria > Pseudomonadota > Gammaproteobacteria > Burkholderiales > Burkholderiaceae_D > Janthinobacterium. The sequence goes on from NZ_NEGZ01000001.1 coordinate 5,168, forward strand.
GGCCATTATAGGCGGCCAGCACGGCTGGAGGCGGCACGCTTTATTCGCCGCGCCCTATGTCGTCCGAGGCGCTTTTGCGCTATGGTGGCGCCATCCCTTGAATTGTTGAAAGCATGCCATGTCCGCAGGATTTACCGCCACCGAATTGTCCGTCATCCATGAAGACGACGCCCTGATCACCACCCTGGCCGCACCAGCCGGCAAAGGCGAGCCGGTCTACCTGATGCTGCAGCGCGCCGACGCATACGACGCGCAGGACGCGGCGATGGGCATGGACGAACCGTATATTGAATACGGCGGCCAGGAATTTGCCTGGTATGGCCACATGCATGCCGTGATCCTGCATCCGAACCGCCTGTCCGTGCAGATGGATGCCGAGGCGGCCATGCAGATGGATGACGACGGCCAGATCGATGTGCGTTTCAACTTGACGCCCGAGCGCTACGCCCGGCTGCAGCAGGCGCTGCGCGCGACGTTTGAAGGCTGCGACTACTATCGCGAAGAACGTTGATCTGCGCGCACGACGCCGGCCATGGCCTCGTCTATGCTCGATAACTGGTATTGACTGCGGGAGAACACGATGACGGTGCTGATACTCGGTTTGCTGCTGTTTCTGGGCGTGCACTCGGTGCGCATCGTCGCCGACGGCTGGCGCAGCGCCCAGCTGGCGCGCCTCGGCGAAAAGCGCTGGAAGGGCGTCTATTCGCTCGTGGCGTTTGCCGGCCTGGGCCTGATCATCTGGGGCTACGCCCTGGCGCGCCAGCAGCCGCAGGTGCTGTGGACGCCACCCATGGGCTTGCGCCACGCCAGCGGCCTGCTGATGCTGTTCTCGCTGATTTTATTGGCGGCGGCCAATGTGCCGCGCAACCGCATCAAGACCTGGGTCCACCATCCCATGCTGCTGGGCACGCAATTCTGGGCCGTCGCGCACCTGCTGGCCAACGGCAGCGTGGCCGACGTGCTGCTGTTCGGCGGCTTCCTCGTCTGGTCGTCAGTTGACCTGTATTGCGCCGTGCGGCGCGACCGCGCGGCCGGCGTCAGCTACCAGGGCGGCACCGCGCCAGGCACCCTGGCCGCCATAGCCGCGGGCTGTGCGCTGTGGCTGCTGCTGGCGTTCTGGCTGCATGGCGTGCTGTTTGGCGTGCGGCCGTTCGGCTAGACGGATGCGCCAGCTGCGGGGAGTTCCTTGTACGCCGGCAACCCGAGCCTGACATGCAGGCCGTCTTCCGCGCCGTTGCAGCGCCCCGCCAGGATGTCGCGCGCCATCCGGTGCCGGTCCGCTTCCGCCGCGATGATGTGCCGGCCGAATTGGGGCGCTGCGGCACGCAAGCGAGGATCCCGTCGCCAGGCGGCGTCAGCGCAAGGATCAATGCGGCGATTGCCGCTTGCGCACCGGGACGGACAAGCGCGGCAGCCAGATAGTCAAATGTTCATCTTGCATGGTTTTCAACTGGGACATTTTGTCTCAATGTATGGAAATTGTTTTGAAGTAGTATGCATCAGCACATGCAGCAACACCATTCTTGTATGACGGTCGCTGACGTTTTCCCCCCGCTCATCGTATTCGGCCTATTACTTTGCAGAATGCCATGCTTATTCCATGGCTGGATATAATGCAAGATTCAAACAGGATGCCCGTAGGGGATGGTTTGCACGGAAGCTGCTGAGGCAGCGTATTGAGGCAGTGCTCCTCACGATAGATAGTGTCAAGTAATAGACTGGAAATACGCAAAATGATCGATTGGACTCCTATAGTCTTCGTGACATTCAAGGCCTTCGTGCTCGTCACGGGCATGTTCTTCGCCATCAAGTGGCATTACGATCAAGGTAAGAAGGATGAGAACAAGGCGAAGCAGAACCGCGCGGTGCTGCGCGCGAGCGGCAAGGTGGTCGCAATCTTCACGCTGTTGCTGCTGGGCCTGGGGATCGTCACCTTCTTCTTCGTCAAGGTGCTCGGTTTGGAAATCATCTTTCCATGATGGCAAGGAATAGTCGGCCGATCCCGGTCTTGTCGCGCCGCTGAGCGCAGGTGCCGCCGGCTGCCTTGGGCTCCCGGCATTCGAGCAGCGGCCCTGCCCTGACGTGCGGCAACAGCCTGCTTTTGACCGGTTGCCGTCGATGTCAGGCTGTGTTCCTGAGCCGCCGCAGAGGCGCGGCCGGTAGCGTTATGATTGCCGATTGTTTAGTTCTGCTACGAAACGGTCATAGTTTTCCTGAAGCTTCTCGCTATCGTCGTACTTGGCAAAAAAAGCAGTCATCAGCCTGGCGGCGGCGTCATTATCGCTGGTTGGTATGCGGGCAATCCCTAAATCATCGGCCATCCAGTTCTCAATATCCATCGGTGCGGCGCCACTGCGGCATGCTCCATAGATGAATTTGCCGATTTCTTCGTAGTTCATATTGGCCTCATCTTTTTGGTCTGTGTGTCGTGAAATGGCAATGAGGTCGCCCTTTGGCTGACTCGGGACGGTTGGCATTGCCGGACGGCGGCATGTTGCCAAGCCAAACGATGATAAATAATATGTCACAGATGTCATGCCGTGTAGCTGATGCATGGCACAGTTCGGCCGCCGGTACAGATGATGTGTACAACTAGGCCCGCAGAACCCGTCTGTTTGCACCCAGCATGGCCACGAGTGACGCGCTAATTACCTGGCCTCAGGATTGCCTTTGCAAATGGACGTACATATCTTTTCGACGTTGTCCTTGTAATTTTCGACCTCCTGCTTTTCCTCTTTTAGCAATCCTTGAAGTTTATCGTCATCTTGCTCTATGATTTTCTTTTCGCGGATTTTCCTTAATTTCTCGTCAAATGCCGTTTTCCTTGGATTTCCAGCATCCGATTCGACACACCTTTTGGTACATTCCTGCTTCGTCGTCGCTTTCCACTGAGCCGAGGCAGAAAAGGCGAACATGTTTAAAAGTAAAAAGAGAGCGAATTTTTTATTCATAATCCAACTTTTTATTTGTAATTTTATTCGGCTCGGCATGAGCATATCGGTCAAATCCAGGCACCAGACGGTTGACTGATGCCTTTTCTTCCCATTATCGGAAAGTTATCGAAGCGGTATCAGACCTATCGAGGATCATACATTAAAGGAAATGCTTTTTTGGGAAAATAGTCCCGTGCAGATACGGCAACTTACCGGGATATTTGTCGCCGCTGGGCGTGCCCTTGTAGACGGCATGGCGGATAAGCAGATCGGACAGTGGCATGGCGCACTCCCTGATGGTATTTTTTTAGAGAAAATCCTAAATCCGGCAAAAAGTACCAACAAAGTTCATGGCTTTGACTGTACGCCGACGGACAAATACGGACAACAAAAAACCCGCCAAGCCTGAAAGCATGCGGGTTTTGATATTTGGTGAGACCGTGTGATACATGATTGTGGTGCCGGGAGCCGGAATCGAACCGGCACGCTGTTTCCAGCGCGGGATTTTGAGTCCCGTGCGTCTACCTATTCCGCCATCCCGGCAACGCGAGACGCATTATCACTGATTTGTCACAATCCGGCAAGTTTTTTGCTTGGCGTGTGTTTTGCATAACGTCCGGCAACGCTTATTTGCGGGTATCATCGGCGGTATTGCCGGCCCGATGCTGGCGCTGCATGCCGGCCAGACGCATGAAATACAAGAAGATACGCGAAATTATCCTCGGCAAGCCGCTCGACCCGATGAAGGCTGAGACGCGCCATTCGATGGCGCTGGTGGCTTTCCTGGCGTGGGTGGGGCTGGGCGCCGATGGCTTGTCTTCGTCGGCATATGGACCGGAAGAAACCTTCCGCGCGCTGGGGCCGCACGCCCACCTGGGCCTGTACCTGGCGCTGGCCACGGCCGTCACCGTTTTCATCATCGCGCTGGCCTACAACCAGGTGATCGAGCTGTTTCCCACGGGCGGCGGCGGCTACCGCGTGGCCACCAAGCTGGTGGGACCGTACCTGGGCCTCATTTCCGGCTGCGCGCTGATCCTCGACTACGTGCTGACGATCGCCATTTCCATCGCTTCCGGCGTCGACGCGCTGGCCTCGTTCCTGCCGCTGGGCTTCCAGCCTTATAAATTGTGGGCCGAGATGTGTTTTATCGGCTTGCTGATCATCATGAATTTGCGCGGGCTCAAAGAGGCGATCCAGATCCTGCTGCCCATCTTCATCGGTTTCGTCATCACGCACCTGGTGCTGATCGTCTACGGCGTCGTCGCGCACTCGTCGCACTTGCCCGAATTGCTGCCCGTGACCATGGCGGAAACGCAGGCGCTGGCCGGCAGCATCGGCTGGGCCGGCGTGGCCGGCATGCTGCTGCTAGCGTATTCGCAAGGCGGCGGCACCTATACGGGCCTGGAAGCCGTCTCGAACAACGTCAACCTGCTGGCCGAACCGCGGGTGCGCACCGGCAAGATCACCATGCTCTACATGGCCCTGTCCTTGGCGTTCACGGCGGGCGGCATCATCCTGCTGTACCTGCTGTGGAACGCCACGCCGACGCCGGGCGAGACCTTGAACGCCTCGACGTTTAAAACCATCATCGCCAGCATGGGCCTGGGCGGCGAGATGCTCAACCAGGCGCTGCTGGTGATCGTGCTGGCCTTCGAGGCGGGCCTGCTGTTCGTCGCCGCCAATACGGGTTTCCTGGGCGGGCCGTCGGTGCTGTCGAACATGGCGGCCGATTCCTGGGTGCCGCACAAGTTCCGCTACCTGTCGACGCGCCTCGTCACGCAGAACGGCATCGTCGTCATGGGCCTGGCGGCGCTGGCCATCCTGTTCTGGACGGGCGGCAGCGTGACCTTGCTGGTCGTGCTGTACTCGATTTCCGTCTTCCTCACGTTCGCCATTTCCCTGTTCGGCCTGTGCCTGTACTGGCTGCGCAACCGCACGCCGGGCACGCACTGGCTGCGCCGCCTGCTGCTGTCGCTGGTCGGCTTCGTCATTTGCGCCGGCATCCTGATCATTCTGCTGGTCGAGCGCTTCATGCACGGCGGCTGGGCCGCAGTGCTGATCATCGCCGCCATCGCGGCCCTGTGCATCGCCATCCGCCGTCATTACCGGCGCACCAAGCAGGCCATCCTCGAAGTCGACGAAGTCTTCGCGCACCAGCCCTTCGGCGCGAACGTGGACCCCATCGTGCCCATCGAGCCGCAGCCGGACGCGCAGACGGCCGTGTTCATCGTCGGCACCTCGCGCGGCGGCGGCCTGCACGCGCTGCTGTGGGTGCAGCGCATGTTCCCCGGCCACTTCAAGAATTTTCTGTTCGTCAATGCGCGCACCGTCGATTCGCACGCGTATGGCGGCGAAGGGGCGATGGCGCAGATGCGCCAGGAAGCGGCGGACACGCTGGAATTCTTCGTCGACTTTTGCCACAGCCACGGCATGGCTTCGTCGTCCTACCTGGGTTTCGGCACGGACGCCGTCGATGAAATCACCAAGCTGTGCGAAGCGATCAATGAAGAATTTCCTAACTGCATCTTTTTCACCAGCAAGCTGATTTTTACCACCGATAACTGGTTTACGCGCGTGCTGCACAACCAGGCTTCGCTGGCCGTGCAGCGGCGGCTGCACCTGGAAGGCTTGCAGATGGTGATATTGCCGATGAAAGTCTGACGGCATCGATTCCAGCGCAAGAAGCGGAGTGCCGCGCCCGGCTTGCCGGCCTATCTTTTCCCTTTCAATCACTTGAAGGGGAAGCAAATGTTGCAATTGGAAAACAAGGTCGCCATCATCACGGGCGCCAGTTCGGGCATCGGCCATGCGGCGGCGCGGCTGTTCGCCCGCGAGGGCGCGCGGCTGGTGCTGGTGGCGCGCCGGCGGCAGGAACTCGAGGCGCTGGCGGCGCAGCTGGCGCAAAGCGGTGCGCAGGCCGTCGCCTGCGTGGGCGACGTGGCCGATGCGGCGTGCGCGCGCGGCGCCGTCGCGCTGGCGATGGAGCGCTTTGGCGGCCTCGATATCGCCTTCAACAATGCGGGCACGCTGGGCCCCATGGGCGCCACGCCCGAGGTCGCCATCGACGACTGGCGCGCCACGCTGGAGATCAACCTGACGAGCGCCTTCCTGGCCGCCCAATGCCAGCTGCCGGCCATGGCGGCGCGCGGCGGCGGCTCGCTGATCTTTACTTCAACCTTCGTCGGCCATACGGTGGGCATGCCCGGCATGGCCGCGTATGCGGCCAGCAAGGCCGGCGTGATCGGCCTGACGAAGGCCCTGGCGGCCGAGTATGGCGCGGCCGGCGTGCGGGTAAACGCCCTGCTGCCGGGCGGCACCGACACGCCGATGGGGCGGGCAGTGGCGAATACGCCCGAGGCGCAGGCCTTCGTGGCGGGCTTGCATGTCTTGAAACGCCTGGCCACGCCGGACGAGATCGCCCGCTCGGCGCTGTACCTGGCGTCCGATGCATCGAGTTTTACCACCGGCACGGCGCTGCTGGCCGACGGCGGCGTATCCATTCTGCGCGCGTAACGCCTGCGCAGAAACGCCGACGGCCCGGGGATGAGCCGGGCCGTCGGTGCTTTGCGCTAGATCAAACTCAGTTGTGAACCGAGTTCAGCAGGCGCGCGATGATGTCGTGGTTCAGCCAGACGACGGGCGCTTGCGGCTCGGACATGGCGTGGAACATCAGCGGACCCGTGCCTTCCAGCACCAGCGAGCTCAGGTGGTCGGTGATCAGTTCCTTGCGGTCCTTGTGCAGCTTGGTGATGTCGTCCGAGGTGCCGATCATGACGTCGGCCAGTTCCGGCGTGTTGTCCATCGGCCAGGCGGCGAAGTTGCGGAACTGCACGCTGGTGGCATCGCCATTGTAGGCGGCGATACGGTCGAGCAAGTCCTGCAGCGAGACGCCGTCTTCCAGCAAGCCCTGGCAGATTTTCCATTGCTCTTCGGCCCAGGCCGCGCCGCCTTCTTTTTTCAGCGCGTCGAGCAGGGGGAACAGCGACAGTTCCACGCCGACGAAAATGTCGGACGAATTCGTGCGGATTTCCGGGCAATTGAAGACGGTGGCCTTGATGCCTTTTTCCCACGCGGCCTTGGCCACGTTTTCCAGGCGCATCTTGGCCAGGCCTTGCGTGTAGTTGCTGTAGGTTTGCCACTGGTACTTGCCGTCGATCAAGATCTCGGTGCCGTGGTAGCCGTAGGCGCTGTAGCGCACCTGGCCGCCCGATTGCTCGATGCGCGCGCGGATGGCGGCGCTGCCGTCGATCAGGTGCTGCAGGGTGTTGGCCGTGACTTCGTCGAAGTTCATCAGGATCAGTTTGCCCAGGTCGCTGTCGAGCAGGGCGCGCGAGGACATGAAGCGCTCGCCGCGGCCTTTATAAATACGGTTGGCAATCGCCAGGAAGACCTTGACCTTCGGAATGCCGCCGGCCATGGTGTGGGCGAAATAGACATTGCTGCCGTCAGGAATCAGGCTGTCCAGCTCGGCCATGGCTTTCGCCACGGAAGCGCTGAAGCGGGCGATGCCGGCTTCGCGGCAGCGTTCGATCTGCGCCCAGTCCAGCTTGTCTTCTTGCCAGCTTTTCAGGGTCATGTCGGCCAGCAGGGCCGTCGGCGTCGGTTCACCGGCCGGCGCGTCGAGGTCGAAACCGGCCATCAGCGGCACATTGATGATGCGTCCGCCCAGGTTGGCTTCGGCTTCGGCCAGCTCTTCCGCGTTCAGCGGGCGCAGGGCCAGGTTTTCATCGCGGCGGCCGACCGTCATGCCGACGATGTTCATGCCCGCCTTGCGCGCTTCGTCCAGCAAGCCATTCACATAGCCGCGGCCGAACAGCTCGCCGAACAGCACAAAGGTGTCGCCCTTGCGGAAGATATTTTTTTGCGGGATGTCTCTCAGGGACGTGATCTCGGTCATGGTATCAATTCATTCAAAAATTAGCAGGGCAGATGGCTAAACGCGCTGCCCGCTGGTTCAACATAGTGTTAAATTATGCGCCATTTCAGCGGGGAAAATCCTGTTGCGAATGATTCTCGTCTGGAATGGCATCTTCTTCTTCATGCAGCTCTTATTCTTTCGCCAAGGCGTATTTTACGCTGCCGCGGCGCGCAGCGCCCGCGGACTGGCCCGGCAGGCGCCGATATTACCTCAGCTTGGCCGTGCTGGTCAGCAAAATTGACCTAAAACAAATCCTGCTGGCCCGACACGAGGCGTGAAAAGTCGTCGCCCAGGAAGGGCAGTATGGCGTCGGCCACCGGCTGCAGCTGGCGCGTCAGGTAGTGCTGGTAGTCGATGGGCGAGCGCTGCGTCTCCAGCGGTTCCGGCCCCGCCACCGTGATCACATAGCTGATCCAGCCGCCGTTCTGGTATTGCAGCGGCCGGCCCTGTGCCAGGTTGTAGGCGTCCGCCGTGCGCGCCGCGCGCACATGGGGCGGCACGTTGCGCTGGTAATCGTCGAGCGGACGGCGCAAGCGCTTGCGGTAGACCAACAAGGCGTCGAACTCGCCGCGCACCGTGCGCGCCACGTAGTCGCGCACATAATCCTGGTAGGCGGCGCGCTGGAAGATGCGCCGGTACAGCTCTTGCTGGAATTGCTGCGCCAGCGGCGTCCAGTCGCTGCGCACCGTTTCCAGGCCCTTGTAGACCATGTCCTCGCTGCCGTCCGGCTTGCCCACGAGACCCGCGTAGCGTTTCTTGCTGCCTTCTTCCGAGCCGCGGATGGTGGGCATCAGGAAACGCCGGTAATGCGTCTCGAATTCCAGTTCCAGCGCATTGTCGAGGCCGAACTCCTCGCGCAGGTGGCGTTCCCACCAGGCGTTCACATGCGCCACCAGGGCGCGGCCGATCTTGCCCGCCTCTTCATCCGTATGCGCCGTTTTCAGCCACACGAAGGTGGAATCCGTATCGCCATAGATGACCTGATAACCCTGCCCGGTGATCAGCTCGCGCGTGCGGTGCATGATGTCGTGGCCGCGCAGGGTGATCGACGAAGCCAGGCGCGGATCGAAAAAGCGGCAGCCGCTGGACCCCAGCACGCCGTAGAACGCGTTCATGATGATTTTCAAGGCTTGCGACAGCGGCGCGTTGCGCTCGCGCTTGGCCGCCTCGCGGCCCTGCCACACCTGTTGCACGATGGCGGGCAGGCAATGTTTCACGCGCGAAAACTGCGCGCCCCGGTAGCCGGGCACCGTATCGGCCTCATCGCCGTTCGTGCCCACCACCAGCCCCACGGGATCGATCAGGAAAGTGCGGATGATGGACGGGTACAGGCTTTTGTAGTCGAGCACGAGCACGGAGTCGTACAGGCCCGACTGGGAATCCATGACGAAGCCGCCGGGGCTGTTGTCGCCGGAGACATCGCCCAGGTTGGGCGCCACGTAACCTTGCCGGTGCATCAGCGGCAGATACAGGTGTTCAAACGCGGCCACGGAGCCGCCGCTGCGGTCGGCCGCCAGCCCCGTCACGCTGGCCCGTTCCAGCAAAAAAGTCAGCAATTCCGTCTTGGCGAAGATGCGCGTGACCAGCTCGCAATCCTTGAGGTTGTAGCGCGCCAGCGCGGGCTTGTCTTCACGGAAACGCCGGTCGATCTCGGCCATGCGCTGGTAGGGATTGTCGATGGACTTGCCTTCTCCCAAGAGCGTCTGCGCCACGTTTTCCAGGCTGAACGAGGAAAAGTTCCACGTCGCCGACCTGAGCGCTTCGATGCCGTCGATGATCAGCCGTCCCGCGGCGGCGGCAAAATAGTGTTCCTGCCTGCCGCCATGTTCGCGCCATTCCATCACGGCGCCGCCGCGGCCCAGTTTCAAGGGCACTTGATAACGCTCAGCATGTTCCTTGAGCACGCGCAAGTCGAACTGCACCAGGTTCCAGCCGATGATGGCGTCCGGATCGTGGCGCTCCATCCAGGTGTTCAGGCGCTCGAGGATCTGTGCGCGCGTGTCGCAGTATTCGAGGTCGAAATCGAGCGTTTCATTGCCGCCGTTTGGCGGCCCCAGCATGTAGACCTGGCGCTGGCCGCAGCCTTCCAGGGCCAGCGAGTACAGCTCGCCATGGGCCGTCGTCTCGATGTCGAGCGAGGCCAGTTTCAAGCCTGGCCGGTAGCCGGGCGCCGGTTTCAGCTGCACTTCCTGCCCGGCTTCTCCATTGACGCTCACCGGCGCCGTAATAAAACGCTCCATCAGGTAGCGCTCGGGCGGGCGGATGTCGGCTTCGTACACGTCGACGCCGTGCGCGCGCAGCTGCTTTTCCAGCTTCAGCAAGTGCCGGTATTGCTTGCAGTACAGACCCAGCACGGGGCGATGATGAAAGTCGCACAGCGACAGGGGGCGCAGCTCCGCGTGGCGCTCGCCGCGCAGCAGCCGTTCCGCCTGTTCGCGCTGCTCCATGGGAATGAAGGCAACCGACGTCTGCACGGGCAGGCGCACATGGCGGGGGCCGGCGTCCGTGGCCAGCCAGAAATCGACCTCCGTGCCGTCGCGGGTATCGCGCCAGTGGCGGGTGAGGATAAAGCCCTGTGCGGGAGGGGATGCTGTGCTGTCCATGCCTGTCGTGTCGGTATCGTGCGCCGGGAGTGTGCACCGGCCTGCACATTACAGCAAGCCACTGCCGGGCGGGTGCGGTTGCGGCTATAATTTTTGCTATTGATGTCTATCACCACAAGAAGAGCGCTGAAGCGCCATCATCCTGGAGACGGTATGCAAGCAATGAGTTATGTACACGGCGCCCACGAGACGCCGTTGATCGGCGAAACGATAGGCGCCTACCTGGACGGCGTCGCCGCCCGCCACGGCCAGCACGACGCCCTGATCGTGGCGCACCAGAACGTGCGCTGGACGTATCTGGAGTTCCAGCAGCGCGTGCACCGCCTGGCTGCCGGCTTGCTGAAGCTGGGCTTGCAGCCGGGCGACCGGGTCGGCATCTGGTCGCAAAACTGCGCCGAATGGGTGCTGACCCAGTTTGCCACGGCGAAAGCCGGTTTGATCATGGTCAACATCAACCCCGCCTACCGCCGTTCGGAACTCGAATACGTGCTCGACAAGGTGCAGTGCAGCGCGCTGATCCTGTCGCCCAGCTTCAAGTCCAGCGACTACCTGGCCATCGTGCAGGACGTGGTGCCGGAAATCGCCCGTTCGCGCGCCGGCGCCCTGCAATCGCCGCGCCTGCCGCAATTGCGCCACGTCATCCGCCTGGGGACGGCCGCCACGCCGGGCATGCACAACTTCGACGCCATGATGGACGGCATCACGGACGCCGACCTGGCGCGCCTGCAAGAAGTGAGCGCCACCGTGCAGTTTGACGACGCCGTCAACATTCAGTTCACTTCCGGCACCACGGGCGCGCCCAAGGGCGCCACCTTGACGCACCACAATATCCTGAACAACGGCTTTTTCATCGGCGAGGCCATGCGCCTGACGCAGCAGGACCGCTTGTGCATCCCCGTGCCCCTGTACCACTGTTTCGGCATGGTGCTGGGCAACCTGGCCTGCGTCACGCATGGCGCGGCCATGGTGTTTCCCGGCGAAGGCTTCGACCCGAAGGCCGTGCTGGAAACGGTGCAGGCCGAGCGCTGCACGGGCTTGCATGGCGTGCCGACCATGTTCATCGCCATCCTCGATCATCCTGATTTCAAGCAATACGATCTGTCGAACTTGCGCACCGGCATCATGGCGGGCTCGCCCTGCCCGATGGAAGTCATGACGAGGGTCATCGAGTTGATGCACATGGCGGAAATCACGATTGCGTATGGCATGACGGAAACATCGCCCGTCAGCTTCCAGACGGCGATCGAAGACCCGCGCGAGATGCGTGTCTCGTCCATCGGCCGCGTCCACCCGCACCTGGAAGTGAAAATCATCGATGCGGAAGGCCGTATCGTGCCGCGCGGCGAAAAGGGCGAGTTGCTCACGCGCGGCTATTCCGTGATGCAGGGCTACTGGGGCGACCCTGAAAAAACAGCCGAAGCCATCGACGCGGCGCGCTGGATGCACACGGGCGACCTGGCCGTCATCGACGAGAACGGCTTTTGCAGCATCGTCGGGCGCTCGAAGGACATGGTCATCCGCGGCGGCGAAAACATCTATCCGCGCGAGGTCGAGGAATTCCTGTACCGCCACCCGAGCGTGCTCGACGTCCAATGCGTGGGCGTGCCGGACGCCAGGTACGGCGAAGAACTGTGCGCCTGCATCATCCTGCGCCCGGGCACGCAGGCCACCAGCGAGGATATCCGCGCCTTTTGCGACGGGCAGATCGCCTATTACAAAATTCCCCGCTATGTGCGCTTCGTCGAGGAATTCCCCATGACGGTGACGGGCAAGATACAGAAATATGTATTGCGCAAGCAGGTGGCGACGGACCTGGGACTGAGCGCGGATTAAGTTTTTCGCCGGCACATAAAAAAACACCGGGACGCTCGCGCGGCCCGGTGTTTTTTATTGATATAGCGTAAAGCTCAGGCCATCGCGGCTTGCGGCGCGCGCGCTGGCGTGCGGCGGCGCATGAAGGCCAGCAAGCCCAGGCCTGCCAGCAGCATGGCATAGGTGCCGGGTTCCGGTACGGCCGACACGTTTACGGTGTTGAAGCCGGAGCCGTTCATCGAGACGTGGCCATAATTGATGGAGCTGACCGAATTGGCGACCAGGGTGCCGTTCATGCTGCCCGAACCCGAGAACGCGCTGTGCGGCGCGAGGATGCTGCCGTTGATGCCAACATTGTTCAGGCTGGTGGTGGTGGCATTGGCAAAGTTGAACAAGGTGCGGTCGGCGAAGGCGCCGAAATTGTCGAAGCCGCCGCTCATGGTGATGTTGGTGGCCGTGCCGTTGATGATGATGCTGGCCGTGCTTTTCAGCGAAGACAGGTCCAGGGTCAGGTTATGCAGATTCGACGCATCGATGTTGAAAATGTTCACGTCGGCGTTGACGTTGCCTACCAGGGTCATGTTGCCGTATTGCGAAATCACGGTACCGTTCGACTGCAGCTTGGCCACGTCGCCCGACAGCGTCGTCAATTGTTGCTGGGCTGCCGCAAAGTTCAGGGTGGAGGCATTGCCTTTGCTAATGTTGTCTTTTGGGAACCATTGTGGCGCCGTCAGCGTGGCGTTGGGATTGCTGACGCCATATACGGCCGAACCGCCAAGCGTACCCCAGCCCGTGTTCAGGTTGCCGCCAGCGACGATGGCGTTGCTGGCGCTGCCTGGCTTCTTGCTCGTGCCGACGTTGTAGTTGTCCAGGTAGATATTGCCGCCAGCGGCAATGCTGCCGCCGACGCTGGTAAAGCCTGTGGCCGAGCTGCTGCCGATGTTGCCGAAGATAAAGGCGGAATAACCATTGGCAACGCCGAGGTCGATCACGGTCGCTTGCGCCGAGGCGCTGAAGGAAAAGGCGAACAGGGCGGCGCTGATGAGCGGCAAGGTACGGGCGGAAAATAATTTCATGGACTATCTCATAGTGAATTGGGGGACGAATCGGGCGGGAAAGCAAGACACCGCCATCGCGCAGGCCGCTATTATAATCTAAAAAACAATGTTAGTTCATTTTAGGTAATTAACTATATTTTAATGCAACATTTTTTCTGCTGCCGAAGCTTGTCTTGCGGACATAAAAAAACCGGGTGACCCCGGTTTTTTGTTGCTTACCTGATACGCTGATACAGGCGGAAGCGCTCTACGTCATCCGTGGGGCGGCGGCCTTCCCACAGCTTGATCCAGTCGGCGCCGTGGTGCTCGGGCAGCTGTTCCCGGTTGTCCGGGATTTTGATGCTGTCTTGCAACAAGAACACATCGCACTGCTGCTGGTCCACATGGGCAAACGGCAGGTGGCCGTAATAGGCGAACGAGGCGCGCTGGGCCGGTCCGACGTTGCTGTTGATGCATTTGCTGCCAGGCGGCAAGTTGACCGAAATCTGGTGCGCCACGCTGGCGTAGCTCTTGCTGTAGTTCAGCTCGGGCAGGAACAGGGTCATGATCAGGACCCAGATCAGTATCAGGCCGCCGGAAGACAGCACCACGGCGCGCCACAGCACGGCAGGCTGGCGCGAGATGCGCCAGTGCACCAGCGCCACCCAGCCCGCGCTGGCGCTGGCGGCGACGAAGAAGGCCACCAGTTCCAGTTCAGGCTTGAATCCCGGCACCAGTTTCAATGCATTGTAGGCCAGGCGCGGCGGCCAGCCTGTCAGCGTGGCGAACCAGAACAGCCACATCACGAGGGCGCAGATGGTCAGCACCATCACGGAGAACCAGTCGATGGCGTTGATGGCGCCCCGTTTCATGGTCAAGAGGCCAAACGCGGCCATCACGGCCAGCGGCGGCAGCAGGGGCAGCAGCTGGCTCGGCTCGGGATCGGGGTGGCACAGGCCCAGGATGGCCAGCATGGCGACAAAGGTCAGCGGCACGACGATGTGCAGCACGTGATGCTGGCGGCGCCAGGCATACACGGCCCAGGCGGCGAACGGCCAGGCGGGCCAGAAGAACCAGATGCCGACGCGGAAGAAATATTGCAGGCTTTTCACGCTGGGCGCGCTGAACTGGCGGAAATTCCACTCCATCCACGCTTGCAGCGGCGAATGGCCGTACGGTTGCAGCAGTTCGCCTGGCAGCAGCCAGACCAGGGTCAGCGCCAGGGCCACGAGCACGGCCAGCGCCAGGTGGCGCACGCTGCGCAGCAGCGGCAGGCGCAGGAACACGCTGCACAGCAGCATGGCGATGCTCAGCGCCGCCGGCGTGATCCAGCCGCGCGTGAGGGTCAGGCCGCCCAGCGCCAGGCCCAGCAGGGCGGCATTGCGCACGGACGGGCCTTCCACGTAGCGCACGGCGCGGTACAGCAGGTAGGCCATCAGGGAAACGTGCAGGGCCTCGGCCGTGATGTCGTGGCTGTGCTGCAGCAGGCCCAGGCAGCCCAGGTAGATGAGCACGGCGGCATCGGCCAGGGTGCGGCCGAAATCGTCGGGTTCGGGCTGGCCGCCGAAGGCCAGGCGCAGCGGCTGGGCGTCATTGCGGCGGCCCAGGTTGAAGGCGGTGTACCAGACGGACAGGGTGCTGACGACGAAAATGCCGATGGTCGACATGCGCGCGCCGAAGACGTCGCCATCGATCCAGCCGAACAGCTTGATGGCGATGGCGCCCAGCCAGAAGGCCAGCGGGCCCTCATCGGGCAGCGACAGGCCGGCCACGTTGGGCCACAGCCAGTCGTTCAGGCCGCCATGGGCCATGGACCACATGATGCCGAAACTGGCGGCGTCATCGTTTTTCCACGGTTCGCGGCCGATCAGGCCAGGCAGGATGTACAGCAGGCCGAGCGCAAACAAGGCCCATCGTGGCAGCGCGAGTGTGGCGGCGGCGGGAAGGCGGACTGGCTTCATCGATAATCGGTATCAGAATGGTGGCAAGACGCGACGAATGGCGTCGGGTATGCGCGAGTATAAAGTAAAGCGGCCAAAGACAAAAAAGGCAGCCGAAGCTGCCTTTTCTCTGGTAGCCGAAGCTGCCCTGCTTTGCCGCAAAGCGGCAAAAATCAGCCTGCTGCGACTGCGGTTTTCGAACCAACCGAACCGAACTTCTGACGGAACTTCTCGACGCGACCAGCGGTATCGACGATTTTGTGCTTGCCCGTGAAGAATGGGTGCGATTCAGCCGAAACCTCGATCTTCACCAGTGGGTATTCTTTACCGTCGTGGGTGATTTTTTCGCGGGTTTGGATGGTCGAGCGGGTAACGAATTTGAAATCGCACGACAGATCGTGGAAAACAACTTCGCGGTATTCTGGATGGGTATCGACTTTCATGGTCTTCTCTCTAGTTTGGTAGCCAAACAGCACTTCGTCGGTCTTCCTGCTTCTTGACCCGATTGCCGATCACTTGCCAGGGTTTAAAATAATGCAACCGTCGATTATATAGCGCTTTCCCATCGCAGGCAATAAAAAAGCCGCTCGAAAGCGGCTTGCACTACGATCCGGCACCGGGGAGCGGGAAACCGTAGCGAGCAGGCCCGATATACGGCCGAGTAGCGCAGCTGTACGAAGGTACAGCGAGCAACACCGGCCGTAGAGCGGGACGCGCAGTAGGTTTACCCGCCCCGGCGCATCATGTCGAAGAATTCGGCGTTGTTTTTGGTCGCCTTCATCTTGTCGAGAATGAACTCCATCGCCTCGATCTCGTCCATCGAGTACAGCAACTTGCGCAAAATCCAGATTTTTTGCAGCTCGTTCGGCTTGATCAGCAGTTCTTCGCGGCGGGTACCCGATTTGTTCAGGTTAATTGCCGGATAGACACGTTTTTCAGCCAGGCGGCGTTCCAGATGCACTTCCATGTTGCCGGTACCCTTGAATTCCTCAAAGATCACGTCATCCATGCGCGAACCCGTTTCGATCAGCGCCGTGGCGATGATGGTCAGCGAGCCGCCTTCTTCGATATTGCGCGCGGCGCCGAAGAAGCGTTTTGGACGTTGCAGCGCGTTCGCGTCGACACCGCCGGTCAGCACCTTGCCCGAGGCCGGGATGACGGTGTTGTAGGCGCGCGCCAGGCGGGTGATCGAGTCGAGCAGGATCACCACGTCTTTTTTCATTTCGACCAGGCGCTTGGCTTTTTCCAGCACCATCTCGGCCACTTGCACGTGGCGCGTGGCCGGTTCGTCGAAGGTCGAGGCGACGACTTCGCCGCGCACCGAACGTTGCATTTCGGTAACTTCTTCCGGGCGTTCGTCGATCAGCAGCACGATCAGGGTGATGTCCGGGTGGTTGGCCGTGATCGCATGCGCGATGTGCTGCAGGATCACGGATTTGCCGGACTTCGGCGACGCCACCAGCAAGCCGCGCTGGCCTTTGCCGATCGGGGCGATCAGGTCGATGATGCGGCCGGTGATGTTTTCCTGGCCATTCATTTCACGTTCCAGGCGCAGCGGCTCGTTCGGGTGCAGCGGCGTCAGGTTTTCAAACAGGATGCGGTGTTTCGACATCTCCGGCGATTCGCCGTTGACCTTGTCGACTTTGACCAGTGCGAAATAGCGTTCGCCATCTTTCGGGGTCCGTACCTCGCCCTCGATCGAATCGCCGGTGTGCAGATTGAAGCGGCGGATTTGCGAAGGGGAGATGTAAATGTCGTCGGTGGACGCCATGTAGCTGGCGTCTGGCGAGCGCAGGAAGCCGAAGCCGTCAGGCAGCACTTCCAGGGCGCCGTCGCCGAAAATCTGTTCGCCGGACTTGGCGCGTTTTTTCAGGATAGCGAACATCAGCTCCTGTTTGCGCAAGCGGGCTGCGTTGTCAATGTCAAGACCGATCGCCATCTCAAGCAGGGCGGATACGTGTAAGGCCTTTAGTTCGGATAAATGCATATGTGTTGAGTGTCCCGAGACGGGATGTAAAGGTAGGGGAGGGGACTGCGTGGCGTTGATTAATTATTGGGGAAGCTTGTGCACGAATGGTACGAAAACCGCTTCCCGGTCTATCCAATCAGGCGGCGCTGCGGGCGCAGCGCTGCCTATCATACATTAAATGTTGCTGTCGACGAAAGCGGTCAACTGGCCCTTGGCCATGGCGCCCACTTTTTGCGCAGCCGCGACGCCATCCTTGAACAGGATCAGGGTCGGAATGCCGCGGATGCCGAACTTGGCAGGCACGGCCTGGTTGGCGTCCACGTCCATCTTGGCGATCTGGATGCGGCCGGCGTATTCCTTGGCCACTTCTTCCAGGATAGGCGCGATGGCTTTGCAGGGACCGCACCACTCGGCCCAGAAGTCCACCAGGACGGGCAAGTCGGATTTCAGGACGTCTGCTTCAAAAGATGCATCGCTAATGTGTTTGATATTTTCGCTCATATTTTCCTCAAATGAGGGTGGGATCAATAATGCCTGGAATTAACCATACGCTGGTTCGCCATCCATGCTTCCTGGAATGCAGCTAGCAGATGGGGGCAATGGGCACGACTTCAATGTTCTTGGAAGGTGCGACCAGAGGTATGCAGGCGGGGATGGCTGAAATAATAACCCATTTTTTCAAAGCGTGGCGATTATTGCAGAAAAACTTGAGGCATATCGACCCCGCGCCCGCCGGCAGGGCGGCAAAGCCGCATGCCTGCTCGCTTGCAGCGCCTCCATCCCTGCCCGTCGGGCGGCCGCCGCTATCGTCCTTGCCCGTGCGACAGGCGCGCCGTGTGCTGCAGTTGCATGTTCACCATGAGCTGCAATTCCGCGCTTTCCATCGGCTTGCGGAAGGTGCCTAATATATACAGGCCATTGGCCACGGCCAGGCGTTCGGCTGCCAGGCGCACGGCCGAATGCAGGCCCGACAGCAGGACCACGCCGCCGCGGAAGCCGTTGTCGGCCGCCATGCGCAAAAATTCGATGCCGTCGATGTCGGGCATGGACAGGTCGCAGATGAGCAGGTCGGGCTGATGCTGCTTCAGCGTGGACAGCGCCTGTTCGCTGTGCGACTCGCAGCGGATGTCGAATTGCCCCAGCTGCTCCAGCATGTCGCTGAGCACGTCGAGCATGAAGACGTCGTCGTCGAGCAGCAGCACGCGCAGTGGCGCCAGGCCCGCTTCGCCCTGGGCCAGGGCCTCAGGATGTTGACTGGATACATTATTCATCGTGATGTCCTTCTGTTCCTGGTTTGTATGCAGCATCGTGGTCGATGCCGGCGCCTTGCCGCAACGTACTGGCGGTAGCTAATCGTCATTGGCAAAGCTGGTGTTGTTCATGATTTGCTCGGTAATCTGGTCCAGCAGCGGCCACAGGCGCGCGACGATGCGCTGGGCCCGCTCCGCCTCGTCGGCCGGCGCGCCCGGCGGCAGGGTTTCCAGGCTGTGGCACAGTTCCGCCAGGCCCAGCGCACCCACCGTGCGCGCCGACGATTTGATGCGGTGCCCCAGTTCGCGCACCTGGCCCACGTCGCCGCGCGCCAGGGCCGCGTCGATGTCGGCAAAGCCATCCTGCGTCGTCTGCAGGAACTTGAAGGCGAACTTGCGCACCTTTTGCGGGTTGTAGCCCAGCAACTTTGCCAGGATGGACAGGTCGATCACCTGCGGGTCGCCGGCCAGCGTCGTCTTGAAGGCGGGCACGGCGCGGCTGCGCGCCGGCGGCGGCGGCGTCTCGCGCGCCGGCAGCCAGCTGGCGATGGTCTGGTACATCATGGCCGGCTGGATGGGCTTGGAAATGAAGTCGTCCATGCCCGCGTCCAGGCAGCGCACGCGGTCCTCGCTGGTGGCCGTGGCCGTCATGGCCAGCACGCGCAAATGGGCCAGCTGCGGGTCGGCGCGGATGTGGCGCGTGGCCTGCAAGCCATCCATCAGCGGCATCTGCACGTCCATCAGCACGCAGTCGAACTGCGTCTGGCGCAGCAGGTCGAGCGCTTCCTCGCCATTGTTGGCCAGGCAGACGGAGGCGCCCGCTTCTTCCAGCAATTCCAGCGCCACCTGCTGATTAAACGTGTTGTCTTCCACCAGCAGGATGCGCGCATGCTTGAGCGTGCGCATCACCAGGGCCGCGTCGGCGCTGGCGCGCATGGCCGCCGCCGTCTGCACCATGCTGTCGAGCATGGCCGGCGCCGCCTGGTCGGAAATGCCCAGGTTGGCCGTAAACCAGAAGGTGCTGCCGGCGCCCGGGCGGCTGTCGACGCCCACGTCGCCGCCCATCAGCTGGGCCAGCTGCTTGCAGATGGCCAGGCCCAGGCCCGTGCCGCCGTACTCGCGCGTGGTGGAGGTGTCGGCCTGCTGGAAGGACTGGAACAGCTTGCTCATCTCGTCCTGCGACAGGCCGATGCCGTGGTCACACACTTCAAAGCGCACCAGGCAGTGTTTTGCATCGGCCACCACCTTGTGGACTTTCACGGTGATGCTGCCCTGTTCGCTGAACTTGATGGCGTTATTGGCGTAGTTGATCAGCACCTGCCCCAGGCGCAGCGGGTCGCCCACGAGCACGGCCGGCAATTGCGGGTCGATCTCGAACAGCAGTTCCAGGTTCTTGCCGGCGGCGCGCGGCGCCACCACCGTCATCAGGGTTTGCACGACATGGTCGAAGCTGAAGTTGACGCGTTCGATTTCCAGCTTGCCCGCCTCGATTTTCGAGATGTCGAGGATGTCGTCGATGATGCCCAGCAGATGCTCGCCGGCAAAACGGATCTTTTCCAGGTAATCGCGCTGGCGCGGCTCCAGGTCCGTCTTCAGGGCCAGGTAGGCCATGCCGATCACGCCGTTCATCGGCGTGCGGATCTCATGGCTCATGTTGGCCAGGAATTGTCCCTTCGCCAGGCTGGCCTCTTCGGCCACCTGCTTGGCCTGGTCCAGTTGCTCCGTGCGCTGCGCCACGCGCTCTTCCAGATGTTCATTGAGCTCGCGCAAGGCGCTCTCGCTGCGTTTGTGATACGTGATGTCCGTCAGGCTGGCCACCACCATGCCCACCTTGCCGTATTCATCGCGGATGGCCTCGGTATTTACGGACAGCCACGACAGGCTGCCGTCGGGCTGCTTCACGCCCATCAGCACGTCGCGCATGGCGACACCGGTCGACAGGGTGATGTGCACGGGATGGCTGCGCTGGTCGAAGGCGGAACCGTCCTCGCGGATGGCTTGCCACAGGCTGTTGCCGGCCGGGCTGGCGGCCAGCATGCGCTCGGCGGCCGCATTGCTTTCCAGGATATGCCCGTGGCTGTCCTGCACCACCAGGCCGTTGGTGACGGCGCCGAACACGGACGCCATGCGCTGGCTCGAGTTCGACAGCGCGATCGACGCCTGGCGCCGCTCCGTGATGTCGGTAATCATCGCCAGCGTGCCGCCCGGTTCGCCGTTCTCCGACTGGATGCTGGTGCTCGACAGCAAGCCCCACAGGCTGGACAAGTCCTTGCGGAAGAAGCGGAAGTCGACCTGGTCCGGCTGGCTGGCCAGGCTGCCGTGGCTGGCCAGACGCCGCTGCATCAGCAGCTGGCTGTCGCGGTCCATGAAGTCGAGCATGGGACGGTTCAGCATTTCCTGCACCGTGTAGCCGAGCATGTGCGCCATCTTCGGATTGACGAAAGTGGTCTTGCCGTCCGCATCCGTCATCCAGATGCCCTCGGCCGCCGTCTGCACGATCAGGCGGTAGCGTTCCGAACTGGCGTGCAGGGCTTCCTCGGCGCGCTGGCGCTGCGTCATGTCGCGCAGCGAGACGATGGAAAACACTTGCCCGGCCATGCGCAGCGGCGACAGGCTGACCTTGGCGGGGAAGTGGGTGCCGTCGCGGCGGCGCGCCATCATGACCCTGCCGGGCAGGCTGTGCCGCGCTTGCGGGTCGCCGGCCGGGTGGCTGTCCGTGCTTTCCGGTACCAGTTGCTCCAGCGACATGCCCGTCAGTTCGGCCAGCGGGTAGCCGAAGCAGCGCGCGCCGATCTGGTTGGCGTAGTGCACCTTGCCCTCGACATCGGCCACCAGCATGGCTTCGGGGGCCGCTTCGAGCATGGAGCGCATGCGCGACTCCTCGTCGAGCTTGCGCTCGCTGATGTCGCAGACGATGCCGCTGGCCTGGATGGCGGCGCCATCGGAAGCACGCGTCAGCACGGCGCCGCGCGCCAGCAGCCAGCGCCAGTGGCCGTCGCTGTGGCGCAGGCGGAATTCGCAGTTGAAGGTGCCCGGCGCCTGGCCGTCGAAATGCTGGCGGAAGGCTAGGCTCAGCCGTGCGCGGTCATCGCGGTGCACTTCGGCCAGCCAGTCGGCCAGCGTGTGTTCAAGCCGAGCCTGCCGGTCGCCCAGCACGTCCTGGTACAGGGGAGAAAACAGCAGCTGGTCGGACTGGCGTTGCCAGGTCCAGGCGGCCATGGCCGCGCCACGCAAGGCTTGCGGGGCATGCGCTCCGGCAACGCTGTCCGCTGGCGCCCGCGCGCCGTGCAATTGTCGCCGCAGTCGCCAGGCTTGCCAGCATGCCCATCCCGCCAGGGCCGTGGCGCTGGCCGCTGCATACGGCCACAGCAGCACGTGCGCCGCCGCCGGCACGGCCGCCTGCGCCACTGCCGGCAGGGACAAGGGAATGCCGGCCGCGAGCATCGTACGCGCGAGCCTGCGCAACGCAAGGCGCCGGGGGCGTGGTGCGCTGGAACTCGTGTGGCGGCAATACGACAAATGCATCCCTTTCTGGGGCGTGATTGGACTAGGCTGGCAGTACATGACGCGCGCTCAAACAAACGCCTGCGGCGCTTTCTGGCGGCAACTATAGCATCGAATATTTAGTCGGAGTATTTAAGTTCTGAAACAGCCAAAACGGGATTTTTTTTGCCCCGAAATGGCTGTTTTTTTCGCGATCCGGTGAGAATTCGTGAGAAAGTTTGCGCGAAATCGTGCTATTGAATCAGCCGGTTTTTCAGCTGCTCTCAGGAAAAGCTGCCGGCGAACTGATAGCGGTGGCCTGGATGCCACATGGTGGCGATCGAGGCGATCCTGCCGCCCGAGCGCGTCTGGCGGCGCAGCACCAGGCAAGGCTGTTTGGTGTCGATGGCCAGCATTTCGGCGATGTCGCGCGGCGCCGACAGCGCCTCGATGCTGTAGCTGGCGCCTTGCAGGGGGGCGGCGGCCATCAGGTATTCGTTCGGCGTGATGCTGGAAAAGTCCTGCGTCATGTAGTCAGGCGCGCACTCGGGATTGACCCAGCGGTCTTCCACCTGGATGGGCACGCCGTTCTCGAAATGCACGATCAGCGAGTGGAACAGCGGGTGCTCGGCGGCCAGGCCGAATTGCTTGCCCAGCAAGTCGGACGCCTTGGTGCGCTCCAGCAGCTGCAGGCTGCTGCGGTGGATATGTCCGCGCGCGCGCACTTCATCGGCGATACTCTTGATTTCCAACAAGGTCGCCTGGTATTTTTGCTGCGCCACATAGGTGCCGGAACCCTGGCGCCGCGTCAATATTTGCTCGCTGGTCAGTTCACGCACGGCGCGGTTGACCGTCATGCGCGAGACGCCGAATTGTTTCACCAGGGCTTGCTCGGAGGGAATCACGTCGCCTTCCTTCCAGCGCCCGGCAGCGATGCCGGCCAGCAGATAATCCTTGATGCGCTGGAAAATGGGCGTATTTTCCTGGGTAGTATGATCGTCCAATGCGGTTTCTCCGGGGCGCGGGCAGGGCGCGCCGCCGGCTGGAGGCGCGATGGCCGATTTTAGCACCGAGCGCGATGCCTGCCGCCAGCCTTTTTTTTGAATTCAAAAGCAAGCGCCGGAGTGTGGCGCCGGCCGGCACTGGCTATGCTGGCTGCATACTATTGACCTGCATGGAGTTCGCCATGGAACACGCTTACCTGACTGACGATGAACGCTGGGATGCGCTGCAGCGGCGCGCGCCCGACGCCGACGGCGTCTTTTACTATTCGGTGCGCACGACGGGCGTGTATTGCCGCCCTTCCTGCGCGGCGCGCCCCGCCCTGCGCCGCAATGTGGCTTTCCACGCCAGTTGCGAGCAGGCGGAGGCGGCCGGTTTCCGCCCCTGCCTGCGCTGCAAGCCGAACTTGCCGCCCCTGGCCCAGCGCCAGGCGGCCATCGTGGCCGATATCTGCCGCCTGATCGACGCCTGCGACGAGCTGCCTGACCTGGACAGCCTTGCCCGGGCCGCCGGCATGAGCCGCTTTCACTTTCACCGCGTCTTCAAGGCGCACACGGGCATCACGCCGAAAGCCTACGCGGCGGCGCGGCGCGGCGAGCGCCTGAAGGCCGGCTTGCAGGGCGCGGCGAACGTCACGGAAACGTTGTATGCGGCCGGTTTCAATTCCAGCGGCCGCCTGTATGCGGCCACGCCGGGCTTGCTGGGCATGACGCCGGGCGCATTCCGCGACGGCGGCAGCGGCGCCGTGATCCGCTTCGCCATCGGCGCCTGCTCGCTGGGCGCCATCCTCGTGGCCAGCACGGACAAGGGCATCTGCGCGATTTTGATCGATGACGACCCGGAAGTGCTGCTGCGCGACTTGCAGGACCGTTTCCCCCGCGCCGAACTGCGCGGCGCCGAGCCCGACTATGAACGGACGGTGGCGCAGGTGGTGGGCCTGGTCGAGGCGCCCGCGATCGGCCTGGACTTGCCGCTCGACGTGCGCGGCACCGTGTTCCAGCAGCGCGTGTGGCAAGCATTGCGCGAGATTCCTGCCGGCAGCACGGTCAGCTATGCCGAACTGGCGCGCCGCATCGGCGCCCCGCAAGGCGCGCGCGCCGTGGCGGGCGCCTGCGCCGCCAATGCGCTGGCCGTCGCCATCCCCTGCCACAGGGTGGTGCGCAACGATGGCGCGCTGTCCGGCTACCGCTGGGGCGTGGAGCGCAAGCAGGCGCTGCTCGAACGCGAGGGCGGACGGTGAGGGCGCTCGATTGGCGGCAGATAGAGGATGAGCTGAATCAATACGGCTGCGCCGTCGTGCCGGGCTTGCTGGCTGCGGATGCCTGCACGGCGCTGGCGGCGCAGTATGACGAGGCGTCGCGCTTTCGCAGCCGTGTGGTGATGCAGCGCCATGGTTTTGGCCAGGGCGAGTACCAGTATTTCGCCTATCCGCTGCCCGATGTGGTGGCCGCCTTGCGCGAACAGCTGTACGGGCCGCTGGCGGCGATTGCCAACCGCTGGCACGCCAGCATGGGCCTGGAAACGCGCTTTCCGCCCGGTCACGCCGATTTCCTGGCGCGCTGCCATGCGGCGGGGCAGACGCGCCCCACGCCCTTGCTCTTGCGCTACCGCAAGGGGGACTACAATTGCCTGCACCAGGACCTGTATGGCGAGCACGTGTTTCCGCTGCAGCTGGCCGTGCTGCTGTCGCGCCCGCAAGACGATTTCACGGGCGGCGAGTTCGTGCTGACGGAGCAGCGCCCGCGCATGCAGTCGCGCTTGGAGGTCGTGCCGCTGGCGCAGGGCGACGCCGTGCTCTTTCCCGTGGCGCAGCGGCCTGTCAACGGCACGCGCGGCAGTTACCGCGTCAACATGCGCCATGGCGTGTCGCGCCTGCGCTCGGGCTTGCGCCACACCCTGGGCATCATTTTTCATGATGCGAGCTGAACGGTAGCCGCGGCGCTTGAGTTTCCGCAATTACATGGCATGATGGCTGCTTCTTGTCACTCTTTCATTTCTGCCATGTCCGTGTTGCTTCGCCTGTTGTGCCTGTTGACGATCTTCCTGCTGCCCGCAGCCTACGCGGACGAGGACGCATCCCCGCTCGTTGCGGAAGCCGCGACCGTCCTGGCGCCCGCGCATGCCGCGGCCGTCAGGACGGCGCCATTGATGTTCGCCAACCGCAAGGTATTCGTCTTCCGCGCCGCGCTGGCCGGCTATCCGCCCGACGAACGGGCCATCGGCGCGCAGCGCCGCCTGGAAGGCGTACTGGCGAAAAACGGTCCGCTGCAGGCAAGCACGCGCACGATTCCCGAAGGCACGCAGGTGCTGCTCGACGGCGTGCAACTGTTCGTCGTCGTGCCTGGCGATGTCAACCAGCTGGCCGGCGACACGACGGAAAGCGTGGCGAAAACGGCGGCCGGCGAGTTGAGCAAGGCCGTGCTCGACTATCGCGAGCAGGGCAGCTGGCGCTACCTGGCCATCGCCGCCGCCGTGTGCGCGGCCGCCACCCTCGTGTTCTGGCTGGTCTGGATGGGCTTGACGCGCCTGTACCATTGGGCCAAGCGCCGCAGCGGCGTGCTGCTGGCCTCGCGCCTGCGCGACGTGCGTCTGAAAAACGTGCGCGTGCTCGACGCCGAACACTACATCGCCTTCGCGTATCAGCTGCTGAGCGCCGTGCTGTGGGGCTTGCGCCTGATGGCCACCTATCTGTGGGCCGCCTTCGTGCTGGGCCGCCTGCCGTACACGCGCTCGTGGGGCGAAAGCCTGAGCGGCTACCTGTTCGACGTGGCGGCCGACGTCTTCCACGCCATCATCGGCGCCTTGCCGGGGCTGGTGCTGGTGTGCGTGATCTTCGCCATCGCGCGCCTGATCGCCGCCACGGCCGCTTCGCTGTTCAAGCGTGTGGAAAGCGGTGAACTGCAGATCGGCTGGCTGGACAAGGACACGGCCCTGCCCACGCGCCGCATCGCCAGCGTGGTGATCTGGCTGTTCGCGCTGGCCATGGCGTATCCGTATCTGCCCGGCTCGCACACGGCCGCCTTCCAGGGCCTGTCCGTGCTGGTCGGTTTGATGGTGTCGATCGGCGCGTCGAGCATCGTGGGCCAGGGCGCCAGCGGCCTGATCCTGATGTACACGCGCGCCCTGCGCAAGGGAGAATACGTGCGCGTGGGCGACAGCGAAGGCACGGTGGTTGACGTGGGCATGTTCGAGACGCGCCTGCGCACGGGTCTGGGCGAGGAAGTCGCCTTGCCGAACGCCTGGGTGATGTCGCAAACGACGAAGAACTATTCGCGCGCCCAGCCCGGCGGCGGCTTCGTGCTCGACTCCACCGTCACCATCGGCTACGCCACGCCCTGGCGGCAAGTGCACGCCATGCTGGAACTGGCCGCCGCCCGCACGCCGGAACTGTCGACCACGCCGAAACCGTACGTGATGCAGCTGGCCTTGCAGGATTACTACGTGCAATACCGCCTGGTCGCCTACGCCAGCGCCGAAGTCCCCCGCCAGCGCGCCGAAGTGCTGAACCGCTTGCACCAGAACATCATCGACGTCTTCAACGAGTTCGACGTGCAGATCACCTCGCCGCATTACATCGACGACCCGAAAGAGTCGCACGTGGTGCCGCCCGGTGAATGGTTCAGGGCGCCGGCGAAGCGGGGGGAGGAACAATAGCCCTTACGTTTTCCTTTAGGGAACCATGTTGCAGGAAATGGCGATATCGGTGTCGTTGTATTGATTGCGAGATATTCGGATGACGCAGCGATCAGCCTGTACGGGCAAGCGGTATGCCAGTTCGATCTCTCCTCCTCGTCCATAGGTGCAGAGCAACCATTTTTCCATCGATTTCAGGTGCGGGTATGTGGTTTCGGTAACGTATTTGCCGAGGCGGCCAGTGTCGCCGCGCAACTCGGCCCGGGGTTCTACCTCGGGCGGCCCGGCCACGATGCCTGCGCCGGACAGCAGCAAGCGCGCAGGCACGATACCGAGCCATCCGGATGCAGGCCGCACCTGGACCGAAGCTGGGCTCAGCTCGCGCGGACACTGCGGCACCTGCGCAATGGCGGCCGGCGCGGCCACCGTGAGGAGGATGAAGATGAGAAGGGCGTTGCTCATGTTAATGAATCACATAGAACGCGGCGGCATTATCTGAGTCCAGGATGCGCCTTGCCTTGGCAACTTCGGGACTGTAGTAGTCGATACGACGCGACTTTACCCGGCGCCCTTGCCACTGATCCATCACCACGATGTATTTGGGGCGATTCGAGGCAGGGTCTTTCGGACCCGCATACATGAACAGGGCTGCGTGGTTGCCATGCGTGGGTTGAAAAGCGGCGGTCGGACTGGAAAACGTGGCGATGGCAGTCCCCGGTGCGATTACCCGGCGTGCAGGACGTGCTGGCCTGGACGCCAATGGATGGTGCGGGGGGCTTGGGCGTACGCTTGCACGAGCGCGACGCATTCGCCTGTTCCCACCGGGTCATGACCTTGCAGAGCGTTCAAGTCGCCCTTGTATCGATATTCCAAAGCGCTTCCTTATGGATCGGCTTACTTATGGATATTCTTATGCGGAATGGGAAAAGTGTATTGCGCATACGCAAATAGCCATGCTGCAGCATTCGATACGGAGCGGGATAATGATCGTAGCGATGGCTGGCCGGGGCAGAGTTCAGCAATCCATGCCGGGGCGTCCCTGCTGACAGCAGCGATCTTGGGACGACCTGAGGCGCCGGGGATCAGGCAAAACTTGCCTGCACAGGCTGCATGCCGAGGAACATGAGCAGTATGAACAGGGCTTTCTGCTGCAAGGAGACCATGTTTTTCCTATTTCTGAACGGGGCAGATTTCACCTATCCAGGCCTGCATATCGCGCTTGATGGGAATGACCTGTTGACCACCGTTAGCTGTCGCGACGAGACAGAATTTCCCTTTATAGCCACGGGTCGAGTCAGACGAGTCATCCGGCCTGCCATTCAAGAAGACGCTGTACATCCTGCCTGTTCTCAACATCGTCGCGGCAGTCGATTCGGCTCCTGCTGATACTTGGCCATACAAATAGCAGGTTTTTGCATGCATGGGGAGGGTCGTCGCTCCAGGGAGAATGAAGGACCAGACCTCTGCAGGCGGCTTTATGGAAATATCGTAAACCATGAGTGCGCCCAGCATTGGCGTTCCATTGCGGCGTTCTTCTTTTTTGAAATGGTAAAGCATGGTATGCCTTTGAATGAGCTAATCTCGGCTTCGGCCATGCGCGACCTCGCCGAGGCATCCATGCTCGTCAAGGTCGCCAGCAGACAAAGAATAAGGTGGCGATGATTCATGGCATGCCTTGTGCTATCGGGCAGAATTTCTGGCTGGGCACGTATCATCGAGCCAGGCCTGTGTATGACTTTTGATGACGACGAGGCGTGGCTTGGCAGAGACCTGCTGTACGAGACAGAATTTTGCCACATATCCATAGGTAGGATCGGCAGGCCTGCCATTCAGAAATACCTCGTACACCCTGCCGGTCTTCAATTCAGGCGCGGACGCGGCGTCGGCATGTGCCGGAATATTCCCATAAGGAATGCAATTTGTTGAAGACAGCGGAATTTTCTTACCGTCCGTCATGAGAACCCCCCATATTCCCGTCGTTGGCTTGACCGTCACGTCGGACACGCTCAAGGCGCCGAGGAAGGGCTGGCCGTTGCGCCTCTCTTCTTTTTTGGAAATGCTGAAGCAGGGCACGCCATTGATCGAGGTAACGTCGGCATCGGCCATGCGTGAGCGCGCGTTGCTGTTCATGCTCGAGAATACAAGCAGTATTAGCAGTGTTTTATGGCATAAGGACATAATGTTAAGGAGGCGTCGGACAGACTTCATCGATCCAGGCCTGCATGTCGCTGTTGATGGGGATGACTTGCTGGCCGCCATCCGCCGTAGCTCTCACGCAGAATTTTCCTTGGTAACCATAGGTTGGATCGGACGGATCTTTAGGGCTGCCATTCAGGAACACATGATAAAAATGCCCGGGTATCAGTTTTTCAGCGCGTATGCCCGTCGCGCCGGTAGGCAGGTTTCCATAGCGGATGCATGTGCTGGCACGGATGGGTAACGCCATGTCTGGCGGTAGGGAGAATCCCCATACTTCTTTTACTGGTTGCACGGACATGTCTGAAACCATGAGTGCGCCAAGAAATGGCAGGCCATTGCGCGTCTCTTCCTTTTTTGTAATCGAGAAGCAGGGTATGCCCTGCGCCGA
The DNA here is from genome assembly GCF_002127585.1 of Janthinobacterium sp. GW458P. Classification (GTDB taxonomy): domain Bacteria; phylum Pseudomonadota; class Gammaproteobacteria; order Burkholderiales; family Burkholderiaceae_D; genus Janthinobacterium. The sequence continues at coordinate 34,335 of NZ_NEGZ01000001.1, forward strand.
CTGGATAACTGCTTCTGCCATGCGGGAATATGCCCATGTGTCAGGGAATATCGAATATAGGCTCATGGTCAATATCGTTGCCAGGCAAGTTTTTCGGGCTCTTACGGTCGTTAAAAAAATCATTGAGTACCTTTTTAAACAGTTCTCCGGAGTTTTTATAGCGCTGTTGGCGCATGGCGCGAGTGGAAGTTAAAAACCTCAGCACAAAGTAGCCCGCCAATAAATCACCTTGCGCTTCCATGTCATGGCTGGATAATTTCTGATTGGGGAGCAAGGTATATTTGTAGTCCAGCCCCAGGCGAATGGCTCCCCGCAGTTTTACTGAATATCCGAGTTGGTACTGCCAAACATGAACCATTTCGTGCATAAACCAGTGTTTCAGACTATCTTTTTCTTTGGAAAAGTCCTCTTTGTAATCCGACTCATGAAAGTAAATCTCCCCATCCGGCGTCATGGCCACATCCTTCGGTTGCAAGCCGAACCATAGATACGGCTCCCCATGCACCTTGACCTTGCCGTAGTCGATCGCATCCTGGAACAGCATCCACGCCATGTCGATCTCGCCCCTGGTCAGCGGGCGGACCTTGTCCTTGACTTTGACCTGTTTGACGGACGAACCGACATCCTTGTCGGTGGTCTCGATGCCATCGAGCTGGACGAGCTTGACGGCAGGCGCCGCGTGTTTTGGCGCGGCGGCGCAGCATGGCGATTTGTCCGCGTGCGGCAGGAATTCGGCCTGGGTAATCAGCGCTTCCTGCTTGCTGGCCACGCGCCCCGTACGTCCCTTCGCATCCGTCGTCCCCGTCCACGTTTCCCCATTGCTCAAGGTGAGCCGGTAGTCGGCGTGCGCCAGCGGCATCTTGTTTTGCGAGACGAATTCCAGCTGTTCGTCGTAGCCGCAACACCAGCATTCGTCGGGCTGGCCGGCCAGGCGGTGCAGTTCGCAGCCGCTAGTCGCGTCGCGCAGGGTGGCGCCCAGCACGGGTCGGCCGTCGGCGCTGAAGGTGACGATCATGCTGTCGAAGCGCGCGCCCAGGCTTTTCTTCTGGTGGGCCACGAGCTTGAAGAACACGTCGCACGCGGTGGTGCTGATGACATGGTGCCTGGCCATGGAAACTCCGCGATAAAACGCCAGCGTAGGCCAGCGGCGGCGGGGAAGTATTGACTGGGCGCAAGGCTTGGGCGCTTGCGTTAAGATGCCGGGCGTTTTCATGAAAAGAAAGAGATCCCATGTCCAGCCCATCCAACATCGAAGCCTCCCGCACCGCCCGCAGCCTGGCCGTCGCCCTGATCGGCGACCCGTTCTACCGCGCCGTCACGGTGGCGTGCGGCGACGACGAGGCGGCGCGGCTGGCCATGCTGGAAGCGTATTTTGCGCTGGCGCTGGCCGAGGGCTGGCAGGCGGGGCGCGTCGACCTGGCCGGCGATGGGTGCAATGAGGTAGGCAATGGTGCCGCCATCTGGACGACGGATACGCCGGCGGCGCTGCGCCAGGCCGCCTACGCGCAGCGCGAGGATGCCTTGCGCGTGCTGCTGGGAGAGCAGGGCTTCGCGCATTTCACGGCCATCGTCGCGAACATGGAGCACGCACTGGCGCCGCATGGTCTGCAAGACGCGTGGTATTTGTCGATCGCCGGCATCCACCCGGACGCGCAGGGCCGGGGATGGGGCGCATTCGTGCTGGCGCCGGGCCTGGCGGCCGTCGATGCGGCGGGGGCCGCGTGCTTCCTGGAGACGTACAACGAGCGCAGCCTGCCGTTCTACGGCCGCCTGGGCTTCGCGGTGGCGGGACGCTACGCGGAAGCCGTCACGGGCTGCGATTACTGGCTGATGGTACGGAAACCCACTGCTGCCTGATTGACCATTTTGCCAATTTCTATACACTCGTCTTTTCGTTCATTGACTTCAATTAAAAGACCTGGAGATGGAAATGCCGACCTTGCCCTTGTGCCGCACCCTGCTCACGCTCGCCTGCCTGGGGGCCATCGGCCACGCGCATGCCGATACCGTCATCGACAATGCCAACGGCTACACGCTCGACGCCAACGGCAAGGTGGTGCGTTTTACGGCGCTGGCGTTTGACGACGCTGGCAAGCTGCTGGCCGTCGGCAGCGCCGCGCAGGTGAAGCGCAAGGCGGCCAAGGGCGCCCTGCACATCGACGTGCAGGGCAAGACCGTGCTGCCGGGCCTGATCGACGCGCACGGCCACGTGTTCGGCCTGGGGACGATCGCCAGCGGCGTGATGCTGTACGGTTCGTCCTCATTGCCTGCCGCCGTGCAAGCCGTGGGCGACTTCGCCCGCGCGCATCCCGAGCGCAGCTGGATCGTCGGCAGCGGCTGGAACCAGGAAATCTGGAAGCTGGGGCGCTTTCCCACGGCCGCGGAACTCGATGCGGCGGAAAGCGCGCGGCCAGTGTGGCTGCGCCGGGTCGATGGCCACGCGGGCTGGGCCAACAGCCGCGCGCTGGCGCTGGCCGGCATCACGCGCGCCACGCCGGATCCGGCCGGCGGCAAGATCGAACGCGACGCGGACGGCAACGCCACCGGCGTGCTGGTCGACAGCGCCATGGACTTGATGGACGCCGTGCTGCCCAAGCCGGGCGACGTGGAAAACCGCGCCGCCCTCGATGGCGCGCTGGCGCAGCTGTCGCAAGTAGGCCTGACCAGCGTGCACGATGCGGGCATCGGCCAGATGCAGGACCGGCTGTTCCGCGACTACGCGGATCACGGCACGCTGACGGTGCGCGTGTACGGCATGATCGCCGACACGACGGAAGACTTCGACACATTGTCAAAAAGCGGCCCATTAAACAGCTATGCGCGCGACATGTACGCCTTGCGCGCCGTCAAACTGCTGTCCGACGGCGCCCTGGGCAGCCGCGGCGCGGCCCTGCTGGCGCCGTACAGCGACGATCCGTCTACCCGCGGCCTGCTGTTCTACAAGGACGACGCCATGCGCGCGAAGATGGAAAAAGCCATGCGCGCCGGCTACCAGGTGAATGTGCACGCCATCGGCGACGCGGGCAACCATCAAATCCTCGACGGCTATGCAGCCTTGATCGCGCAGTACCATAGCGCGGGCCTGCGCCACCGCATGGAGCATGCGCAGGTGGTGCAGTTGTCCGACATCCCCCGTTTCAAGGCGCTGGGCATCGTGCCGTCGATGCAGCCCACGCACGCCACGTCGGACCAGAACATGGCGGAGCAGCGCGTCGGCCATGAACGCATCAAGGGCGCGTATGCGTGGCGCACCTTCCTCAAGCAGGGTTCGCGCATCGCCTGCGGCTCCGACTTCCCGATCGAGTCGCCGAACCCGTTCGAGGGTATCCACGCGGCCGTCACGCGGCAGAACAGCGACGGGTTCCCTGCCGGCGGCTGGTATCCGCAGCAAGCCATGACGGTGACGCAAGCGCTGCGCTGCTTCACCCTCGACGCGGCCTGGGCGGCGCACCAGGAAAAGGTCATCGGCACGCTGGAAGCGGGCAAATGGGCGGATTTTATCGTCGTCGACCAGGACCTGTTCACCGTCGAGCCCAAGGCCATCGGCAAGACGCAGGTGCTGCAGACGTGGGTGGCGGGCAAGCGCGTGTTCGAGAAAAAGTAAGGATTTGACAGCTGCAAAAACCTGTTGACTTGGTTGTATAGACAACCTATGCTGGGAGTACCAGAGCGGACCACGCATGTCCGCTCGCACCCTACGAGGAGACAGCATGAACAGCACAATGGACACCGATCCACGCTTTGATGCCAGCCGTACCATCCGCGCCCCGCGCGGCACGGTCATGGCTTGCAAGAGTTGGCAGGCCGAGGCGGCCTACCGCATGTTGCAAAACAACCTGGACCCGGAAGTGGCGGAAAATCCGCAGCACCTGGTCGTCTATGGCGGCATCGGCCGCGCCGCCCGCAACTGGGCCTGCTTCGACCAGATACTCGCTTCCTTGCGCGAACTGGAAGACGACCAGACCCTCCTGATCCAGTCCGGCAAGCCGGTGGGCGTGTTCCGGACCCACGCCGATGCGCCGCGCGTGCTGATCGCGAACTCCAACCTGGTGCCGAAATGGGCGAACTGGGAGCACTTCAACGAACTCGATCGCCAGGGCCTGTTCATGTACGGCCAGATGACGGCCGGCAGCTGGATCTACATCGGCACGCAGGGCATCGTGCAAGGCACGTATGAAACCTTCGCCGAGGCGGGACGCCAGCATTTCGGCGGCGACTGGGGCGGGCGCTGGATCCTGACGGCGGGCCTGGGCGGCATGGGCGGCGCGCAGCCGCTGGCCGCCACCATGGCCGGCGCCGTCTCGCTCAACATCGAATGCCAGCAAAGCAGCATCGACTTCCGCCTGCGCACGCGCTATCTGGACAAGCAGGCGGCCAGCCTGGACGAAGCTTTGACGCTGGTCAAATACCATACGCAGCGCAAGGAAGCCATTTCCATTTGCCTCCTGGGCAACGCGGCCGAAGTGCTGCCGGAACTGGTGCGCCGCGCCAAGGCGGGCGGCCTGGTGCCGGACCTGGTGACGGACCAGACCTCCGCCCACGACCTGGTCAACGGCTACCTGCCGCGCGGCTGGAGCGTGTCGGACTGGAAGGCGGCGCAGCAGGACCCGCAGCGCCACGCGCGCCTGACGGTGGCCGCCGCCGATTCCTGCGCCGCCCACGTGCAGGCCATGCTCGATTTCCACGCCATGGGCGTGCACACCGTCGATTACGGCAACAACATCCGCCAGGTGGCGTTCGACCAGGGCGTGCAGAACGCCTTCGACTTCCCCGGCTTCGTTCCCGCGTATATCCGCCCGCAGTTCTGCGAGGGGCGGGGGCCGTTCCGCTGGGTGGCCCTGTCGGGCGACCCGGAAGACATCTATAAAACGGATGCGAAGATCAAGCAGCTGTTCCCGCACCACAAGCAGGTGCACCACTGGCTGGACATGGCGCGCGAGCGCATTGCCTTCCAGGGCCTGCCGGCGCGCATCTGCTGGCTGGGACTGGGCGAGCGCCACATCGCCGGCCTGGCCTTCAACGAGATGGTGCGCACGGGCGAGCTGAAGGCGCCCATCGTCATCGGCCGCGACCACCTGGACACGGGTTCCGTCGCCAGCCCGAACCGCGAGACGGAAAGCATGAAGGACGGCACGGACGCCGTCTCCGACTGGCCGCTGCTCAACGCCATGCTGAACACGGCCGGCGGCGCCACCTGGGTCTCGCTGCACCATGGCGGCGGCGTGGGAATGGGGTATTCTCAGCATGCGGGCATGGTCATCGTGGCCGACGGCACGGAAGCGGCGGCGAAGCGCCTTGCCAGGGTGCTGGTCAACGACAGCGGCTCGGGCGTGATGCGCCATGCCGATGCCGGCTACGAAACAGCGGCCGCCTGCGCCAAGCGCAACGGCCTGATTCTTCCCATGATTCCTTGAGACCTAGACTCGAATGACTATGACACAGCATGCCAAAAGTTGGACCCTGAAGCCGGGCGCGATGACCCTGGGCGACCTGCGCGCCGTCTGGGCCGCGCCCGCGAAACTGATCCTCGCCGCCGAGGCCTATCCCGTCATCGAGGCGTCGGCCGCCGCCGTGCAAGCCATCGTCGCCAAGGGCGATGCGGCCTACGGCATCAACACGGGCTTCGGCCTGCTCGCCAAGACGCGCATTCCCGATGAAAAGCTGGAGCAATTGCAGCGCAACCTGATCCTGTCGCATTCCGTCGGCACGGGAGAACTGCTGTCGGACGCCGTCGTGCGCCTGATCATGCTGATGAAGATCGGCAGCCTGGCGCGCGGCTTTTCCGGCGTGCGGCCGCTGATCGTCGATACCCTGATCGCCCTGTACAACGCGGGCATCATGCCGGCCATCCCCGCCAAGGGCTCCGTCGGCGCCTCGGGCGACCTGGCGCCCCTGTCGCACATGACCCTGGCCATGCTGGGCGTGGGCGAAGTGCGCGTCAACGGCGAACTGATGGCGGCGCCCGAGGCGCTGGCGCAGGCGGGCATCGCGCCCGTCGTGCTGGCGGCAAAAGAGGGCCTGGCCCTGATCAACGGCACGCAGGTGTCGAACGCGCTGGCGCTGCACGGCCTGTTCATGGCCGAGCGCCTGCTGGAAGCGGCCATGGTCACGGGCGCGCTGTCGCTCGACGCGGCCAAGGGCAGCGATTCGCCGTTTGACGCGCGCGTGCACGCCGTGCGCGGGCAGCCGGGGCAGATACTGGCCGCGCAGATGTACCGCCAGCTGGTGGCCAACAGCGCCATCCGCGCCTCGCACCTGGAAGGCGACGAGCGCGTGCAAGACCCGTACAGCCTGCGCTGCCAGCCGCAAGTCATGGGCGCTTGCCTGGACTTGATCGGCAATGTGGGCCGTACCCTGCTGATCGAGGCCAATGCCGTCACGGACAACCCGCTGATCTTCCAGGATGGTCCCAACGGCCAGGCGGAGATCGTCTCTGGCGGCAATTTCCATGCCGAGCCTGTCGCGTTTGCCGCCGACACCCTGGCGCTGGCGATCGCCGAAATCGGCGCCCTGGCCGAGCGCCGCATCGCGCTGCTGATCGACGCCACGCTCTCGGGCCTGCCGCCCTTCCTCGTGCGCGACCCGGGCGTCAATTCCGGCTTCATGATCGCCCACGTGACGGCGGCCGCGCTGGCCTCGGAAAACAAGTCGCTGGCGCACCCGGCCAGCGTCGACAGCCTGCCGACGTCCGCCAACCAGGAAGACCACGTGAGCATGGCCACGTTCGCCGGGCGCCGCCTGGACGACATGGCGCACAACACGGCCGTCATCGTCGGCATCGAGCTGCTGGCCGCCGCGCAGGGCATCGATTTCCACCGTCCGCTGAAAACCTCGCCGCACCTGGAACACGTGCACCACCAGTTGCGGCAGAAGGTGCCGTTCTTCGACGCCGACCGCTTCTTCGCGCCCGATATCGAGGCGGCCAAGCAGATGGTGCTGCACGGTGAATTGAGCAGCACCTGCAAGAATTTGTTCGCCCCGCTGTACGCTTGAGCGGGCGCAAGGAGACAGGCATGGATTTCCGCTTTAATGAGGGCAGCATCCCGCTGCTCGTGTCGATGCCCCACGTGGGCACCGACATACCGGACGATATCGCCGCGCGCATGACGCCGCAGGCCTTGGTCAAGGCCGACACGGACTGGCATTTGCGCGAGCTGTACGGCTTTTTGCAGGAGATGGATGCGTCCGTGCTGTCGGCGCGCTGGTCGCGCTACACCATCGACCTGAATCGCCCGCAGGAAGACACGAATCTGTATCCGGGCCAGGATACGACGGGCTTGCTGCCCGGCGATACCTTCCACCGCGAGCCGCTGTACCTGGCCGGCAAGGAGCCCGATGCGGCCGACGTGCGGCGCCGCCTGCAGCGCTACTGGGCGCCGTACCACCGGCAGCTGCGCGCGGAACTGGACCGCCTGCTGCGCGTGCATGGCGCCGTGGTGCTGTGGGACGCCCATTCCATCGCCTCGCGCGTGCCGCGCTTCTTTGACGGCAAGCTGCCCGACCTGAACTTCGGCACGGCAGATGGGGCCAGCTGCGATAGCGGCCTGACGTCCGCCGTGGTGGACGTGGCGCGCGCGCAGGAACAATTCACCGTGGCGCTGAACGGCCGCTTCAAGGGCGGCCACATCACGCGCCATTACGGCCAGCCGCAAAGCCGCGTGCATGCGATCCAGCTCGAGATGTGCCAGTGCCTGTACATGAATGAACCTGGCATGGACGAATCGGCGCCGTTCGGCTACCGGCCCGACCTGGCCGCCCAGGTGCAGCCGCTGCTGCGCCGGATGATGGAAGCGGCCGTGGCATGGGTGGCGCATTGAGTACCTGTCTGTTCGCGCGTCATGCGCTGCTGCCGCAAGGCTGGCGCCGCGACGTGCTGCTGGAATGGGATGCGGCCGGCGATTTGACGCGCGTCGAGGAAGGCGCCACGCCGCCCGCCGGCGCGGAAGTGGCCGAATATGTCTTGCCCGGCATGGTCAACCTGCATTCGCACGCCTTCCAGCGGGCGCTGGGCGGCATGACGGAGATTGCAGGTGACGGCCCTGACAGCTTCTGGACCTGGCGCGAGCTGATGTACCGTTTCGCGCGTCACATCACGCCGGAGCAGATGGAGGCCATCGCCGCGCAGCTGTTTGCCGAATGCCTGCGCCACGGCTACACGTCCGTGTGCGAATTCCACTACCTGCAGCGCGATGCGGCAGGCGCCCTGTATGCGCGTCCCGCCGAGACGGCCGAGCGGGTGCTGGCGGCGGCGCGCCACAGCGGCGTCGGCATGACCATGCTGCCCGTGCTGTACAGCCATGCGGGCTTCGGGGAACAGCCGTTGACAGCGCAGCAGGCGCGCTTTCGCACCGGTGCGGACGACGTGCTGCGCATCATCGAGGCGCTGGCGCCGCAGCGCGGCGGGCAGGTGGAAGTGGGTTTCGCGCCCCACTCGCTGCGCGCGGCCAGTGTGACGCAGATCAAACAGGTGGCGTCGGCGCTGCCCGCGGGCCGCCCGATCCACATCCACATCGCCGAGCAGCAGGGCGAGGTGCGCCAGTGTCTGGACTACAGCGGCCGGCGCCCGGTGCAGTATTTGTGCGATCAGGTCGAGGTCGATGCGCGCTGGTGCCTGGTGCACGCGACGCACGTGCAGCCCGACGAGGTGGCGCGGATCGCCGCCAGCGGCGCCGTGGCGGGCCTGTGTCCGACGACGGAGGCGAACCTGGGCGACGGCCTGTTCCCGCTGGCCGAATTCATCGCCGCCGGCGGGCGCTTCGGCGTCGGCAGCGACAGCCATGTGTCGCAGTCGCCGGTGGAAGAATTGCGCTGGCTCGAATATGGCCAGCGTCTGCAGCGCCAGCAGCGCAATGTCGCCGCCGCGCCCGATGCACGCCATGTGGGCGACTACCTGTGGCAGGCGGCCTTGCGGGGCGGCGCGCAGGCGTCCGGGCGCAAGCTCGGTGCGCTGGCGCCGGGCTGCCGCGCCGACCTGCTGGTGCTCGACGCTGCGCACGTCAATCTGTGCGGCGTGGCCATCGCCGATGTGCTGGGCAGTTTTCTCTTCTGCGGCAACGACAACCTGGTGCGCGACGTCCTGTGCGGCGGCCAGTGGCAGGTGCGCGGCGGGCGACACGTGGCGCAGGACGCCATTGCGGCGGCCTACCGGCGCACCCTGGCGCAACTGAGGGCGCTCTGATGGCGACCTTCATCCCCCACGAATGCCTGCGCGCCGCGCCGTGGAAGAATGGCGGCGGCAGCACGATGGAAATCGCCATTTCCCCGCCCGCTGCCGGCCTGATGGAATTTGACTGGCGCATCAGCCTGGCGACCATCACGGCCAGCGGGCCGTTTTCCAGCTTTCCCGGCATCGACCGCAGCCTGATGCTGGTCGATGGCGACAGCGTGCAGCTGACGCTCGACGGCGCGCGCAAGGTAACCTTGAGCGCGGCGCAACCGATGCTGTGGTTTCCCGGCGAAGCGGCCGTCGTGGCGCAGGTCAGGGGGCCGACGACGGATTTCAATGTGATGACGCGGCGCGACCGCTGCCGCCACCAGCTGGAAAAAATCACGGCGCCCGCCAAGCTGGCGCGGCGCAGCGCGACGACCCTGCTGTTTGTCGCCGGCGATGGCGCCGTGCTGGCGCGCGGAGGCGGCCAGCAGTTCGCGCTGGCCCGCCATGACGCGCTGCTGCTCGATGCGGACGATGCGCAGGAATGGCGGCTGGAAGCCTTGCAGCGCTCGGCCGTGCTGAGCGTCGACCTGTTCACCTGAGAGGGGCACACCATGCAAGACTGGGATCTGGTCATCCACAACATCCACCTGGCCACCATGGAGCACGGCTACGGCGAGCTGCTGGACGCGGCCATCGCCGTCAAGGACGGCCGCATCGCCTGGTTCGGCCCCGGCGACGAGCTGCCGGCCAGCGGCGCGGTGCTGATTGACGGCCAGGGCTGCTGGCTGACGCCGGGCCTGATCGACTGCCATACGCACATCGTCCACGCGGGCAACCGCAGCGACGAATTCGAGGCGCGCCTGAATGGCGCCAGCTATGAAGACATCAGCCGCGCCGGCGGCGGCATCATGTCCACCGTGCGCGCCACGCGCGCGGCCAGCGACGACGAACTGCTGCGGCAAAGCCTGCCCCGCGTGCTGGCGCTGCTGGCCGAGGGCGTGACCACCGTGGAGATCAAGTCCGGCTACGGCCTGGAGGCGGACAGCGAGGCGAAGATGCTGCGCGTGGCGCGCAGGATAGGGAAACAGCTTCCGGTCACTGTGCGCACCACGTTTCTCGGCGCGCATGCGCTGCCGCCCGAATACGCGGGCCAGGCCGATGCGTATATCGACCAGCTGTGCGCGCAGATGCTGCCCAAGCTGGCCGGCGATGGCCTGGTTGACGCCGTCGACGCGTTTTGCGAGCGCATCGGCTTTACGCCGGCGCAAACGCAGCGCATGTTTGACGCGGCGCAGGCGCTGGGCCTGCCCGTCAAGCTGCATGCGGAGCAGCTGTCGGACCTGCGCGGCGCGGCGCTGGTCGCCCGCTACGGCGGCCTGTCGGCCGACCACCTGGAATTTTTGTCGCAGGAGGGCGTCGCCGCCATGGCGCAGCATGGCACGGTGGCCGTGCTGCTGCCGGGCGCGTATTATTTTCTGCGCGAGACGCAGCCGCCGCCGGTCGCGGCCTTGCGCGCGGCCGGCGTGCCGATGGCCGTGTCCACCGATTGCAACCCTGGCACCTCGCCCCTGACGTCCTTGCTGCTGGCAATGAACATGGCGTGCACGCTGTGGCGCTTGACGCCGCAGGAAGCGCTGGCCGGTGTCACGTGCCACGCGGCGCGCGCGCTCGGTTTGCAGCATGTAACGGGCAGCCTGGCAGTGGGCAAGCGCGCCGATTTCGCCCTGTGGCGCATCGCGCGCCCGGCGGACCTGGCGTATGCGCTGGGCCTGAACCCGTGCGCGGGCGTGGTGCATGGCGGTGTCTGGCGCGCGCCGGTGGTAAGCTTGGCGGATTGATCATCCGTCCGGAGCGCCGCGTGCGTGCTGCTTATTTGCTGTTTTACCTGCCGTTGTTGCTGGTCTTCGCCGCCGCGCCCGCGCATGCCATGGATGGCGGCACCCTGAAGGTGGGTTCGAAGCGCTTCACGGAATCGTATATTCTCGGCGAAATCATCAAGCAGAGCGCCGCGCCGCACGCCAGGACGCAGCACCGCCAGGGCCTGGGCAACACGGCCATCGTGCTGGCCGCGCTGCAGGCGGGCAGCATTGACGTGTATGCCGAATACATGGGCACCATCGCCAGCGAAATCCTCAAGCACGACCAAGCCATCGACTTGGCGCAGATGCGGCGCGAGCTGGCGCCGCTGGGCCTGGGCGTGGGCGTGCCGCTGGGCTTTAACAATACCTATGCGCTGGCCATGCGCGGCGATGATGCTTCGGTGACGCAGCTGGGACAGCTGGCCCAGCACCCGGCCCTGACATTCGGCCTGTCGCATGAATTCATCGGCAGGCTCGATGGCTGGCCGGGCCTGGCCGCGCGCTATGGCTTGCCGCAGCGCCCGCGCGGCCTCGATCACGGCATCGCCTATGAGGCGCTGGCGCAGCGCCAGGTGGATGTGATCGACATCTATTCGACGGACGCGAAGATCGGCCGGTACGGCTTGCGCGTGCTGGCCGACACGCGGCAGTATTTCCCCCGCTACGATGCCATGCTGCTGTACCGGCTCGACGTGCCGCGGCGCTTTCCCGCCGCCTGGCAAGCCTTGCAGGCGCTGCAGGGACGCATCAGCGAGGCCGACATGATCGCCATGAATGCGGCCGTGGAAATCGATGGCAAGAGCTTTGCCGGCGTGGCGCGGCAGTGGCTGGCGTCCGGCATGCAGGCGCATAAACCGGCGCCCGCCGCCGGGCGCAGCAAGCTGCTGGCCAAACTCCTCGGCGACGACCTGTGGACCCTGACGCGCCAGCATGTGACCCTGGTGCTGCTGTCGGTGGCGCTGGCGTGCCTGATCGGCATTCCGCTGGGCGTGCTGGCGGCGTTTTCGGCGCCGCTGCGGCAAACGGTGCTGGCGCTGGTCGGCGTGCTGCAGACGGTGCCGTCGCTGGCCCTGCTGGCGATATTGATCCCCGTGCTGGGCATGATAGGCACCGTGCCGGCCCTGGCGGCCCTGTTCGTCTACGCCTTGCTGCCCATCGTGCGCAACACGTGCACGGGCATCTTGCAGGTGCCGCAAGGCTTGCGCATGGCTGCGCTGGCGCTGGGCCTGAGCCGGCGCGACCGCCTGCTGCACGTGGACTTGCCGCTGGCCTTGCCCGTCATGCTGGCGGGCGTGAAAACGGCGGCCGTGATGAGCGTGGGCACGGCCACCATCGCCGCCTTCATCGGCGCGGGCGGCTACGGCGAACGCATCACCATCGGCCTGGCCCTGAACGACAACGACATGCTGCTGGCCGGCGCCATCCCCGCAGCCGTGCTGGCCCTGCTGACGCAAGGCCTGTTCGAGCTGGTGGAGCGCTGGGCCGTGGCCGGCCAGCGCTGAACGCGTCACAGCGAGTGCAGTTTCGAGCGCACCGAGACGACGGCCTGGTGCAGGATGCGTTCGGCCTGGAAGTCGTTTTCGCGCTGTTCGGCGATGGCTTGCAAGTCGCGCGTGTAGCGTTCCAATCGGGAACGCAGGTAGGCGCGGTAGATTTTCATGACCAGCGGTTTGGCAGAGACATTCATGATGTGGCTCCCAGAGTCATAACAATTCGTTCATTTTGTGTGCGCACAATGCCGCCACTTTGCGTCGCATCAAACGCCCTCCTGCGGCCAATGTGGCGCGTTTGATCTTCCGCAAGGCCCGATGGGCTGGAGATGCCACACTGAATCTTCCCTGCAAGCATAAGTTGTCTGTTATGCGCAGACCCCCATACCGGTCCTTGCCGCAGCGGACCCCATCCAGGAGATTGTCGCATGCTCATTTCCGCCTTCCTTGCTGGCTGCATCGCTTGCTTGACAGTGTACCAAATCCATAAAAAATCGCAGGGTGGTGACGGTGTTGCGCAACAACACATAGGCCTGCATGGCACATTGATTGAACCACGGAAATAATCACTGCCTGCCATGGACCGTGGCTGGCGGATTTAAGGGAAATGTAAGGCCCGGTAAGCAAATGTAAAGGTCCGCGCGGTGACCAGTCGTAGCGTTTATATTGATAACCGTTGATTGCATTCTCCCCCTCCCACTTGACAATGGGTTCACCCCGCGGTGCCGCTAGCCCGCGGGGATTTTTTTGGGAACTTGCATTGTCAGACCTTCGCTACAATTCCAATCAGGCCGCTTTCGGCGTGCCTGCCGACAATTGCGTCAAGGCATCGCCCGCGACCCGGCAGATGCGCCAGTCCGGCATCACGTCCGCGCCCATGCCCTTGTAGAAGTTGATCGCGTTGTCATTCCAGTCCAGCACCGACCATTCGAAGCGGCCGCAATCGCGCTCGACGGCCAGTTGCGCCAGCGCCACGAGCATCTGCTTGCCATAGCCCTTGCCGCGCGCCGACTGCTTCACGTACAGGTCTTCCAGGTACAGGCCCTTGCGGCACAGGAAGGTGGAAAAGTTGTGGAAGAACAGGGCGAACGTCACCACCTCGCCGTTTTCCTCGCCCACCAGCGCTTCGCACGCGGGGTGCGGGCCGAACAGGCTGTCGTGCAGCATCGACTCTTTGGCGATCATCATGTGTTCGAGTTTTTCAAATACGGCCAGTTCATGGATCATGCCGAAGATGGCGGCCACGTCGGATGCGGCCGCGGGACGGATGGCGAGGGAGGAAGAAGTGCTCATGTTGCCTTTGTCGATGGAGTGGTGGAAAGGGAAGCAATGCTACTCGTCTTGCGCGCGCCCGACGTCAGGGCCCAGGCGACGCTGGACAGGCACAGCACCATGCCCACCCATTCGATGGGGGCGGGCCGGTAATGTTCGAACTGCATTGACAGCAGCACGGAAATGACGGGCGTGACGACGCCGATATATACGGTCTTTTGCGTGCCGATGCGGGCGATCAGCGTGAAATACGCGCTGAAGGCGATTACCGAGCCGAAGATGGCCAGGTACAGCAAGCCCATCCAGTAACTGGGGCGCGCGGGCAATTGCCAGGACTGGCCCGTGACGATGGCCCAGGCGGCCACCATGAGCGTGCCCCACAGCATGGTCCAGGCCATGGTCAGCATCACGTTGCCGGACTGCTCGCGCACCTTCATGACGAGGGCGTTGCCGCAGGTGCTGGAAATGGTGGCGACCAGGGCCAGGATAAAACCGAGCAGGAAATGGCCATTGCCGCCATTGCCGCCGCCGAAAATATCGTGCAGGGCCGCGCCGATAGACTGGTAAAACAGCAGCACGATGCCGCAGATGGCGACGAAGGCCGCGCAGCAGGTGCTCCAGGTGATGGGCGTGCCGAAAGCGATGCGGTTGAGCAAGGGCGTCCAGAACACCATCAGCGCGAACAGCACGCTGACGAGGGCCGAGACCAGGTATTGCTCGGAACTGTAGGTGCACACATAGCTGAGGGCGAACGAGGCCAGGCCTTGCAGCAGCATCCATTGTTGCGCGCGCCAGGGCAGGCGCAGGCGGTCGCCGCGCAGCGCGCACCAGGCGAACAGGGTGGCGGAAGCGAGGCCGAAGCGGTAGACGACGGAGACGGCGGGAGCGACGTCGCCCAGCTGCAAGGTGATGGCCCAGAAGGTGGAGCCCCAGATCAGGCAGGCAATGATGAACAGGAGAGGAGAGGACATCGCGCAAGTATACGGACATCGCGCGGGGATGGCGAGTCTTGGTCGAGCTTGCTCGATGCAGCGTCAGGAGACACGCCGCATTGAGCCAGCGCAGTGCTTCTGGAGAATGTTGAATTTCTGAAAATATTTATATTAATATCAAGTAAATATTTTCTGAATTGCATCTTTGAACGGAGACCGCCATGCCAGCCTCACTGCAGATCAAAATATGGAGCGTGCTTGTGTATGTCGTCGTGGCAACCTGGGTTGCCATCTGGCTGCATGACGGCATGGCACCGTCGGCCTTGCTGATGGCTGCCGGCGCCTTCGGCTGAGCGCATGCGCCGGCGATCCCGTCAGTGCGTGACGCGGGTCTTGCGGCCATCCGACAGCAGGCGCACGCGCTCGCCCGGGCGGAACAGCTCGTCCGCGTCCTGCACGATGGCGCGCATGTCGCCATTGTCCAGGCGCACGGTGATTTCCAGGCCGGGCTTGTTCGAGGCATTCGCTTCGATGCTCTTGCCGGCCATGCCGCCGGCGACCGCGCCGAGGATGCTGGCCGCGATGGCGCCCTTGCCGCCGCCGACTGCCGAGCCGGCCACGCCGCCCAGCGCCGCGCCAGCCAGCACGCCCGTGCCCGTTTCGCCCTTGTCGATGGTGACCTGGCGCACGGATTCAACCGTGCCCATGCGAACCGACTGCTCATTTTGCGCCTGGCGCGCGTTGTACACATTCGCCGAGTTCGGTTGTACGGCGCAGCCGGCCAGGGTGGCCAGCAATGCCACTGCAATAATTGGTGCTTTCATATGGAACTCCCTTGGACAAAAGTTGGTCTGCCGATTACGTCGACCGGCAAGTTGGACTTACTTATCATAAGGACACTTGCTTAAGATAACTAGTTGCGAATAGTAAAAAACTGTTACCGGTCCCGCGGGACCACCTGCCGCTCAATACGCCAGACGCAGGCGGCGGTACAGAAACGCCAGCACGAACAGCGGGCCGATCAGCAGGAAGCGCATATCGTCGAGGAAGGACGGTTTCTTGCCTTCGATCTGATGGCCGATGAACTGGCCTATCCACGCCAGCACGAACACGCCCAGCGACACGGGCAGGATGGTCAGCGCCGGCATGGCCAGCAGCAGGCCCAGCATGGCGGCCAGCATGAGCAGCATGCCCGCCGCAAACGGCCGCGACAGCTTGTAATAGTAGTATAAGGCCAGAATACTGCCGAGCAGCGCCACGCTGGCATGCACGCTCCACAGCAAGCCCAGCAGGCTGAAAACGATCAGCGGCACGCACACGATGTGCACCCGCTCATTGACGTGGTTGCGGTGGCTTTCGCCATACCGGGCCAGCAGGGTGTCGATGGTGCGCATGGGCGTCTCCCGCGTGTTGTTCTTGTTGGAAATTTTACACCGGAACACCCGTTGCCCCACGCGGCATGTCGTGGCGAGTTGTCGAAATGGTATTTTTGCGCTATTATTTCCTGTTGGAAATATTTCCGTGCATTGCAAAGGCATCCGTGACATCGCCAGACCGCCATCCAGATTACCAGCGCTATTCCATGGCGTCCCTGCAGCAAGCCCTGTCCGGCGCCGACGGAGCCGATGCGGCGCGGCGCCAGCGCATCGAAGCGGAAATTGCCCAGCGCCAGCAGGATGACCTGGAAGCACAGCAGCGCCAGTGGGCGGCGCGGCCGCAGGACCAGCCGCTCGATCCCGCCGCCGCCGCACTCCAGGATGCGGCCAAGCCCCACTTGCGGTCCGCGGGCTATGCGCTGCTGTTCACATGGGTCGTGTTGAGAGTGAGTGCCTGGTTTGACATCGTGCTGGCCGATAGCTGGAATTATTTCGTTGGCGGTATCGAATTATTGATTTTTGGCATATTCTTGTTGCGCGGCAACCTGCGCGCGGCGAGATGGCTGCGCTGGCTGGCGGTTTTCTCGGTGGTGCCCACCGTGCTGGTGCTCGATTCCCTGTTCATGCAGCCGCTGTCCCTGACCTTGACGCAGTTCAAGCTGGCGCCCGTGCGTCATGGCTGGCTGGTGCTGGAAACCGTGCTCTTGCTGTGGCTCATACACTACGTCTGCCGGCAGTTGGGCATGCCTGCCGTCATGGCCGCCTGCGATGCCAGGGGATACCGGCGGCCCGATCTGCGCATACCCGCCATTGCCGGGCTGATCCTTGGTGCCTGCGGCGTCGTCGTCGGGCTGGCGGCCTTGCAGGGCGAGACGGCCCGGCAGGCGCGCGCGATAGTGGCGCAGCGCTATGGTGCGGGCTACCAATACCATGTCAATGGCGTCGGCGAGTCCGTCGTGCCGGAAGGCCGGTTTTATACGGCGCAGGTGCTGGTGTGGGATGACAAGGGCATCCTGTCCGTGCCCGTGCGGTGGCCCCAGTAAAATAGACGCTGGCCCCACTCCCGCAGGATGCTCTTTTGCCCCGCTTATTGTCTGCTGAACCGGCCATGCCGGACACCCGCAAGCGCTGTTTCGACCCCGTCGTCGACGCCGGCACGCGCTTGTTGATATTGGGCAGCTTGCCCGGTGAAAAATCGCTGGCGCACAGCCAGTACTATGCCCATCCGCAAAACAAGTTCTGGACGCTGCTGGGCGAGGTGCTGGGCGTGGATTTGAAGAGCCTGCCCTATGAAGAGCGTCTGGCCAGCTTGCTGGCGCATGGCGTGGGCCTGTGGGACGTGGTGGCGCAGGCACAGCGCACGGGCAGCCTCGACAGCAATATCCGCTTCCGAGACGACAACGACCTGGTGGCCCTGGCCGCCAGCCTGCCGCGGCTGCAGACGATCGCCTTCAATGGCGGCACGGCGGCGAAGCTGGGCGTCAAGGTGCTGGGCGACCATGCGCAGCGCTACCGCATCGTCAGCTTGCCTTCGAGCAGCCCGGCCTACACCCTGGCGTATGCGCAGAAATTGCAGGCGTGGCTGTCGCTGCGCGGCCTAGCGGAGCCGGCCGCGCGCTGATCGTGTTGCCGGTCCTTACGCCGGCGCGTAGGCCTGCACTTCCAGCGGTTGCCCCTTGGCATCGAATTTCAGGGCCACGGACAGTTGCGTCACGCCGATGGTGGCCAGCGCGTCGCAGATATCGTCGACTTCTTCCTGCAGGTCGGCGGCCAGGTCCAGCGGCTTGTCGGCGCTGTGCAGCAGTGCGCCGCCCGCCGTGCTGACATTGACGCGCAACAACATTTCACCGTGCTCGTCGGCCGGGCCGACGACGACGGAAACGTCGCCCGCATCGACCTTGTTTTCCGCCAGCGCATGGTTGATGCCGGACATCATTTGCAGCATCGCATACTCGCTCATGCCCTGTTCCTTGCCGCCATGGAACAGATCCTGGTAAAGGAAGCTCACTTCCAGGGCGCTGCCGGCCGGCGCCAGGCAGCGTTTCACCAGGTCGCCCACTTCCGTCGTCCACTGCTGGTAGCGCGCCATGCGGGCGTCGAACCAGGCGTCGAGCGCCGCTTCATCCTGCGGTTCCAGATAGAACGGGTCGTCCACGCGCTTCAGCGCAAAGCCCAGCAGGAAGCGCAGTTCGACGGCCGTGTCCTGCGGGCCGAAGGCCGTCTCGCTCCAGCCGACGATGCTGCGTTCCAGGCCCGGCGTGGCGGCGATCTTCTTGTCCGTCATCGAGGCATAGGCGTCGCGCACCATGTCGTGCAGGTGGCTGTAGGTGATGCGGTCGATTTCATCGAGGTCGTAGGCATGGTTCATCAGGACCACCTTGGCCTTGGCGCTTTCCAATTGTGCCTGTTGGAAACTTTTTACCAGCGCTTCGAACGCGTCCTGGTCCTGGAAACTGTCCGTTTCCCGCAGGCCGCCCGTGCTTTGCACCAGCAGGGGCACGACGAAGGCGTTGATTTCCATGGCCGGGGCATTTTCGCGGCGGATCACGGAAATGGACGCCGCTTCCTCGATATGGCTGCGCAGGTACTGGTAGGCGCCCACATCCTCGTACTTGGAACGCTCGATGGCGTCGTACAGCACTTCATCCTTCTTTTGATTCAAGGCCTTGCGGATGATGCGGCCGAACTCGACGGCCTGCTCGGCCAGTACCGTGCCCTGCGATTCGCTGTCTTCCTGTTCCGCCAGGTTCAGGGCCATCGTGCACAGCATGCGCGTGACGGCTTCATCCTTGTCTTCAGGGGTGTTGGCGGATTTGCGGGGGACAGGGCGCTTATTTTTGGGCATGGCGGTCAATTAGTTATCAGGGTAAAAGTCAGGCGAACGGGCGGCGAGGCGGCTTGCCTCGCGCCGGGGGAATGATACAGGGGGCCTGGCCCCGCACATCAATGGTCGGTATCGAACATCTCGTGCAATTCGTCGAGCAGGTCGGCCGCTTCTTCCTGCGACAGGCCAAGATGCTGGCAGGCAAGTTCGCCGCCCTTGTCCCATTCCAGCGAAGTACTGTTGCCATGGTAGCGCTGAATGCCCTTTTCGGCCAGCAGCGACAGGGCGACGAGCGAGCGGATGGCGTCGTCCGTGGACGGGTCGGCCAGCACCGTGTAGTCGTGGTGATGCAAGATCGCCCACGAGACATCGGAGGACAGGCCCCAGTTGCGTGCCAGCAAGCAGCCGATGGCCGCGTGGTTGGTCTGGTGGCGCGCGTCTTCCAGGCGGGTAAAACAGTTGTGCGCATCGTTGGCCGCCGCCGCGTACGTGTTGACGTAGTCGGGGAAGCGGTTCATCAAGAGGGGCACGCCGATATCGCAGAACAGGCCGAAGGTATGGGCGATGTCGGGCGGGGCGATGCGCAGCTTGCGCGAGGTAAATACCAGGGCGCGCGCGCGCTTGGCCGACACATCCCAGAAATTGGTCAGTTCCACGCCTTCCGCTTCCAGCGCCTGGCGCGCCAGCAAGCCTGTCATCATGGCGCTGCACTGGTTGATGCCGAGGAAGTTGATGCCTTGCTCAACCGACTTGGCCTTGCGCGCGGCGCCATAGAACGGCGAATTCGCCAGTTTCAGCAGGGCGCCCGACATGCCCACATCGTCGGCGATAATGCGCGCAATCCGCCGCGGAGAAGGGTCTTCCTCGGCCAATTCGCGCTGCAAGTCGACCAGCAGGCTGGGACGCGGCGGAATACGGATGGAACGCATCAGGGCGTCAACCGGATCTTCCTGCACTACCTGCTTTTGCGCTGCCGCTCTCATCATCATTGCCCTACATGGTGGTTATTCTGTCGCGCTGCCGCTGCCGGCCTCGTGGGCGTTCGGCGCAGTGCCCGACGATTATCGCTGTTTATGCACAGCAATAGTTCGTCTCTGCAAACTATTCTGGAAAAAATCCCCGTTTTAACCTGCTTCAACCGCGATTTTCATCATTTTACGACGATGCTTATTTGGGAAGTGATGATCAAAATATTAAGTTGTATTTGTTTTCAAGGCAGGCAAGGCGTGCGGCGGGAGGTGCGGCGGTACAATTGCCGGATGAAAAAAATCCTGGCCGGTATCGATTTTATCGACGATTCCTGCAGCGTGGCGCGCCAGCTGATCGGCGTGACCGTGCTGGTCGACGGCGTGGGCGG
Organism: Janthinobacterium sp. GW458P; assembly: GCF_002127585.1. GTDB lineage: Bacteria > Pseudomonadota > Gammaproteobacteria > Burkholderiales > Burkholderiaceae_D > Janthinobacterium. The sequence goes on from NZ_NEGZ01000001.1 coordinate 54,599, forward strand.
GCGCATCGTGGAAACGGAAGCGTATGACCGGCTGGACCCCGCTTCGCATACATATGGCGGCTTGACGCCGCGCAATGCGGCCATGTTCGGTCCGCCCGCGCACGCCTATGTCTACCGTTCGTACGGCATCCACTGGTGCCTGAATTTTGTCTGCCGCGAAGCGGGCCATGGCGCGGGCGTGCTGATCCGCGCCATCGAGCCGCTGGCGGGCCTCGACACCATGCGCGAACGGCGCGGCGTGGAGCCGGCGCGGCAGCTGTGTTCAGGGCCGGGCAAGGTGTGCCAGGCGCTCGGTGTGAGCCATTTGCAGAACCGCCTGGCGCTCGATGCGCCGCCCTTCATGCTGCTGGCCCGCGAGGAAGATGTTACGGTACAGGCGGGCCCGCGCATCGGCATTTCCAGGGCGATGGACACGCCGTGGCGCTTCGCGCTGGCCGGCTCGCCCTATCTGAGCAAGCCGATCTAGAAACACCTAAGCAAACCTGCTGCGCGTCGCGCTTTGCGGCCTGTGATGCTCGCTGCCTCGGCGGCCCCGTGCTTCAGCACAGCTGCGCTTCTCCGCCACAAATCACTGCCGCTCGCTACGGTTTTGTTAGGCGTTCTTGAGTGTGCCGGTACGTGCCTGCGGCTGGATGCTGGCATTAAACACCGCGTTGGCGGCGGGAGGCGTTACCTGGCGCATTGTTGTGTGGCCTGCCGCGTAGCGGGCTGTGCAGCGCGCGCCGTTCCTGGACGGGCGTCCTGGCGGGGTCTTGAAAGGCGTCCTCGTCCGCGCCGGCGCGCGCCGCCGGCGTGGCTGAATCCAGGGTAAAGACGCTGACTGCCGCCGACAATTTGACGGCCTGGTCCTGCAAACTGGCGGCGGCTGCCGCCGCCTGCTCCACCAGGGCCGCGTTTTGCTGGGTGACGTCATCCATCTGCGTGACGGCCTGGTTCACTTCCGTGATGCCGGACGCCTGCTCGGCGCTGGCCTGTTTGACGCTCTGGATGATGTCGTTGACTTGCTGTACCGAGGCCACGATGGCGCCCATGCGCTCGCCTGCCTGCTGCACGGCCACGCTGCCGCCGTCGATGGTGCTGACGGACGTGGCGATCAGGGTCTTGATTTCCCTGGCGGCTTGCGCCGAGCGCTGCGCCAGCGTGCGTACTTCGGACGCCACCACGGCAAAGCCGCGGCCCTGCTCGCCCGCGCGCGCCGCTTCCACCGCGGCGTTCAGCGCGAGGATATTGGTCTGAAAGGAAATGCCGTCGATCACGCCGATAATATCCACGATCTGGCGCGAATTGGCCCGTATCGTCGCCATCGTCGCCACTGCCTGCTGCATCGCCGTGCCCCCTTGCACGGCCAGGCTCGATGCCTGTGCCGCCAGGTCGCAGGCCAGCTGGGCATTGCCGGCATTGTCGTTGACGGCTATGGTCAAGGTTTCCATGGCGCTCGACGTTTCTTCCAGCGAGCTCGCCTGCATTTCCGTGCGTGCCGACAAATCGAGGTTACCCGTGGCAATTTCGCGCGATGCCGTGTCGATCGATTGCACGGCGTCCATGATGGTGCGCAAGGTCTGGTTCAACTGCGCGATGGCCTGGTCCAGCACGCGCGACGTGTCGGCGATTTCATCGTTGCCCTGCCGGGGCGCGCCGGCGGTCAGCTTGCCGGCGGCCAGGTCTTGCACGGCGTCGGCGATGCCGCGGATTTCCGCCAGCATGGCGCGGCGCACCAGCATGGTCACCACGATGGAGACGAGAATCGACAGCAGCACCGTCAGCAGCAGGCTCCAGCCCAGGCTGCGGAACTCCGCGCTGGCCGTCGCATGGGCCTGGCTGCTGAGCGTCGTTTCCAGGGCGGACAGTTGCGCCAGCTGCGCATTGAACTGGATGAACTGGGTTTCCGCCTTGAGCATGGAGTTGGTGGCGATCGACTGGTCCATCTGCGCCATTTCCATGGTTTCCAGCACCGCCTTGCGGTACCCGGCCAGGGCCTTGATGGCCGTGTCGAGCAAGCTGCGCTCGGCGCCCGTGGCCGTGCCCCGCAGCGCGGCCAGCTGGGTGCCGATGGCGGTGTGGCGCGCCTTGATCTGTTGTTCCAACGCATCGATGCGGGCTTTCGCAAAGCTGCCATTGGTCCACGACAGCAACTGGTACATATTGCCGTGCACATGCCTGGCCTCGCCAAGTACGTCGGCGGCGGCCTTCAGATGGGCGATGCGCACCCGCACCATGTTTTCCAGCGAGGCATTTTGCCGCACCATGCCATACCAGGCGCCGCTTGAACTGAGTATCAGCAGCAGCAAGACCAGCGCGGGCGCCAGCAGTAATTTTGGACCGAGGCGTAGTTGATTGAGCATGCTTGACTCCTGGCTATGGCTGAGCAAACGGCGCCCAGCGGCAGGCCGGCTCGCGCCGCCCGCCGCGCCTGCGCCGGGACAGCCTTATTTCTTGTAGATGCCCGCTTCCAGCACCACATCGTTGACGCGCAAGATATACGTGGTCTTCGGCTCGATCTTGCCGCTGGTGGGATTCTTGTACTGGTAGTCGACCCAGCCCTTGCCTTGCTTTTGCGCCAGCTCAATGATTTCCCGGCGATATTTCTTGCCATTCGCGTCAGGCACGTCCGTCAAATCCTTGCCCACGATGGAAGGGTTGATGGGGTGGGCCAGCACGATGCCTGTCTTGATGTCGCGCATGTCCACGTACAGCGAACCCTGCACGAAGTCCGGGTCTTTCGCCGTGATTTTCTTCATCATTTCTTCCTTGCCATGCGCCTTCATGAAGGCGGCGCCCCGTTCCGCCATGGCGATGGCGTCTTTCTCCGTCGGTTCGACCGCGGCACTGACGCTGCCGCCGGCAAATGCCAGGCACAGCAGGCTACCCGTGAATAAGCGTTTCATGACAGCTCCTTGTGAAATCGAGGGAAGTGTTGCCAAGTCGTAATTTACGTCGGCGCCGCTTCCATCAAATTGCGATGGAACAAACTAAGGTCTTGCCGAATTGCATCTCTCTGCCTATCGGCAAGCTTGTTGATATGTGGCAATTTGGTTCCTTCTGGCAAGAATTATGATGACTTTCACAGCATGCCAGGGTCTGACTGCATGGCAAGAAACAGGGTGGAATTGGCCGGTTTTTGGCTGATTTCATGGACGTTATCGCTATTTACTGGCAAGGAGCCGACCGTGTCCGCATTGATCACCGAACCGTCTTCACCCAAGTTCAAGCCGTACACCCGGCAAACCATACAACAGGCGCGGCAGTGGGAATGGCTGCCGCAAGAGCTGCGCGAAGCCGTGCAAGTGGTCTCGCACGTGTTGCCATTTCGCACCAATGAATATGTGCTCGATCAATTGATCGACTGGAACAATATTCCTGACGATCCCATCTACCGCCTCGTCTTTCCCCACCGCGACATGCTGCCGCCCGAGCAGTACGCGCATTTGCGCGACCTGGTACTGCGCAAACAGGACAAGGCCGCCATCGACGCCTATGTGCATGGCTTGCGCCTGGGCATGAATCCCCATCCGGCCGGGCAGATGACGCATAACGTGCCCCGGGTCAACGACGCGCCCGTGCGCGGCCTGCAGCACAAATATGCGCAAACGGTGCTGTTTTTTCCCAGCGCCGGCCAGACCTGCCACGCGTACTGCACCTTCTGCTTCCGCTGGCCCCAGTTCGTCGGCATGGACGACATGAAGTTCGATGCGCGCGAATCGCACGAGCTGGCCGCTTACCTGAGACTGCATCCGGAGGTGACGGACGTGCTGATCACGGGCGGCGACCCGATGATCATGAATACGCGGCAACTGGCCGCCTACCTGGAACCGCTGCTGGCGCCGGGCCTCGAGCACATCCAGAACATTCGCATCGGCACCAAGGCGGTGGCGTATTGGCCGCAGCGTTTCGTCTCCGACCGCGATGCGGACGACTTGATGCGGCTGTTCGAGCGCATCGTCAAGGCGGGCAAGAACCTGGCCGTGATGGGCCATTACAGCCATGCCGTCGAGTTGCGCCAGGACATCGCGCAGCAAGCCGTCAAGCGCATCGTGTCCACGGGCGCCACCCTGCGCATGCAGGGGCCGCTGATCCGTCACATCAATGAAGACCCGAACAGCTGGGCCGAGCTGTGGCAGACGGGCACGCGCCTGGGGGCGATTCCTTACTATATGTTTGTCGAACGGGACACGGGCCCGCGCGGCTATTTCGAGTTGCCGCTGGCCCGCGCGCATGAAATTTTCCAGGCCGCCTACCAGAAGGTGTCGGGCCTGTCGCGCACGGTGCGGGGACCATCGATGAGCGCGTTTCCCGGCAAGGTCGTCATCGATGGCGTCGTCACCATCCATGGCGAAAAGCTGTTCGCCCTGCAGTTCTTGCAGGCGCGCAACCCGGACTGGGTGCGCCGGCCGTTTTATGCACAGTTCGATGCGGAAGCGACGTGGATGGATCATCTGAAACCCGCGTTCGGCCAGGAAAAATTCTTCTTCGAAACGGATGAGCCCGTGCCGCAACTGCCGCATAAAGTCATCCGCCTGGCGCAGGCTGCCTGAACATGCGTGGCGCCGGCGCACCAGCCCGCTCCGGCGTGGCCGTGTTCTGCCTGGTCTTCCTGCCGTTTGCGCTCGGGCATTACCTGTCGTGTTTGTTGCGTGGCGTCAATGCCGTGCTGACGGCGGAATTGCTGGCCTCCATCGCCCTGACGCCAGCGCAGCTGGGCTTGCTGACCAGCGCCTTCTTCCTCGCTTTTGCGTGCGTGCAATTGCCAGTCGGCATGGCGCTCGACCGTTACGGTCCCCGCGCCGTGCAAGTGTGGCTGATGGCGCTGGCGGCGCTGGGCGTGTGGCTGTTCAGCCGGGGCCACAGTTTTGCCGAGCTGATGTGGGCGCGCGCCGTGATGGGCGCCGGGCTCGGCGGCTGTTTCATGGCCGCCGTGAAGGCGGTCTCGTGCGCCGTCGCGCCGTCGCGCCTGCCTTCCGTGCACGGCTACCTGATCGCCGTCGGCGGCCTGGGCGCGGCCACCGCCACCATGCCCGTCAGGCTGGCCCTGCACTACACGGACTGGCGCGGGGTGTTCCTGGGCCTGGCGCTGGCCGCGCTGGCCATCGGCGTGCTGATCCGCCTGCTGTCGCCGGCCATGCCAGTGCCGGCCGCTGCCGTGAACAAGGCCAGCGTATGGGGTGTCTATCGCGACGCGGCCTTTCGCCGCACCATCGCGCTGATCCTGCTGCCGCATACGGTGTTTTTTGGCGTGCAGGGCTTGTGGATAGGGCGCTGGCTGGCCGACGTGGACGGCCTGTCCGAGCATAACGTGGCGTTTCTGCTGTACCTGGGGATGGCGGCCGTCATTTTTGGCGCCATCGGCATGGGCATGCTGACAGAATGGGCGGGCCGGCGCGGCATGGCCCCCATGCAACTGGCGGCCGTGGGCATCGCCCTGTTTATTGCCGTGCAAGTGGCGATGGCGTGCAACGTCGTGCCCGGCCTGCCCATGCTGTCCGTGCTGTTTACCCTGCTGGGTACGGTGACGGGCCTCGAGTATGCGATCGTCGCGCAAAGCATGCCGGCCAGCCTGACGGGCAGGGCGGCCACCTGCCTGAACTTGCTCATTTTTACGGGCGCCTTCCTGGTGCAGGCGGGCTTTGGCCTGATCCTCGGCTGCTGGCCCCTGAACAGCTCGCAGCAGTATCCGCCGCAGGCCTACCAGGCGGCGTTTGGCGTGCTCGTGGCGCTGCAACTGCCGGGTCTGGCGATGTATTTCATGCGCCAGCGCAAGCGTGCCGGGGCTACCTGCAAGATCGGGGCCGGCACGGCGGCAATGATCAACGCCAAGGATGATTAGTCGGGCTCGATCGTGTCCGTCAACCGGCAAGGCAAGGCCTGTGCTGGCAATAAGAATGCGCCATGCGCGAGGTGCGATGCCGCTGGCTGCCGGTCAGCTAGCTGATTTTGTATTTTTATGACAATTAAATATTATACAATTCCAGTCATCAGCCATTTCCGTAGGGAAATTAAAGACATGAAGGCACTTTATTACCTCGCGCTCGTTTTGCTGGCGCTGCAGCCGCCTGCCCAGGCCAACCCTGTGGCGCCTTCGGCTGCGCAGGATGCCGCCCGGGGACAGCTGGTGGACGCCCTGTTTGCAGCATGGAACCGGCCCGATTCCCCGGGCGCGGCGGTGCTAGTCGTGCAGGATGGCCAGATTAGCTACCGGGGCAATTTCGGCATGGCCGACATCGAGCAGGGCCGCGCGATCACCTCGTTTACGCCCATCCACGTCGCTTCGCTGTCGAAGCAGTTCACCGCGTTCGCCATCCTGCTGCTGGCGCAGGAGGGCAAGCTGTCGCTGGACGACGACGTGCGCAAGTACGTGCCTGAGCTGCCGGAATTCGGCCAGACGATACGCATCCGTCACCTGCTGAGTCACACGAGCGGCCTGCGCGACCAGTGGAATCTGCTGGCGATGGCTGGATGGCGCATGGACGATGTCATCACGGACGAGGACGTGATGCGCCTGGTGCGCCGCCAGCGCGCCCTCAATTTTGCGCCCGGCAGCGATTTCGCCTACAACAACACCGGCTACACGCTGCTGGCGGCCATCGTCAGGAACGTGGCGGGCAAGCCGCTGGCCGCGTTTGCGCGGGAACGCATCTTCGAGCCGCTCGGCATGCGGCATACCGTTTTCCATGAGCAATATGGGACCCTGGTCGCGCGCCGCGCGCGGTCCTACCAGCCGGCACCGGCGGGCGGCTACGCCAGCGTCGCCCTGTCGTACTCCACGGTCGGTCCCAGCAACCTGTTGACGACTGCGGAGGACCTGCTACTGTGGGCAAACAATTTCGACGATGCCCGCGTCGGCGGCCCTGCCTTGCTTGCTCAGATGCAAACATCGGCCACCTTTAACGATGGCACGCCCACCGCCTATGGCGGCGGTGTCGAGGTCGGCACTTACCGCGGCCTGAAAAGCATCGATCACAGCGGCGCGGATGCCGGCTTCCGCAGCTATCTGGCCTACTTTCCCCAGCAGCGGCTGACGATCATCGTCGCCGCCAACGGCGCCGACGTGCAGGCTGGCCGGCTCGGCCAGCGCATAGCCGACATTTATCTCGCTGGCCAGCTCGAACCCCTGCCGAAACCTGTTCCCGACTATTCGGACGGCGTGCAGGTGTCGCTTGCTCCCGCCCGCCTGGACGCCTTGCTCGGCACCTATGCGCTGGAAAACGGTTCGGCGATCACATTTGCCAGGGAACAAGGCCAGTTGTTCGGCTGGACGGCAGGCGACGAGAAGATGCAGTTCTACCCGGCGAGCGAGCGCGAGTTCTTCGTCAAGCTGAGCAACGCCAGCTTCCGTTTCGATGCGCCCGATGAGGCTGGCGTCATCGGCAGCGGCACCTGGCTGCGTAATGCGCGCGCCGTGCGCGCCAGGCGCCTTGCGCCCGCGCGGCTGTCCGGCCAGGAACTGCAGCCTTTGCTGGGCGAATACTACAGCGATGAACTGCATGCGCTCTACACTGTCACGGCGAAGGAGGGCAGCGTGGTGCTGGGCTATGCGCGTGGCGACGTCGCGCTGGCGCCGTTCGGCAAGCAGCGTTTCGTTGGCCCCTGGCCATTTGGCCTGGTGACGTTCCAGTGCATGGCATCGAAGCCCTGCGCAGGATTCACGGTCACGGAAAGCCGCGCGAACGAGGTAGCCTTTACGCGAGTGGCCCTCACCGGCGCGGCCGGCAACACCGCCGTGCCCTGATTGCTCCTGCGCATGCATGGCCCGATTCCCGTGTTTTTCATGGACCGCTACAGGCGCGCCGGGCCATCCGGTAAAATGGCAGCCTGCACAGCGGCAATGATCAACTCCAAGGAAGACTATGAAACTCGTTCGTTATGGACGTCCAGGCAAGGAAAAACCGGGCCTGATCGATGAAGAAGGCAAACTGCGCGACCTGTCCGGCGTGATTGCCGATATTGACGGCGCGCAACTGTCCGACAAGGCCCTGCGCAAGCTGGCCAGGATTGATGAGCAGACCCTGCCCCTGGTGCGCGGCAATCCGCGCTTCGGCGTGCCGCTGGCCAAGGTCGGCAAATTCATCGGCATCGGCCTCAATTATGCGGATCACGCCGCCGAGGCAGGCATGCCGGTTCCGGCCGAACCCATCGTTTTCATGAAGGCAATCAGCTGCCTGAATGGCCCGGACGACAATGTCGTGCTGCCGAAAGGCTCGAAAAAGACGGACTGGGAAGTGGAGCTGGGCGTGGTCATCGGCACGCGCGCGCAATACGTGAGCGAAGACGATGCGCTGAAATACGTGGCAGGCTACTGCGTCGTCAACGATATTTCCGAGCGCTCGTTCCAGCTGGAGCGGGGCGGCCAGTGGGACAAGGGCAAGGGCTGCGACACTTTCGGACCCGTCGGCCCGTGGCTGGTGACGCGCGATGAAGTCATCGACGAGCAGGACCTGGACCTGTACCTGGAAGTCAACGGCAAGCGCATGCAGACAGGCAATACGCAAACCATGATTTTCACCGTGGCGCAGATCGTCAGCTATCTGTCGCAATTCATGACCCTGGAACCGGGCGACATCATCGCCACTGGCACGCCGCCGGGCGTGGGCCAGGGCCGCAAGCCGCAGCGCTTCCTGAAGAAAGGCGACAGCCTGCGCCTGGGCATCGCCGGCCTGGGCGAGCAGCAGCAGGACGTCGTCGCCTGGACCGCCTGATGGCCGGTTTTGCTATCGACCGGCTGCCGCCGCTGCCTTTGGCGCAGCTCGATGCGCAGCAGCGCGCGGCCGCGCAAGCCATCATCGACGGCCCGCGCGGGGCCTTGTACGGCCCTTTCGTGCCGCTGATCCGCAGTCCCGAGCTGATGGAAGCGGCGCAGCGCATGGGCGAGTATTTGCGTTACCGCAGCGCCATCGGCACGCGGCTGTCGGAGCTGGCCATCCTGGTGACGGCGCGCCAGTGGGACCAGCAGGTCGAGTGGGCCATCCACGCGCCGCTGGCCGTGCAGAACGGCATCGCGCAGGCGGCCGTGGACGCCATCGCGCAGCGGCGCCCGCCCGCGGCCCTGCAAGACGACGAGCGAGCCGTGCATGACTTCTGTATCGAGTTGCAGCAGAACAAGCGGGTCAGCGACGCCACGTACGCGCGCGCGCTGGCGCTGTTCGGCGAGCAGGGCGTGGTCGACTTGATGGGTATCAATGGCTATTACACATTTTTAGCCATGGTAATGAATGGCGCGCAGACGGCCGTGCCGGCCTTGGGCGTGCCGCCACTGCCGGCCTGATGCAGTAACCCCCAATAAATTATTGTGATTTCTGACTTCCATAACCGGCGCTCTGCAAGGTGGCCGACGAGGCTTGCCCGCTGCTAGCAGCGGGCGCCTTGCATAGCATCCGGTTCTGTTCTTCATAAATTCACAATAATTTCCTGAGGATTACTTAGAGGCGTTCTTCGGGTAAAGATGGACAAAGTGTAATGAAGTTGCAATTATTCAATATATAATTTTGCTTCCCTTCCATTGCTAAATTGCTCAATGAAAACTCGTCCGTGCTTCACCCTGATGGGCCGCGCCTTGCTGGCGCTGGCCCTTTCTTTTTCCCCCTTGACGACGCTGCGGGCGCTGGCCGCCGAGACGACCGCCAGCGCTTCCGCGCTGGAAAATTCCGTCGTCAAAGTGTTTTCCACCCTGCGCGGGCCGGACCCCTATAAACCCTGGAGCAAGGCCCAGCCGCAGGAGGTGACGGGCTCCGGCGTCGTCATCGAGGGCCGGCGCATCCTTACCAACGCGCATGTGGTCGGCTATGCGAGCCAGGTGCAGATCCAGGCGAATGGTGCGGGCGACAAGATACCGGCCACGGTGCTGGCCATTTCGCGGGGCATGGACCTGGCCTTGCTGAAGATCGACGATGACGGCTTTTTCGCCAGCCACAAGCCGGTGCCGCGCGCCAATGTCTTGCCGGACGTGCGCGATGCCGTGCTGGCCTATGGCTATCCGACGGGCGGCACCTCGCTGTCGATCACCAAGGGCATCGTATCGCGCATCGAATTCGTGCGCTACAACTTCCCCGTCTCCGGCCTGCGCATCCAGATCGACGCGGCCATCAACCCGGGCAACAGCGGCGGTCCCGTGATCGCCGGCGACAAGATGATCGGCCTGGCCTTTGCCGGCATGCTCAATGCGCAAAACATCGGCTACATCATTCCCAACGAGGAAATCGAGCTGTTCCTGCGCGACCAGGAAAGCGGCGTGCCCAAGGGCAAGCCGGCCTTGCTTGATGTAACGCAAACGCTGGAAAATCCGGCGCTGCGCAGCTACCTGAAGCTGGCCAAGGGCGTCGAGGGCGCCGTCGTGATGACGCCTGCCAGCAAGGACGCCGCCTATCCGCTCAAGGAGTGGGATGTCATCACGCAGATCGGTGAATTTCCTATCGATAACCAGGGCATGGTCAAGCTGAATGCCAACAGCCGCGTGCGCTTCCAGTACCGCGTGCAGCAGCTGGCGAAAGACGGCCAGTTGCCTTTGAGCGTGGTGCGCCAGGGCGCGCCCCTGAAAATCAAGGTGCCCGTCTCGGCGGCGCACCCGATGCTCATTCCTAGCCTGCAGGGCAACTATCCTTCGTATTTCATCTTCGGCCCCATGGTGTTTTCGCGCGCCACCACGGAATTCATGGCCGGTCCGAATGGCAATGCGGGCGTGTTGACGGGCATGAGTTTTGCAGGCAATCCGCTGATGACGCGCCGCGGCGACGCGCCCGATGCCGAGCGCGAGGAACTGGTGGTGATCGCCGCGCCGTTCTTCCCGCACAAGCTGATGAATGGCTACAGCACCCGTTTCTTCTCGGTCGTCGATTCCGTCAATGGCGTGCGCGTGCGCAGCCTGGCGCACCTGGTGGCCCTGCTGCGTGACCAGACGGATGAGTTGCTGACCTTCCGCTTCCAGCAGCGCGACGCCGAAATGGTCGTCGTGCCCCGCAAGGACATGCTGGCGGCCACGGAATCGGTGCTGACGGACAACGGTATCCGCTCGGAAGCGTCGGCCGACATGCTGAAAATCTGGAACGAAAAAACGCCGGCGAACTGATCGTTCCCGGCGTTTCGTAGGAGGACAGGCGTGGCGCAAGCCGCGCCTGTTTTATGTTAGGCCAGTACTTTTTTTAGCCACGCGCCGATGGCGTCGATCTCTTCCTGGCACAGCGAGTGCTGCATCATGTATTCGTGCCATTCCACCTTGTAGCCCATGCCGGTGAGCAAGTCGCGCGACTGCTGCGCGCGGGCGATGTGCACCACGGGGTCGGCCGTGCCGTGCGCCATGAAGATCGGCGTCTGCAGGCTCGCCGGCGTGCGTTCAAGCGCCGTCTTGTCGGCCAGCGGCAGGTAGCCGGACAGGCACATCAGGCCGGCCAGCGGTTCCGCGTGGCGCAAGCCCGTCTGCAGGGTCATGGCGCAGCCTTGCGAAAAGCCGGCCAGGATGATGCGGCTGGCGGGAATGCCGCGCGCCTTTTCGCGCGCGATCAGCGCCTCGATCTGTACTTGCGAGGCGCGCAGGCCGCTCTCGTCTTCGCGGCGCACGAGGTCGCTCACGAGGATGTCGTACCAGGCACGCATCACATAGCCGTTGTTGATGGTGACGGGCATGGTGCCGGCGCTGGGGAAAATGAAGCGGATGGCGGGACAGCCGCGCAAATCGAGCTCTTTGACCAAGGGCACGAAGTCGTTGCCGTCGGCGCCCAGGCCGTGCATCCAGATGATGGAGACGGCGGGATTCGGTGCGCTGTCGAGTTCTATGGTTTCCAGCAAGGTGCTCATGTATTTTCCTCTGGTAGTGGTTGCGCCGGACGCAGCGCCGATTTGGGACGGAAGGCCTTGCAGATGGCCGGGTCGGTTTCCATGTAGGGACCACCGATGAGGTCGATACAATAGGGAACGGCGGCAAAGATGCCGTTTACCAATTGATTCCCATCAACATCCTTCAAGCCTTCCAGGGTTTCCTTGATGGCTTTGGGCTGGCCCGGCAGGTTCATGATCAGGCAAGCGCGCTCGGGCGTTTCGCGGATCACGGCCACCTGGCGCGACAGGATCGCCGTCGGCACGAATTGCAGGCTGATCTGGCGCATCTGTTCGCCGAAACCGGGCATTTCCTTGGTCCCTACGCTGAGCGTGGCGTCCGGCGTCACGTCGCGCCGCGCCGGGCCCGTGCCGCCCGTCGTCAGGATCAGATGGCAGTGGTTCAGGTCGACCATGTCGATCAGGGTGTGTTCAATTTGCGAGCGCTCGTCGGGGATCAAACGTTTTTCCAGGCGGAACGGCGTGCGGATGGCGGCGGACAGCCAGCTCTCCAGGGCCGGGACGCCCAGGTCTTCATACACGCCGCCGCTGGCGCGGTCGGAGATCGACACGAGGCCGATAATCAATTCGTCTTCGAGAGTGGTGGACATCGGTCGCCTATAAAAGTCTGGAGTGTCGTAAAAACAATAAAACCGGGATTATCCCGGTTTTTAGCTCATTTCGGGGTCAGACCCGCCGGGTCTGCCCCCCAGTTGCTTATTCGTCTGCTTCTGGCTCGACGCCATCTTCATCCGCATCATCCTTGCCGCCGTTTTGCTTCTTGGCGATCTGTTTCAGGATCTGGAAAATTTCGCGGTAGGCTTTTGGCGGCTTGTTCTCGGCTTGTTCCTTGCGGGCATTGCGGATCAGGGTGCGCAGGTGCTGCACGTCCAGTTCCGGGTTTTCCGACAGCAAGACGGTCAGGGCTTTGTCATCCGTCAACAGTTTGTCGCGGCGGCGTTCCATCGCGTGCATGGCGGCCGTGTCGGCTTTCGACAAGCCTTTCCAGCTATCGATGGTGCGTTGAATGGCGGCCACTTCTTCCTCGTCCAGGGTGCGCATTTTCTTGCCCACGTATTGCAGCTGGCGGCGGCGGCCTTCGTGATCCTTGATCAGCTGGCATTCGAGGATGGCGTCGCGCACGTCTTCCGGCATCGGGACGCGCTTGACGCGGTCGCGTGCTTCATTGACGAGTTCTTCGCCCAGCTTTTGCAGGACGGTCATCTGGCGCTTGAGTTCCGATTTCGACGGACGTTCATATTCCTGTTCGAATTCGGAGGATTGGAAGCCGCAAGCTCCCCGGTTTGGATTTGGCATGATATATAAGGCGGGAGAGGACTTGTGGACCGCTCCTGTAAACTGTAAACGACTGCTATGATAACCTTTTTAGCGGCTTTCCGAAGAAAACAGCGCATGAACGACTCCGTATTTACCCATAGCCAAGAGCAATTGCAGCAACTAGCCCGTGATGTGTTGTCTTTTGCGCGGGACGCCGGCGGCACGGACGCCGCCGTCGAAGTCAGCGAAGGCGGCGGGCTTTCCGTTTCTGTACGAAAAGGCAAGATCGAGACGATCGAGCAAAACAAGGACAAGGGCATGGGCGTGACCGTGTTTGTCGGCAAGAAACGCGGCAACGCCAGCACGTCCGACTTTTCCCCTGCCGCCCTGCGCGCCACGGTGGACGCGGCCTACAACATCGCCCGCTTTACGGCCGAGGACGATTGCGCGGGCCTGGCCGACGCGGACATGCTGGAAATGGCGCCCCGCGACTTGCAACTGTTCTATCCCTGGCTGATTTCCGCCGAGGAAGCCGTCGCACTGGCCCAGCGGGCCGAAGCGGCCGCCTTCGCCGTCGACCCGCGCATTACGAACAGCGAGGGCGCCAGCGTGCACGTGCAGCAATCGCACTTTGTTTCCGCCAATTCGCGCGGTTTCATCGGCGGCTACCCKTTTTCCCGCCACACCCTGTCGGTGGCGCCCATCGCCGGCAAGGGCGCCAAGATGCAGCGCGACGACTGGTATTCCTCCGTGCGCGACGCCTCAAAAATGTCGAGTCCGGAAGCCATCGGCCGCTATGCCGCCGAGCGCGCCCTGTCGCGCCTGAACGCGCGCAAGCTGGGCACGCGCACTTGTCCCGTGCTGTTCGAGGCGCCGCTGGCGGCCGGCTTGCTGGGGACCTACGTGCAGGCGACCTCGGGCGGCGCCCTGTACCGCCAATCCACTTTCCTGCTGGACTCGCTCGGCACGCAAGTGCTGCCGTCGCACGTACAGATCTTCGAAGACCCGCACGTGATCGGCGGCGTCGGTTCCGCGCCGTTCGACGAGGAGGGCGTGAAAACCGTCAGCCGCGACGTCGTCAAGGATGGCGTGGTGCAAGGTTACTTCCTGTCGACCTATACCGCCCGCAAACTGGGCATGCAGACGACGGGCAACGCGGGCGGCTCGCACAATTTGTACCTGACGTCCAGCCAGACGGCGGCCACCGACGATTTTGTTGCCATGCTGAAAAAGCTGGGCACGGGCTTGCTGGTGACGGAACTGATGGGGCAGGGCACCAATTACGTGACGGGCGATTATTCGCGCGGCGCGTCAGGTTTCTGGGTGGAAAATGGCGTGATCCAGTATCCGGTGGAGGAAATCACCATCGCCGGCAACATGAAGGATATGCTGCGCAACATCGTTGCCGTGGGCGCCGACGTGCTGCGCCGGGGCACCAAGCAGACCGGTTCCATCCTCATCGAGCGCATGGTGGTGGCCGGCGGCTGAGGCCTGCCTGTGCGCAGCACATTTGCCAGCGACAAGCGGCTTCAAGTGACGCGGCCATGGTGACTCGATACCGCCCCTGTCACCGGTAACGGTGCCAGGGGAAGTGCTGCGTTAACTTCTTACAGTGTTTTGACGTTGACGCAGGTCCACGAAATATTCGCAGCATCCCAGGTCGCTTTCCAGTTAATCGCCGTCTGATCCCTGCATGCTTGCTGTGATGCAAATTTGGTATCCTGGTAGCGCTGGTAAATATAGCCGTCCAGCGGACGCCATACTGCGCCATACCAATAGTTGTTGGCATCGATGACGGTACCCAGCTGTTCGATCGGTTTGTTCAAGGCCGTGTTCTTGTAATCGATCGCGACACTGCCATCGGGGTTGATGAGTCTAACCCACGCGGAATGATTCTGCGTACCCGCCGCATCGACTGGAATGCACATTCTCGTCCTGGCCGTGGACAAACTGCCAGGCATCGTCAGGCAGAAATAGGGATTTGGCGAACCTGCGGCGACTGACCATTCCGCGTCGGCGGTCGCCGTGCCGCTAGGATCGCAGTAATTCGCGTATTTCCCTGCCTTGAAACCTTCGGTATACGTGGACGTTTGAATTCCCGAAAAATACGTCCCGGATGCATTGCTGAGCGTGGGCAACTCATTGCGGCCCGTGACGGACATGCATGCCTTGTAGCCGGCATCGGCGTAGCCGATGGCCATGCCGATAGGCTGCATATTCGCGTCCAGATGCAGTTTCCAGGTATTGCGGTATTGCAGCTTGCCGCTGGCATTGCTACGCAGCAGTGAAATGACTTTGACGGATGCCGCTTGTTGCGACACGCCATTGGTAACGAATGGGGCTGGCTGTCCCAACTCCTGGCTGATGATGAGCGTCGCGGTGCCAAGACTGCCATCATTGGATGCCAGATTCGAAATGGTCAGGTCGCTGCCCAGGAATTTCTTTAATGCATCTGCGGCATTGATGGATGTCAGCACCGGTGCCGGTGGAACCACCGGTTTGAGATCCGGACTGCCGCCATTCCCGCCGCTGCCACCGTCGCCACCGCCGCCGCCGCATGCGGCGAGCAAGCTGACGAGAGCGCACAATATGGTGTGTTTCTTCATCTTTAAACCTAATCTAGCGACAAGAATGCGTGTCGTTACGCCGCCGCATTATAGGGAGTGTTGATTGTAGGAAATCTATCGAATTGTCTCACCGCACTCTTACTTTCCTCTCTCAATGCGGCGCCAATTGCTCGATGCGCAGGAATGAAAACATGGTTGTCTGGAGAGTGAAGACATGCCGGCTGCATGGCTGCAACGGCGAGCAAACGGTGCGCACTTCCGCTGCATCCTCGCGCCGGAGCCGCAGTGGAGGGCATGTGCGGCGTTTTTCAGGCAGTGATCAGCACGTCATACGGCGGAAACAATCGCTTCGTATGATGGCGCCATCTGACGTTATTTGCGTGATTTAGATGTTTTTAATGTAAGTAGGCCGAACTTCGTGATATTTCATGCAAGATGCGAGTCTTGCAGCAGCACGTCGTTGTTTGATCGATCACTGCATAGAGACTTTCCCATGACCTGTTCCCGTACCCGCATCGCCCGCGCTGCGGCCCTGTTGTGCGCCATGCACGCCGTGTTTGCCGGCCAGGCGCAAGCCGCGTCCGCTGTCCCGGTGTCCGCCAGCGACTCCCTTGATGTACCGCAAGCCGTGATTGTCACCGGCACGCGCGGCAGCAACCGCACCCAGTTCGACACCATGGCGCCCGTCGATGTGTTCAACCGCGAGGATATCGGCGCCGTCGAGTCGTCGGACTTGAACGATGTGCTGGCGCAACTCGTGCCCTCGTACGTGGTGCAGCGCCTGCCAATGGCCGATGGGCAAGTCTTCGTGCGCCCGGCCACCCTGCGCGGCCTGTCGCCGGACCAGACTTTGGTATTGATCAATGGCAAGCGCTTCCACCGCAGCGCCTTGCTGGGCGCGCGCGGCGCGCAGGCGCCCGACCTGGCGCAGATTCCCGTATCCGCCATCAAGCGCATCGAAGTGCTGCGCGACGGCGCTTCGGCCCAGTACGGTTCCGACGCGATTGCCGGCGTGATCAACATCATCCTCGACGACACGGTCGGCACGGAGCTTTCCTTGCACCATTCGCAATATTCGGAAGGCGACGGCAAGGGTAACGAACTCAATCTGAAGACGGGCTTTGCGTTTGGCGAGACAGGCAAGGCGACGATTTTCGGCGCGCTGGCCAAGTCCGACCCCACGTCGCGCACGCGCCAGCGGGCCGACGCCATCGCCTTCCAGAACGCCCATCCGGCACTGAAGGTGCCCAATCCCGTGCAGCGCTGGGGCCAGCCTGAACTCGACAGCAAACGCCTCGGCTTCAATGCCGGCATGGCCCTGTCCGACACGCTGGAACTGTACGGTTTCGGCCTGTTCAGCCGCAGCGACGGCAGCTCGGATTTTAATTGGAGAAATCCCGACACCAGCACGGGTGCGTATAAAACCAGCAGCCTGTTCCCCGGCTGGGACTTGCGCAGCCTGTATCCGCTCGGTTTCAGCCCCAGCTATTCGAACGAGCAGGACGACCTGCAAGTGGTGGCAGGCCTGCGCGGCCGCTTCAGCGACCGCTTCGGCTGGGACGTAAGCGCTTCCTACGGCCGCAGCCGCATCGATTACCACCTGGCCAATTCCATCAACGCCTCCATGGGGCCGGCCAGCCCGACGGCGTTCTACCTGGGACAGTTGTCGCAGGCGGAAAAGATTCTCAACGCCAACTTCAACTATGAATTGCCCGTGGCGTCGCTGCCGCAGCCGGTCAATATCGCCTTTGGCGCGGAAGCGCGCAATGAAACGTATGGCGTGAAGGCGGGCGATGCGGCCTCCTGGACGGTGGGGCAGGGCGCGGCCATCGGCCTGGACGCGAACGCCAACGGCGCGCCCGGCTTCAGCGATCGCCAGGCGGGCAGCTGGGGCCAGGACAGCTATGCGGCTTACCTGGACGTGGAAGTGCCCGTGACGAAGGCGTTGCGCCTGGGCGGGGCGGCCCGTTATGAACATTTCTCGGAGTTCGGCAGCACCGTCAACGGCAAGTTGTCGGCCCGCTATGCCCTGAGCGAGAGCCTGGCCCTGCGCGGCTCGTATTCGACGGGTTTCCGTGCGCCAACGCCGGGCCAGTCGAACACCAACAGCACGAATCAGGGCCTCGACACCAAGACCTTGCTGCTGTTTACCAGCGGCCGCCTGGCCAACAGCGATCCGCTGGCCATCCTGCTCGGCGCGCAGGCGCTGAAGCCGGAAAAATCGAAAAACCTGTCGCTGGGCTTGACGTGGAAGACGCCGGCCGGTTTTTCCGGTTCCGTCGACGTGTACGACATCAAGGTCAGCGACCGCTTCAGCACCTCCGCTGCGTTTGCCGTGCCGGCCGGCGTGGCCAATCCGCTGCGCTACACCTCCGTCAGCTATTTCACGAACGACTTCGACACCACCACGCGCGGCATCGATATCGTCGGCAGCCACCTGAGCCGCGTCGGCGACGGCGACGGCAAGCTGAACCTCACCCTGGCCTACAACTACAACACGACGAAGGTCGATGGCGGCAAGTCCAGCCTGGTGACCAATCCGGCCCAGCGCCAGGTCTTCGAAGAGCGCCTGCCGCGCCAGAAGGCCACCCTCAGCGCAATTTACGATACCGGCCGCTGGAATGCGCTGGCCCGCGTGCGCTACTACGGGGCATGGACGGACAATTCGGGCAATGCCACGGGCGATATCTTCCAGCGCTTCGGCGCCATGCAGTTTCTCGACCTGGCGGCCAGCTACAAGATTGACGACAAGCAATCCGTGCGTGTGGGCGTCGACAATGTGCTCGATAGCTATCCCGATGAAGCGACGTTCCAGGCCAGCCGCGGTTTGATTTATTCGCGCAATGCGCCATACGACACGGATGGCCGCAATCTGTATGTAGAATACAAAATTAAATTCTAAGGGGGAACTTTTTTGAAAATGAATCCTCAACGCCGCGCGCTGCTGTGCGCCGGTCCGCTGGCGGCGGCCCTGCCGTTTGCCGCCGGCGGCGCGGCTGCCGCGCCGCCGGCCGCCGCCCTGCCAGCCTTGCCCAAAGTTGCGGCCGGCACTACGCCGGAGATGCTGGCCACCGACCAGGCGTACTGGAAAGCGGTCGCCGCGCAATACGATACGACCGATGCGGTGGTACAACTGGACAACGCCTTCTGGGGTTCCATGGCCAGGCCCGTGCTGGCCCATTACGAGCAACAATTGAACATGGTCAACCGCGACAACGCCTGGTATGCGCGCATGCGCTTTCCCGCGGATTTCGAGGCGGCCCGCGCGGCGGCCGCCAAGGCGCTGGGCGTGGGCGTCGATGAAATCGTCCTCACGCGGGGCGCCACGGAAGCGCTGCAAATATTGATCGCCGGCTACAACCGCCTGCGGCCGGGCGACACGGTGCTGTATGCGGATATCGATTACGACAATATGATCACCGTCACGCGCTGGCTGGAGCAGCGGCGCGGCGCCCGGGTGGTCTCCATTGCCATCCCGGAACCGTTTACGCATGACAATGTGGTGGCCGCCTATGTTGCCGCCATGGAACGCCAGCCGAAGCTGAAACTGATGCTGCTCACGCATGTGAATCACCGCAACGGCATGGTCTTGCCCGTGGCCGAGATCAGCCGCCTGGCGCGCGAACGGGGTATCGACGTGATTGTTGATACAGCGCATGGTTTTGGCCAGCTGGACATGACCATCCCCGATTTGCAGGCGGACTTTGCCGGCATCAACCTGCATAAATGGATAGGCGCGCCCGTGGGCGTGGGCGCCGCCTACATCAAGCGGGGCCGGGTGGCCGATATCGACCCTTACATGGGAGACGCTGCGGGGGACGATATCCGCACGCGCGTGCATACGGGCACGGTGAATTTCGCCGCCTACCTGAGCTTGCCGACGGCGCTGGACTTGCATGCGCACATAGGCGTGGCCAACAAGCAGGCGCGGCTGCGGCTGCTGCGCAACCGCTGGGTGGAAGCGGCACGCGGCATCGAAGGCATCGAGGTGCTGGCGTCGGCCGATCCGCGCTTGACGAGCGCCATCGCCTCGTTCCGCCTGAAAGGCAAGACGAGCGCGGCTGACAACTTTGCCTTGTCAAAAAAGTTGGTGCAGGAGCACGGCATCTTTGCCGTGCCGCGCGATGGCCTGGCGTCGGGCGCCTGCCTGCGCGTGACGCCGGGCATCTTTACGCCAGAGGCGCACCTGGACCAGCTGGTCGATGCTTTGCGCAAGGTGGCCAAGGGCTGAGGCTGGCTCTGCAAGCGCTGCTTCAGTATTGTTCCCATTCGGCGTCGGCGGCCACGGCCAGGGCGCCCGCCTTGTCTGCATTCCTGGCGGGTGCGGCGGTGGCCGTGACGCGCGGTACGGCGGCAGGCTTGGCTGGCGCGCGTGCCGGGGCGCGGATGGCCTGCACCTGCGCCGCTGGCAGCGCCTGCGTGCCGTCGAGCTTGAAGACGCTGACGGCTTCGGCCAGGCTGCCTGCCTGGCCCTGCAGGGCTTCGGAGGCGGCCGCCGCTTCTTCCACGAGGGCGGCATTTTGTTGCGTTACGGCATCCATTTCCGTGATGGCCTGGTTGATCTGCTCGATGCCCGCTTCCTGTTCGTTGCTGGCGGAGGTGATCTCGGCCATGATGTCCGTAACGCGGCGCACGCTGCTGACGATCTCTTCCATGGTGCTGCCCGCCTGATGCACGAGGGTGCTGCCGAGACCGACCTGCTGCACGGAATCGTCGATGAGGATCTTGATTTCCTTGGCGGCCGCGGCGGAGCGGTGCGCCAGGTTGCGCACTTCCGTGGCGACGACGGCAAAGCCGCGGCCCTGCTCGCCGGCCCTGGCCGCTTCCACGGCCGCATTCAGGGCCAGGATGTTGGTCTGGAAGGCGATGCCGTCGATGACGCTGATAATGTCGACGATTTTCTTCGACGAGGCATTGATGGAATCCATGGTCGAGATCACTTCCGCCACCACCTGGCCGCCCTTGCTGGCCACGCTGGAGGCCGATTGGGCCATTTGATTGGCCTGGCGCGCGTTTTCGCCATTCTGCTTGACGGTCGACGTCAGTTCTTCCATCGACGAGGCCGTTTCCTCAAGCGAACTGGCTTGCTGCTCCGTGCGCGAGGACAGGTCCATATTGCCGGAGGCGATTTCGCGCGAGCCGTGCGCGATGGCGTCCGTGCCGTGCCGCACGCGGGCCACGATGCCTTGCAAATTGTCGTTCATGGCCTTCAGGGCCTGCAGCAGCAAGCCGGTTTCATCGCTGCCGCGCGCGTCGATGCTGCCCGACAGGTCGCCCGAGGCCACGCGCTGCGCCACTTTGACGGCTTCGGCCAGGGGGCGGCTGATGGAGCGGCTGATCAGGATGGCCAGGGCAATGGCGATGAACGTCGCGGCAATGGACAGGGACAGGGTCAGGATGATGGCCATGCGCCCGTCGGCGAGCGCCTGCTTGCCTTCGGCGGCCATCAGCCCTTCCTGGAAGCTGGCCATGGCTGCCAGTGCTGTCAGGAATTTTTCTTGCGGATAGCGCAGCTGTGTCAGCAGGAAGATGCCCGCCGTCTCTGATTTTCCTTCTTGCAACAGTTTGATGTTCGCATCGCGCGTCTTGCTGTACGTTTCGCGGCTGTTCATCACGGCCTGGAACAGTTCCTGGCCCTTGGGCGTGTTGACCAGGGTTTTCAGGCGCGCCAGCAATTCCACGTTCTTTTTCCGCGACGCCTCCAGTTTTCCTATGGCGCTACTGACTTCGTCTGCATCGTTGGCGCCGATGATGGCGTTGCTCAGCAGACGGGCCTGGATATTGATTTCGGACTGGATCGTATTGGACAGCATGACCTTGACATAGCGGTCATTGAGGATTTTTTCCGTCGATGCGTTGATGTTGCGAATGCGGCTTACGGAAACAAATGCCACAATGGCAAGCAAGGCAATGATCAGCCCGAAACTGCAGGCCAGGCGCGTACTGATTTTGAGCTTAGACATAGGTCATCCATCCTGGGCGAAAAGCGGAAAGCGTGCGCTCGGCGCCGTCCCGGCCTTGGCCGGCCATGCGGGCAGGCGGCGTCGATGACGGTGCTGATGCGGTCAGTTTGCGTTACAGAGAGCTGGCGCGGCAGGGATAGGGCCGTGATGCCATGGCCGAGGCCATGGATGCGTATTTCCTTTGGCCGGAAAGTCGTGGCGACTGGCCCGGCGGTGTATTCTTGCGGGGCAGCGCAGCGTGGCGCGGCCCGAATCTGTCGTCAAGTGTAGGACGATAATTTCTGGCGGGCAAGATGTTCGCGAAAAAAAGCGCTGCTTCAACAACGCTTGCCGTGCAGGCATAAAAAATGCCCCGGCGTGCGGGGCATGGGATCAGGCAGGCCGTGTCGGCCCAGGTACTCAGGCGCGCAAGGTGGACAGGATAGGCTGCAGCACGGCCGCGCCCAGGGCGGCGCTGCGGGCGCCGCTCCAGCCCGTTTGCGGGTCGGGATCGTTGGCATTGTCCTTGAACGGCAGTTCCAGGGTCAGCGACAGGCAGCCGAAGGCATGGGTGATGTGGGGCGAGCCCATGGTCAGCACTTCCGGCGTGAACGGGCCGTCTTCATAGCCGTGCTCATCCTGGAAGTCGGGGCTGGCCACCTTGAAGTCGGCGATGAAGCGTTCCTGCTCCGCCTTTTGTTCAGCAGTGAAGGTTTCCAGCGCATCGCTGCCGGCCACGAAGACGTAGGGCAAGCCTTCGTCGCCATGCACGTCGAGGAACAGGTCGCAGCCGATTTCATGCATTTTCTGTTTCACCAGGAATACTTCCGGGCTGCGCTCCATGGTCGGCGTCATCCATTCGCGGTTCAGGTTGGCGCCGGCCGCGTTGGTGCGCAGGTTGCCGTGCACGGAACCGTCCGGGTTCATGTTCGGCACCACGTAGAAGACGGCGTCCTGCAGGCACTGGCGGGCAAACGGATTGGCCTGGTCCAGCAGCGCTTCGAGCATGCCTTCGACAAACCACTCGGCCATCGTTTCACCGGGATGCTGGCGCGCGATGACCCAGACTTTTTTCTCGGCATCGGCGTCGCCGACGACCAGCAGATTCATGTCGCGGCCTTCTACCGTGCTGCCCAGGTCGATCAGGCGCACCAGCGGCGACGCTTGCGCGCTGTCGATCAGGGCCAGGTGGCGGTCCCATGGGTACGGTTCGAAATAGGCGTAGTAGACGCTTTCTTCCTCGGGGGTGTGTGCTATGGTCATCACCGTGCCGTCAAAGCTGGTCGGCACGCGGAACCAGGTTTCGCGGTCGTAGCTGGCCACGGCCTGGTAATCTTTCCAGCCGTCCGGGTAGGCCGACTTGCCGGCATTCATGAAGCGGATCGTGCACGCCTCGCCTTGCGCGCCTTGCAGGCGGAAGTAAAACCACTGCGTGATGTCGGCGTGGGAATCCTTGCGGATGTTCAGCTCGATGGACTGGGCATCGTCGGCGCGCAGCACCTCGATCGCGCCGGCGTCGAATTGCTGGCTGATTTTAATGGTCATGAGTGTTCCTGATAAAAACGTATGGGTTTTGCATCGTGTGCAATGGCGCGATGATACCCGTTTTAGCCACGCCTTTGTGCTGGCGCAAACGAGGCGGGACATGCTTTGCTAACGTGGAAGCTCGGACACGGGGAGAGCATCATGGACGACCATAGCAACCACATACGCGAACTGGAAAAGAAAATCAGCGCCCTCAGCGACGCACTGGCGCACCTGGGCAAGGGCACGACCTTGCAGGAATTGCTGCGTATTATACGTTTCCCCGGCTACACCACGCCGGCCGAGTTCACCTTCAACGTCGCCATCCTCGACACCATGCTGGTGCAGGCCAATGCGCTGGAAAAGCTGGGGCAGGATTTGCTGGCGGGGGCCAAGCAGGTGGTGGCAAAACAGTGAGCAGGCGGTGACTTGCAACACCTAGTAAAACCGTAGCGAGCGGAAGGGAGTTGTGGTTGAGAAGCGCAACTGTACGAAGGTACAGTGAGCATCGCAGGCCGCAAATACCGACGCGCAGTAGGTTTTGATAGGTGTTCTTATTCCTGAACACGTGAAAAATAGCCAGGGCAAGGCGCAGGGCCGCAGGCAGTACGAACGTACGCCCAGGCCCTGCAACGCCGCCATGGACGTTTAATCAGGTGTTCAGTCCGCCAAAACGTTCAAAAAACCACGGCTCCACGTCCGGTGCCTGTTCATCCTCGCGCCGCAGGGTGGCCAGGATATGTTCTTCCGCGGCCGCATACGTGATGCGGTACAGGGCGCGCGCCAGTGCATAGGCCTGCGTGCCGGGCCATGGTTCGGGCAGCAGTTCGACGGGCAGTTGCGGGTCGTGCAACTGCACGCGGCGGTAGGCGTGCGTCAGCAGCGAACGGATGACGAACGCTTGTTCCGCGTCAAATACGGGTTCCTGTTGGAGCAAGGTCAGCAGGGGCTGGAAGCTGGCGATGAATTTTGCATAGCCGGCCATCACTTCCGACAAGTCCCAGCAGTCGCCCACCATGTCGCGCAGGGGACGCGTGCTGACACCGGGCAACTCTGTTGTGTGGCAGACATACAGCTTGCCCTGCACCTCGTTGCGCACGAGGATATCTTCCAGCGCCTCCGTATTGCTGGCCGGATGGCCAAAGATGCCGGGCGAGATCAAGCCATAGCCGGCCCACAATAATTCCTTGCGCAGTGCGCCCCGTTCGGCCGCGCCGATGCTGCCGGCCGGACCGATCACCAGGGTCCAGCTGCCGTCCCAGTGCACCACCAGCGGCGCATAGATGCGGCGGTAGGCGCGTTCGAAGCGGGCCAGCGCCTCCGGGCGTATTGCATAGGCGCTGCGGCGGCCGTCGCGTTGCGAGCTGAGCCAGCCTTCCTGTGCCAGGCGGAACACGCTGGTGCGCAATAGCCGGTCATTGACGCCGAACGGCGCCAGCAGTTCGATCAGGCTGCCCAGCCAGATGGCGCCGCCGCGCGGCACGATGGCGTCGCCAAAGATGGTCATCACCAGGGACTTCGAGCGCGGTGGGTCGCTTTCCAGGAAATCGGCTATCCATGCCGTGCAGCGGGTGTTCTTCATGTGGTTCCGGTCTGGCCGTGTTGCGGTCGATTCAATAAAAGCAGCAGTTTACTTGGCTGCGCGGGTAGCGCGGCAATAATTTGCCGGGACGCTGGTGGCGTCCCCTGGGTGTTTTCTCATAAGCAATATCATACGCACAAAAAAGCTGCACAAGATACGAATTTTTAAAATGACTCACATCAAGTGTATGCAAATCGTTTTTTGTATCGTATTATCTGTTCATCGCACCGCGTTGCTGCGCAAAATCAAAGACATGGGAGACACATCATGTACGCACAAATGGTTGAAACCGGCCTCAAGAACGTCCGTTCCATCGACGAGATGGGATCGGAAGAGCGCGCTTTCCAGGCGCGCATCGACGAAGGCATCAAGATCGAGGCCAAGGACTGGATGCCGGACGCCTACCGCAAGACCCTGATCCGTCAGATTTCGCAGCACGCGCACTCGGAAATCGTCGGCCAATTGCCTGAAGGTAACTGGGTCACGCGCGCGCCGACCCTGAAACGCAAATCGATCCTGCTGGCGAAGATCCAGGACGAGGCGGGCCACGGCCTCTACCTGTACAGCGCCGCGGAAACCCTGGGCGTGTCGCGCGACGACTTGCTGGCCGCGTTGCACTCGGGCAAAGCCAAGTATTCCAGCATCTTTAACTATCCCACCCTGTCGTGGGCCGACATGGGCGCCATCGGCTGGCTGGTCGACGGCTCGGCCATCATCAACCAGATTCCCCTGTGCCGCTGCTCGTATGGTCCGTATGCGCGCGCCATGATCCGCGTCTGCAAGGAAGAATCGTTCCATGCGCGCCAGGGGTACGACATCATGATGTCGCTGTGCAAGGGCACGCCAGCACAGAAAGCCATGGCGCAGGATGCGCTGAACCGCTGGTGGTGGCCGTCCTTGATGATGTTCGGCCCGTCGGACGCCGCCTCCGTCAACAGCGCCCAGTCGGCGCAATGGCGCATCAAGCTGTTCTCGAACGATGAATTGCGCCAGCGCATGGTCGACCAGACCGTGCCGCAAATCGAATACCTGGGCCTGACCGTGCCCGATCCCGACCTGAAGTTCAATGCGGAAACGGGCCACTATGAATTCGGCGAAATCGACTGGTCCGAGTTCAACAATGTCCTGAAGGGCAATGGCCCGTGCAACCGCGAACGCCTGCAAACGCGCGTGAAAGCGTACGAGGATGGTGAGTGGTTCCGCGATGCACTGGTTGCCTACGCCGACAAGCAAGCCGCTAACAAAGCGGTAGCCTGAATATAAATACGACTAGAGGGGATAGCAACATGAGCAAAGAATGGCCATTGTGGGAAGTTTTCATCCGCAGCCAGCACGGCCTGGCGCACAAGCATGTGGGCAGCCTGCACGCCTCCGACGCCGCCATGGCGGTCAACCATGCGCGCGACGTCTACACGCGCCGCAATGAAGGCGTGAGCATCTGGGTGGTGCGCGCGGCCGACATCGTCGCCAGCAGCCCCGGCGACAAGGGCGCCCTGTTCGAACCGTCGAACAGCAAGGTGTACCGCCACCCCACCTTCTTCCCGATGCCGGAAGAAGTCAAGAACCTGTGATGGGAGCGCCTGCAATGGATGACAAGGTTAACTACTTGCTGCGCCTGGGCGACAACGCCCTGATCCTCAGCCAGCAGCTGTCGCAGCTGTGCGGCAAGGGGCCCGCGCTGGAAGAGGACATGGCGCTGAGCAACGTGTCGCTGGACTTGCTGGGCCAGACGCGCTTGTGGTTCAGCTATGCGGCCGAACTGGAAAACGCGGGCCGCGACGAGGACGACATCGCCTTCTTGCGCGACGCCCACGACTTCAAGAATTGCCTGCTGGTCGAGCAGCCGAACGGCAATTACGCCGACACCATGATGCGCCAGTTCTTCTTCGACAGCTGGCACTACTTCCAGCTGCTGGAACTGACGAAATCGACGGATGCGCGCATCGTCGAAGTGGCGCAAAAGTCGATCAAGGAAGTGACGTATCACCTGCGCCGCAGCGGCGACCTCATCGTGCGCCTCGGCGACGGCACGGCGGACAGCCACGCGAAAACGCAGGCGGCCGCAGACAAGCTGTGGATGTACACGGGCGAGATGTTCAGGTACGACGCCGTCGACCAGGCCATGGTCGCCGCCGGCATCGCGCCGCCATCGGACGTGCTGCGCCGGGCCTTCCTCGAACACGTGGCCGAGATCTTCGCCGAAGCGACGCTTGTCATGCCGGCGCCCGACGCGTGGATGCAAAAGGGCGGCAAGCAGGGCACGCACACGGAGCACCTGGGTTTTATTCTGGCCGAGATGCAGTTCCTGCAGCGCGCCTATCCCGGGGCGGAGTGGTAATGAACCCGCCCGTGGCAGCGCTGGACGCGGCCCAGGTATGGGCCTGGCTGGGCGACGTGCCCGACCCGGAAATCCCCGTCATTTCGGTGGTGGACCTGGGCATCGTGCGCGCCGTCGAAGTCACGGATGTCGATGCGTGCATCGTGACGATCACGCCCACGTATTCGGGCTGTCCGGCCATGCAGGTGATCGCCGACGCCGTCACCGATGCCTTGCGCAGCCATGGCGTGGCCAGGGTGACCCTGGTGAACCAGCTGGCGCCCGCCTGGACCACGGACTGGATGAGCGAGGCGGGCAAGGCCAAGCTGCAAGGCTATGGCATCGCCCCGCCGCAGCAGCAGGTGATCGACATCAGCGGCTTGCGTGGTGGAGTCAAGCGCCAGGCCATGCCGAAACTGGACGTCATTTGCCCGAACTGCGGCTCGACGCATACGCAGCTGACCAGCCAGTTCGGCTCCACGCCGTGCAAGGCCCTGTACAAATGCCTGGCTTGCCGCGAACCGTTTGACTACTTCAAGTGCCACTAAAAAAATCAGGCACACGTTCCGAAGAAACTGGAGATGAAGCATGAGTAAATTTTATCCGCTGTGCGTAGCGAGCGTGCGTAACGAAACGCGCGACACCATCGCCGTCACGTTCGACGTGCCGGAAGAATTGCAGCAGCAGTTCCGCTTCCAGCAGGGCCAGCACCTGACCCTGCGCGCCCATATCAATGCGGAAGACGTGCGCCGTTCGTATTCCATCTGTTCGGCAGTGCAGGACGGCACCCTGCGTGTGGCCATCAAGCGCACGCCAGGCGGCGCCTTTTCCACCTGGGCCAACGACACCCTGAAAGCCGGCGCCACCATCGAGGTGATGCCGCCCATGGGCCACTTCAACGTGCCGCTCGACTGCCTCAACCGCAAGCACTACCTGGCCTTTGCGGCCGGCAGCGGCATCACGCCCATACTCTCCATCATCAAGACGACCCTGCTGACGGAACCGCTGAGCCGTTTTACCCTGTTCTACGGCAACCGCGCCTCGTCGTCCGTCATCTTCAAGGAAGAATTGACGGATTTGAAGGATGTGTACCTGGAGCGCCTGAACCTCGTCTACGTGATGAGCCGCGAGCAGCAGGACATCGAACTGTTCAACGGCCGCATCACGCAGGAAAAATGCGAGCAGTTCCTGCAGCACTGGATCAAAGTCGAAGACTACGACAACGCCTTCATCTGCGGCCCGGAAGACATGATGCTGGGCGTGTCCGCCGCCCTGCAGGCGGCCGGCATGCCGAAGCAGAATATCAAGATCGAACTGTTCGCCGCCAGCATCCCGAAAAACGCCCACAAGCCGCGCGCCCAGCTGGCCGCGGATGCCGTGAAGGAAACGGAAGTGACCGTCGTCATGGATGGCAACCACACTACCTTCACGATGGACAAGGACAAGGAATCCATCCTTGACGCCGGCCTGCGCGCCGGGCTGGACATGCGCTACTCGTGCAAGGGCGGCGTATGCTCGACCTGCCGCTGCAAGATCCTCGACGGCAAGGTCGAGATGGACGTCAACTACGCGCTGGAAGACTATGAAGTGGCGCGCGGTTTCGTCCTCAGCTGCCAGAGTTTTCCGCTGACCGACAAGGTCGTCGTCGACTTCGATCAGGCAGAATAAAGCCGGGGTCAGTTCCTGCGGAATCGTAATTCGCCCCATTGGGGCGAATTACCCCGTCGGGTCTAACCTCAGATTTCCGCTGCGGGCCAATAACTAAAATAGCGAGACACGCCATGACCTACCAAAACATCCTCTTCACCATCGAGCAGGGCATTGCGACGCTCACCCTGAACCGTCCCGACAAGCTCAATAGCTTTACGCAAGCCATGCACGAGGAAGTGCGCGACGCGATTGCGAAAGTCAATGCCGACAGCTCCGTGCGTGTCTTCGTGCTGACGGGCGCGGGCCGCGGCTTTTGCGCGGGCCAGGATTTGTCCGACCGCGCCGTGGAACCGGGCTCGAAGGGCGTGGACCTGGGCGAGTCCGTGGAAAAAAACTACGCGCCGCTGGTGCTGGCCTTGAAGGCCCTGCCTATGCCCGTGATTTGCGCCGTCAACGGCGTGGCCGCCGGCGCGGGCGCCAACCTGGCGCTGGCCTGCGACATCGTCATCGCCGGCAAGTCGGCCAGTTTCGTCGAAGTGTTCTGCAAGCTGGGCCTGATCCCGGACACGGGCGGCACCTTCTTCCTGCCTCGCCTGATCGGTTCGGCGCGCGCCATGGGCCTGGCCATGCTCGGTGAAAAACTCACGGCGGAAAAGGCCGAGGACTGGGGCCTGATCTGGAAATGCGTGGACGACGCGCAGCTGGCGGAAGAGACGCGCAAGCTGGCCGTGCACTTTTCCACGGCGCCGACCAAGGGCCTGGCGTACACCAAGCAGGCGCTGGCTCTCAGTGGCGCCAATACTCTGCCGCAGCAGCTTGCGCTGGAAGCGCGCATGATGAGCGAACTCGGTAACAGCGACGATTACCGCGAAGGCGTGGCCGCCTTCATGGAAAAGCGCGCGCCGCAATTCAAGGGACACTGATATGGCAGCTTTGGACAACAACAGTATCGTCGCCGTCATCGGCAGCGGCGCCATGGGCGCCGGCATCGCGCAGGTGGCCGCTGCCGCCGGCTACAGAGTCAAACTGTACGACACGCGCGCGGAAGCGGTGAGCAAGGCGCTGGCGGACATTGGCAAAATGTATGCGAAGCTGGCCGAAAAGGGCCGCATGACGTTGGACGAAGCCGCTGCCGCCACGGCGCGCCTGCAGGCGGCCGGCAGCCTGGCCGACGTGAGCCATGCTGCCCTGGTGGTGGAAGCCATCGTGGAAAACCTCGACGTCAAGCGCGGCCTGTTCGCCGAACTCGAAGCGTTAGTCAGCGACGACTGCATCCTGGCGACGAATACCTCGTCGATTTCCGTCACGGCGATTGCCGCCAGGCTGCGCCGGCCGGAACGCCTGGTCGGCATGCACTTCTTTAATCCCGTACCCCTGATGGCGCTGGTGGAAGTGATCAGTGGCCTGGCCACCAGTGAACAAGTTGCCGCCACCGTCTACGACACCTCGATTGCCTGGGGCAAGAGTCCCGTGCACGCGAAATCGACGCCCGGCTTCATTGTCAACCGCGTCGCGCGTCCGTTCTACGCGGAAGGCTGGCGCCTGTTGAGCGAGCAGGCGGGCGATCCCGCCACCATCGATGCCGTGCTGCGCGAGGCGGGCGGTTTCCGCATGGGCCCATTCGAGCTGATGGACCTGATTGGCCACGACGTGAATTTCTCCGTTACGCAATCCGTATTCGGCGCCTACTTCAACGACCCGCGCTTCACGCCGTCCGTGCTGCAGCAGGAAATGGTCAACGCCGGCTTCCTGGGCCGCAAGTCGGGCCGTGGTTTTTACCTGTATGGCGAAGGCGCGCCTGCCCCTGTCGCGCAGGCGGAAGGCCAGCAGCCGAAGCCGGAATTCGTCGCCCTGTCGGCCGCCGTCGGCGGCGATGGGCGTGGCCATAGCGGCATCATCCGCAGCCTGGTGCAACGGCTGGAGCAGGCTGGCATCACGGTCAGCCGCCGCGTCACGCAGGAAGGCCAGACGCATGACGAAGCGCCGGCCCTGCATTGCAACGGCGCCGCGATTTATCTCACCGATGGCCGCAGCGCCACCCAGCGCGCGCACGATAACCAGCATCCGGATACGGTGCTGTTCGACCTGGCGCTCGACTACGCAGGTGCAAAACGCATCGCCGTGGCCCGCGCCGACCAGTGCAGCGACGCCGCCTATGCGGCCGTCGTCGGCCTGTTCCAGGCGGCCGGTTTTACCGTCACGCGGCTGGACGACGTGGCCGGCCTGGCCGTCATGCGCACGGTCGCCATGCTGGCCAACGAGGCGGCCGACGCCGTCAACCAGGGCGTGTGCACGGCGGATGCCGTCGACATCGCCATGCAGAAGGGCGTCAATTACCCGCGCGGACCGCTGGCCTGGGCCGACCAGGTGGGCGTCCAGCACATCGTGACAGTGCTGCACCACCTGGCGCAAGGTTATGGCGAAGACCGCTACCGGGTCTCGCCGCTGCTGCGCCGAAAACTCGCCAATGGAGATCGCTTTCATGCCGAATGAAGACCACAACATGACCGCACAGGCCCTGGCCGAAGCGGCCGCCGCCTCCATGCTGTCGCGCGACAACGCCACCGCCGCCATGGGCATCGCCCTGGCCGACGTGGGACCGGGCCATGCGCGCATGACGATGACGGTGCGCGCCGACATGCTCAATGGCCACCAGACCTGCCACGGCGGTTTTATCTTTGCCCTGGCCGACAGCGCCTTCGCCTTCGCCTGCAACAGCTACAACATGAATACCGTGGGCGCCGGCTGCACCATCGACTACCTGGCGCCCGGCCGCGAAGGCGACGTGCTGACGGCGCACGCCGTCGAGCAGGCGCTGGCCGGCAAGAGCGGCGTCTACGACGTCAAGGTCAGCAACCAGGAAGGCCGCGCCATCGCGCTCTTCCGCGGCAAGTCGATCCGCGTGGCGGGTGAAGTCATACAAGAGCAGGCTTGAACTGCCGTTGCAGCATTACATAGTAAAAGAACCGATTAGGAGACAATGATGGTCCAACGAATTCCCGCCCCGAATGACCTCGAGCCGATCGAGCGCGCCAGCAAGGATGAACTGCAGGCGCTGCAGCTCGAACGCATGAAATGGACGCTCAAGCACGCGTATGACAACGTGCCCCATTACCGCGCCGCTTTTGACGAAGCGGGCGTGCATCCGGACGACCTGAAGTCGCTGTCCGATCTGTCGAAATTTCCGTTCACCGATAAAAAAGTCTTGCGCGACAATTATCCCTTCGGGCTGTTCGCCGTGCCGCGCGAACAAGTGGTGCGCATCCACGCGTCCAGCGGCACCACGGGCAAGGCAACGGTGGTCGGCTACACGCAGAACGACATCGATACCTGGGCCAACGTGGTGGCGCGCTCGATCCGCGCCGGCGGCGGGCGTTCGGGCGACATGGTGCACATTTCGTATGGCTACGGGCTGTTCACGGGCGGCCTGGGCGCGCACTACGGTGCCGAGCGCCTGGGCTGCACGGTCATCCCGATGTCCGGCGGGCAGACGGAGAAGCAGGTGCAGCTGATCCAGGATTTCAAGCCATCGATCATCATGGTCACGCCGTCGTACATGCTCAATATCATCGAGGAATTCACGCGCCAGGGCCTGGACCCGGCGGAATCGTCGCTGAAGGTAGGCATCTTCGGCGCCGAGCCGTGGACGGACGCCATGCGTTCGGAAATCGAGGCGCGCGCCGGCATCGACGCCGTCGACATCTATGGCCTGTCCGAAGTGATGGGGCCTGGCGTGGCGTCCGAGTGCATCGAGAGCAAGGACGGCCCCGTCATCTGGGAAGACCATTTTTACCCGGAGATCATCGATCCGGAAACGGGCGAGGTGCTGCCGGACGGCGCAGAGGGCGAACTGGTGTTTACCTCCTTGTCGAAAGAGGCGCTGCCCATCATCCGCTACCGCACGCGCGACCTGACCCGCCTGCTGCCGCCGACCTCGCGCTCCATGCGCCGCATCGGCAAGATAACGGGACGTTCCGACGACATGCTGATCATCCGCGGCGTGAACGTGTTCCCCACGCAGATCGAAGAGCTGATCCTCAAAATGCCGAAGCTGGCGCCGCAATACCAGCTGGTGGTCACGCGTGACGGCCACCTCGACAAGCTGGAAGTGATCGCCGAGCTGCGCATCGACCTGACATCCACCATCTCTGCCAGCGAAACGGACACCCTGGCGCGCGAGCTGGAACACCGCATCAAGACGCACGTGGGCGTGAGCACGCGCGTGCGCCTGGTGGCCGCCGCCGGCATCGAACGCACTCTGACGGGCAAGGCGCGCCGCGTGGTCGATCAGCGTCCTAAGGTTTTCTCCTAATTTTCTCCTCACCGACACTGCAGGAAACAACATGAACGAAGCTTTTATCTGTGACGCTGTGCGCACTCCCTTCGGCCGCTATGGCGGCGCGCTGGCCGGCGTGCGCGCCGATGACCTGGGCGCGTTGCCGATCGCCGCGCTGATCGACCGCAACCCGTCCGTCGACTGGTCCGCCATCGACGACGTGTTCTACGGCTGCGCCAACCAGGCGGGCGAAGACAACCGCAACGTGGGCCGCATGGCCGCGCTGCTGGCTGGTTTGCCGGCAGCAGTACCCGCCAATACCATCAACCGCCTGTGCGGCTCCAGCCTGGACGCGGTCGGCATGGCTGCCCGCTCCATCAAGGCGGGTGAGGCTGAGCTGATCATTGCCGGCGGCGTGGAAAGCATGACGCGCGCGCCTTTCGTGATGGGCAAGGCCGACAGCGCGTTTTCGCGCGCGGCGAAAATCGAAGACACCACCCTGGGCTGGCGTTTTGTGAACGGCAAGATGAAGGAGCAGTACGGCATCGACACCATGCCGGAAACAGCGGAAAACGTGGCCGTGGAATTTGGCATCAGCCGCGCCGACCAGGATGCGCTGGCCTTGCGCAGCCAGCAGCGCTGGGCCGTCGCCAACGCGGCCGGCGTGTTCGATCGCGAAATCGTGCCCGTCGCCGTGCCGCAAAAAAAGGGCGAGCCGAAGATGGTGACGATGGATGAACATCCGCGTCCGGATACCTCGCTGGAAATGCTGGCGAAATTGAAAGGCGTGGTGAAAGCGGACGGCACGGTCACGGCCGGCAATGCCTCGGGCTTGAACGACGGCGCCTGCGCGATCCTGCTGGCGTCTGCTGCCGCCGTCGACAAATACAAGCTGACGCCCCGCGCAAAGGTGCTGGGCATGGCCACGGCCGGCCTGGCACCGCGCATCATGGGCTTTGGCCCGTCGCCGGCGTCGCGCAAGGTGTTGGCGCAGACAGGATTGAGCATTGAGCAGATGGACGTCATCGAACTCAATGAAGCGTTTGCCGCGCAGGCTTTGGCCGTCACGCGCGACCTGGGCCTGGCCGACGATGCGGCCCACGTGAACCCGAATGGCGGGGCGATTGCCATCGGCCATCCACTGGGCGCATCGGGCGCGCGCCTGGTGATGGCGGCGCTGAACCAGCTGGAGCGCACGGGAGGGCGCTATGCGCTGTGCACCATGTGCATCGGCGTGGGGCAGGGTATTGCTGTCGTCATTGAACGCGTATAAAAAAGTAAAAAAACAAAAAAGGCGCAGGCTTGTAAAAAAGCGCCAACCATAATTGACCGTAGTGCCAACCTGGTGGAGACCACAATGATTGCCAATATCTTCAAGAAAACCCTGATCGCCGGCGTGCTGGCCATGTCCGCCGCGAGCGCGTACGCGGCCGATAACATCAAGATCGGTTCCGTGCTGTCCGTCACGGGGCCAGCCGCCTTCCTGGGCGACCCGGAACTGAAAACCCTGCAGCTGTATATCGAGAAGATCAACGCGGCCGGCGGCGTGCTGGGGCGCAAGCTGGAACTGGTGCACTATGACGATGGCAGCGACGCGGCCAAGGCCAACGGTTTTACCAAGCGCCTGATCGAGTCGGACAAGGTCGACGTGCTGATCGGCGGCACCACCACCGGCGCGACGATGGCGATGGCGCCGCTGGTGGACCGCGCCAGCATGCCGTTCATCTCGCTGGCTGGCGCCGTGGTCATCATCGACCCGGTCAAGAAGTGGGTGTTCAAGACGCCGCACACGGACCGCATGGCGGCCGAGAAGGTGTTCGAGGACATGAAGAAGCGCGGCATCAGCAAGGTGGGCCTGCTGTCGGAAACGAGCGGCTTTGGCGCCTCGGGCCGCAAGGAATCGCAGATCGTCGCTTCCAAATACGGCATCACCCTGGTGGCCGATGAAACCTACGGTCCGAAAGACACGGACATCACGGCGCAGCTCACGCGCATCAAGAACACGGCCGGCGTGCAAGCCATATTCGTCTTCGGCCTGGGCCAGGGCCCGGCCGTGGTGACCAAGAACTATGGCCAGCTGGGCATGTCCGCGCTGCCGCTGTACCAGTCGCACGGCGTGGCGTCGGACGAGTATTTGAAACTGTCGGGCAAGGCCGCCGAAGGCGTGCGCCTGCCGACGCCGGCCCTTCTGATCGGCGCCATGCTGCCCGACAGCGACGCGCAGAAGGCTGTCGTCGTCGGCTACGACAAGACGTATAAAGAGCGCTACAAGATCGATCCGTCGACCTTCGGCGGCTATGCGCTCGACGCCCTGAACCTGTCGGTAGACGCCATCAAGCGCGCCGGCGGCACGGACCGCGAAAAAGTGCGCGCGGCGCTGGAACAGACCAAGGGTTTTGTGGGCACCACCGGCGTGTTCAACATGTCGGCCAAGGACCACATGGGCCTGGACCTGTCGGCTTTCCGTATGGTGGAAGTGAAGAACGGCGAATGGCAATTGTCGAAGTGATGTAAGCCAGAGTACCTGCGCGAGGCCGCCCTCGAAGGCGGCCCGCGCATAGCCGAACATAATGGAGACACCATGGAAGTCGCTCAATTTTTACAATTTCTGTATTCCGGGATGACGGTCGGTTCCGCCTACGCGCTGGCGGCGCTGGGCTTTACCATCATCTACAACACCAGCGGCGTGATCAATTTCGCCCAGGGCGAATTCATCATGCTGGGCGGGATGCTGGCCGCCGTGATGTCGGCCGCCGGCGTGCCGCTGCCGCTGGCCATCATTCTGGCCGTCATCGCCACCGGTATCGTTGGCCTGTTGATGGAAAAAACCGTGATCGAACCGGCGCAGAACGCGCAGGTCATCACCCTGTTGATCATCACCATCGGCGCCTCGCTGGTGCTGCGCGGCGTCGTGCAAATCTGGCTGGGCAAGGATACGCACTCGCTGCCGGCCTTTTCCGGCGACGCGCCGATCGATTTTTTGGGCGCCAGCCTGCTGCCGCAAAGCCTGTGGGTGCTGGGCGTGACCGTCGTCATCGTGCTGGTGCTGGGCTGGTTCTTCGGCCGCACGCTGATGGGCAAGGCCATGCTGGCCACCTCGCACAACAAGCTGGCCGCGCAACTGGTGGGCATCAACACGCGCAAGGTGCTGCTGCTCTCGTTCGGCCTGTCGGCCCTGCTGGGCGCGGCGGGCGGCATCCTCGTCGCACCGATCACCTACACCTCGTATGACGCGGGCATCATGCTGGGGCTGAAAGGCTTTGTCGCCGCCGTCCTCGGCGGCCTCGGTGGCGGCGCGGGCGCGATTGCCGGCGGCCTGATCCTCGGCATCGCCGAAGCCATGACGGCCGGTTACATCTCGTCGGCCTACAAGGACGCCGTGCCGTTCGTGCTGATTTTATTGATCCTGTTCTTCCTGCCGCAAGGCTTGTTTGGCGCTAAAAATTCGGAGCGTGTATGAAGCATTTCCTTACCCGCTCGCGCCATGGCGGCTTGCTGGTGCTGGCACTCGTGCTGGCCATCCTGCCGCTGTTCCTCTCTAATGCGTTCTACTATGACGTGGCGATCCGCATTGCGCTGAACGCCATCGTCGTCATCGGTTTGAACCTGCTGATGGGTTACACGGGACAGATCAGTCTCGGTCACGCGGGTTTCTACGGCCTGGGCGCGTATGCGTCGGCCGTGCTGACCACGCACTACAACTGGCCGCCGCTGGCCGCGCTGGCCGCCGGCGCCGTCGCCACGGGCTTGCTGGCGCTGCTGCTGGCCCGCCCCGTGCTGAAACTCAAGGGCCATACGCTGGCCATGGCGACGCTGGGACTGGGCATCATCATTTCCATCGTCATCAACAACGAGACGCAATGGACGGGCGGTCCGGACGGCATCGGCGTCTCCGCCTTCAGTGTCGCCGGCCTGGAAATCGCCGGTGAAAAATCGTGGTACCTGGTGTGCGCCGTGCTGCTGTTGCTGGTCACGTGGCTGGCGCTGAACCTGATCGATTCGCCTGTCGGCCGCGCGCTGCAGGCCATCCACGGTTCGGAAGTGGCGGCCCGCGTGGTCGGCGTCGATACGACGCGCTTCAAGGTGCGCGTGTTCGTGCTGTCGGCCGTCATCGCCAGCATCGCGGGCAGCATCAGCGCCCATTACATCGGTTTCATCACCCCGAATCTGGCCGGTTTTTTCCACTCGATCGAGCTGGTGACGATGGTGGTGGTGGGAGGCATGGCGTCGATCTTCGGTTCCATCATCGGCGCGGCGCTGCTGACGGTCTTGCCGCAACTGCTGTCCAGTTTTGAAGGCTGGGAAACGGTGGTGTTTGGCGTGATCCTGATGGCGACCATGATCTTCATGCCCAAGGGCCTGGTGCCGAGCCTGGCCAGCCGTTCGCGCAAGCGTTCTGCTACCCCGAAAGCACCGCCTCAATCTGCACGGGAGGTGTGAGATGCTGACGATTAACAACCTGAGCAAGAGCTTCGGCGGCGTGCACGCTGTGCAGGACGTGAGCTTCACCGTCAAGGAAGGCAATATCCACTCCGTGATCGGGCCGAACGGCGCTGGCAAGACGACCCTGTTCAATTTGATCACCGGTGTCTATACGCCGACCAGAGGCGAGATCCTGCTCAATGGCGAGAACGTGGCCGCCATGCCGCCCGATGCGCTGGCGCGGCGCGGCATGAGCCGCACCTTCCAGAACCTGCAGGTGTGCATGAACATGACGGCCATCGACAATGTGATGGTGGGCGCGCACCTGCGCCTGAACCAGAACCTGTTCGCCTCCATGCTGCGTTTGCCGTCGGTGCGCCGTGCCGACGCGGCATGCCGCGACGAGGCGGCGGGCCTGATGGAATTCGTCGGCGTGGGCCGGCACATCGACGACGAGGCGGGACAGATGTCGTATGGCGCATTAAAACGCCTGGAAATCGCGCGCGCGCTGGCGGCCAAGCCGAAGGTGCTGCTGCTCGATGAACCGGCGGCGGGCCTGAACCACACGGAAACGGGCGAGATCGAAGCCCTGATCCGCAAGGTGGCGCAATCGGGCGTGACGGTGGTGTTGGTCGAGCATGACATGAAACTGGTGATGAATCTGTCGGACCATATCCTGGTGCTCGACTATGGCAAGAAGCTGGCCGAAGGGACTGCCGCCGAAGTGCGCGCCAATCCCGACGTGGTGGCGGCATACCTGGGAGTGGCGGCATGATGAAGATGGAAAAACCTCAAACGCCGCTGGTGCTCGATATCGCCGGCCTGACCAGCCATTACGGCCGCATCCAGGCCCTGCACGGCATCGACCTGCAAGTGCGCCAGGGCCAGCTGGTGGCGCTGGTGGGCGCGAATGGCGCCGGCAAGACGACCCTGCTGCGGGCGATTTCCGGCGTGCAGCCGATCAGCGCCGGCAGCATCACCTTCGCCGGCCAGGATGTCAGCCGCATGAGCGCCGACAAACGCGTGCGCGCCGGCATATGCCAGGTGCCGGAAGGACGGCAAGTGTTCGGCCCCATGACGGTGGAAGACAATCTGCGCCTGGGCGCCTTTACACGCCCGGCCCAGGACGTGGCAGGCGACATGGAGCGCATGTACGGCCTGTTCCCGATCCTGAAGGAAAAGCGCCTGCTGCTGGCCGGCACGCTCTCCGGCGGACAGCAGCAGATGCTGGCCATGGCGCGCGCGCTGATGGGCCGCCCGCAACTGCTGCTGCTCGACGAGCCGAGCATGGGCCTGGCGCCCTTGCTGATAGCGGAAATCTTCCGCATCGTGGCCGAACTGCGCGACCAGGGCATCACCATTTTCCTCGTCGAGCAGAACGCGCACGCGGCCCTGTCGATCGCGGACGTCGGCTATGTGATCGAGACGGGCGCCATCACCTTGTCCGGTCCCGGTCCCGAATTGCTGCATAACGAGCAGGTACAAAGCGCGTACCTGGGTATGTAACCCGAAGGGCAAATACTGGGGTCGGACCCTGAGGGTCCGACCCCGGCAGTGCAAGGTTTGGGGGGCAGGGAAGCGTCACCCCAATGCATGAATAGGAGAACAACATGGTCAAAGTCTACGAAATCAACGGCGTTACCCCCGTCGTCCACCCCAGCGCCTATGTGCACCCATCGGCCGTGCTGATCGGCGACGTGATTGTCGGCCCGCGCTGCTATATCGGCCCGCTGGCCTCGATCCGCGGCGATTTCGGCCGCTTGATCCTGGAAGAGGGGGCGAACCTGCAGGATACCTGCGTCATGCACGGCTTTCCCGGCTGCGACACGGTGGTCGAAGTTGACGGCCATATCGGCCACGGCGCCGTGCTGCACGGGTGCCGCATCGGCCGCAATGCGCTCGTCGGCATGAACGCCGTGGTGATGGATAACGCCGTCATCGGCGAGGAATCCATCGTCGCCGCCATGAGTTTCGTCAAGGCGGGCATGATCGTCGCGCCACGCAGCATGGTGGTGGGCACGCCCGCCAAGATCATCCGCGCGCTGACCGACGATGAAATCAAATGGAAAAGCTCGGGCACGGGCCAGTACCACGAACTGGCCGTGCGCTCGATGCAAACGATGCGCGAAGTGGAAGCCTTGACGCAAGTCGAGGCGAACCGCCAGCGTCTCAGTTTCGAATCCGCCTTGCCGCTGCATTTGCACAAGAACGCCGCAGCACAGTAAACCAACATAGGAGTAAAACATGGCTCACATATCCACCCTGCAAAGCCTGATCGCCGGCCGCTGGCTGGGCGAAAGCGCCGCCGTGCCCCTGCACAGCGCCTTGAACAACCGCGTCATCTATCACACGCATGCCGAGAAAATCGACTTCGACGAAGCCGTCACGTATGCGCGCAAGACGGGCGTGCCGGGCCTGATGGCGCTCGATTTCCAGCAGCGCGCCGCGCGCCTGAAGGCACTGGCCCTGTACCTGGTCGAGCGCAAGGAAGAACTGTATGCGATCTCGCACCTGTCGGGCGCCACGCGCGCCGACAGCTGGGTCGACATTGAAGGCGGCACGGGCACCCTGTTCGCCTATGCCAGCATGGGCAGCAACGAGCTGCCGTCGTCGAACGTGCTGCATGAAGGCCCGGCCATCGCGCTGGGCAAGAAGGGCGGTTTCGCCGGCACGCACATCCTGGTGCCGCGCGGCGGCCTGGCCGTGCACATCAACGCCTTCAACTTCCCCATCTGGGGTCTGCTGGAAAAATTCGCGCCAAGCTTCCTTGCGGCCATGCCCTGCATCGCCAAGCCGGCCACGGCGACGAGCTATCTGACGCAGGCCGTCGTGCGCATGATGCATGAATCGGGCCTGCTGCCGGCCGGCAGCCTGCAACTGGTGATCGGTTCCACGGGCGACTTGCTGGACCGCCTGAATGGCCAGGATTTCGTCACCTTCACGGGATCGGCCGCCACGGCCGCCAAGCTGCGCACGAATTCCAACCTGATCGCCCAGTCCGTGCCCTTCAACGGCGAAGCCGATTCGCTCAATTGCGCCATCCTGGCGCCGGACGTCACGCCCGACGACGTGGAGTTCGACCTGTTCGTCAAGGAAGTCGTGCGCGAGATGACGGGCAAGTCGGGCCAGAAGTGCACGGCGATCCGCCGCATCATCGTGCCCGAGCACCTGATGGATGCCGTCGGCACGCGCCTGCGCGAGCGTCTGGCCAAGGTGGTGGTGGGCGACCCGTCCATCGAAGGCGTGCGCATGGGCGCGCTGGCGTCGAAAGAGCAGCAAAATGACGTGGCTGAACGGGTTGCCGCCCTGTCGCAGGGTAATGAAGTGGTGTTCGGCGCGGCCGACGGATTCAATCCGCTCGGCGATGGCGCGCAGGACGGCAGTTTCTTCTCGCCGACCTTGCTGCTGTGCCGCGACGCCTTCGGCAACGATGCCGTGCATGACGTGGAAGCGTTCGGGCCTGTCAGCACGATGATGGGCTACCACGATATCGACGAGGCGCTGGCCCTGGCCGCGCGCGGCAAGGGCAGCCTGGTAAGCACCCTGGTGACGCGTGATCCGAAGATCGCCGCGCGCGTGGTGCCGCAAGTGGCGGCCACGCATGGCCGTGTGCACGTGCTCGAGCGCGTGGCTTCCGTCGATTCGACGGGCCATGGCTCTCCATTGCCGCAACTGAAGCACGGCGGTCCTGGCCGCGCAGGTGGCGGCGAGGAGTTGGGAGGCGTGCGCGCCGTGCGCCACTATCTGCAACGGGCGGCCGTGCAGGGTTCGCCGACCATGCTGGCGGCGATCACCGGTGAGTATGTGCGTGGCGCGGACGTCAATGAAAGCCCGATCCACCCGTTCCGCAAGCACTTCGAGGACCTGAAGACGGGCGACTCGCTGCTGACGCACCGCCGCACGGTCAGCGAAGCGGACATCGTCGCCTTCGGCGGCATTTCGGGCGACTTCTTCTACATGCACTTCGACGAAATCGCGGCCAGGGAGTCGCAGTTCGGCAAGCGCATCGCCCATGGCTACTTCGTGCTGTCGGCCGCTGCCGGCCTGTTCGTATCTCCGGGCGTCGGCCCCGTGCTGGCCAACTACGGCCTGGACAACCTGCGCTTCGTCGCCCCCGTCGCCATCGGCGACACCATCCGCGCGCGCCTGACGTGCAAGCGCAAGGTCGACCGCAACCGCAAGGACGTGTTTGGCGTGGGCCAGGGCGTGGTGGCGTGGGACGTGCAGGTAACCAACCAGAACGAGGAACTGGTGGCCAGCTATGACATCCTGACCCTGGTGTCGAAGCGCGAGTAAGCGTTACCGCAGCAGTGGCCAGCCCGGTGCCGCCCGCGATTTTTTGCGTGGGCGGCATTTTTTTGCACGCGGCGGACGATGGGCGCTACACCGTGTGATTCGTTTGCGGAGTGTCGGACAGCTTCAGCGTGCGCTTCGGCCTGCCTGTCTTCATGACTTTCGATTGCCGCAATGTCGGCTGTGCGGATACATGCAGCGTCAGCGCTGCGAAATGTATTCGCAGGCGCTTTTAACAGTATCGACGGCACCTGCCAGTTTAGCGGGTGACATTCGCATCACTACGCAGTTGGCGCTGGACCGTGGCAAGGCGTCCCTGGCTACGGGGCCCGATTTGACTGAATACGTGAAGGGCAAGTCCGCCGCCACCCTAAAACGCGGCGGCCGAACATGGTCTCGTGATGCTGTTTTTCGGCAGCACACAGACCACGCTCATGGTCGGCGATTCGCCTACGGGGAAGGACGATTGACGGATAATTTGAGGCCATCCTAAAATATTCAATGTTAATATTATGGAATGCTAAAAACACTACAAGCTGGGCGGGCGCTGGCGGCCATCAGTGTCGCCGCCTTTCATCTGTCGATCGCCATGGGAGTGCCGCGTTATGGTGGTGAGCCGGTTTTTTATGAATGGACGCGCCATATTGGCGGGGTGCGGTTCTTCTTTGTCCTTTCCGGTTTTATTATTCTGTTTGCCCATTACCACGAGATAGGCCAGCCGTCGGCTTGGCGGCCCTATATCTACCGGCGCTTTATTCGCCTGTATCCCATTTATTGGTTATATAACATCCCATTTTGCCTGCTGGTGGCTGCCGGCTTGGGCACTGATGCGCGCATTCCCTCTAGCTTGGGGGATTGGATAACATCATTGACCTTGATACGATTCACCTCCGCTGTACCGCCATTGACGGTGGCTTGGAGCTTGTTTCATGAAGTGGCATTTTATGCCGTGTTTTCGCTGTTGATTCTTAACCGGCGCCTGGGCGTAGCTGGATTTGCAGCGGCCGCCCTGTTCAGCATTATTTACTATAACTATCCGGCCGTAGCGCAGCGCAGCGCGGGGAATGTCTATACCGCTGCCTATA
Source organism: Janthinobacterium sp. GW458P (assembly GCF_002127585.1). Classification (GTDB taxonomy): domain Bacteria; phylum Pseudomonadota; class Gammaproteobacteria; order Burkholderiales; family Burkholderiaceae_D; genus Janthinobacterium. Next base: position 97,331 of record NZ_NEGZ01000001.1, read on the forward strand.
ATTTGTATTTCCTGTTTGGCATGGGGGCGTTCTACCTATACCGTCGCGGCGGGCGCGGCTGGATCGAACTGGCGGCGGGAGGCGCGATATCGGCAGCCGCACTGTGGGTTGCGCCAATGCCCCATGAGCTATCATATATGGGACTGATACTGGGCTTTGCTTTCCTGCTGGCTGGCGCGGCCAAGTTGGAGACGTCACGATATCTCCGCGTGCCAGCAATCTTGGTCGCACTGGGAAACGCATCCTATACCATTTACCTGATCCACGAGCAACTCCAGGGCTTGTTGCTGAAGCTGCTGATCAAGAGCCATCTGGCGGCGCTGCTCGGGCCCCGCTGCACCTATCTGCTGGTATTGTTGGGGACCATGGGCTTGGGGTATGCCGTCTACCTGGTTATCGAGCGGCCATTGACGGCGGCTTTGCGTCGACGATTTCGGCCAATTCGCGATAGCGGGAGTGTAGCCTATGCAGTACCGTCTGCGCCGTGTACGGAGTTGCCTGCTGCTGGCACGCCCAAGGATCCGACGGCTGCGACAAAATCTGCCTGAGCGCCTGCATGAACGGCTGGGGCGCGTGTTCTCGTACCAGGCGTCCGATGCTATCGTTGGGAATCAGGCGGGACGCCTCGCCAGTATCGGTGCTGACCACCGGCACGCCACAATAAAGGGCTTCCAGGAGAACCACGGGCATGCCCTCGAAGGCCGATGACAGGCACAGGCAGTCGACGGCATTCATCCATTCTGAAATCTTCTGATGGGAACGGGGGGCAAGTATGCGAACGTTTGCCTCCAGTCCCTGCTCGCGTATAAAGCGTCGCATGTCCGATTCCAGCTCTCCCGCGCCTATCATGACCAGAATGGTGTCGTCGCGATGGCGTTTGAATTCCTGATACGCGTGCAACAATAACAGCGGATCCTTTTGACCGACAAAACGTCCCACGAACAGCAGTATTTTCTTGCCCCGATCAAACTGGTGTTGGCGGGCGAATTGCTGTTTCAGCTGCCTGCGTCCGGTGGCCGGCAACGGACGGAAGATCGTCTCATCGACCCAAGTGGGAATGAACTGGATGCAGTCGCGCATGGCCGGATAACGCTGTTGGTAATGCGCGACCGCGTCCGCTCTGACAATATAGACCTGCTTGATCCGCACGATCAAATGGCGCTCCAGCCAGAAATAGATGGCTGGGAAGCGGGACCATTTCACTTCGGATTTTGGGTTGTAATAGTCTTTCCCATGATGGCCGTGCAGGAACAGGACTTTATGGTTGGACGCCAACCAGAATATGGCGCTGGGCTCGATCCGATGAAATTCCAACAGGGCGTCGTGCAAGTCAATTTGTGCGCGATGGCGCCACAAGGCCCAGGCGAACTTGAGGGTTCGTGGTATTTTTTCGAATCGACCGACAGGGGCCTCCATGACCGGGAGGAAATGAAAGCTGCGCCCATCCAATTTCAGCCGCTGCCATTGGCCGACCGGGTGAAGCTGGATATCGACGCTGACACCGACGAAATAGATATCGAAGTCCGATGGCGCAAATTTAATCAGCGCACGAATAATGCTGCCTATGCCGCCAACATTTGGGTGGGTTGGATCATAAGGATGAAATTGAATCACGCGTATCTTGGCCATATTATTCTCCCTGGATGGCCATTACAGCAGACTGTGGCAAAGATGTAAATTTTTTTATTAAAAAGTTAATTTGTATTTATTTGCAATGTCGTCGCACCAGAGGGGGCGCGCGGGTATTCTGCGCTGGGTGCGGTGTGGTGGAGTATCGCAAATGGAGGAGGATGGCCCGCGAGCGAGCGTGGTGAGCATGCAAGGCACGCTGGCTATGCCGATCGGCGATCTGGCAAAGATGAATGAGCTGGCGCAAGTGCAATTCAAGCAGGGCATGGAACGCTGCGTGTCCAACGTGCACAATGCCTGCAATACCAGCATCGCCATGGCGTTGGCCAACGGCGACCTGTTGAGGGAGATCGCCGCCGAGGCGGCCGATCAGGCCAGCCTGCTGGCGGCACTGACGGACATGTATGCAAAACTGGGCAGTATGGAGTCCGATATCGCGTCATCGGCAGGTGGTGATCCAGGTGGTCACCACCAAGGGCGATATGGACCAGATGACGCAGCAAAACTCCGCGCTGGTGGAAGAAGCGTCGGCGGCGGCCGAATCGCTGCAGGAATACGCCATGCAGCTGGGCGCGGAGCTGGCCGTGTTCAAGCTGGCGCAGGGCGGCCTGGCGCCGATTGCCACCGTGCCAAAGGCACAGCGGCAGGCATTGGCGAGGGAGGTTTAGGCCTGCAGCCCGAACGGATCGTCGATGCTGTGCGCCGGCTGCGTGAACCAGCGCGGACCATTTTCCGTCATATAAAAATGGTCTTCGTGGCGGACGCCGAATTCGCCGGGGATGCAGATCATCGGTTCGTTCGAGAAGCACATGCCCACGTCGAGCGGCGTCGTGTCATTGCCCACCAGGTAAGGCCATTCGTGGATATCGAGGCCGATGCCATGACCCGTGCGGTGCGGCAGCCCGGGCAGTTTGTAGCCGGGGCCGTAACCGTCCGCTTCCAGGGACACGCGCGCGGCGCGGTCCACGTCGCCGCAGGGCACGCCCAGACGGGCGGCCGCGAATGCGGCGGCCTGCGCGGCCTTTTCGCTATTCCACACGCTGCGCTGGCGTTCGCTGATCGCACCAAACACATAGGTACGCGTGATGTCGGAGATGTAGTTCATCACCTGGCAGCCCGTGTCGATCAGCACCGTGTCGCCCGCTTTCAAGGTTTGCACGTAATTGACGCCATGCGGGTAGGCCGTCGCCTCGCCGAACAGCACGATGCAAAAATACGAGCGGGGCGCGCCCACCTTGCGATGCGCGCGCTGGATGAATTCTTCCACCTCGACTGTCGTGACGCCTTCGTACAGCATGCTGGCCGTAGCCATGTGCACGGCCAGGGTCATGTCCATCACGCGTTGCATCAGGGCGATTTCTGCCTCGGATTTGCGGCTGCGGCAGTACGCAGTGACGGCGCGCGCGTTTTCCAGTGTGTAGCCAGGGGCCAGTGGCTTGATGCCGTCATAGATGAAGAAGGCGGCGCTTTCGCAGATGCCCACGCGCGGCGGTTGATTCGCGTCCTGGGCGATTCCCATGCGCGCCAGCACGTCGGCGAACAGCTGGTACGGGCTTTCATGCTCTTCCCAGCAATTGACACGGCCTTCGACGAGCATGAAGCCTTGCAGGGTGCTTTCCTCGAAGGCGGGCGCGATATACTCGATGGCGCCGCTGGCCGGCAGGATGGCGCCCACCATGCGTTCGCTGGCATACCATTTGGTGCCCGTGAAATAGGTGAGGTTGGCGCCCGCGTTCAGGTAGATGGCGGCGATACCCTGTTCGCGCATGAACGCTTGCGCCTTGGCGATGCGTTGCGCATGTTCGTCCTTGCCTATGGCGACCATGCCGCCCGTCATGTCCGACAGCGATGCCAATGCCTGTTCGATGGAAGTGCCACCTATGCTCATGCCTGCTCCTTTGCTCGATGCTGAATATGGAATGCGGGCATGATATCAGTTCGCGTCTTTCGGCTTGAGCCCCGGCGCGCCGCCGGCCGCATCGGGCGGGGCCAGCACGAGGTCATGCGGATAGGTGAATTGCCAGTCCGCGTAGCGCTGCTTGCGGCGCAGGCTGGCGTCTTCGTCGAGGAAGTTGTCCTGCTTGATGGGCAGCTGTGGCGACAGCGAATGGATGCCGACGATGCGTCCCTCCTGCCGCAGCAGGCCCCATTCCGCCTTGCCCGTGACGGGATCCGCATACAGGCGGCGCAGATGGCGCCGGGCGTTGGCAAAGCGCGGGTCGCGCAGCAGTTCCTGCAGGGTCAACGGGTAGCGGGGCCGCCCGTCGGCCGGCGTGCTGTCGTAGTAGCGGCCCAGCGCGTTGCGGAATTCATGGCCGATGAACAGCAGCTCGCGTTCCTTCTCGCGCCGCGCGGCCGTGGCAAATAGTTCGCTGGCCAGCACCAGACCCACGCCCATGAAGGCCACCAGCATCAGGGTCCAGATATACGCGAAGCCCCGTGTGCCGCGCCGGAAACTAGAGCTGTTCAAACGGAATGCCCTCGCGCGTCTTGCCCTTGGCGCCGCTGCGCACGTCGGCCACGCCGCCGATCTCGCCATTCGGCGAAGGGATCAATTGCCAGGTGGCGGCCGACTCTGTAACAGGGTCCAGCGGCACGCTGCGGAAGTAGTGGTGAGTGACCAGGTCGGCCAGCGCGGCCGGGTATTCTCCCTTGTCGGCATAGTATTTATCCAGGCCGCTCCTGAGCACCTGCAGGTTTTCCTTCAGCGCGACTTCCTTCGACTTTTCCACCGAGCCGAAATAGCGGGGGATGGCGATCGTCAGCAGCAGCGAGATGATGGCCAGCACCACCAGCAGTTCGACCAGGGTAAAGCCGCGGCGTATGGTCGTGGTAGGCATGGCGGTCACCATTGATTGAGCGGCACGCCGTTCAGGCCCGCCTTGGTCGAGCGCGAGGCGACGTCGAACACGTCTTCGCCTTCGCTGGGATTGTCGGGCGGCGAGGCATAGGCGCGCTTGCTCCAGCTGTCGGCCGCGCTGCCGGCTTCCCTGGGCTGGAACGGGTCGCGCGGCAGGCGGCGCAAAAAATAGATGTTCTGCTTCGAGACGCTGCGCTGGTCGGGTACGCCCTCGACCAGTTCCTCGAGCTTCTTCGGATAGCCCGAGGCGCCCAGCGACAGCTTGATGCGGCCATTGTCCGAGGCGCGCTTGTAGGCGTCGATCGCCTCGCGCATCTCGATCAGGGCATTGCGCAATTGCTGCTCCTTCGCCCGTTGCAAGGCCACCTGCGCCATCGGCACGGCCACCGTGGCCAGGGTCGCCATGATGGCCAGGGTGATCATCAGTTCGATGAAGGTAAAGCCTTTATGCTTCACTGGCCACCTTTGCTTGTCTTGTCGGCGGCGGGCGCTTCGTCGCCGCCCGTCATGGGCGAGCCGGCGCGCGGCGGGGCTTGCTCGGGCGCGGCGATTGCTTCCTGTGTGCCGCCCACGCTCGCGCGCCCGCCCACGGACGCCTCGGTGCCGGACCTGAATTCGGCCGTCACCAGGTCCGGGCGGCGGATGCTGCGCAGCAGGCGCGGCGTGATCGACAGCACGATCTCGCTGCGCATGGCGTCGTCCTTCTGACTGCCGAAAAGACGGTTCAGCACAGGCAGTTCGCCCACGCCCGGCACCTTGTTGGCCGTGCCCCGGTCTTCGTCGCTGATCAGGCCCGCCAGCACCTGCGTCTCGCCATCTTTTAAACGCAACACGGTCGACGCGCTGCGCGTGCCGATCTGGTAAGCCTGCGTGCCCGTCTTGCTGATGACTTCCTTGACGACGTTCGACACTTCCAGGTTGATCTTGATGGCTACCTCGTCGTCCAGGTAGACGTTCGGCTCCACGTCGAGTTTCAGGCCCACGTCGATGTAGTTGACGCTGTCGGAACTGACGCCGTTATTCGTCGTGACGGTAATCACCGGCACGCGGTCGCCGATGAGGATCTTCGCCTTTTCCTTGTTGCGCACGCGGATGCGCGGGTTGGCCAGGATATTGCTGTCGCTGTCCGTCTTGTTGGCGTTGACGGTGACGCCGCCGATGCCCAGATTGATATTGTCGCCATTGATGCGGTGCAGGTCCGCCACCTTCAGGCCGCCCAGGCCTCCCGTGCTGCCTGCGACGCCGGCCAGTGTCAGGCTGGCCTGCTCCGGCCAGCGTACGCCCAGTTCCATCAGGCGCGTGCGCTTGACTTCCAGCACCTCGACTTCCAGCATCACTTCCGGGTCGGCCAGGTCCTGCACGTTGATGATGCGCTCGGCCATGCGCACCATTTCCGGCGTATCGCGCAGCATGATGATGCCCAGGCGTTCATCGGTGACGACGTCCTTGGCCTTGAGCAGGGTTTTGATGGAAAACGCCACTGTCTTGACGTCCGCGTTGGCAAGGAAGAAGGTGCGCACCACCAGTTGCTGGTAATCCTTCACTTTTTGTGGCGTGTTCGGGTAAATCGTGATCGACTTGTCGCTGGTGACACTTTGTTCCAGCTGGTTGGCGCCCAGCAGCATGGCAATCGCCTCTTCGATGCTGGTGTCGCGCACGGAAATGGTGGCGCGCAGGGCGGGATCGACTTCCTTGTCGAAGACGAAGTTCAGTCCTGATACCTTGCTGATGAAGTCGAACACGGAGCGCAGGGGGGCGTCGCGAAATTCGAGGGTCACGGGTTTGCGGTAGGCGGCCGCCAGCTTGCCGCCGGCCGGCCGGGCTTTCGCCTGTTCGTCACTGATGCGGCCTTTCAGGGCCAGCGCCTCGCGCTGCGCGGGCCGCTCCTGCAGCACCTGGCGCAAGGCTTCCTGCGCCTGCGCCACATTCGCTTCGCCGCCGCGCTGGTAGCTGGACTGCGCCTCCTGCACCAGCTTGTGGTGCCGCTCGTCCTGCGCCACGCCGGCCAGGCCCCGCTGCGCCACGTCGTTGCTGGCGTCCAGTGCCAGCGCTTGCTGGTACAGCGCCTGCGCTTCGGGCAGCTTGCCCTGCTGGCGCAGCGCCTCGGCGCGGCCATTGAGGTTGTTCAGCGCGCGCATTTTTCCATTGGTGACGGCGATGCGGTACTTGGCATTGGTCGGTTCGGCCCGCGCCGCCTGTTCGAGCAGGGCCAGGCCCTGTTCCGTGCGGCCCGCGCCCAGCATGGCCTGACCGTCGTTGTAGGCCTGGTTGCCGGCGCAGGCGGCCAGCAGGGACAGCATCGGCAGCAGGGTGATGCCAGTACGTGGTGTGCGTCGTTTCAATTGAGGTCCCCTACGGCGAGTGTCTGTTTCTGGTTGAGCGGCAGATAGGTAAATTGCAGGGCGCCCTGCACCACGCCGTCGAAGCGGTAACGCTCCTCGAGCGTGTCGCCGGGGCGCGCCACCACGTTGCGTTCGCCCGCCTGCAGGAAGTAGGCGGCCTTGCCTTCGTCGACAAAGCGGCCAAGGAATTGAAAGGGTAGCGGCGGCGGCGCGTTCGCGTCGACGGCGGCGACAGCGCGCGTGGCCTGCGCGGCCTGCTGGTCGAGCATGATTTTTTTGGGCGTATCCGGCTGCCAGCTTTGCTTGGCGAACAGGGTGGCCGCTTCCTCGTCGTCGGGTCCCCGGCGCGGGGCGATGGCCAGTGCCCGATTGGTTTGCAAGACGGCAGTGGCAGTGGTTGCAGCGAGGAGCGCTGGTGCGACCCGCTCCACCTGGCGCGTGGTGGCCGTGGCCGGTCCCACGATGCTGCCTTCGTCCTCTGGGGCGAAGAGGGCGGCCAGCAAGGTCGCCACGGCGGCGCCTCCCAGTACGGCTTTTTTCATGGGCGCGCCTCCGCCTTCTTTACCAGCAGGATGAACTGGATGCGCGCGTCAATCTCGCCCGCCTCGATCTGCTCGCGCTTGAAGAGCACGGAGTCGAGCGTCAGGGTGGGCAGCTCCTGCAGGGCGTCGACGATAAAGGCTTGCAGCTGCACGTATTCGGCCTTTACGGGCAGGATGATTTGGTAGCGCAAAAAGGCCGTGTTGCCGTCTTCCTGCGGCTTGTAGTCCGCCTTGGCCAGGGTGACGCCGCTCTGTTGCGCCACTTCCAGCAAGGTTTTCAGCTGCTCGGGAATGCTGTCATGCGCGGGCAGGTAGGCGTGGAAGGCGGCCAGGCTGTCGGCATCCGCATCGAGGGTGACGGGGGCGGGCGGCAGCGCCGCCTGTTTCGCCATCACGGCCAGTTGCGCGCGCAATGGCTGCTGGCGTCCGGCGAGGGCATCGCCCTGCTGCACGGCGACGGCGGCCAGCGCCAGGCAGGCCGCGCCGATGGCGCTGGGCCAGCCCAGGGTACGCCACAGGCGCCGCGCTTCCCACGCCAGGCGAGGAGGCATATGCAGCTGGAGGCGTGCGCGGGTCCTGGGCGCGCCGGCTTTTAACACGGGTTTTATTGCCGCCATTGCGCCTCCAGCTGAAAACGGTAAGGGTGTGCGGGCGCGTTCGCATTCGCGTTACTGTTCATCTCGTGCTTGAGCAGATACACGGAGCTGAACATGGGCTGCTGATTCAGGAAGGCCAGGTAGTTGAGCATGTCTTGCGGGGTTTCCGCTTCGGCAGCAATTTTCAGTACGCTGGCGCCATCCTGTCCCTGCTGCGCGTTCAGGTCCAGCCCCAGCAGGGCCACGCGTACGTCGCGCGGCGCCTGTACGGTCTTGACCAGGCGCGTGACGGGCAGGTTGAGCTGGCGCACGGCGGCGGCCACCTGTTTCAGTTCGATGTCGCGTTCGCGCTGCTGGCTCGCCGAGAGGGGCGCGCGTACGGGATGCGCGGGCTGAAGCTGCGCCAGCTGCGCCTCCAGGCGCCGCGTTTCCTGTGCCTGTACCAGCCAGTACATGGCGGCCGGCAGCAGCACCAAGCCGCCCGCCAGGCACAGGGTCAGGCGCCAACCGCGGAAAGTCTGTGCCGCCCCGGGCGGCAGGAATTCCAGACGGCTCAGGCCCATGCGGCCTCCCGCATCAGGTGGGCGGCGTCGGCCACGGCAACGGGTACGAAGCGTTCGTGCAGGTTCGCCTGCGGCACGCCGCTCAGGTCGATCAAGGCCACTTGTTCGATGGCGTCGAGCTGCGGCGCGCGCAAGTTCCAGCGCCGCCACGCCCGATCCAGTTCGTCGCCCCAGGCGGCGGCGCAGGACTGGCTGTGCAGGGCCGTGATGCGCCCGCCGCTGCTTGTCGCCAGCAGCAGCCGTCCCGCTTCCACCAGGGCGAAGGCGGCGGGTTTTCCCCTGGCGATGCTGCGCCAGGCCGGTCCGGCGATCGGTTCGATGGACAGGCAGCGCCGGCCCTGCGCGGCGGCCGCATCCTGCACGCCTTGCAGCAGGGCCGCATCGATGCCGCAGGCCAGGCGCGGCGTGCCGTAAGGTGCATCGTCGGCGGCCAGGCGCCAGGCACGCGCGCCCTCGCCGTAGACGGCGCCGAACTGGCTGTGCAGGAAGCGCTGTGCGCTGGTCCGGTCGAGCAGGGCACCGCTCCATGGCACCATCAGCATGGCGCACCAGCGGCTGGCCAGGCTGACGGCCAGCGGCAGTTTTTTGCCGCCATCGTGTTCGAGCCAGCCGCGCAGGGTGGCCAGCGCCACTTCCCAGCTGGCGTCGGGATTCGCAATGGGCAGGTGAAAGGCGCTGTCGGGCAAGGGATGGCCGGCGCGGCGCAGCACGCCGTGCAGCCCGTGCGGAGCCAGGTGCAGGCACACGGTGGCGCGGGTAAGGCGTTCAATAAGTGACACGATTGAGCTCCGCTAAAGTGGTTTCGCCGCGCCGCACCAGGTCCAGGCCCGCTTCGCGCGCCAGGCGAAAACCGTTGCGCGCCGCCTCTTCCTTCATCTGGCTCAGGGGCGCGCGCGTGCAGATCATTTCGCGCATCGTATCGCTGAGCATCAGCACCTCGGCGACGGCCTTGCGGCCCTTGTAGCCGGTGCCGCGGCAGTGGCCGCAGCCCTTGCCGGCCATGAATTGCCAGTCCTGCACCTGATGCAGGGCCAGGCCGCTGTCGCGCAGCTGCTGCGCGTCGGCCAGCACCTCGGCGCTGGCGTCGACGGCGCAATGGGCGCAATTGAGGCGCAGCAGGCGCTGCGCCACGATGCCGTTCAGGGCCGCCGCAAAGCTGTAGGCATCGACGCCCATGTGCAGGAAGCGGCCGACCACGTCGAACACGTTGTTCGCATGCACGGTGGTAAACACCAGGTGGCCCGTGAGCGCGGCCTGCACGGCGATCTGCGCCGTTTCGTCGTCGCGGATTTCGCCGATCATGATCTTGTCGGGATCGTGGCGCAGGATGGAGCGCAGGCCGCGCGCGAACGTCAGTCCCTTCTTTTCGTTGACGGGGATCTGCAGCACGCGCGGCAGCCGGTATTCGACGGGGTCCTCGATGGTGACGATTTTGTCGCGTCCCGTGTTGATTTCCGTGATGGCCGCGTACAGGGTGGTGGTCTTGCCGGAACCCGTGGGACCCGTCACCAGCAGCATGCCGTGCGGCTTGGCGGCCAGGCGACGGATCTGTTCGATGGCATCCTCGTTCAGGCCCAGGCTTTCCAGGCGCAGCGCCTGCGCCGCCTCCGTCAGCGCGCGCCGGTCGAGCAGGCGCAGCACGGCATCCTCGCCAAAGATATTGGGCATGATGGAAACGCGAAAATCGATCTCCGCCCCTTTCACGCGCACCTTGAAGCGGCCATCCTGCGGGATGCGGCGCTCGGCGATGTCGAGGTCGGCCATCACCTTGATGCGCGAGATGATCTGTTCGGCCATCTGCAGCCCCTGCACCTGGCCCGCCTGCACCAGCACGCCGTCGACGCGGTACTTGATGACCAGGCTGGCCACGTCGCATTCGAGGTGGATGTCGCTGGCCTGGAATTTCAGGGCGTCGTAGATGGTGGAGTTCACCAGTTTGACCACGGGGCTGCTGTCCTCGCTGATGCGGATCAGCGAGATATCCTCGATGCTCTGGTCCAGTCCCGGCACGTCGCTGTCGTCATCCTGGTGCTGCATTTCCTGCATCGCCTGCTGCACGCTTTCCTGCTGCTGCAGGTAGGCGGCCAGGTCGTCCGGATGCGCCAGCGCCACCGTGAAGGGCGTGGACAGGGCGAAGTCGGCCCACTGCAGCAGGTCCTCGCTGAAGGGATTGCCGATGACCAGCACGGGCGGCGCGTCCGGAACGCCAGGTTGCAGCAGCACGCAGTCGCGTTGGGCGCAATCGGTGTAGGGCAGCAGGGCAAAGGCGGGCAGGGCGGCCTGCAGTTCGGTCATCGTCCAGGCCGGATAGCGGAACAGGGCGGCCAGCTGGCGCAAAAAGACTTCGGGTGGCAGGGCCGCCGTTTCCTGCAGCACGGCTATTTGCGGGCGACCCTGGGCCAGTGCGCTGGCATGGGCCTGACGCAGCATGGCTGCGTCGAGCACGGTGCGTTCCTCCTCGCGCGCGTTCATGCCAGGACCTTCACGATAAGGTTCACGACAAGGTTCACGATAAACTCCCGGCCAGTTCAAAGATCGGCATGTACATCAGCACGACCACGCCGCCGATCACCACGCCGATGATGGTCATCAAGAGCGGCTCGAGCAGGCGCGAAGCCCAGTCCACCCAGCGGGCGAATTCCTCGTCGTGGAACTTGGCCGAGCGTTCCAGCATGTCGCCCAGGCGGCCCGTGTTTTCTCCCACCTTCAGCAGCGATTGCGCCACGGGCGTGGCCATGCCGGCCTGTTCCAGCGCGCTGGAAAACGGCATGCCTTCCTGCACCGCGCGGCGCGCCTGCGCCAGCTGCTCCTGCTGCGCCGGCAGCAGCATGGGCGCCACCATGGCCAGCGCCTTGTGCAGCGGGATACCCGCGTGCAGCAGCAGGCTCAGGGCCCGGTAGAAGCGGGCCAGGCGAAATTCGGCCGCCTTGTCCGCCAGCACGGGCAGGCGCAGCAGGTGCAGCACCAGCGCCTGACGCGCGCCGGCATTGGTGATGCCAAAGACCACGGCGGCCACCACGGCGGCCAGCGCGCTGGCGCACAGCAGCGGATGGGCCGCCAGGGTCTGGCCAAAGCCCAGCAGCATTTGCGACATCCAGGGAATCTCGCGGCCCGAGCTTTCATACACGACGCTGAACTTCGGCACCACGTAGCCGAGCAGGAACAGGGTCACCAGTCCGCCGACGACGAGCAGCATGCACGGGTAGATGGCGGCGGAGATGAGTTTTTTGCGGATGGCGTCGAACTGCAGCTGGTAGGCGACAAAGCGCGCCAGCGCCTCGGGCAGGTTGCCTGAGCGTTCGGCCGCGTGCACGGTGGCGATGTAAATGTCGGGGAAGATGTCGGGGAAATCGGCCAGGGTGTCGGAAAAGCTTTGTCCCTGCTGCAGCGTCAGCACGATGGCGGCCAGGGTGCTCTTCGCGCCGGTGCGCGTTTCCTTGTTGTGCAGGGTGGCCATGGCCTCGCCCAGGTTCAGACCCGCTTCTAGGAGGGCCAGCAGCTCCTGGCTGAATTGCAGCAGGTTCAGGCCCTGCTTGCCGGGACGGGCTGCGGCGCCTGCATTCCCGATGGCGCCGTCGTCCACGGCCAGTACGCGCCAGCCGCCGCGCACGGCCGCGCGGATGGCCTCGGCCTCGCTGGCGGCGTCGACGGAAAGTGCCTGGCTGCCCGCCGGGCCCTGCACCTGGAGGTGGAACTGCATCGTCGGCTCAGCTGAGCATGGCGACAGGAGCGGACATGGACAGGCTGCTATGGAGGAAGGCGCGTGCGGTCAAAGTAGGCATCGGTCGGGAACAATCCAAAAAAAGTTCAAGTCGTCGCGGGTACCGGCAGAAAACAAGCAGCAAGCAAAAAGCAGTTGCCTCAGGGTAGACTGGAATTGCAAGAAAATCAATCGTGTTGTGTGACGTGTGCGTGCAGAAAGCCGGCCAGGCCAGTCTGCACGCACTTACCTGCTTACTGGGTGACCAGGCTGACCTTGTCGATCACGAACGAGGTTTGCAGCGATGCATCCTCGGTGGCGGCAAACGAGATCTGCACCGTCTGGCCCTTGTAGGCGATCAGGTCAAACGTACGGATCTGGTAGCCGGCCGCCTTGTTCACGTTCGAGTACGTGGCCAGGGTACCCAGCACGGTGCCGGTGCTGTTCTTCACGGTGACGACCAGCTTGTCGTACACGGTATTGCCCGTTTCCGCCGTGTCGATATGCAGCGCGAAGCTCAAACTGGCCGAGGTGGCGGCTGCCGGAATAGCTACGCTTTGCGTCAGCGATTCACTGGCCGTGGCGCCATTGCCACCCAGCCAGGCGTACTTCGTGCCTTCGTACGCGACTTGTCCAGCAAACGTGCCGATGGCGCCCGTGGTGCCGCTCCAGCCGGTGGCGCCGGACTCGAAGCCGCCGTTCGTCACGCGTTCGGTGGCGCTGCTGGTGCCGACCGTCAGGGTGGCGTTGTTCGACGTGGCCGTCACGGCAGGCGACGAGGAATCCGTCACCGAGGCCTTGAAGACGGCGCCATTGTCCGCCGCCTGCGCCGTGAAGCTGTAGGCGGGCGACGTGGCGCCGCTGATCACGGCACCGTTGCGGTACCAGGTGTAGGTGTACGGCGCCGTGCCGCCGCCCGCGCCCACGGCGAACGAGGCGGTGGCGCCCGGTGCGACGCTGATGCTGGCCGGCTGGCTGGTGATGCTCACCGCGCCGCCCGTCGTCGATTCATCGACGTCGGTGCCAACGTTGATTGCCGCATATGCGCGCTTGACGGCGATCGATTCTGCGCTGCCCACGCCGTACAGTTCCTCAGCTGCCTGCAGCACCTTGTTGCGCGCGTCGGCGTAGTTGGTCGACGAGGTGAACTTGGTGGTGGCGGCCTTGAACCAGATACGGTAAGCCTTGTCGCTGCCGATACCAGTCATGGCCAGCGGGCTTTTGTTCAGGTAGGAGCTGTAGTAGTCGCTGCTCGAGGTGGAGTTCGAGCCTTGCGACAGGAAGTAGAACATGCGGTTGTTCGGGCCGCTGCTGTAGTGGACGTCGAGGTTCTTGATGCTGCTGCTCCACGCATTCGGGCTGCTGCCATCCTTGCTCGGCTTGTACAGCCAGCGCAGCGGCTGGCCATTCTTGGCGATTTCCTTGCCCGTCATCCAATCGTTGCCTGTGTTGGGAATCGTGGTGCCCGTGCCGCCGGCGCGCGCATACGCTTCCACCATTTCGCCGGCGATGTCCGAGCTCGATTCGTTCAAGCCGCCCGATTCCTGCGAGTAGATCAGACCAGAAGTGGCATCCGTGATGCCATGGCCCATTTCATGGCCGATGACGTCGATCGAGCCGAGGTTGTTGAACGCGCTGCCGCCGTCGCCGATGTACATGCATTTGCAGCTGCTGTCGTAGTAGGCGTTGTCGTAGGCCGTGTTGACGTGGGCGGCGATGTGGGTGGCCGTGTTGTTGCCGTCCAGGCTGGACCAGCCCAGCACGTTCTTGTGCGTGTCGTAGGTGTTCATCAGTCCCCACATCGCATTGACGGCCGCTGTCTGGCCGTTGGCGTTGGTGGTGCTGCCACCGCTGATGTACTGCTGGCCATCGCCCCAGGTGTTGCTGGTGTTGCTGTACACGCTGCCCGAGGTGGTGCCGTGGTTGGCGTTCGTGATGGCCATGCCGCCGAAGCTGCCGCCCGTGCCGCGGCTGGGGTCCTTCATGGTGTAGGTGCTGCCCGTGAGCGTGGTATTGAGCGGCACCTGGCCGTTGTACTGGCTGTTGCCGATGCCGGCCACGGTTTTCAGGGCTTTCCACTGGCGCAGGATGCGGCCATCCCTGGCGCTCACGATGGTGTCGTAGTAGACCGGCTTGCTGCCGCTGATCATGCGCGTCTGCACCAGATAGGCCAGCTCGTAGTGGTCGACCACGTCCTGCACGTCGAGAGCATTCAGCGCGGCTTCCGATTTGTTTTCGGCGCCGGCCACGCGTACGGTTTTCATGACGGGGTAGATCAGCAGCTGCGCATGGGGCGGTACATGGTCGACGGCCGGCACGCCGATGCTTTTCACGGCAGCGGCGATGGCGGCGGCGCCGCTGATGGCCGGCGCGGTGTCGATATCGGTGGTGGCGCTGCGGGTGACGGAATTGACGCCGCCGCTGCCCAGGCCCGATGCGCGGTCCGACACGGATTCGCTGACGATGTCGCCGGCGCTGTTGCTGACCACCACCGTCTCGGAACCGAAGACAGGCAGGCCCTTATAGGTGTGCTGTACGCGGCTCACGCGCGTGCCGCTGACGCCCGGATGCTGGGCGCCGACGGCGAAGCCGTGTTCGGTATTGAGGCCGCGGCTGCGCGCCTGTGCTCCCAGCTTGTTGACCAGGCTGGCGTTCTCTTGTGGAGAGGCCTGGGTGACCGGAGCGGCCATCAGGGTTTGTGGCAGCGGCGTGGCGGCATCGGCCGTCGTGGCCATCAGCGGCAGGGCGGCGATGGATGCGGCAACTATCGTCAAACGTAAATTCATTTCTGCTCCATGGTATCGGTTAAGGAAATGGTGAATGAGCTGGCCGCAATGTCTGATGGCCACCCCGGCTTGCCTGGCGGCGGGCGCATGGCCTGCCGTTTTTTTTCTGGCATGACGCCGGGTAGGGGGACACTAAACTTGTCGAGATCGCCATGTCAAAAAATTTAAGAAATGGGTCACTAGGCGAATTTTTGTTAAAAATTGAACATTTATTGACAATGCATCGTAGGAAAGTTTGATTTGTCGCAAGCTGCAAATTTTGTTTTGGACTACTTCTCTCAATGGTGTGTTCTGTTGGAAAAACACTGTTGCATTTTTTAAATATTGCGATCTACACTAGGTCTTCGCGTGGTTCCCAGCGGATCACGCGCAGACAAAAAAGCGCACGCGGCAATGACCGCGTCCAGATACGGCGCATCGGGAAAAAATCGGGAGTTTCACATGACATCAGTTCTGTTTTCTGCTGTTGGTTTCAGCCATTTTCCCTCTGGAGCGGCATTAATGCTGCATCCACCGTCCTAGCCGTCACTACCTTGGTTCTTCCCCCGTAAGGGGATTTTTCAACGAGTCCGACCGCGTCGTCCGGCGTGGCCGCTGGCGCAGTGCATCCTCTTTTTCAGGAAGGGTTGCCGGCTCCTGGTGCGTGCACCGGCATCACCGGCCCTATGAACTATGCTTTCGATAGCGACCAAAGTGGAACAGATCGTGATGGAATCGGCGTTTCTCAGCGAGGGATTGGGCCGGGGTTTGCTCAACCTGTCGGAGCTGGCGCGCCAGCTGCAACCGCAATTGCAGACCGACCTATGGAAACCGGTGGGCCAGGCTGCCGTGGTGATGGCGCTGCGTCGCCTGGCCGAGCGGATGCCGCAGCAGAAAGGTGGCGAGATCGTGCTGGCGCACCGCGCAGGAGAACTGAGCACGCGCAGTGAGCTGATGGTTTTTACCTATCGCTATTCCGACCAGACATATGCCTGCCAGCGCCAGTTGCTGGCGCTGGCCGCGCCCCAGCGTGGCACTTTCATCACGGTGACGCGGGGCGTCAACGAGGTGATGGTGATCTGCAGCCGCAGCCTGCACGCGCTGGTGGAGGAGGTCTTCGGCGCGGAGCAGGAGCTGGCGCGCCTGGAACGGGTGACGGCCGTGACCCTGCACCTGGCCCCCGAGACCTGCTATACGCCGGGCGTGTATCACGCCATCCTCAAGCGCCTGGCCTGGGACCGCATTAATCTGATTAACATCTTCTGCACCTACACGGAGCTGACGCTGCTGCTGGAAGCGTCGCAGACGGGGGCGGCGTTTTCCGCACTGTCGAAAATCGTCGCGCAATGAAAAACGCCCCGCTGCATCGCTGCGGCGGGGCGCTGGAGGGACGCAGCCTGCTTATTTTTCCAGTTGCGTGCGTACGCGGGCGATCGCCGCGCGCACCTGGCGTGGCGCGGTGCCGCCCACGTGGTCGCGTGCGGCAACGGAACCTTCCAGGGTCAGCACTTCAAACACATCTTCGCCCGTCAATGGGGAGAAGGCGCGCAGCTGTTCCAAAGACAGGTCGGCCAGGTCGCAGCCGGCGTCGACACAGGCGCGCACGGCCAGGGCCACCGCTTCATGGGCATCACGGAACGGCAAGCCTTTCTTGACCAGATAGTCGGCCAGGTCGGTCGCCGTGGCATAGCCCTGCAGGGCGGCCGCGCGCATGGCTTCGGGCTTGACGGTGATACCGCCGGCCATGTCGGCGAAGATGCGCAGCGTGTCGATGACGGTATCGACGGTGTCGAACAGCGGTTCCTTGTCTTCCTGGTTGTCCTTGTTGTAGGCCAGCGGCTGGCCTTTCATCAGGGTCAACAGGCCGGTCAGGTGGCCGTAGACGCGGCCCGTCTTGCCGCGGGCAAGCTCCGGCACGTCCGGGTTTTTCTTTTGCGGCATGATCGACGAGCCGGTGCAGAAGCGGTCGGCGATGTCGATGAAGCCGATGCGCGGGCTCATCCAGATCACCAGTTCTTCGGCCATGCGCGACACGTGCATCATCAGCACGGCGGCAGCGGCGCAGAATTCGATGGCGAAATCGCGGTCCGAGACGGCGTCGAGCGAGTTGTGGCAGACGTCGTCAAAGCCCAGCGTTTTTGCCACGCGCAGGCGGTCGATGGGGAAGGTGGTGCCGGCCAGGGCAGCGGCGCCCAGCGGCAGGCGGTTGACGCGCTTGCGGCAGTCGGCCATGCGCTCGGCGTCGCGGCCGAACATCTCGACATACGCCAGCATGTGGTGGCCGAAGGTGATCGGCTGGGCCACCTGCATGTGGGTAAAGCCCGGCATGATGGTGTCGGCATGCTGTTCGGCCAGGTCCGTCAGCGCGCTGCGGAAGGTCGCCAGCAGGGCGGTGATGTCGTCGATGGCGGCACGCACGTACAGGCGGATGTCGGTGGCTACCTGGTCGTTGCGCGAACGGCCCGTGTGCAGGCGCTTGCCCGCATCGCCTACCAGTTCGGTCAGGCGCTTTTCGATATTCAGGTGGACATCTTCCAGGTCCAGCAGCCATTCGAACTGGCCGGCGGCGATCTCCTGCGAAATTTGCGCCATGCCGCGCTGGATTTCGGCGTAGTCGGCCGGGCTGATGATGGCCTGCGCATGCAGCATTTCCGCATGGGCCAGCGAGCCTTCGATGTCGAACAGCGCCAGGCGCTTGTCAAAAAATACAGAAGCTGTGTAGCGCTTGACGAGGTCCGAGACCGGTTCGGAAAACCGGGCCGACCAGGCTTCGCCCTTTTTGGAGAATTGATCAGTCATGAAAGAAGTCCTTTAGTGTAGGGCGATTATAAACAAGGTTGGCCGGCGGTAGGGCTTTTCGGGGCTTGCAGGGCGCGTAAATGGCCAGGAATGGGGCTGGCAAGCCTCAAATGCCACGGCGTGGGCAGCTTGTGCGTTCCATCCGCGCTTTTTGTATTCTGTCCCCAAAATCGTGCGTTTGGTCGCAATCCGATGGCGCTTCAGGGGGGATCGGCCTACAGTTCAATCATCGCAGCACACAACCAGCCACTCAAAGGACACCATCATGAACATCGCCAAAAACATGGAAGCCATCTTCGTTGCCATCATCGCCGTCGCTGCCGCCACCAGCCTGGCCACCGCCGCCGTGCCGAAGTTCCGCGCCGCGCCCGCCCCCATCGTCGCCAGCGCCGATCAAGCCACCATGCACACCGTGTACGTCAGCGCCAAGCGCTTGAGCGCCGAAGAAAAAGCTGCGCTGTAATGCAGGCAGTACGAAAAACATTCGCAGCAAACAGCAACACCGCATCACGGACAGGCAGAACGGGCGGCGCCCCCGGTTCTATCCGGCCCTGGTGACAGCCGCAGCAAAAAGGCAGATGATCGAGTTTTCAACGATAGCAGGGCCTGCGCGATGTCAGATTTGATGATCAGCACCGACAAGGCGGAACTCGACGTTCCAGCCATCCACCAATTTCTCAGCACGCAATCGACATGGGCCATCGGCATCCCGCTGGCTACCGTACAGCGCGCGATCGACCATTCTCTCTGCTTTGGCGGCACGCTGGACGGCCGTCAGGTGGCGTTCGCCCGCGTGGTGACCGATTACGCCACGTTTGCCTATCTGGTCGACGTGTATGTGCTGGACGAATACCGCGGCCGTGGCTACGGCCAGCGCCTGATGGCGGCCGTGATGACCCATCCCGGCTTGCAGGGCCTGCGCCGTTTCATGCTGGCCACCAGCACGGCGCATGGCCTGTATGCGCGCTTCGGTTTTACGGCACCGCTCAAGCCGGAGACGCTGATGGAGCGGTATGTGCCGGGCATCTACCAGCGTTGATGGCCTGCGCCCATAGGCTGGCGCTCACTGCCAGTGCATCAGGCAGGGGGGAATCAGCAGCAGCAGCGCCAGCACCAGGTAAATCAGCTGCAGCGGGATCATCCACTTGGCCCAGGTAATCCAGGGCACGCGTGCCAGCGCCAGCACGCCGACAGTGATGCCGGAGGTGGGGATCATCGGCGTGGTGAATTCACCGAACTGGAAGGCCAGGATCGCCGTCTGCCGCGTCACGCCCACCAGGTCGGCCAGCGGCGCCATGATGGGCATGGTGAGAGCCGCCTGGCCGCTGCCCGAATGGATGAAGAAGTTGATCACCGACTGCATGAAGAACATTTTTTGCGCGGCGAAGACGGGACTCGACGAGGCCACCAGGGGCGTGAGCGCATGCAGGATGGTGTCGATGATCTGTGCGTCGCGCGCCAGGATCATGGTGCCGCGCGCCAGCGCGATGACCAGCGCCACGCTGACCATGTCGCGTGCGCCCTGTACAAAAGAGGCGACCAGGCTGTCCATGTCGAGCCGGCCGACCAGGCCGACGATGATGGCCATCACCAGGAACAGGGCGGCGATTTCATCGATGAACCAGTCGTACTTGACGACGCCGACGACCATCGTCAGCAGGGTGGCCATGAAAATCCACAGCACGGCGCGGTGCGTGCGCGTCATGCCGGCAAAGCTGTCCAGGTCCATCGAGTGCTCGTTGCGCTTTTCGATGTCGAGCAGGTAGGTCGGGCTTTTTTCCGGATGGCGCTTGATGCGCGCCGCGTACCACATCAAGAACACGATGCTGACCGCCGTGGCGATGGCCCATACGATCAGGCGGTAGCCGATGCCGGAAAAGATCGGCACGCCGGCGATGCCCTGCGCGATGCCGACGTTGAACGGATTTAAAAAGGCGGCGGAAAAGCCCACCTGCGAGCCGATGAAGGGAATCGACACGCCGGTGATGGTGTCGTAGCCCAGGGCCAGGGCTAGCGGCACGAAGATCAGGATGAAGGGAATGGCTTCCTCGTTCATGCCGAAAGTGGCGCCGCCCAGAGAAAACATGGTGAAAAAGACGGGAATGATGGCGGCGCGCACGAAGCGCGAACTGGTGTGCGCCTTGGCGATGGCCTTGATCAGCGAGTCGAAGGCCTCCGTCTTTTGCAGCACGGCGAAGGCGCCGCCGACGATCAGCACGAAGCCGATGATCAGGCTGGCGTCGACGAAGCCCTTGATGGGCGCCATCATCAGGGCGGCCAGGCCCTGCGGCTTGTTGTCGACGTAATGAAACGTGCCGGGGATGATCAACTGCTTGCCGTTCACCAGCTGGGTGTCGAATTTCCCGCCCGGCACCAGCCAGGTCGCCAGGGCGATCATGGCCAGGATGCCGCACAGCAGGACAAAGGTATTGGGGAGCTTGAATTTTCTCATGGCGTCATTGGCTCAGCAGGCTGCCGCCGCGGAAGGCGACGGCGCCGGCGACCTTGCCGACGTTCATGCCGCGCAGGACGTGGCGATGCGCGCTGCGCGCGAAAAAGACACCGGCGACGGTGCAGCGCAAGGTCGTTGTCTCGCCGCTGACTGGGTCGATCAGGTCGGCCACGGCGTCGCCGGCGGCCAGCATGTCGCCCATTTCACGCAGGTAGACCAGCACGCCGTGATGCGGCGCGAGGATCGGTTCCACGCCGGCCAGCGGTGTCGGTTCGCATTGCGGCGCGGGCAGGTCGTCGCCGGCGCCGGCGATGTCCAGCACGCCCTCGATGGCGAGAAAGCGCAGCAGGGCGGCGGCGTCGCGTTCGGCCAGGGCGTAGCTTACTTCCACTTCGCCGCGCAATTCGACGGTGGTTGACAGGCAGGCGGCGGGAATCGGATAGCGGCCGCCGAAGTGGTTGTCGAGGTCCCACCACAGGCGGCTGCAGGCTTCGTCGAATGGCTCTTCGCCGGCTGCTAGCTCCAGCAGCACGGCGCGCGCGCCCAGCAGGGCGGACAGGGGCGAGATCTGCGCCGCCAGCGGCGTGCCCGTATAGATATGCAGGGCCGCCTCGTTATCGCAGTGCAGGTCGAGGACGATGTCGGCGTCAATGGCCATGCCCAGCAGGGTTTTTTTCAGCGTTTCCGCATCCGTGCCCGGCCGCCAGGCGGCGACGGCGGCGCGCGCATGCTCGCGTATCAGGGCCACGTTGGCCTTGGCATCCTGTCCCAGTTGGCCGTCGAGCGTGGTTTTCAGTTCATCGGCCACGTGGCGGTAGGCGCGGTTGAAGTTGATGCCGGTGGTCAGGTCGAAGCGGCCGAACGGCGCGCCATGGATGGCCTGCGCCAGGCCGATGGGATTGGCGGCCGGCACCAGGATGATTTCACCGTGTACCTTGCCGGCGGCCTCCAGCGCCAGCAGCTCGCGGCGCAGGAATTGCGACACCAGCATGCCCGGCACCTCGTCCGCGTGCAGCGCCGCCTGGATGTAAACCTTTTTGCCGCTGCGGCTGTCTGCGGCCGCGCCGCCAAAGTGAAAACTGCTCAACTGGCAGGCGACGCTGGCGTGCGGCGTGGAGATGGGGTGCTGGTGTGCTTGCATGGTGATTCGCTCCTACATGGGGCGCGGTTGATGGCTTGCGGTCGATTATGTAGCAATATTTTCACGAAGTAAATCAGTGAAAATCCTTTTACAAATATTTGTTGAGTTTTCTTTTTGATATGAGTAGAGTAAGTTCCAGCGACCCGATTTCGCCTTTCCGCCATTGATCCCCAGTATCCAAGAACACAGGCCGCCAGTGATATGAAAGCATCCGCCAGTCCTGCCAGAAGCAGCGGCCGCACAACACCTGCCACAACGCAGTCGTCGCCCGATGCCGCCTTCGCTCAGTCTTCGTTGGGACAGGCGTTGATGCATGTGCTGGCCAGCGGTTCTGCCTCGCAGCGGCAGATCGCCGACTACCTGCTGCGCAACCAGATGCGCGTCATTGCGCTGGGTATCGAAGAATTGGCCGACAGCTGCCAGGTGTCGACGGCCACCATCAGCCGCTTCGCGCGCGACATCGGCCAGAAGAATTATTCGGCCATGCGCGGCGCCATGGCCGAAACCTTGCAGGCGCTGCTGCAGCCGGTCGACAAGCTACGGCATACGATAGAGCGTCGCGCGCGCGCCACTTCGCCAGTCACGGAAAGTCTGGAATATGCGGCCGCGAACATCGCCGCCACGTCCGCCGCCTTGTCGCTGCCCGATATGCACGCCGTGGTACGGCGCCTGACGCACGCCAAGGTCGTGTATGTGATGGGTTTTGGCCTGTCTGCCAACCTGGCAGGCATGCTGGTGCAGCATCTGCAACCGTTTTGCCCGCATGTGGTGGAAGTGGTGGGCATCGGCGGCTCGGAAGTGGCGGCCGGCCACCTCGTCAACCTGACGGCACAGGACGTGCTGCTGGTGATTTCCTTCCCCCGCTATACGCTCGACTGCGTCGGCCTGGCCAGCTTTGCGCGCGACCGCGGCGCCTGCATCGTGGCGCTCACCGACTCTCCCGCGTCGCCACTGGCCGAATTGGCCGACCACGCGCTGTATGCGCAAAGCAGGCATCCCGTTCTGCCCAGCAGCGCCAGCACGGCGCTGGCCATGATCGAGGCGCTGGCCGTGGCGCTGATGGTATCGAACAGGGACAACGTCGACAAGGCCGCACGCCTGAGCGAGGTGATCGCCGCCTACCTCTATGGCGGCGAATACGGGGTGCAGCCCCCCAGGAAAACGGCAGCACAGCAGCGCAAGGCGGTACCTAAAAAGCAGTCATTATAAAAATCAGGGTCAACACCATCCGGGAGAGCGGGAATGCAGACGAAAAAACAACAGGACGGAACTGCGCTGCCACGTGAAGCG
Source organism: Janthinobacterium sp. GW458P (assembly GCF_002127585.1). Lineage (GTDB taxonomy): Bacteria > Pseudomonadota > Gammaproteobacteria > Burkholderiales > Burkholderiaceae_D > Janthinobacterium. Next base: position 120,010 of record NZ_NEGZ01000001.1, read on the forward strand.
GTACTGGCGCATGCCGTGCGCCTGACGCTGGGCATTTTGAGCGCCACGGCGGCGCTGGCCATGCCGGGCAGCGCCGCGCTGGCGCAAGAGCTGGCGCAGCCCAAACTGCAGCGCGTGGAAATCACGGGATCGGCCATCAAGCGCCTGGAATCGGAGACGGCGCTGCCGGTGCAGATCATCACGCGCGCCGATATCGAAAAAGCGGGCGTGACGACGGCGGCCGAGCTGATGGCGCGCGTGTCGGCCAACGTGGGCGGACTGACCGATGGGGCCAGCATCAACGTGGGCGGCGACCAGCGCGGCTTCAACAGCGCCAACCTGCGCGGCGTGGGCACGTCATCGACCCTGGTGCTGCTTAATGGCCGGCGCATGGCCAACTTTGCCTCGCCCGGTGACGATGCGGGCGTTGACCTGAACAACATTCCCGCCGCCGCCCTGCAGCGCGTGGAAGTATTGCTCGACGGTGCTTCAGCCCTGTACGGCACGGACGCTATCGGCGGCGTCATTAATTTTATTACACGCAAGGATTACCAGGGCGTGGAGCTGAATGCCTACGGCGGCGGCACGCAGGAAGGCGGGGCCGGCAAGCGCACGGCCAGCATCACGGCAGGCACGGGCGACCTGGCGGAGGATGGCTATAATATCTTTGCCGTGGTCGACCTGCAGAAAACTGACCGCCTGAGCACCTCGCAGCGCAAGTTCATTCCGAACCTGCATGTGCCGGAGCGCCTCGGTCATTTGCTGTCCAGTTACACCAGTCCGGCGAATATCCGCCTGAGCAGCGACCAGCGCGACTACCTGCAGGAGCAGGGTTTTCTGCTCAATGGCCAGCCGATCACGAATCGCCTGATCAATCTGTCGATTCCAGGCTGCAGCGGACCGGCCAATGTGTACCTGCCGGCCGGCACGGGCGGCGTCGATGCGTGTACCTATAACTATATGGGCGACACCGAGCTGTATCCGAAAACGGACAAGCAGAACCTGCTGACCCGCGGCGTCCTCAAATTGAACAACGATCACCAGTTGTATGCGGAAGTGGCGTTGAGCCGTTCGCGCAGCTATTACGTGGGATCGACAGCGCGGCCGGATGGCGAAATCGATGCCAGCATGGTGCCGCAGCTGAGCGCTGCCGGGTTGACCGGCACGCTGGCCCTGCGCATCCGCCTGAACGAAGCGGGCATGCGCACCAGCGAATTGACCAGCGAAAGCCAGCGCTACGTGGTGGGCGCCACCGGCACCGTGGGCGGCTGGGATTACGACGTGGGCTTGAATCACAGTGTCAATGTGGTCAGGGACAAGGACACGCACGGCTACCTCCTGGCCGACCAGCTACAAAAGGGCATCACGGATGGCACCATCAATCCCTTCGGCCCCTCCAGCGCTGCGGGTAAGGCGCTGCTTGAGAACATCCAGGTCAACGACGAAGTGCGGCATGCGCGCGGCGTCATGGATGCGCTCGATTTCAAGGTGTCGCGTGCCTTGATGTCCATGGGCGGCGGCGACATGGCGCTGGCGGTGGGCGGCGAAGTGCGGCGCGAGCGCACGGACTTCCGGCCATCCGCATTGCTAATGAGCGGTAACATCACCAACGATGACGCGCCCGAAGGCGGCGTGGCCACCAGCGACAGCCGCAATGTGCAAGCCATCTATAGTGAATTGTTATTGCCGTTCAGCAAGCAATGGCAGGCGCAGCTGTCCGGCCGCTATGACCATTACCAGCAGGTGGGCGGCGCCCTCAGTCCGAAGGTCGGCCTGACCTACATGCCCAGCAAGCAGGTGCTGCTGCGCGCCTCGGCCGGCAAGGGTTTCCGGGCGCCGTCGATGTCGGACCTGCACCGGCCCACTGTCTATAGCCAGACGGCGACCCTGCCCGATCCCGTGTACTGCGAAGCCGAGAACAACGACTACTCTGTCTGCGCCGACAACTGGCGTACGCGCCGCTACAGCAACGACAAACTGAAACCGGAGCGCAGCCGCCAGTTCACGGCCGGCGTGGTGCTCGAACCCGGCCAGCACTGGACCTTCAGCCTGGATTACTGGAATATCAGGCGCACGGACCTGATCAGCGAAATCGGCGACGACATCATCCTGTCCAACCTGTCCAAGTACGGCAACCTCGTACACCGCGACGAAGACAATGGAATCCGCTACATCGAGCTGCGCAAGGAAAACCGCGGCGCGCAAAAAGCCTCGGGCATCGATATCACGGCCGACCTGCATGGCGTAAAAACGGCATGGGGGCATTTCGGCGGCCACCTGAGCGGCACCTACGTGCTCGATTCGAAAATCCAGACCAGCCCTGGCGATACTTTTGTCAGCAATCTCAATAAATTCGTCACGGACGGCGTGGTGCAGCGCTGGCGCCACACGATTACCCTGGATTGGGACCACGGGCCGTATTCGGCCAGCCTGTCGAACACGTATTCGAGCGGCTACGATGACCAGAACTCGGCCATCAATACCGACGACGGCAGCGTGGTCAAAGCGAACCGGGTGAAGGCCTATACGCTGTGGGACATGTCGGGCGCGTATGCGGTCAGCCAGCAGTTCAAGCTGCGCGCCGGCATCCAGAATCTGTTCAATACCAGTCCGCCATACTCGAACCAGGCGTATTTTTTCCTGTCCGGCTATGACCCCAGCTACGCGGACCCGCGTGGGCGGCGCTTCTATGCCAGCGCCAGTTACAGTTTCAGGTAAACGGCCGGAAAACACGAGATACCGCAATACCGCTGTCACACACAGCGGGTAGTATCGTAGTTCGATGGAGTTGGATTGCAAGCAGCAGTATTGGCAGCAAAGGCGCATGCCAGTATCAACAAGTGTGCGCCACTTTCTTTGCATTTGAAAGGCACCATGAAATCATCCGCAAGCCTGTATCAGAAATTCTGTGCCACGCTGCTGTCCGCGCTGGCGTTGTGCTGCTTCCACGCCATGGCGGCGCCCGGCGGCAGCGCCATCGGCAGTGCGCCGCAGGGCACCCTCGTCATTATCGGCGGCGGCCTGCGTGCCGACAATGCCGAAGTGTGGCAGCGCATCGTCAAGTTGTCGGGTGGTCCAGGCGCGCGCATCGCCGTGCTGGCCTCGGCCGCGATGAACCCGGAAAAATCGGGTGAAAGCATTATCAAAAAACTCAATCAATATGGCGCCGATGCCTTTTTCGTGCCGCTGGCCGTCAAGCTGGCCAATCGCGATTACCGCAAGGCTGCAGAAGACCCGGCCATCGTGACGCAGATCAAGTCGGCCACCGGCATCTATTTTGCCGGCGGCGACCAGGGCCGCATCACGCAAGCCCTGCTGCGCCCGGACGGCAGCCGCACGGCCGCGCTGGAAGCCATCTGGTCGGTCTACCGCAACGGCGGCGTGATCGCCGGTTCCAGCGCCGGCGCGGCCATCATGAGCACCACCATGTTCTATGATGCCAAGCCCGTGCTGGACATGCTGAAAATGGGCGTGACGGATGGCCGCGAAATCGCGCCGGGCCTGGGCTTCATCGGCAGCGACGTCTTCGTCGACCAGCATTTGCTGGTGCGTGGCCGTTTCGCGCGCATGATTCCCGTGATGCTGAAAAAAGGCTATCACCTGGGACTGGGCATCGATGAAAACAGCGCCATGGTGGTCGACGCCATGCGCGATGTGGAGGTCATCGGCTACAGTGGCGCCCTGTTGATCGACCTGTCGGGCGCCATCAGCGATCGCGGCGTGAAGAATTTCAATATCAGCAATGCGGCCATCAGTTACCTGGACCGGGGCGACAAATTCAATCTCGTCACGCGCGTGTTTACGCCCTCACCCGACAAGGCCGACAACAAGCTCGATCCGAACCAGCCCGACATGCGCGAACCCGTGTTTACCAACGATATCCTCGGCAACAACGCCGTGCTGGACCTGATGGGTAACCTGATCGACAATGCCCAGCAGGAAGCCATCGGCATCGCCTTCGGCAACCCGCGCGACCCGTATCCGGACCTGGGCTTCGAATTCCGCTTCAGTAAAACGGTCAACAGCGTCGGCTACAGCTCGACCGAGGCGGAAGCGTACTCGGTACTGAAACTGCGCCTTGACATCCGCCCGATCCAGCTGCGCCAGCCCCTGTACCGCTACAAGTAGCTTGCGCCGGCACGCCGCCAGCGGGGCCGGGCCGCGATCGTCAAGGCCCGCAGCAGCCACTCGACGGGGCCATACGCGTGGCCGCGCAGCCACCAGCGGCTCAATGGAAGCTGCAGGCTGAAGATGATGGCGGCCAGCACCAGGGCGCCCAGCGGCGAGACGCTGCCCATCAAGCGCGCGCCATACGCGAGGAACAGCCAGGCGCAGACGGCCGACTGCAGCAGGTAGTTCGACAGGGCCATGCGGCCCGTGTCGGCCAGCAGCGCAAACAGCATGCTGTCGCGCAGGCGCTCGAACAGGGCCAGCGCCAGCGCCAGGTAGGCGCCCGCCAGCAGCGGCGCGCTCGCCAGGCCGACGGCCAGTCCCGCTACCTGCCATGCCTGACTGTCGACATACACGGAGGTCCACGCATAAATGGCCGCGCCGGGCACACCCACCAGCGCGCCGGCCCACAGCAGGCGCCGGCGCAGCGGCAGATAGTCGGCGGCGTGCAGCAGCATCTCGCGCTTGCCGGCAGCCAGGCCGCACAGGAACATGGCCAGCGCGCAGGGCGCCTGCACCAGCAGCAGGACGATCCAGATTTCACTCAGTTCGCGCAGGTGCTGATTGACGACGGCGGCCGGCGTGGCGCGGTAGGCGGCCAGCGCGCTTGCCGCTTTCTGGGCCATCGCCACGGCGCTGTCCGCAGCGTCGCCCGCCGGCTGCAGGCTTTGCAGCCAGGCCATGCCTGACCAGAATGCCGCGCAGACGACGACTAGCACCAGGGCCAGGGACAGCGCCTGGCGTTCGCCGCAGCGGTGCAGCGCCAGCAGGACGATGCCCAGCACGGCGTAGGTGGTCAGTATGTCGCCATGAAACAGGAACACGGCATGCATGGCGCCAATCAGCCACAGGCCTGCTTGCCGGCGCAGCATGCGCGGCACGAATGGCGCCTCGGCGCGCGTGGCCGCCTGCATCTGCAAGGTGAAGCTGTAACCGAACAGGAAGGAAAACAGCAGATAGAACTTGGTCTCGAACAGCAGCGCGACGAGAAAATGCGTGGCGCGGTCGACGCCGCCGTGAAAGGCCGGATCGCTCAAGCCCAGGCCGAACCACGGCGTGGCGAAGGCGCCGATATTGACGACCAGGATGCCGAACAGGGCACAGCCGCGTAGGGCGTCGACGTCGGCGATGCGCGTGGGCGGGACTTTCATGGCGCCGCTGTTGCCCGGACCGGGTGCAGGAAGCGTGCCAGCAGCAGGTGCAAACCGGCGCGCTGCGCCAGCGGCGCGTAATCGGGATCGACGGCGACCCGGTTGAAGATGCCGTCGATCAGCGCGGCGATCCAGCCGGCCGTTTGCGCGGGGTCCAGCGCCGCGTCGATCTGGCCTGCTGCCGCCGCCTCTTCCAGCAAGGTTTGCAGGCCGCCGCGCAGGCCGGCGTCATTGCGCGCCACCCTGGCCGCGATGTCCGTGTCGCGCATCGCTTCAGCGGAAATTTCCAGCGTCAGGCCCGCAAAGTCCGCGTCGGCCGCCAGCGCCAGCACCAGGTCCATGAAGTCGAGCAAGGCGCCGTATGCATCCGCGCTGCCTTGCAGGCCGGCGAAATAGGCTGCCGTCTCGCTGCCTTCCTGGTCGACGATGGCGCCGATGATGGCTTGCTTGGTGGGGAAATAATGAAACAGGTTGCCGGGACTCATGCCCGCCTGCGCGCAGATGGCGGCGGTGCTGGTCTGGTGAAAGCCCTTGCGGGCGAAGCAGCTGCGCGCCGCCGTGAGAATGGCGGCGCGGCGCGCCGCATGTTTGTCGGGATCGATGGTGCGCATGGTGTTTGGCGGCCCTTTTAATTAATCGATTAATTAGTCTAATATAAAGGGATTACGCGACGCGGTCAAGCTGGGTGCTTTGCAGCGCCGATTCCTGTCGCTACAATGTGCCGCACCGGATTTTTCCATGCCCGCCGCCGGCGCCGCTGTTTGTTCGGAAAACCGTTTCTTTTACCCGTTTTTCTACCGTGTTAGGAATGAGATGCAGCAGACCCCGATCCGATCCCTCCTGTGCGCGCTGGCGCTGGCCGCCGGCATGGTTCCCGCCGTGCAGGCGGCCCAGCCAGCCACCATGCGCCTCGATTACCAGCATAGCGGCAATGCGCTGGGTGAACATTATGCGGTCGAGCGCGTGCTGGTCGAGCCCTTGCCATGGCCGGGCAACCTGGCGCGCCCCATCGACGACAGCAATCGCGGCAACAACATGCTGGAAGTGGTCGACATCAAGTCGGGTCAGGTGCTGTATTCGCGTGGTTTTTCCACCATTTTCGGCGAATGGGCCAGCACCGACGAAGCGAAAACCACCACGCGGGCCTTCCAGGAATCCGTGCGCTTCCCGCAGCCCGAGCGCCCGGTGCGCGTGCGCATCCTGAAACGCGACGAGCGCGGCCTGTTTTCCATTGTGTGGAGCACCGATGTCGACCCTGCCGCGCAGGATGTGATCCACAAACAGCCGCCGGCGCCCGTCAAGCCGATACCGATCCGCATCAGTGGGCCATCGAGCGACAAGGTCGACCTGCTGATCATGGGCGACGGCTACACGGCGGCCGAAATGGACAAGTTCGAGGCGACGGCGCGCAAGCTGGCCGAGCACCTGTTTACCGTCTCGCCATTTCGCGAGCGGGCCAATGACTTCAACCTGTGGGCCATGGCCGCGCCGACGCAGGAGTCAGGCGTGTCGCGTCCATCGACGGGCGTGCACCACGCCTCGCCGCTGGGCACGCGCTACGATATCTTCGGCAGCGAGCGCTATGTGCTGACGACGGACAACCGCGCCCTGCGCGACCTGGCGCAATACGCGCCGTATGAGTTCATCGAAATCCTCGTCAATAACGATACCTATGGCGGCGGCGGCATCTTCGGCCAGTTCAGCACGGCGGCGGCGAACAACGATTGGGCCAATTACCTGTTCGTGCATGAATTCGGCCACCATTTCGCCGGCCTGGCCGACGAGTACTACACTTCGCCCGTGGCCTATCAGTCGAATGGCGAGCGCCAGGAACCGTGGGAGCCGAACGCCACGGCGCTGCGCGATCCGTCCAAACTGAAATGGAAGAGCCACATCAAGGCCGGCACGCCGCTGCCGACGCCATGGCCGAAGGAAGCGTACGACAGCCATGCGCGTGAGTATCAGCAGCAGCGCGCGGCCCTGCGGGCGGCGAACCGCCCGGAAAGCGAGATGAGCGCCTTGTTCAAGGCCGACCTGGCCTACACGCAGCAGTTGTTTTCCAAGGCCCCGCAGCGTCATGCGGTGGGCGCGTTCGAGGGGGCGAACTACGAATCGTCCGGTTACTACCGGCCCGAGATGCAATGCATCATGTTTGACCGCAGCGAGACCTTCTGTTCCGTGTGCCGGGATGGCATCAGCACCATCATCGACCTGTATTCGCGTCCTGCGGCAGCGCCGGGCAAATAATGCCGTTTCTGTCATTCCTGTAATTCATGGTAGGCCATGTTGCAATGCAATAGCATGGCCGCCTTTTTTGCCTTTCCTCCCCTTCCTGCGTCGCAGCCGTGCATCTGTGCTGGTGTTTCCAGCAATACCAATTTACGTTTGCTGCTGCCCTTTTCTTCCCGTCAGCCCGATACTGTTATTAAATACATATGACGATTCGATTGCTTAGAAATTATTTCATTTAAATAATATTGATGTAGAATTTGATGTACATCAATGTTGCATCGCCGCAATCGCACTTATAGTTGACCTAGCTCAAAAGCGTTCTGCATGCGGATCGGACACATCGCGAATCACGCATCGAAATGCTGTAGAGTAATTTTCGCCCCGTACCAGTTCCCCGAGAATGCACTGGTGCGGGCTTCGAATTTCAGTGACGGAAGCCAGATTCATGAAGATGCCGATCCCCGCGCCCGACGCGTGCAGTACCCTCCATCCCCACACTCCCATCGTGTTGCCCTATGCGCGTGCCGGCGGCATGACGCTGGCCACTGGCGCCGCCGCCGTCTGCGCTGGCGCGGTGCCGTGCGTGCACGCGGCCACGCCCTGGCCGCCATTGCGTCCGTCCAGGTCATGATGGCGCCCGTGTCGCCGTCTCCGACGTTGCAGGGCAAGCGGGGGCTGGTGGTGGGTATCGCCAACATGCAAAGCATCGCCTGGGGCTGCGCCAGCGCACTGCGCGCAGCGGGCGCCGACCTGGCCGTGACCTGGCTCAATGACAAGGCCCGCCCCCATGTGGAGCCGCTGGCGCGGCAGGTGCAGGCTGCCATCATGGCACCGCTCGACGTGTCCGTGCCGGGGCAGCTGGAAGCCCTGTTCGCGCAGATTGAACGGCAATGGGGCACGCTTGATTTCGTCGTCCATTCCATCGCCTACGCGCCGAAGCAGGACTTGCATGGCCGCGTGGCGGACAGTTCGGCCGACGGTTTTGCGCAGGCGATGGATATCTCCTGCCATTCCTTCATGCGCATGGCGAAGCTGGCCGAACCCCTGATGCCGGACGGCGGCAGCCTGATGACCATGAGTTATCTGGGTGCGGAGGAAGTCATCGCCGACTACGGCCTGATGGGCCCCGTGAAGGCGGCGCTGGAAGCGTCGGTGCGCTACCTGGCCGCCGAACTGGGGCCGCAAGGCATCCGCGTCAACGCCATTTCGCCAGGGCCACTGGAGACGCGGGCCGCTTCCGGCATTGCCCATTTCGACCGCCTGATGGCTGACGCCATCGAACGCTCGCCCCTGCGCCGCCTGGCCACCATCGAGGACGTGGGCGCGCTGTGCGCTTTCCTCGCCGGCGATGGCGCGCGCGCCATCACGGGCGGCACCCTGTATGTCGATGGCGGCTACAACATTCTGAATTGACTGGAAGATGATGACCATGGCTGTTTCTGCTTTGCCCCCTTGCGCCAGAATGGCGGCATTTGCTGCCAGCTTGCTGCTGGCCGGCTGCGCCTCGCTGGCGCCGCCATATGCGCCACCGCCGCTGCCCGTGGCGGCGCAGTATCCTGAAAATGACGCTGCCGGCGCACATGCGCCCGACGTGGCCTGGCAAGCCTACTTTGCCGATCCGCGCCTGCAGGCGCTCATTGCGCGGGCGCTGGCCGGCAACCGCGACATCCGTATTGCCGCCCTGCGCGTGGAAGAGGCGCGCGCGGCGTACGGCATCCAGCGCGCGGAACAGTTTCCCACCATCGCGCTGGGCGCCTCCGGCAGCCGCGCGCGGGTGCCGGCTGACCTGAGCGTGACGGGCCGTCCCATGACGAGCGCGCAATACCAGGCGGGCTTGAACGTGAGCGCCTGGGAACTCGACTTCTGGGGCCGCGTGCGCAGCCTGAATGACAGCGCGCTGCAAACCCTGCTGGCCAGCGACGAGGCGCGCCGCGCCGTCGGCGTGGCCCTGGTGGCGCAGGTGGCCAATGGCTACCTGGGCTTGCGCGAACTCGACGAACGCGTGGAACTGGCGCGCGCCACGGTCGACAGCCGCGCCGAATCGCTGCGCATCTTTACGCGCCGCTTCGAAGTCGGTTCGATTTCCAAGCTGGACCTGACGCAGGTGGAAACCCTGCTCAGCCAGGCCCTGTCGCTGTCGGCCCAGCTGGAGCAGGCGCGCGCCGTGCAGGCGCACGCGCTGGCCCAGCTGGTGGGCGGTCCCGTCGACCTGACGCCGGTCGCTGGTGAGGTGCGCCGCTTCGACGACGCCAGCGTGCTGCAGCCGCTGCATGCGGGCCTGCCGTCGGCCTTGCTCACGCAGCGCCCCGACCTGATCGCCGCCGAGCACCAGCTGCGCGCCGCGCAGGCCAATATCGGCGCCGCGCGCGCCGCCTTCTTTCCCACCATTTCGCTGACGGCGGGCTACGGCACGGCCAGCGCGGAACTGAGCGGCTTGTTCGATTCGGGCAGCGGCGCCTGGAATTTTGCGCCGCGCCTGGTGCTGCCGATTTTTGATGCAGGCCGCCTGCGCGCCAACATGGAGCTGGCCGAAGTGCGCCGCGACGTCGCCGTCGCCAACTATGAAAAGAGCGTGCAGGGCGCCTTCCGTGAAGTGGCCGACGCGCTGTCGAACCGGCGCTGGCTGGCGCTGCAGGTCGATATCGGCAAAACCACCCTGGCCGCGCAGAGCGAACGCGCACGCCTGGCCAAGCTGCGCTACGACAATGGCGCCGCGCCCTACCTGGAAGTGCTCGATGCCCAGCGCGACCTGCTGACGGTGGAGCAGCAGCTGGTGCAGACGCGCCGCGCATTGCTCTCGAGCCAGGTCAGCCTGTATGCGGCCCTGGGCGGCGGTGCGCCCGTCACCTCCGCCAGTTCAGCCACCGCTTCCGCCCACTAATTTGATCGCCCTGATACCCATGACTCCACAACTGAAGAAAAAACTCATTCCCGCCGCGCTGGTCGTGGCCGTTCTCGTGCTGGGCTACGTGGCCTGGCAAAAAATGCGCCCCACGGGCCCTGGCGAAGGCTTTGTCAGCGGCAATGGCCGCATCGAGGCGACGGAAATCGACGTTGCCACCAAGCTGGCCGGCAGGGTCAAGGAGATCCTCGTGCGCGAGGGCGACTTCGTCAAGGCGGGCCAGCCGCTGGCCAGCATGCAGGTCGATTCCCTGACGGCCCAGCGCGACGAGGCGCGCGCACGCCAGCAGCAGGCGTCCGATGCCGTGGTCGGCGCGCAGGCGCAGGTGGCCGTGCGCGAGAGCGACAAGGCGGCCGCGCTGGCCATGGTGGCGCAGCGCGAAAGCGAACTCGATGCGGCCAAGCGCCGCCTGGCACGCTCCGAAACCCTGTCGAAGGAGGGGGCTTCCTCGGTGCAGGAGCTCGACGACGACCGCGCCCGCGTGCGCAGCGTGGCCGCCGCCCTGAATGCGGCCAAGGCGCAGGTGACGGCGGCGCAGGCTGCCATCGACGCGGCAAAAGCGCAAGTGGTCGGCTCGCGTTCCGCCGTGGTGGCCGCCGAGGCGACCACGGCGCGCATCGATTCGGATCTGGCCGATGGCCAGCTGACGGCGCCGCGCGACGGCCGCGTGCAATACCTGGTGGCGCAGCAGGGCGAGGTGCTGGCGGGCGGCGGCAAGGTGCTCAACCTGGTCGACCTGTCGGACGTCTACATGACCTTCTTCCTGCCCGAGACGGCGGCCGGCAAGGTGGCGCTGGGCGGCGAAGTGCGCATCATCCTTGATGCGGCGCCCAATTATGTGATTCCAGCGACGATTTCCTTCGTTGCCGCCAGCGCGCAGTTCACGCCAAAGACGGTGGAAACGGCCAGCGAGCGCCAGAAACTCATGTTCCGCGTGAAAGCGCAGATCAGCCGCGAACTGCTGCTAAAGCATCTGGCCCTCGTCAAAGTGGGTTTGCCCGGCGTGGCCTGGGTGCGTCTTGATGCAAAGCAGGCATGGCCCGCTGAACTGACGGCCAAGGTTCCGCAGTGAGCATGGACGCAACCCCCTTTGTCGTCAGCATCAAGGGCGTCAGCCAGCATTACGGCAAGACGGTGGCGCTCGACGCCATCGACCTGGACGTGCCGGCCGGCCGCATGGTTGGCCTGATCGGTCCCGACGGCGTGGGCAAATCGAGCCTGCTGTCGCTGGTGGCCGGCGCGCGCGCCGTGCAGCAGGGCAGCGTGATGGCGCTGGGCGGCGACATGCAGGATGTGCGCCATCGCGACGACGTCTGCCCGCGTATCGCCTACATGCCGCAAGGCCTGGGCAAGAATCTGTATCCGACCCTGTCGGTCGAGGAAAACCTGCAGTTTTTCGCGCGCCTGTTCGGCCACGACGCGGCTGAACGCCGTCGCCGCATCGATCAGCTGACCCGCAGCACGGGCCTGCAGCCCTTCCTCGCGCGGCCGGCGGGCAAGCTGTCGGGCGGCATGAAGCAGAAACTGGGGCTGTGCTGCGCCCTGATCCACGATCCCGACCTGCTCATTCTCGATGAACCGACCACCGGCGTCGATCCGCTGGCGCGCGCCCAGTTCTGGGACCTGATCGCCGGCATTCGCGTGCAGCGCCCGCAAATGAGCGTGATGGTGGCCACCGCCTACATGGACGAGGCGCAGCGTTTCGATTGGCTCGTCGCCATGGATGACGGCAAGGTCCTGGACACGGGCACGCCGGCTGAACTGCTGGCGCGCACGCAAAGCGACAACCTGGAAGCGGCCTTTATCAAGCTGCTGCCCGAAGCCAAGCGCGCGGGCCACCAGCCCGTGGTCATCACGCCGCTGGACGCGGCCAGCGCGCAGGACGTCGCCATCGAGGCGCAGGAGCTGACCATGCGCTTCGGCGACTTCACGGCCGTCGACCATGTGAATTTCCGCATCGGCCGCGGCGAGATCTTCGGTTTTCTTGGCTCGAACGGCTGCGGCAAGTCGACCACCATGAAGATGCTCACGGGTCTGCTGCCGGCCACGGAAGGCAAGGCCTGGCTGTTCGGCAAGGAGGTCGATTCCAACGACATCGACACGCGCCGCAGGGTCGGCTACATGTCGCAGGCGTTTTCCCTGTACAGCGAACTGACGGTGCGCCAGAACCTGGTGCTGCACGCGCGCCTGTTCCACGTGCCGGAGGGCGAGATCGCGGCAAGGATCGACGAAATGGCGCAGCGCTTCGACCTGTGCGACGTGATGGAGGATTTGCCCGACAGCCTGCCCTTGGGCATACGCCAGCGCCTGTCGCTGGCCGTGGCCATGGTGCACAAACCGGAAATGCTGATCCTCGACGAGCCGACCTCCGGCGTCGACCCGATCGCGCGCGACAATTTCTGGCGCCTGATGATCGAGCTGGCGCGGCGCGACCGCGTCACCATTTTCATCTCCACCCACTTCATGAACGAGGCCGAGCGCTGCGACCGCATATCGCTGATGCATGCGGGTAAAGTGCTGGTCAGCGATGCGCCGGCGGAACTGGTGCGCAAGAAGGGCGCACCGTCGCTGGAGGCGGCCTTCATCGCCTACCTGGAAGAGGCGGGCGGCGGCACGGCGCCGGCGGCGCAGGAAAGCGAAGCGCCCGTGCAGAAAGCTGAAACGGCCGCACCGCAGCAGCAGCAGCAGCAGCAGCAGCAGCGCAGCCGCTTCAGCCTGGGCCGCATGCTCAGCTACATGTGGCGCGAAACGCTGGAGTTGCGGCGCGACCCCGTGCGCCTGACGCTGGCGCTGGGCGGCTCGGTGCTGCTGCTGTTCGTCATCGGCTTCGGCATCAGCCTGGACGTCGAAGACCTCAGCTATGCGGTGCTCGATCACGACCAGACGACCCTGAGCCAGAATTACACGAACAACCTGGCCGGTTCGCGTTACTTCGTCGAGAAGGCGCCGCTGCGCGACTACGCCGATATCGACAAGCGCATGCGCAGCGGCGAACTGTCGCTGGCCATCGAGATTCCGCCCGGCTTCGCGCGCGACGTGCAGCGCGGCGCGCCGGCGCAGGTGGGCGCGTGGATCGACGGCGCCATGCCGATGCGCGCCGAAACCGTGCAGGGCTACGTGCAGGGCATGCATCAGCTGTGGCTGGCCGACCAGGCCTTGCACCGCTACGGCATCACGATGAGCAACCCGGTCGCCATCCAGACGCGCTACCGCTACAACCCGGACGTGAAAAGCCTGCCCGCCATGGTGCCGGCCGTGATTCCTTTGCTGCTGCTGATGCTGCCGGCCATGCTGGCGGCGTTGTCCGTGGTGCGCGAAAAGGAACTCGGTTCCATCATCAATCTGTACGTGACGCCCGTCACGCGCCTGGAATTCTTGCTCGGCAAGCAAGTGCCGTACGTCGTGCTGGCCATGTTCAACTTCGTCCTCATGGCGCTGCTGGCGGTCACCGCCTTCGGCGTGCCGATCAAGGGCAGCTTGCCGACCCTGATCGGCGCCACCTTCATCTTCAATATCTGCGCCACCGGCATCGGCCTGTTCGCCTCGACGTTTACGCGCAGCCAGATCGCGGCCCTGTTCGTGACCATGATCGGCACCATGATCCCGGCCATCCAGTTTTCCGGCCTGCTCAATCCCGTCTCGTCGATGGAAGGCGTGGGCAAGGCCATCGGCCTGATGTATCCGGCCACGCACATGCTCAACATCAGCCGCGGCGTGTTCAACAAGGCGCTGGGCTTCGGCGACTTGCACGCTTCGTTCTGGCCCCTGATCGTCGCCATTCCCGTGATCCTCGGCGTGACCGTGGCGCTGCTGAAGAAACAGGAGTCGTAAGCGTATGCGCCACCTTGAAAACATCTACCGCCTGGGCGTGAAGGAAATCTGGAGCCTGATCCGCGATCCGATGATGCTGATCCTGATCCTCTACACGTTTACGCTGGCCATCTATGTGGCCGCTACGGCCAAGCCGGAAACCTTGCACATGGCCTCGATCGCCATCGTCGACGAGGACGGCTCGCCGCTGTCCGGACGCATCGCCTCGGCCTTCTTCCCGCCGCAGTTCACGCCGCCGGCCATGATCAACCAGAGCCAGGTCGACGCGGGCCTGGACGCGGGCCAGTACACCTTCGTGCTGACGATACCGCCCAAGCTGCAGGCCGACGTGCTGGGCGGGCGCCACGCGGAATTGCAGCTGAACGTGGACGCCACGCGCATGAGCCAGGCCTTCAGCGGCAGCGGCTACATCCAGCAGATCGTCGCCGGCGAGGTGTCCGAATTCGCCAAACGCTATCGGGGCGCGACCGTCTCGCCGGTGGAGCTGGTGATGCGCGCGCGCTTCAATCCTTCGCTGAGCCAGGCGTGGTTTGGCTCGCTGATGGAAATCATCAACCAGGTGACGATGCTGTCGATCATCCTTACGGGCGCAGCCCTGATCCGCGAGCGCGAACACGGCACTATCGAGCATCTGCTGGTGATGCCCGTGACACCGGCCGAGATCATGCTGGGCAAGGTCTGGTCGATGGGCCTCGTGGTGCTGCTGGCCGCGGCCCTGTCGCTGAACCTGGTGGTGCGCGGCATGCTGCACGTGCCGATCGAGGGCTCGATCGCGCTGTTCCTGTGCGGCGCGGCCCTGCACCTGTTCGCCACCACCTCGATGGGGATTTTCCTCGCCACCGTGGCGCGCAGCATGCCGCAGTTCGGCATGCTATTGATCCTCGTGCTGCTGCCGCTGCAGATGCTCTCGGGCGGCAGCACGCCGCGCGAAAGCATGCCGGAGCTGGTGCAGAACATCATGCTGATCGCGCCCACCACGCATTTCGTCGAATTGAGCCAGGCGATTCTGTACCGGGGCGCCGGCATCGATGTGGTGTGGAAGCCTTTCCTGGCCCTGCTGGCGATCGGCACGGCCCTGTTCACGTTCGCCCTTGCCCGCTTTCGCAAGACCATCAGCCAGATGGCGTAGGTTCCGTGCCGGATCGCCCGGCGTTTTTTTGCATCTAAAGGATAGCCATGAAGATAGAATCTGCTCCATTTTTCTCCAGCGGCGGCTTGCCGTCCCTGGGCATGCTGGGCGACTATGCGCGCGACTCGTGGCAGCGCATCGTGCTGTACGCTGACGTGATGCGCCGGCGCGGCAACCAGTACCAGGAACACCTGGCCGAGGAAGTGCCGAACGTGCTCGATTTTCCCGCCGAGGTGGTGATGTCGGGCCTGGAACTGGCCCGTCCCGTCAACTACGGCCTGGCGCGCATATTGACGCCTGATGCGCCCGAGCCTGATCCATCGAAGCGCCCGTTCGTCGTCGTCGATCCGCGCGCCGGCCACGGTCCCGGCATCGGCGGCTTCAAGGCGGAAAGCGAGATCGGCGTGGCGCTGCGCGCCGGCCACCCTTGCTATTTCATCGGTTTTCTGCCAGATCCCGTGCCGGGACAGACAGTGGAAGACGTGATGCACGCCGAGGCGGCCTTCCTGGAGAGAGTCATCGCCCTGCATCCGCTCAGCGAGGGCAAGCCCGTCGTCATCGGCAATTGCCAGGCGGGTTGGCAAATCCTCATGACGGCGGCCATGCGTCCGGAATTGTTCGGCCCCATCATCGTGGCCGGCGCGCCCGTGTCCTACTGGGCCGGCTGGCACGGCCGCAATCCGATGCGCTATGCGGGCGGCCTGATGGGCGGCAGCTGGGCCACGGCGCTGGCGGGCGACCTGGGCAAGGGCCGCTTCGACGGCGCCAGCCTGGTGCAGAATTTCGAAAAGCTGAATCCGGCCAACACCCTGTGGAGCAAGCAGTACAACTTGTATGCGAACATCGATACGGAGGCGCCCCGTTACCTGGAATTTGAAAAATACTGGGGCGGCCATGTGTTCCTGAACGACGTCGAGATGCAGTACATCGTCGACAATCTGTTCATCGGCAACCGCCTGGCCACGGCGGAATTGATTACCTCCGACGGCGTGCGCCTGGACTTGCGCAATATCCGTTCGCCCATCGTCGTGTTCTGCTCGAACGGCGACAACATCACGCCGCCGCCGCAGGCGCTGGGCTGGATCACGGACCTGTACCGCGACGACAACGACGTGCTGATGCACGACCAGACCATCGTGTATGCCGTGCACGACAGCATCGGCCACCTGGGCATTTTCGTCTCGGCCAAGGTGGGGCACAAGGAACACCAGAAATTCGCCAGCAATATCGACCTGATCAACCTGCTGCCGGCCGGTATCTATGAAGCGAGGATCGTCGACAAGACGCCCGATACGCCGAACGCGGACCTGGCCAGCGGCGACTATGTGCTGCAGGTCGAGCACCGCGGCATCGAGGACGTGCGCGCCATCGTGCAGCCTAGCGTGGAAAACGACCGCAAGTTCGCTGCCGCCGCGCGCGTGTCCGAAGTGAACCTGGCCTTGTACCGCACGTTTGCGCAGCCTTTGGTGCGCGCCATGGTCACGCCGCAGTCGGCGCGGTTTCTGCAGCTCGCGCACCCGCTGCGCGTATCGTACGAGCGTTGGACCGATCACAATCCGCTGGCCAGACTGGTGGCCAGGGAAGCGGAAAAAGTGCGCGCCCAGCGTCAGCCGGTATCGCCCGACAACCCGCTGCTGGCCATGCAGGAGGCGTTTTCCGGCGCCATTACGGCTGGCTTGAACAGCTGGCGCGACTGGCGCGATACGCTGCAGGAAACGACCTTTGACCTGGTGTATGGTTCGCCGCTGGTGCAGGCATTGACGGGACAAGCCATCGGCGATACCGCGCCGCCGCGCCCCCATCCAGGCATCTCGCCCGAGCATTGCGAATACGTGCGTTGCGAAACGCGCAAGATGGACGAGGACATGCAGCGCGGCGGCCTGGTGGAGGCAGCCGTGCGTGCGCTGTTCTATATCTACCGCTTCCGCATGATCGCCGACGAACGCAGGGTCAACCTGGCCCTGAAACTGATCAAGCCGCAATACCGGCAGGATGTCAGCATGGAGGAGTTCCGCCACATCGTGAGGCAGCAGGCGCGCCTGATGCTGCATGATTTCGATGCCGCCATCGCCGCTTTGCCGGCCTTGCTGTCGCGCGCCGATCCGGACGACATCGGCGCGCTGGCCGAGTGGCTGCAGCAGGTGCTGCAGGTGCCCGAAGCGCCGACGCCGGACGAGGAGGCGAGCCTGCAGCAGATGCTGGGCGTCTTTGACCGCGCCGCCACGGCGCAGGAAAAGGCACCGCAGCCGGACGCGCGCGCCTCCCATGCCGGACCCAAAGCCAAACCGGCCAAACACATTACCCCTGTCTAGAAGACCACGATGACTACTACCCAAGACGATGATTTGAATATCGTGCGTAACCGCACCTTCGAGCAGATCGCCATCGGCGACACTGCCAGCATTACGCGCACCTTGAGCATGGACGATATCTCCCTGTTCGCGGTGATGTCGGGCGACGACAATCCGCAGCATCTCGATACGGAATTTGCCGCCGCCAGCCGCTACCAGGGCGTGATCGCCCATGGCATGTGGGGCGCGGCCCTCATTTCCGCCGTGCTGGGCACGCGCCTGCCCGGCGCCGGCACCGTCTACACGGGCCAGACCCTGCGCTTTTTGCAACCCGTGCGCGTGGGCGATACCTTGGACATCAGCGTCACCGTCACGGCGCGCGAGCCGCGCAGCCGCCACGTGACCCTGGCTTGCCGCTGCGTCAACCAGCATGGCGCCGTGGTGCTCGACGGCGAAGCGCAGGTGATTGCGCCCGCCGAGCAGATCGAACGCGCGCGCGCTACCCTGCCGGAAGTCCGCCTGCATAACGGCGACGGCACGCGGCGCCTGCTGGAGCACGCGCGCACGCTGGGCCCCATCAGGGTGGCCGTGATCCACCCCTGCGATGAACTGAGCCTGTCGGGAGCCCTCGATGCGTATGCGGCAGGCCTGATCACGCCCGTGCTGGTGGCGCCGCGCGCGCGCCTGGAAGCGGTGGCGGCCGAAGCGGGCCTGAGCCTGGCCGGCATCGCCATCGAGGACGTCGAGCATAGCCATGCGGCCGCCGCGCGCGGCGCCGAACTGGCGGGCAAGGGGGAAGTCGAGGCGCTGATGAAGGGCAGCCTGCACACGGATGAACTGATGTCGGCCGTGCTATCGGCCAGTGCTGGCTTGCGCACCAAGCGCCGCATCAGCCACTGCTTCCTGATGCAGACGCCCGCCTATCCGCGCCCCTTCATCATCACGGATGCCGCCATCAATATCGCGCCGAACCTGGCCATGAAGGCCGACATCGTGCGCAATGCCATCGACCTGGCGCACGTGATCGGCGTGGCCCGGCCGCGCGTGGCCATCCTGGCCGCCGTGGAAACGGTGAACGCGGACATGCCGGCGACTTTGGACGCGGCCGCCCTGTGCAAGATGGCCGACCGCGGACAGATCACGGGCGCCATCCTCGACGGCCCGCTGGCTTTTGATAACGCCGTGTCGATCGCCGCCGCCACCGTCAAGGGCATCGTCTCGGAAGTGGCGGGGCGTGCCGACATCCTGCTGGTGCCCGACCTGGAAAGCGGCAACATGCTGGCCAAGCAGCTTGAATACATGGGCGACGCGGACAGCGCCGGCATCGTGCTGGGCGCGAAAGTTCCCGTCATCCTCACCAGCCGCGCCGATTCGCGCGCCAGCCGCATCGCCTCGTGCGCCATCGCCGTGATGCTGGCCAACCATTACCGGAGCACGCCGCCATGAACGCGCCATTCACCCACGCCGACGGCACCCTGATCCTGGTGCTCAATTGCGGTTCGTCGAGCATCAAGTTCGCCCTGTTCGAGCAGACGGGCGGCGTGCTGCCGCAGCAGGCGCAATGGAGCGGCAAGGTCGAAGGCATCGGCCGCGAAAGCGCCACGTACCGCGCCGGCGGCCTGCCGGCGGTCGCCTTGCAGCTGGACCCGCAGCAGCCGCATCACGCGGCGCTCGAATACATCCGCGCGCAAGTGGTGGCGCAGCTGGACGGGCGTGCGCTGCGCGCCGTGGCGCACCGCGTGGTGCATGGCGGCAGCAAGTATTTCGCCCCAGTGCGCATCGATTTCGCCGTGCTGGCGGACCTGAAAAGCTATGTGCCGCTGGCGCCCCTGCACCAGCCGTTCGCACTGGAAGCGATCGAGGTGCTGCTCACATCGCGGCCCGACATCGCCCAGGTGGCGTGCTTCGACACGGCCTTCCACCATACGGTGCCGCAGGTCGAGCAGATGCTGGCCCTGCCTTACGATGCATGGGAACGGGGCTTGCGCCGCTATGGTTTCCACGGCCTGTCGTACGAATACCAGTCGCTGGTGCTGGAACAGCGTTTTGGCGCTGTCGCGCGCGGCAAGGTCATCGTGGCCCACCTGGGCAGCGGCGCCAGCCTGTGCGCCATGGACAATTTGCGCAGCGTCGCCACCACCATGGGCTTTTCCGCGCTCGACGGCCTGATGATGGGCACGCGCTGCGGTTCGCTCGATCCGGGCGCCGTGATCTACCTGATGGAAATCGAAAAGCTGTCGCTGGAAAAAGTGGCGCATGTGCTCTACCACGAGTCTGGCTTGCTGGGCGTGTCGGGCGTGTCGGCCGACCCGCCCGTGCTGCTGGCGCAGCAGGAGCGGCAGGATGCCACGGGCGAACGCATCCGCGCCGCGCTGGCCCTGTATATCCGCCGCATCGTGCGCGAGATCGGCGCCCTGACGGCCGTGCTGGGCGGACTGGACATGCTGGTGTTTACGGCCGGTATCGGCGAGCACAGCGCCGAGTTGCGGCAGCGCATTTGCGCCGAGCTGGGTTTCCTCGGCCCCGTGCTCGATGCGCAGGCCAATGCGCGCAACGCCAGCCGTATCTCCACCGACGCCAGCCGCATCGTGGTAGGCGTGGAGCCGGCCAACGAGGAGTGGGTGGCGGCACGCCACGCGGCCCTGGCCGTGGGCGCATGAAGATCTGAAGCGTAGGGCAGCGCTCGATGGGAAATTTGCTGAAATGCACATATTTTCCGTTGAGTGCGATAACGCACAGTCTGGTTTTTGTTTTGTCTTTACTATGAAGTCATGCCATTGCGCTACATCAAGAAACAGCGCGATGCCTGGCAAATTTTGAACATTTTGCCCGCCTTTAGTAAGAATAAAATTAAACCATATTGAAAGGTCTCATCATGAACAAATTACTCGCCGCCCTGATCGCTACCCTGTTCGCTACCGCCGCCTTCGCTCAAACCGCGCCGGCCACGGAAGCTGTCGTGAAAGCCCAGGCTTCCGCGCAAAAAGACGTCAACAAGGCTGCCGCTTCGGAAGCCAAGGTCGATGCCAAGGCTGACGCCAATGTCGCCAAGGCCGAGATGAAGGCTGACGAAAAGAAAGCTGACGCCCATCACAAGGCAAGTAAAACCAAGGCCAAGGCCCACGATAAAGTTGTCAACGCCGATGCGGAAGACAAGCTGAAAGCGGAAGCCAAGGCAGACAAGACCGATGCCAAGGCCGATGCGAAAGCGACCAAGGCCGCTGTGAAAGCGAATGCCAAGGTCGCCAAGGAAAAAGTCGAAGCGAACGCCGACAAGGCCATCGCCGCCACCAAAACGGAAGAAGCCAAGGCCAAGGCCGACGCTGAAGTCAAGGCTGCCGCCGCAAAATAATTCGCCATTTGCGCGTGCAGGTTTCCCTGCAGAAAAAAAGACAGCTTCGGCTGTCTTTTTTTTTGTCGGCCTTTTGTGCCGGCCTTGCCATCCTTGATGTGCCTCAATTCCCTGCCTGATCGGCGTGCCATAGTGAACTGGCAGACAGACGAAGGGAGACATCATGAGCACCGCTAAAACGAAAAAGACACCGGCAACCGGTTCGGCTGAAGGCGCGCCTGCCATGCAGTCCATGCCGGTGGAGGGAGACGTGCATGCCGGCACTGATGTGGACGACGCAGACGCCATGCCGGGGCCGCGCCTGGGCGTGTCCTATGCGGACCAGGCTGCCATCCATGCCGGCGCCGTGGATGCCGCGCCATGCCCGGTGGCGGCATGCAGCAGGCATCGCAGGGCATGGCCGGCGCCAGTTGCATGCACGTGGGTGATGGCGGCGGCATGGGCGGCGACCGCGATGGCGGGGGCGGCGCAGGGGGCATGGGCGGCGACGGTGGTGGGCAGGGCAGTGGCACGCCTCAGGTGCGCACCTGCGCCACGATGGATGTGCATCGCCGCTTGCTGACCGAGGATCCGTCCTATGCAAATATCCGCGCCGATATTGAAAACCTGGCAGGACTGTATGAGGGCGACAGCAGCATTGCCGGGCGCTCCGGCGTGACGCAGATACCGGTGGTGGTGCACGTAGTGTGGAACACGGCGGCGCAGAATATCTCGGATGCGCAGATCGCCAGCCAGATCGATGTGCTGAACCGTGATTACCGGCGCGTCAACCCGGATGTTAACAACACGCCGGCACCCTTCCTGCCGCTGACGGCCGATGCGCGCGTGGAATTCGCGCTGGCCGCGATCGATCCGAATGGCGCGGCCACCAGCGGCATCGAGCGGCGCCAGACGACAGTGACGTCCTTCGGTGCCGACGATGCCGTCAAATCGCAGGCGACGGGCGGCATGAATGCCTGGCCGGCGGACACCTACCTCAATGTCTGGGTCTGCCAGCTTGGCGGCGGCCTGCTCGGCTATGCGCAGTTTCCCGGCGGCCCGGCCGCTACCGACGGCGTGGTAATCCTGCAATCGGCCTTCGGCACGACCGGTACGGCGGCGCCGCCCTTCCACCTGGGACGCACGGCCACGCACGAAATCGGCCACTGGCTGAACTTGAACCATATCTGGGGCGACGACGGCACGGGGTGTTCGGGCACGGACAACGTGGCCGACACACCGAACCAGGGCGGGCCGAACACGGGCCAGCCTTCGTTCCCCCATATTTCCTGCAGCAATGGGCCGAATGGCGACATGTTCATGAACTACATGGATTATGTGGACGACCCCGCCATGTTCATGTTCACGGCGGGCCAGGTGGCACGCATGCAAGCCTGTCTCGATGGGCCGCGCGCCAGCATCGGCACGGGGACGGGCGGCACGGGCGCCACGCCGCGCCAGAGTTCTTCACCCGTCGTGGCCTGGGGCGCGAACCGCCTCGACGTCTTCGTGCTGGGCACGGACCGCGCGCTGTACCACAAGGCCTGGAACGGCACGGCCTGGGCGCCGTCCGTCACCGGCTATGAAGGGCAGGGCGGCATCTGTACCAGCGCGCCGCAGGTGGTGTCGTGGGCGCCGAACCGGCTTGACGTGTTTGTCACGGGCACCGACAGCGGCTTGTTCCACAAGTGGTGGAACGGCACGGCCTGGGGACCGTCGCTGACGGGCTACGAAGCGATGGGCGGCTTGTGCGTGGGCGACCCGCGCGCCGTGGCGTGGGGGCCGAACCGCCTCGACGTGTTTGTCGTCGGCACGGACCGCGGCCTGTATCACAAATGGTGGAACGGGTCCGCCTGGGGGCCGTCGCTGACGGGATACGAAGCCATGGGCGGCATCTGCCTGGGCCAGCCGGAAGCCGTGGCGTGGGGGCCGAACCGCCTCGACGTGTTCGTCATCGGCACGGACCGGGCCCTGTACCACAAGTGGTGGAACGGTACGGCCTGGGGACCGTCGCTGACGGGCTACGAGCGCCTGGGTGGCATTTGCACCTCGTCGCCGAAGGCGGTGGCCTGGGGACCGAACCGGCTCGACGTCTTCGTCAGCGGCACCGACGGTGCGCTGTACCATAAATGGTGGGATGGCGCGAAATGGGGGCCGTCCGTTGACGGCTTCGAGCGCCTGGGCGGTATCTGCGTGGGCGAGGTGGACGCCGTGTCGTGGGCGGCCAACCGTCTCGACCTGTTCGTCATCGGCACGGACAGCGCGCTGTACCACAAGGCGTGGAACGGCTCGGCCTGGACGCCGTCGCTGACGGGCTTTGAGAGCCTGGGCGGCGTGTGCACCTCGCGTCCGCGCGCCACGGCCTGGGCGGCGAATCGCCTTGATGTCTTTGTCACTGGCACGAATGGCGCCCTGTTCCACAAGGCGTGGAACGGTACGGCCTGGTCGCCATCCGTGAGCGGCTATGAAAGCCTGGGCGGCGTGGTATCGTGTTTCTGATGGCAATATTGTAAACGGGAGGCGGCATGCATGATATGACAACGGTACTTCCCAGCGGCAGCTGGACGCATTCCTTCGAGGAGGATGCCGATGGTATCGAGGTGTACCGGCCCACCGCCACGTTTGCCTTTCCTCCCAGCCGCAAAGGGCGCAAGGTACTCGAATTCGGCGCACCCGCCGGCGCCATGGCGCAAGGGGAGGCGACATTGACGTCGATGGCGCCCGGCCCCGACGACCGTCCCCGCGCCGGCCCCGTTACCAAGCTGGTGCCGCTGGGCATGGGCCGCTATGCCTTGGGGGATGCAGCCGGGAAGCAGGATGTGATCGATATCGTCGAAGCGACACCCGACGTGCTGCGCCTGGCGCGGCATTAAGGCTGGCCGCGCAGCTTGTGCGCGAGCGCCGTGCGGTTGCCCACGTCCAGCTTCTCGTAAATTGCATGCAGTTGGTTGCGCACGGTGGCCGGTGACTTGCCCAGTTCCCTGGCGATGCTTTTATACGGCAGACCTTCGGCTGCCATGGCCGCCACCAGCCGTTCTGCCGGGGTCAGGCGCTGCATGGCGGCCTGCCTGAAACGTTGTTTGTCATCCTTGCTCTCCTGTCCGTGGGCGGCATGCCGGTGGCATGCCTGCAGGGATAACGGGAGCATGGCGCGTATCTGTAAATTTATTTTCCCCTACCGCCGCCAGGTGCGATGGGCAAAAAAAAAGACAGGCGAGCCTGTCTTTTTGTCTCGCTTGATGGCGGTCAGCCGATGGGGGTCATGGACACCGGTTTCAGCTTGGCCGCCAGCGCCTTGCCCTTCTTCGCGCGCTTGCCGATGTGATCGGCCAGGGCGGTTGCACCGAGCGAGGCATCCTGCGGCTTCGAGGCCCGGCCGATGCCGGAGACGACCACGCCGCGCTGGCTGATCGGCTGCACAGCCAGCAGCTTGTCCTTGCCTTCCAGTTCGATCAGCTTGACGCCTGTACCGCCCTTGGACAGGGTTTTCATCTCAAGCAAGCCAAATACCAGCAGGCGCGCACCTTCCGTCAGGCAGGCCACGGCGCTGGCGGCTTCCGGGATGACCTTCGGTTCGAGCGGCACGTCGCCGTCATCCAGGGTGATGAAGGCCTTGCCTCCCTTCAGACGGCTGACCATGTCGCCCGCCTTGGCGATGAAGCCGTAGCCGGCGCTCGACGCCAGCAGCAAGCTGGTGGCGCCATTGCCCGCAAAGTAATGCAGGATGCGCACGGCGTTGCCGGGCGTGCCGCCGCTCAGGTCGCACAAGGTCGTAATCGGCACGCCGTCGCCGCGCGCGTTGGGCAGCGCCGAGACGGGCACCGAGTAAATCTTGCCATTGTTGCCAAAGCCGAGCAGTGTGTCCACCGTGCGGCACTCGAAGGCGCCATGCAGGGTATCGCCCGCCTTGAACGTGAACTGCGCCGCATCGTGGCCGATGCCGGTGCGCGCGCGCACCCAGCCTTTTTCCGAGATGATGACGGTGACCGGTTCATCGACCACTTTTTGCTCCGCCACGGCTTTTTGCGCTTCCTCGATCAGGGTGCGGCGCGCATCGCCAAACTGCTTGGCGTCCGCTTCGATTTCGCGGATGATGGCGCGCTTCATCGAACCCGGGTTGTCGAGCAGGTCTTGCAGCGACTTTTCTTCCTTGCGCAGCTCGGCCAGTTCCTGCTGGATCTTGATCGTTTCCAGGCGCGCCAGCTGGCGCAAGCGGATTTCCAGGATATCGTCGGCCTGGCGCTCGGACAGCTTGAAGGCTTCGATCAGGGCCGCCTTCGGCTCATCCGAATTGCGGATGATCTGGATTACCTTGTCGATATTGAGCAGGATCGCTTCGCGCCCTTCCAGGATATGGATGCGGTCCTTGACCTTGCCCAGCTTGTAGCCGGTGCGGCGCGTGACGGTCTCGAAGCGGAAATCGATCCATTCGCGCAGGATGTCGCCCAGGCCTTTCTGGCGCGGACGGCCATCGCCGCCTATCATCACCAGATTGATCGAGGTCGACGATTCGAGCGACGTATGCGCCAGCAGCATCAGCATGAATTCCGTCTGGTCCTGGTTCTTCGACTTCGGTTCGAACACGAGGCGCACGGGTGCGGCGCGGCCAGATTCGTCGCGGATGGTGTCGAGCGAATTGAGGATCAGCGCCTTCAGGGCCACCTGGTCCGGCGACAGCGCCTTCTTGCCCAGCTTGATTTTCGGATTCGTCAGTTCCTCGATTTCTTCCAGGACCTTTTGCGACGAGGTGCCCGGCGGCAGTTCCGTGACGACCGCTTGCCACTGGCCGCGCGCCAGTTCCTCGATCTTCCAGCGCGCGCGCACCTTCATGCTGCCACGGCCGCTCGCATACATGTCCTGGATTTGCGATGGCGGCGTGATGATCTGGCCGCCGCCGGGGAAATCGGGGCCGGGCATGATGGCCATCAATTCGGCGTGCGTGATCTTCGGATCGCGGATCATGGCCACGGCCGCCTTGGCCACTTCCGCGAGGTTATGCGACGGGATTTCCGTCGCCAGACCCACGGCGATGCCGGAGGCGCCATTGAGCAGCACCATCGGCAGGCGGGCGGGCAGCAGCTTTGGTTCTTCCGTCGAACCATCGTAGTTGGGCTGGAAATCCACCGTGCCCATGCCGATTTCATCCATCAGCAGTTTGGCGATCGGCGTCAAACGTGCTTCCGTGTAGCGCATTGCCGCCGCGCCGTCGCCGTCGCGCGAGCCGAAGTTGCCCTGCCCGTCGATCAGCGGGTAGCGCAGCGAGAAATCCTGCGCCATGCGCACCAGCGCATCGTATACGGACTGGTCGCCGTGCGGGTGCAATTTACCCAGCACGTCGCCGACCACGGCCGCCGATTTGCGGGGCTTCGCCGTGGCATTCAATCCCAGCTCATTCATCGCATACAGGATGCGGCGCTGCACGGGCTTCTGGCCATCGCAGACGTCGGGCAGGGCGCGGCCCTTGACGACGGAGATGGCGTAATCGAGATAGGCACGCTCGGCGAAGGTGGAGAGGGTCAGCGCTTCGCCGTCGAATACCGGTTCATCCGGCTCGGTCGGCTCAGGCTGGGCATCGTCAAATAAATTGGTTTGTGTGGACATGGCGCTTATTTCGGTGTTAAGTGGTTGCGGTTGAATTCATGGAGCTGATTATGACAGCCCGGGTCTGGATAAGGCGGCGCCGTAGCGCAGGTAGATGCAGCGCACGGTGAAGTACAGCACGATCAGGGCCAGCTCGACGCCGTTATGCATCATCGACATGGCACGGACGGGCGCGGCCTGGCCGGCCAGCAAGACGCTGCCTAGGGATGGCACCAGTACCAGCGGCCAGACCGTCCTCCAGCGCAAATCGCTGGGCGAGATCAGCAGACCGGCGCACGACCAGGCATACAGCGCGGCACCGAGCGGCACGGCTGGCAGCAGCTGCAGGTACAGGGGCAGCAGCAGGCCGGCGCAGCCGATCAGCCATGCTACGCGCAGGCGCGGCAAGCGCTCCACGGGCAAGCCGCATTCTTCATACAGGCCGCCGGCGCTGCGCAAGGCCAGCAATAACAGGCAGAACATCATCGGCATGCCATTGGCGATGACGAGTGCCGTAGAGCCTTTGCCGTTCATGAACATGGCGGCGACCATTGCCAGGCCCAGGGCAGCGGCGAGCAGCACGCCGTTGAGCAGTTGGCGGTTCATGGCATATGCCAGCAGCGCCGAGGCGCACAAGCCCACCGAGGTCGCGATGCGCAGCGCCTCGCCCCGTTCGGGTAAAAACAGCAATAGCGCCAGCAGCAGATAGGGCACGATCCAGGCCAGTTGCAGCAGCCCGGGCCGCGCTTGCAGCATGGGCAGGCGTTTCTGCAGCGCTTCCTGCAGTGCCTGCAGCCGCGTGAACAGGGGGGCGGGCCAGCGCAGCGCATGCATGGCCAGCAGGGAAAAGGCCAGCACCTGGAATCCCAGCAGGCTGGCATACGCGCCCATGTCGCCCAGGCTGACGCCGGCGACCTTGAACAGGCTGGACAGGATTAGGTGCAGCACGAAGCCCAGGCCTGCCGATGCGAAGGCCGTCTGTTTGAAATAGCGCCGCGAAAAAACCGCCTGCTCCCATTGCTCGAACAAATCCGTATCGAGTTTATAGGCCAGCATGTCGCCATGCTGCCAGCGTATCGTCTGCAGCAGCCCGCGCAGCTGCAGGTTGAATTTTTTGTCCAGCATCTGGCGCACATACGCCGACGGCGGCTGTTGCGACAGGATGCAGTCCAGGCCGGGATAGCTGTCGCGGTTGTTGCTGAAATGGGCGAACGAGCGGTCGGCCCGGTAGCGCTGCACGGCAGCGCGTACCAGGTCGCCATGGCGGCGTGCCAGGTAGGAAAAATCGTATTCCCAGCCCAGCTGCTCGAACAGCGCGTTGCGCAGCGACAGGTTGTAGCCGGCGCTGGCGCAATAGCGCAGCGCGCACACGTCGAATTCCTCGCGCACGTCGAGGTTGAGCAATTCTTCGCGCTCGAGGAAGCCGGCCAGCACGGCGGCCGCATCGCGGCGCCGCGACTGTTCCAGGAATGCCTGCCACAGGCTGGCCGCTTCCTCGACGGGATCGATGGCGACCACGCCCCATTGTTCCGGTGGCGGCATGCATTCCGGTGCTGGCTCATCGGGGACGCCCCACAGCTCCGCAGGCGCCTCCTGCGCCGCGTGTGTCTCTTGCGCCGCGTCGGCGAGAACGCCCCACAGTTCGGCCGCCGGCGCTTCCGCTGGTATGTCTACTGCCGGCGTCTGCGTTGGCGCCGGTGGCGTCAAGCCGGTGTCTGTCTTTAAGCCGGATGCAAGGGCAGGAGGCAGACGCGCCGGGTCTGACTCCGGTCGTTCAGCCGCTGGCATGGCGTGCCGCTCTGCCAGCTCGGCGGCAAAGCGCGGCGCATGACGCAGCGCATATTCATAGGCGTCGCGCAGCTCCTGGAAGGCGGCCGGGTCGTCTTCCGGCCGCGTTACCTTCAGGCGTTTCGCGTAGGCGCGCTTGAGCACGCGCTCGTCGCCTGTCGGCGCCGTGTCCAGGATGTCCCACAGGTTGCGTTCAGCGCTGTACGTGCCGCCGTCCATCAGTGGTCACTCCCGTTCTGGGACAGGTCGGGTAAAGTGGTTTGCAGGGGCATGGGCGCGCGTTCAGGCATGGACGTTCTCTTGCTGGTTTTCATAATACAGATTGGCCAGAATCAGCGTGGCGATGAGCGGCAGCAGGGCTTCCGGCATCATCAGGCGGCTATCGGGCAAATTGGAAAAAAAGGAGGTACTTGATGCCAGCGTGAGCTTGACCAGCAGCAGGGCCGGCCATAGCAGATGCCGGGACACGCTGGGCATCGTGAATTGGTACAGCGGCACCCCGGCCAGGCACCACAGCCAGGCCAGCACCGGCGCCAGGCCGGCCGGCAGCACGCCTGCCGCTGCGACAAAAAACAGCAAGGTGCCGCCCATCAGCCAGGTAATGCGCAATCGGTGGCGCCATGCCTTTGGCAAGCCCAGGGCCGGATACAGTTGCGCGCCGCCGCGCGCCAG
Source organism: Janthinobacterium sp. GW458P (assembly GCF_002127585.1). Taxonomy (GTDB): domain Bacteria; phylum Pseudomonadota; class Gammaproteobacteria; order Burkholderiales; family Burkholderiaceae_D; genus Janthinobacterium. The sequence goes on from NZ_NEGZ01000001.1 coordinate 149,066, forward strand.
CAGTATCAACAGGCACAGGCTGAAAGCAAAACAGGCACTGGCAGGAAAGGACTCGAAGGCGGTTTCCCGCATCAGCCAGGTCAGCAGCGATGCAATCGGCAGCAGGAGCAGATAGGCGCCCGGCTTGAAATGCGCTGAGGCGGCAAATGTCGCCAGCAGCGCGCAGGCTGCAAGCAGGATCGTGGCGCCAGAGACCAGTATCGGCGATGGTCTGTTGACAAACAGCAGCAGCGACAGAGCGGCATAGGCATACACCCAGCCGAATTGCCATTGGTGCCGATACCGGTGCTGCTGCAGGTAGACGCCAAAGTGCTGCTGCCTGAACTGCGCCATCCGCTCAAGCAGCGCGGTGGGGCGGTAAAAGGTAAACGCGGCGTAGGCCGAGAAGGACAGCAGCTGTGACAGCACGAAAAAAATAGAATAAAAGGAGTCGATGCCGAAGAGCCCCCAGCGTTCATGCATGAGCAGCGCGAGCCCGTAGACGGCGAGGCCGGTCACCGCGGAACGTACGGCGGTGCTGGTGAAATATTTTTTGGCGCGGGCTTTGCCCTCCCACCAGGTGATCGATGCGGGATCGATCTTGTAGGCCAGCAGGTCGCCATGATGCGCGCGCATGCCCTCGATCAGTGCCAGCATGGTCTGCGTCAATGTGCCATCGCGCAGACAGAACGCGGATGCCGGCGGCGTGGCCAGCAGCAGATCGAGGCATGCACCGTACTCTGCGCTGCGGCGCAAATAGGCCAGCGAAGACGTCGCGTTGTGGCGCCCGACCATGACGCGTGCCGCGTCCGCATCCATTTTGTGCAATTGCGGCAGCCGCTGGTCCCACTGGTAGTGCTCGATGAACCGGCCGCGTGTGGCGTCATGGCACGCAGCCGTGGCGCAGTAGCGCAGGGCCAGGCGTTCAAATTCCTCGCGCACGGCGAGGCGGGTCATCGCTTCACGCTTTTCCAGCGTTGAGAGCTTGATGCCAGTGCCGGAGTTCAGCCATTCCTGCCACAGGATCTGCGCTTCCTTCAGGGGATCGACTGTCAGGGTTGGCGGTGCCGGTGGACGCGCCGCAGGCGGCACTTTGCCGAAGTCGAGCTTCGCGGCAGCCAGTGGGGCTAGTGTCGGCAGCGTGTCCGTGGCGGCCGGGGGCTCAGGCGCCGCGACTGGCAGCGCCGTTGTTCCGGCGTCGGCAGGCTGCTGTTGTTCCTGGCTGTGCGCCGCGACGCGCAATGCATATTCATAGGCATCGCGCAGGCGCTGGAATGCTGCCGCACCGTCTTCAGGACGGTTCAGCTTTAACTGGCGCGCATAGGCGCGCTTGATGTCGCGTTCATCGCTCGTCTTGGCGATGTCCAGGACATTCCAGATATCCAGCGTCTCGTTACCCGTCACAGGAAACTGTCACTTTCTATTTCCGTGAGTATCGCCGCAAACGCCGTACGCGCCTGCCGGATAACGGCTGGGTCCTGCGTCTCCAGCGCGGCCTGGAAGTTGGCTGTATGCGCGGCGATGTAGTTGCGCACGTCGCCCAGCGACTGTTCGTACAGGCGGTCCGCGCGCGTGACCAGGGTACGGTTTTCCAGCTGCTCGCGCGGGTGGATTTTCAGGTCGGCCAGCTCAAGAAAACGCTGTTCAATCTGCTCCGGCGTCATCACGCCGGCATTGTCGCTGATGACCATCTTGTGCCGTTCCTGCGTGGCCAGCACCGTCACTTCCGCTTCCAGCACGCCGCTGATGTCATAAGTGAAGCGTACGTCAATGCCGATCTCGCCCGCTTTTTTTGGGGGAATCGGGAAGCTGATCTTGCCAAGGAAGACGTTATCGGCCACCAGGCGCGACTCGCCCTGGAAGATCGCCACGTTGATTTCCTTCTGGTTGTCGTAGATGGTGGTGATGTTTTCCGTGCGCGAGACGGGCACCACGGAGTTGCGCTCGATGATGGGCAGGTAATGGCCGCCTTCATACTGATTCGGGCCGATCTGGCGTGAAATCGAGATGCCCAGGGAATATGGCGCCACGTCTGTCATGACCACCTCGTCCAGCGCGGCGTCGCGCATCTTGAGGCCCGCCTGTACGGCGGCGCCCAGCGCCACGGCTTCGTCCGGGTCCAGATGGATGGCGGGGAAGCGGCCGAACATGCGCGACACCAGCTTGCGTACCAGCGGCATGCGCGTGGCGCCGCCGGCAAGCACCACTTCATTCAATTCGGCGGCGCGGATGGTGGCGTCGCGCAGCGCGCGTTCCACGGGCAGGCGCAGGCGCGCCAGCAGCGGTTCGCACAATTGCGCCAGCTTGTCTTCGCTGATCTCCCAGCTGTATTCCTTGTCCTGGTAGCGCGTGGCCATGCGCACGGACGGCTGGTCCGACAGCAAGCGCTTGGCCCGTTCCGCCTCGTCGCGCAGCAGCTGTTGCTGGCGCGGGTCCAGCGGGCGGCTGCCGACGGCGCTGCGCAAGCCGCTGTTGTCCAGAAAGGCGTCGACCAGCACGGTGACGAAGTCTTCGCCCCCTAAAAAATTATCGCCGGCCGAGGCACGCACTTCCATCACGCCCTCGAACAGCTCCAGAATCGACACGTCAAAGGTGCCGCCGCCCAGGTCGAAGACGAGGAATTTGCTTTCCTGTTCCTTGTCGCGGATGCCGTAGGCCAGTGCGGCAGCCGTCGGTTCGTTGAGCAAACGCTCCACGCGCAGGCCCGCCAGCTGGCCAGCGATGCGCGTGGCCTTGCGCTGTGCATCGCTGAAATACGCGGGCACGGTGATGATGGCCTCTTCGACTTTGTGGCCGAGGAAGGCTTCCGCATCTTCCTTCAGTGCGCGAAGCACCATCGATGACAGCTCTTCCGGACGGAATTGCTGGGTGCCGAGGACGATCTTCTTTTCGCTGCCCATATAGCGCTTGAAGACGGCCGCCGTCAGTTGCGGGTGGGTCTGCAGGCGTTCGCGCGCGGCGCGGCCCACCAGCACGGTGCCGTCGTCGTCGATGCTCACGCACGATGGCGTCAGGTGTTCGCCCAGTGCGTTCGGGATGATGGATGCCTTGCCGTCGCGCCAGATGGCGACCAGGCTGTTGGTGGTGCCGAGGTCGATGCCGATGATCATCAGATATCCGCCTCCGCTTCATTGCCGTGCTCTTCGATCCAGGCGCGGCGTCCGGCCGCTTCGCCTTTGCCCATCAGCATATTGAAGCGGGCGGCGGAGGCCATGTGGTCGATTTCGCCCAGGGTCACTGGCAGCAGGCGGCGCGTGTCCGGATTCATCGTCGTTTCCCACAACTGTTCGGCATTCATCTCGCCCAGGCCCTTGAAGCGCGAGATGGACCAGGCGCCCTGTTTCACGCCTTCCTTGCGCAGCTTGTCTTCGATGGCGACCAGTTCGCCGTCGTCGAGCGCGTAGATTTTCTGGATCGGTTTTTTGCCGCGCGCGGGCGCATCGACGCGGTACAGAGGCGGGCGGGCAATGCAGATGTGCCCTTTATTGATCAGCGCCGGGAAATGCTTGAAGAACAGGGTCAGCAGCAGTACCTGGATGTGCGAGCCGTCCACGTCCGCGTCCGAGAGGATGCAGATCTTGCCGTAGCGCAGGCCGGACAGGTCGGGCGAGTCGCCGATGCTGTGCGGATCGACGCCGATGGCCACGGCGATATCGTGGATCTCGTTATTGGCGAACAGGCGGTCGCGGTCTGTTTCCCACGAGTTCAATACCTTGCCGCGCAGGGGCAGGATGGCCTGGAATTCCTTGTCGCGCCCCATCTTGGCCGAACCGCCCGCCGAGTCGCCCTCGACGAGGAACAGTTCATTGCGCGCGATGTCCGATGATTCGCAGTCGGTCAGCTTGCCCGGCAACACGGCGACGCCCGAGGATTTTTTCTTTTCCACTTTTTGCAGTGAGCGCTGGCGCGATTGCGCCTGCTTGATGACCAGTTCGGCCAGCTTCTTGCCGTAGTCGACGTGCTGGTTCAGCCACAGCTCCAGCGGCGGCTTGGTGAAGGTCGAGACCAGGCGCACGGCGTCGCGCGAGTTCAGGCGTTCCTTGATCTGGCCCTGGAATTGCGGATCCAGCACTTTTGCCGACAGCACGAACGATGCGCGCGCGAACACGTCTTCCGGCAGCAGTTTCACGCCCTTGGGCAGCAGCGAGTGCATTTCGACGAAGTTTTTCACGGCGCCGAACAGGCCGTCGCGCAAACCCGATTCGTGTGTGCCGCCGTTCGAGGTGGGAATCAGGTTGACGTACGATTCGCGCACGATGGCGCCTTCTTCCGTCCACGCCACTACCCAGGCCGCGCCTTCGCCTTCGGCAAAGCCTTCCGAGTCCGGGCCCGCGTATTGCGCGCCTTCGAACAGGGGAATCAGGGTTTCGCCATTCGATACCTGCGCCAGCGTTTCGGTCAGGTAGCCGCGCAAGCCTTCCGCGTATTGCCAGGTCTGCGTATCGCCGGTCTTCGCGTTGGTCAGGGTGACGGTCACGCCGGGCAGCAGCACGGCTTTCGAGCGCAGCAGGCGCTGCAGCTCCGTTTGCGAGATATTCGGCGAATCAAAGTATTTTGCATCGGGCCAGGCGGTGACGCGCGTGCCGGATTTTTTTCCGTCGCGCGGGGCGGGACGGGAACTCAGGGGCTCGATCACGTCGCCGTTGGCAAACACCATGTGATGCAGGCCGTTGCCGTCGCTTTCCTTGCGCCAGACGGTGATTTCCAGGCGCGAGGACAGCGCATTGGTGACGGACACGCCGACGCCGTGCAGACCCCCTGAAAACGCGTAGGCGCCGCCCGAACCTTTATCGAATTTGCCGCCCGCGTGCAGCCTTGTAAACACGATTTCCACCGTCGGCACGCCTTCTTCCGGGTGCAGGCCGACGGGAATGCCGCGGCCATTGTCTTCGACGGTGATGCTGCCATCCGTGTTTTGCGTCACGGCGATATGCGTGCAATGACCTCCCAGCGCCTCGTCGGAGGCATTGTCGATCACTTCCTGAATGATGTGCAGCGGATTTTCAGTGCGGGTGTACATCCCCGGGCGCTGCTTGACGGGTTCCAGTCCTTTCAGGACACGGATGGATGATTCGCTGTAGTCGGATGCTGGTTTTTTAGTGGCCATACGTGTTCAAGCTAAGTAAAGACAGTGGTTGGAACGCCAGGCCTGGGCACTGCGGGGCGCAATGACAACGGCGGCGATAACTGTATGAATATACAGTATATCCCGTCCAGCGTCACTGGGGGAGGGCAGTGCGGCAGGCATGGCGTCCTTGTGCGGACGCTCGCGCATTCTATCTTGTCCTGCGAGCAATAGCGCTACTCCAAGGCAACAACAGTGCGCTGCGCGCGTGATTTTGCGTCAATTGTGAAGGATTTTATGCGGTAAAGCCGCCGTTTTTACATCTTGTTTACAGCCCCTTCCCCAGTCTTTACGAATTTTTTAGACCCTTTTGGCTAATCTGCTCACTATCAAAACAAACCTGAATGAGGGTGGGAATGGATCTCGTGTATCTGGGCTTGATTGCCGTGTTTTTCGTCGTGGCGGCCGGCTTTGCCGTGGCCTGCGACAAACTGGGGAGCGTCAAATGAATGCCTTTTATGTGCTGGGCGCCGTCGTGTCGGCCGGTTTGCTCGTGTATTTGCTGGTGGCGCTGCTGAAGGCGGAGGAGCTGTGATGACGACGCAATCGATATTGTTACTGGTGGCCTTCCTGGCCGTGCTGCTGGCCGCCGGCTATCCGCTGGGCCTGTACATGGCCAGGGTGGCTGGCGACGGCCCCGTGCGCGGCCTGGGCTGGCTGCAAAAGCTGGAAAACCTGCTGTACCGCTGGTCCGGCCTGCCCGCCGACAAGGCCATGGGCTGGAAAAGCTATGCCATCGCCCTGATCGTCTTCAATACCGTGGGCGCCGTCTTCGTCTACGGCCTGCAGCGCCTGCAGGGCTTCCTGCCACTCAATCCGCAGGGTCTCGGCGCCGTCAGCCCCGATTCCTCGTTCAACACCACCGTCAGCTTCGTCGCCAATACCAACTGGCAGGGCTACGGCGGCGAACAGACCATGAGCTACCTGACACAGATGCTGGGCATGGCGTGCCAGAACTTCTTTTCGGCGGCCACCGGCATCGCCGTGATTTTCGCGCTGTTGCGCGGTTTCGCCTCGCGCTCGGGCAAATCGATCGGCAATTTCTGGGTCGACCTGGTGCGCTCGACCCTGTACATCCTGTTGCCGCTGTCGCTGGCGCTGTCCGTCGTCTTCATGGGCGAAGGCATGATCCAGAATTTTTCCGCCTACAAGGAAGTGACCCTGCTCGATCACGTGGCGTATGCAACGCCGAAAGTGACGGCTGACGGCCAGCCGGTGCTGGACGCGGCCGGCAAACCCGTGATGGAAGCGCAAGTGGCGGCAACGCAGACGATCGCCATGGGGCCCGTTGCGTCGCAGGAGTCGATCAAACTGCTGGGTACCAACGGCGGCGGCTTCTTCAATGCCAATTCCTCGCACCCGTACGAAAACCCGACCGTGCTGTCGAACTTCCTGCAGATGCTGGCCATTTTCATCATTCCCGCCGGCCTGTGCTTCACGTTCGGCCGCATGGTGGGCGACCTGCGCCAGGGCTGGGCCGTGCTGGCCGCGATGACCTTGATTTTTGTCGTCATGACGGCTGGCGTGATGAGCGCCGAGCAACAGGCCAATCCCGCCCTGCAAGCCTTGGGTGTAGACCAGCAGGCCAGCAGCCTGCAATCGGGCGGCAATATGGAAGGCAAGGAAACGCGCTTCGGCATCAGCTCCTCGACCCTGTTCGCGGCAGTGACGACGGCCGCATCGTGCGGCGCCGTCAATTCCATGCACGACTCCTACATGCCACTGGGCGGCATGGTGCCGCTGCTGCTGATGCAGTTCGGCGAAGTGATTTTCGGCGGCGTGGGCACGGGCCTGTACGGCATGCTGATGTTCGCCATCCTGGCCGTCTTCATCGCCGGCCTGATGATAGGCCGCACGCCTGAATACCTGGGCAAGAAAATCCAGGCCTATGAAATGAAGATGGTGTCGCTGGCCATCCTGGTCACGCCAGCGCTCGTATTGACGGGCACGGCGATTGCCGTGATGGTCGAACCGGGCAAGATCGGCGTGGCCAATCCGGGCGCGCACGGTTTCTCGGAGATCCTGTACGCCTTCACCTCGGCGGCCAACAACAACGGCAGTGCCTTTGCCGGCCTGTCCGCCAATACGCCGTTTTATAACGTGATGCTGGCGATCGCCATGTGGTTCGGCCGCTTCGGCGTGATCGTGCCAGTGCTGGCGGTGGCCGGTTCGCTGGCGGCCAAGCAGCGCCTGTCGGCCAATGCCGGCACCATGCCCACGCACGGTCCCATGTTTATCGGCCTGCTGATCGGCGTTGTCGTGCTGGTTGGTGTATTGAATTACGTTCCCGCGCTGGCCCTGGGCCCGATCGTCGAACACCTGCAACTTTTCATAAAATAAGAGGCTACCATGTCACGCACAAGCCTGACCTTGTTCGACTCCGCATTGATCGGCCCCGCCGTCGTCGATGCATTCAAAAAACTCGACCCGCGCACACAGTGGCGCAGCCCAGTGATGTTCGTCGTCTACGTGGGCAGCATTATCACGACCCTGCTGGCCATCCAGGCCCTGAACGGTCAGGGTGAAGCGCCGTTCGGCTTCATCGTTGCCGTCGCCGTGTGGCTGTGGTTTACCGTGCTCTTCGCGAATTTCGCCGAAGCGCTGGCTGAAGGCCGCAGCAAGGCGCAGGCAGCATCCCTGCGCGCCCTGAAGCAGACGGTGATGGCAAAGAAAATGCAAACGCCGAAATACGGCACTTCCTGGCTGCCCACGCCGGCGACCGACCTGCGCAAGGGCATGACCGTGCTGGTCGAGGCAGGCGACGTGATTCCAGCTGACGGCGAAGTGACGGCCGGCGTGGCCTCCGTCGACGAGAGCGCCATCACGGGGGAGTCGGCGCCCGTCATCCGCGAGTCGGGCGGCGATTTTTCCGCCGTCACCGGCGGCACCCGCGTGCTGTCGGACTGGCTGCTGGTGCGCGTGTCCGTCAATCCGGGCGAAGCCTTCATTGACCGCATGATCGCCATGGTCGAAGGCGCCAAGCGCCAGAAGACGCCAAATGAAATCGCCCTGACGATTCTGCTGGTGGCTCTGTCGATCGTCTTCCTGATCGTCACCGTGACCCTGCTGCCGTACTCGCTGTTTTCCGTGGCGGCGGCCGGCACCGGCGCACCCGTCAGCATCACGGTATTGATCGCGCTGCTCGTGTGCCTGATCCCGACCACCATCGGCGGTTTGCTGTCCGCCATCGGCGTGGCCGGCATGAGCCGCATGATGCAGGCCAATGTGATCGCCACCTCGGGCCGCGCCGTGGAAGCGGCGGGCGACGTGGACGTGCTGTTGCTCGACAAGACGGGCACCATCACCCTGGGCAACCGCCAGGCATCGAGTTTCGTGCCGGCGCCCGGCGTGACGGAGCAGCAGCTGGCCGACGCGGCGCAACTGGCCTCGCTGGCCGATGAAACGCCGGAAGGGCGCAGCATCGTCGTGCTGGCCAAGCAGAAGTTCAATATCCGCGAACGCGAGATGGCCAGCCTGCACGCCACGTTTGTCCCGTTCACGGCGCAGACGCGCATGAGCGGCGTGGATATCCCGGCCGGCGAGCATGTGCGCCAGCTGCGCAAGGGAGCGGCCGACTCGATGAAAAAGTATGTGGAAGCGCTGGGGCAGCCGTATCCCGATGAAGTGGCGCGCGCCGTTGACGATATCGCCCGCCGCGGCAGCACGCCGCTGGTGGTGGTCGACGATGGCCGCATCATGGGCGCCGTGGAACTGAAGGATATCGTCAAGGGCGGCATCAAGGAGCGCTTCGCGGAGCTGCGCCGCATGGGTATCAAGACGGTCATGATCACGGGTGACAACAAGCTGACGGCGGCGGCCATCGCCGCCGAGGCGGGCGTGGACGATTTCCTGGCCGAAGCGACGCCGGAAGACAAACTGAAACTTATCCGCAGCTATCAGTCCGAAGGCCGTCTGGTGGCCATGACGGGCGACGGTACCAATGATGCGCCTGCGCTGGCGCAGGCCGACGTGGCCGTTGCCATGAACTCCGGCACGCAGGCGGCGAAGGAAGCGGGCAATATGGTCGACCTGGACTCGAACCCGACCAAGTTGCTGGAAATCGTAGAAATCGGCAAACAGATGCTGATGACGCGCGGTTCGCTGACGACGTTCTCGATTTCGAACGACATCGCCAAGTACTTCGCCATCATCCCGGCCGCCTTCGTGGGCACGTATCCGCAATTGAAGGCGCTCGACGTCATGCACCTGGCCAGCCCTGCCTCGGCCATCATGTCGGCCGTGATCTTCAATGCACTGATCATCGTCGTGCTCATTCCGCTGGCGTTGAAGGGCGTGCAATACCGGGCCATCGGCGCGGCCAGCCTGTTGCGCCGCAACCTGCTGATCTACGGCCTGGGCGGCATCATCCTGCCTTTCATCGGTATCAAGCTGATCGACATGCTGCTGTCCGCACTCAATTTAGTCTAAAGGAACCACCATGAGCACTATCGTACGTCCCGCCCTGGTCCTGTTTGCCGCATTGACCGTGATCTGCGGCGTCGTCTATCCGTTTGCCACGGCCGGCATCGGGCAGCTGGCCTTCAACGATGAAGTCAACGGCAGCATCGTCGAACGTGGTGGCAAGCCCATCGGCTCGACCCTGATCGGCCAGTCGTTCACCTCGCCCAAGTACTTCTGGGGCCGTCCATCGGCCACCGCGCCGATGGCCAATAACGGCGCCGGTTCGGGCGGCTCGAACCAGGGGCCGACCAATCCGGCCCTGGTGGACGCCGTCAAGGCGCGCATCGCCGCGCTGAAGGAAGTCGACCCCGGCAACACGCGCGCCATCCCCGTCGACCTGGTGACGGCGTCGAGCAGCGGCCTGGATCCGGAAATCAGCCTGGCGGCCGCCCTGTACCAGGCGCCACGCGTGGCCCGCGTCCGCGCCGTGCCACTGGCGCACGTGGAGAACGCGATCGCCAAGGTGCAGAAAACAGCGTATATCGGCTTTTTCGGCGAACCGCGCGTGAATGTGCTGGAACTGAATCTGGCGCTCGATGCGGCCGCGAAGTAAGATGATAGCGGGGTCAGTCGATGCGTGATCGGAGCGCGTCTCATCGGGGCGCGCTCCCCCGCCGGGTCTGACCCTAGATTTTGCTTTCAAGTTGGTTTAATTTAAAAAGATGCCCCATGCTCCCCAACGACAGCCAACGCCCAGACCCTGATGCCCTGCTGGCACAAGTGCAGGCGCAGGAAAAGAAAGCCGCGCGCGGCCGGCTGCGCATTTATTTTGGCGCTTCGGCCGGCGTCGGCAAGACCTACGCGATGCTGGCTGCCGCCCGCAAATTGCTGGCCGATGGCCAGGATTTGCTGGTGGGTGTGGTGGAGACGCATGGGCGCCAGGATACGGTCGCTCTGCTGGATGGTTTGCCGCTGTTGCCGCTCAAAGCCGTCGAGTACCGCGGCAAGACCCTGTTCGAGTTCGACCTGGACGCGGCGCTGTCGCGCGCTCCGTCGCTGATACTGATGGATGAACTGGCCCACTCGAACGTGGCCGGTTCGCGTCATCCGAAGCGCTGGCAGGATGTCGAGGAATTGCTGGCGGCCGGCATCGACGTGCTATCGACTGTGAATGTGCAGCACCTGGAAAGCCTCAATGATGTGGTGGGCGGGATCACGGGCGTGCGCGTGGCCGAAACCCTGCCCGACACGGTGTTCGACCGCGCCGACGAAGTGGTGCTGGTCGATATCCCGGCCGATGAACTGCTGCGCCGCCTGAAGCAGGGAAAGGTTTATCAGCCGCAGCAGGCGGAGCGGGCGTCGCAGCATTTTTTCCGCAAGGGGAATCTGATCGCCCTGCGCGAACTGGCCTTGCGCCGCACGGCAGACCGCGTGCAGGACGACGTGCAGGCCTACCGCGTCGAGAAATCCATCAATCCCGTCTGGAAGACGGGCGCTGCGCTGCTGGCCTGCGTGGGGCCGCGCGCGGGCGGTGAACATGTAATCCGCAGCACGGCACGTCTGGCCAGCCAGCTGAACGCCGAATGGCACGCGCTGTACGTGGAAACGCCACGCCTGCAACGGCTGCCGGCGCGCCAGCGCGAACGCATCCTCAAGACGTTGAAACTGGCGCAGGACCTGGGGGCGCGCACGGCCATCGTGCCATCGGGCGACATCGCCGGCGCCGTGGTCGATTATGCGCGCAATGCGAATATCTCGAAAGTCATCGTCGGAAGGGGGCAAGGCAGCGTCGTGGCGCGCCTGTGGAATGCGCCGCCGGCCGCGCGCATGGCCAGCCTGGCGCCGGATATCGACCTGATCGAAGTGGGCTTGCCGCCGGCTGACGTGGCTGTCCGGCGCACGGCGGGCGACGAGGCGCCCGCACCGCGACGCCCCTCGCGCCACTGGCGCTACCTGTCGGCCGCCGGCGCCAGCCTGGCCACTGCCCTGGCCTCAGTGCCACTGCAGCCCTACCTGGACCTGGCCAATATCGCCATGCTGTCGCTGCTGACGGTGGTGCTGGTGGCCGTGCGCCTGGGGCGCGGGCCGGCGGCGCTGGCCAGCCTGGTGGGCGTGGCCTGCTTTGATTTCATCTTCGTGCCGCCGCGCTTCTCGTTTGCCGTGGGCGACTTCCAGTACGTGATCACCTTTGGCGTGATGCTGGCCGTGGGCCTGATCACCGGGCACCTGACTGCGGGCCTGCGCTTCCAGGCACGCGTGGCCTCGCACCGTGAGGCGCGTGCCCGCGCCCTGTATGAATTTTCGCGTGAATTGTCTGGCGTGCTGCAGACGGAGCAGATTTTCGATATCACGAAAAGCGCCATCGAACGGGCTTTCCGCGCCCGCGCCACTTTGCTCCTGCCTGACGATGAAGGCCGCTTGCAGGAGCCTCAAGGCACGGCCATGGGAGGCGAGCAGCTGGACATGGGCATTGCGCAGTGGGCTTTCGACCAAGCCCAGGCGGCCGGCACGGGCACCGACACCCTGCCCGGGTCGAGCATTTTCTACCTGCCGCTGATCGCGCCCATGCGCACGCGGGGCTTGCTGGCGCTGCTGCCGCTGGAGGCGCCAACCCACGGGCGCTGGCTGCTGGTGCCGGAGCAGCGCCAGCATCTCGACACCTTTGCCGCGCTGGCGGCCATCGCCCTCGAACGCGTGCACTACATCGACGTGGCGCAGGGCGCACTGGTGCAGATGGAATCGGAGCGGCTGCGCAATTCGCTGCTGGCGGCCCTGTCGCACGACTTGCGCACGCCATTGACGTCGCTGGTGGGTCTGGCAGAATCGCTGGCCCTGTCCCGGCCTGCGCTGTCGCCCGCGCAGCTGGACATGGCGCGTTCGCTGCAGTCCGAAACAGTGCGCATGAGCGCCCTGGTGGCGAACCTGCTGGACATGGCGCGCATCGAGAGTGGCCAGGTGCGCCTGAACCTGCAGTGGCAGGCGCTGGAGGAGGTAGTGGGCAGCGCGCTGCGCGCCAGCGGCCCGCAGTTGCAGGCCCATCGGGTGCAGACGCAACTGGCGCCAGACTTGCCGCTGGTGCGTTACGACGCCGTGCTGATCGAGCGCGTGCTGTGCAACCTGCTGGAAAACGCGGCCAAGTACACGCCGCCTGGCAGCACCATCACTGTCGCGGCCGGGGTGCACGGCCAGTTCCTCCAGGTGAGGGTGCTCGATGATGGTCCGGGCCTGCCGCCTGGCCGTGAAGAAGCCATCTTTGAAAAATTCACGCGCGGCGAGCGCGAATCGAACAAGCCCGGCGTCGGGTTGGGGCTGGCCATTTGCCGCGCCATCGTTGAAGCGCACGGCGGCACCATTCATGCGCAGCCGCAAGCGCCAGGACAGGGCGCTGCCATCGTCTTCAGTCTGCCCTTGGGTACGCCGCCGGCGTTGCCTGACGCGGAGTTGGACGACGCCAACGTATTTGAAACAGGAAAACCATCATGAACGAACCTTCCGCCACGGCCTTGCTGGTCGAGGATGAACCGCAAATTCGCCGCTTCGTGCGCTCCGCGCTGGAGGACGAAGGCTGGCAGATCTTCGAGTCCGCTACCATGCAGCGGGGCTTGATCGATGCCGGCACGCGCCGGCCGGACCTGATCGTGCTGGACCTGGGCCTGCCCGACGGAGACGGCATCGACTTCATTGCCGATATCCGAAAATGGTCGGCGGTGCCCATCATCGTGCTCTCTGCGCGGGTTGACGAGCAGGACAAGATTCGCGCGCTCGATGCGGGCGCCGACGATTACCTGACCAAGCCGTTCGGCGTGGGCGAGCTGCTGGCGCGCGTGCGCGCCACCTTGCGCCGCCAGCGCCAGCCCGCCGCCAGCGACGATGGCGTGGTGCAGTTCGGCGACGTGCGGGTCGACCTGAAGGACCGGCTGGTGACGCGCAACAAGCAGCTGGTGCACATGACGCCGACGGAATTTCGTTTGCTGTCGGTGCTCGTGAAGAACGCGGGCAGGGTGGTCACCAATCCGCAGCTGCTGCGCGAAGTATGGGGGCCGTCGAACAGCGAAAACGGCCACTACCTGCGCATCTACATGGGCCATCTGCGCCAGAAGCTGGAAGCCGATCCGGCCCAGCCGCAGTACCTGCTGACGGAAACGGCCGTCGGCTACCGGCTGCTGCTGCCGCTCTAACACCTGATATCCCCTGTTGGAAAACAGGCGCCGCGCGCGCCAGGGGGACGCTTTACTTTAAATTTTTGCAGCGAATTTTTGCAGCAGCGGGCCAGCTGCGCCATGTTGGCAAAGGCCCATACCACCCATGAAGAAGAAAAAACCATGAATAAAATGTTACTTGCACTTGCCGTCGCGACCGCCTTTACTGGCAGCCTGGCCCACGCGGAAGAGACCAAGCCCGACAATGAAGTCAGTTTCAACGTGGCCGGCGTGTCCGACTACCGTTATCGGGGCATCTCGCAGACGCGCTTGAAGCCCGCGCTGCAGGGCGGCGTGGATTACATCAACAACCCGACTGGCCTGTATGCGGGCGCCTGGGCTTCCACCATCAAGTGGACCAAGGATGCGGGCGGCAGCGGCGACGTGGAAGTGGACCTGTATGCGGGCAAGCGCGGGCAGTTGGGCGGCGATGTGGGCTATGACGTCGGCGTGCTCGCCTATGTGTATGCGGACAACGGCTTGAAGCACATCGCCGGCCTGGCCGACGCGGATACGCAGGAAGTCTACGGCCAGCTGTCGTACGGCCCCGCCTACGTCAAGTATTCGCACGCCGTCTCGAACCTGTTCGGCATCGTCAACAGCAAGAACAGCGGCTACCTCGATATCGGCGCGACCATCGACCTGACGAACGGCTGGACCGGCAACCTGCATGCGGGCCACCAGAAAGTGAAAAACAATGACGCGGCTAGCTACACGGACTGGAAAGTCGGCGTCGCGCGCGACTTCGGCTTTGTTTCGGGCGCGCTGGCCGTGATCGGCACGAACGCGGGCAAGTCGGCGTATGCCTCGCCCGTAAATGGCAAATTTATGGGCAAGACGGCACTGCAGCTGACGGTCAGCAAGACGTTTTAATTGACGGAGATGAGAGGAGAGGCGGCGCATGCGCCGCCTTTTTTGCGCTAAAAACAGGGTCAGTCACTGCGTGACCGGAGCGCGTCCCATTGGGGCGCGCTCCCCCGTCAGGTCAGACCCCGGCTGTCGGGAGCTATGCGGGGCGGTGATGGCTGTCGAAGACGGCGCAATACAGCTGTCCCAGGCCGACCACGCGGGCGGCCGGAATCTGCGTGGCCAGGGCATGGGCGGCTGCCGCTTGCGTATCTGTCGCCAACAGGACGCGCAGCCCCGGGTTGAAGCTGCGTGCATGCGCGATGCGGCGCGCCAGGCCAGCCTGCGCGGCGGCGTCAGCAACGCCGTCGAGCGGCACCACGAGCACGCGCGCGGCGATCAGGGCCGAGCGGCTGCCCATGGAGTCGCGGCCTTCGCTGTCGATGACAATGTCGTGGTAGCAGGTCACCAGGTGCTCCAGTTCCGGCTGCACGCCCTTGGCGCTGATGGCGCGCGCCATCAGGCGCGGCCGCGTCACGCTGCCGTGCATGGCGCCGTCGTGCATGTTCCTGGCCTGTGCCATGGCTCCCTGGCGCGGATCGGCATCGAGCAGCAATACCTTGCGTCCGGCCAGCGCGCGCGAGGCGGCCAACCGCCCGGCCACGATGGACTTCTCCATGCCCCCGCGTTCATCCGTGATGGCGATGATCATCTTGGCGTACGGCTGGCATGATGTTGGCGGTGGAGACCAGCTGCAGCAGACAGCCTGCGCGCGGCTCTTCTTTGTCGCTGGCAGTCCAGCGGGGCAGGTCCATCAAGGGTTCCAGTGCCGCAGCCAGCCTGGCCTGGCCGGCGGACGACATGGCGGTCATCGGCAGGCGCAGTTCGTCGCGCGCCTTGCCCTGCAAGGCCAGGGCCGCCTTGACAGGGCCTGGATTCGGCTCGGAGAACAACAGGCGAATGACGGGCAGCATTGTCTTGAACAGGGCGCTGGCGGCGCCGTGGCGCCCGGATTTGACGAGGTCGAACAATTGCGCGTACAGGTCGGGGCGCACCTGGGCAGCGGCCGACATGGCGCCGTGGCCGCCCATGGTGAGGCTGGCCAGCAGCAGCGCATCGTCGCCGCACAAGACGTCCAGGCGCGTCTCAAGCAGCAGTTCGCCCAGCTGCTGCAGCTTGCCGCCGGCTTCCTTGATGGCGACGAAGTGCGAGTCGCGCGCCAGCAGCGCCGCCGTCTGCGGCTCGATATTGACGCCCGTGCGCGCCGGCACGTTGTACAGCACGATGGACTGGTCGGTGGCGGCGGCGATGGCCTGGAAGTGGCGCACGATGCCGTCCTGCGAGGGGCGCACGTAGGCGGGCGCGGAAATCAGCAGGCCGGCCAGCGGATGGTCGTTATAGCGCTGCACGGAGGCGACAACGCCGCGCGTATCGCTGCCGCCTATCCCCATCACGACGGGGAAGCGGGGGCCGACGGCTTCGAGCACGCTGTCTAAAAGCATGGTTTTTTCCGCGGCGCTCAGCATGGCCGCTTCGCCCGTGGTGCCGCACACCACCAGGCCGTCAATGCCGCTGGTGGCCAGTTCGCACGCGAGCTGCTGCGCGGCGTCGAAGTCGATGTCGCCATCGCCATCATGAAATGGCGTGACCATGGGCACCCAGATGCCCTGAAAGTGCGCGGTGATGCGCGATGAAGACATCGCCTGGTCGCAGGCATACTGGTTCATAGTGATTTCCCCTGGCTAATACGGCCAAATTCAGCTGCCGGCAGCAGGCGCATGACGGCATCCATGGTCAGGCGCAGGGCCGGTTCCGTCACGCACAACCATACCTTCATGCGCTCGGCATGGTCGACCGCCTCGACGCGCATGAACGACAGCATGCTGCCGCAGGTCCTGACGACCAGCTGGCGCAGCTCGGCCAGGCAGGATTTGTCGACCGTGATATGCATGAGGAAGGTGGGCAGGCGGGGATGGCGGTGGGGCAGAGCATGATGCGCTTGATGCGCTTGATGCGTTTGCAGGCGTGAATGGGGTTCCATGGTGGCTTTGCAGCGGTGGTTGAGGTACGTTCAAGATTAGCAGCGGGGGCGTAAAGATTCTCTAAAAAGCGGGGCCGTGGGCGTAAACGGACTGTATGCGTCGGACGTGGGCATGTTGCGCAGATGCCAGTGCGTATGCTTTTGTTACAAAATTGAATCGTGCTTTCGGGGGCGGGGGTTTATATTGAAAACGTCTCCGCTTTCAGTCAGCCTTGCCATGTCAGACGAAAAAGATCCCCAGCTTCGCTCTTCCACTGATTCTGCAGCGCCGGTGCGGCCTGACCGGGTGGGCCGCCGGGCGCCCGATGATGAGCACCGTGCGCGCGACGCGGCACCCCGCTACCTGAAGGATAATGACACGCCGCTGGCGCTGGCCTGGCGGGTGATCTCGTCGCGCTACCGCTCGATGCGCGACAAGGCCAGCCGCGATTTCATGCGGCGCACCCTGCGCATCGGCATCTCGGCGCGCATTTTCCACCCCGAGCCGGGCGCCACCGGCCTGCGCAGCAAGAACCTGCAATACCTGGAAGAGTCGATCGCCCAGTGGGTCATGTCGCGCGACGTGCTGGTGTTCATGATCCCGACGGTCAATACCAGCGGCCTGCTACACCCGAGTAACATCACCCTGCGCCACTATGCGCGCCACCTGGACGGCCTGGTGCTGCAGGGCGGCGCCGACGTCTCGCCGCAGACGTATTCCGAGACGGCCACGCGGCCCGAGTGGAGCGGCGACCGCGCGCGCGACCTGTACGAACTGGAACTGCTGCACGAATTCGTCGACGCCGGTAAGCCCGTGCTGGGCATTTGCCGTGGTTGTCAACTGATCAACGTGGGTTTTGGCGGCACGCTGTACCAGGACATCGCCTCGGACGTGGAGGGTGCCACTTCCCACGTCAATGACTTGTATGACCGCCACCGCCACAGCATCGTCTTCCCGAAAGGCTCGTCGCTGGCAGGCATGTTCCCGAAGACAGGCGAGGCGCTCGTCAATTCCATCCACCACCAGTCGGTCAAGGACCTGGGGCGCGACATCACCGTGGAAGCATATTCGCAAGGCGACAATATCGTCGAAGCCATCCGCTACCAGCGGGCGCGCTTCGTCATGGGCTTGCAATGGCACCCGGAATTCCATTCGGCGGGCGGCGTCGAGCTGCTCGATTGCACGCCCATCCTCGATAACTTTTTGCGCGCGGCGCGGGAGACGCGGTTTTGAGTACGCATCTGATCCGCCGGCGCACGGTGCTGGCCGGTTTGCTGGCGCTGCCCCTGGCGGGCTTGCGCGCGGCGCCGCGCCCGCATGAGGGCGCGCTGCCGTTTGCGCTGACGTCCGCCGTGCGCGCGCGCACGCTCAAGGCGCGGGTGGCGCCGGCCATCGCCGAACAGGTGGTCAAGGCGGCGCGCAAGGACGCGGCGCGGCCCGTGCACCTGATGGCCGAAGTGCGCACGGGCGGCTTGCTGAAGGGGGAGGGCGGACGCGAAACCAGCCAGCAGGCGCAGGAAGACTGGCGCCAGGCGCGCTTGCAGGCGCTGGCCTGGCGCCTGTCGGGCGAAATGCCGCATTTCGAGGCGGCGCGCCAGCTGCTGCTGGCCTGGAGCGGCGCCTACCAGCCGTCGTTCAGCCCCGTCGACGAGACGGAGCTGGCCAGCCTGCTGATGGGTTTTGATTTGGTACAGGAGCGCTTGAACGGCGTCGAGCGCGAGCAGGTGCAGGCGTTTTGCCGCACCCTGGCGCAGGGTTATCTGAGCGATCCCGTCAAGGTCGGAGGCCCGTCCACGGCGCGCAACAACTGGCACAGCCACCGCATCAAGATTGGTACCGCCGCCGCGTATGTCACGGGCGACGCCTTGCTGGTCGCGCGGGCGAAGGAACGCTTTCTGGCACATGTGCCGCGCAATATCGGCGCCGGCGGCATGCCCTTCGACTTCGAGCAGCGCGACGCCCTGCATTACACCACCTACAGCCTGGAGCCGCTGCTGACGACAGCCCTGATGGCGCAGGCGCACGGCGACGACTGGTATGGCGCGCCGGAAGCGCGGCGCCTGGGCGAGGCGCTGGCCTGGCTGGCGCCGTATGCGCAGGGTAAAAAGACGCACGAGGAGTTCGCGAAAAGCGCCGTGCCCTTCGACCGCAAGCGCGTGGCGGCCGGAGAAAAGGGATTTACAGGGAATTGGGAGCCGAAGGGCGCCGCCAATGTGTACCTGCTGGCGGCGCGCTTCGATCCCGCTTACCTGTCCCTGGCGCTGGAATTGCGCCCGCCAGCCTGGGCGCTGGCGCTGTACGGCAGTGAATTAAAACTTATTGGTTAAAACTTCGTGCGCACGGTGAACATCACATTGCGCGGTTCGCCGTAAAAACCCGTCTGGAACAGGCCCAGTCCCGTGAAGTACTTCTTGTCCAGCAGGTTGTTCACGTTGAGGCTGGCCGTGACATTCTTGCTGATCTCGTAGCGCGCCATCAGGTTGACCAGCGCGTAGCCGCCCTGCTTGATGCGTGCATTGTCCTCGATGGCGGGGTTCCAGATATTGCCGTAGTAGCTGCTTTGCCAGTTGATGCCGCCACCGACGGTCAGCTTGTCCAGGCTGGCGGGCAGGCGCCACGTGCCTTGCACGCGCACCAGATGGGCAGGCTGCGTCGTTTGCAGCATGGTGGAAAAGACATCCTTGCCATCCGCGTCGCGCACGTGGGTGTAGGTATAGCCGGCGCTCAGCTTCACATCCTTCATCACCTCTCCCGTCACCTCCATTTCCACGCCGCGGCTGGTAACGCCGTCGATGGCTGTATACGCTTCTTCGCCGTTGACTTCGCCCACAGAGCTGGCCACGTTGCTCTGGCGTATCTGGAACAGGGACGCGCTGGCATTGACCTTGCCATCGAGGTATTCGGCCTTTACGCCCGCCTCCACACCCTTGCCGCGCACGGGGGCGAGGACGTTGCGGTTGATGTCGCGGTTGCTCTGGGGGGCGAAGATGCTGGTGTAGCTGCCGAACACGGAATAGGTCTTGTCGAGGTCATATACGACGCCCGCATATGGCGTGATGACCTTGCTTTCCTCGATGCGCGAGGTGATGCGCGCGGTCTTGGGGTCGAAGAAGCTGCGGTCCTGCTCCTGCTTGTAGTTGCTCACGCGCGCGCCGACGATGACGGACAGCGCGTCGGCCGGATGCAGGCGCACGGCGCCATACAGGCCGCTCTGGCGCGTGCTGTCGTTGTCGTTGCCCAGGCGCATGAAGGCCGGTTCGGCGTACTGGCCGCGCCAGTCGAAATAGCTGCCTGCGACGGGCGGGTAGACCGATTCGTAGACGGGGCCGTCCTGCTTCGCGCTGGAATGGGAGTAGCCTAGCATCGCTTCATGGCGGCGGCCGAAGGCGGTAAACGGCCCGCTGGCGTCGACGTTGACGGTGGTCTGGCGGCGGTCGCCCTTGTATTTGCCCATGAAGAAATAGGCGCCTTCGCCCGTGACGGGGTCGGGATTGCCGCCGCTGGCCGAACCGAGCACGCTGTCATGCTTGCTGCGCAACTGGTTGGCGCTCAGTGTCAGTTTCCACGCGTTGGCGAAGCTATGCTCGACTGAGGTGAACAGCGTGGTGTTCTGCATGTCGCGGCGGCTCCAGCCGGTGGCCGGATTCCACGCGGTGGGGAAATCCGTGCGCGAGCCGTCGGCCAGCAGCACGGGGAAGCCCGTCCAGGTCGAGCCGCGCGGCTTGTAATCCTGGTGCGTGAAGCCGGTCGTCAGCAGGGTGACGGGTGTCAGGTCCGCCTCGATGATGCCGTAGGCGACGGATTTCTGCTGCGTGTAGCGGTCCAGGTAGGAGTGTTTGTCCTGGTAGGCGCCCACCAGGCGGCCGCGCACCGTGCGGCTGTCGTTCAGGGGGCCGGAGACATCGGCTTCGCCGCGGTAGTTGTCCCACGATCCCGCGCCCAGGGTGGCCGAACCCTCGAAGCTGGCGGTGGGGCGCTTGCGCACCATGTTGACGGTCGCCGACGGGTCGCCCGAGCCGCTCATCAGGCCCGTCGCGCCCTTCAGTACTTCGATGCGGTCATAGATGGCCATGTCGCTGTTGGTCGTGCCCCAATCGTAGACGCCGTCATAGATGGCCGACACGCCGTCGTACTGGAAATTGGTGACGGCAAAGCCGCGCGCCTGGAAGCTCCAGCGGTCGCTGTCGTAGTTTTGCACGCTCACGCCATTGACGTTCTTCATGACGTCGGAGACGGCGTTGCTGTTCTGGTCATCCATCTGCTGGCGCGTGACGATGGTCAGCGACTGCGGCGTTTCGCGCTGCGTCAACGCCAGGCCCGTGGCGCCGCTGGCGGGGCCGCCCGTATAGCTGCCCGTGCCGCTGGTGGCGGCGCTGCGCTCGGCCTCCGCCACCACGGTGACGCCGCTCATGACAGCGACGCCGCGGCTGTCCGCCGTGGGTGCGCTGGCACTGGCGGGGATCTTTTGCAGCAGGTAGCCGCCATTCGCCTGCGGCACGGCTTGCAGGCCGCTGCCGGCCAGCAGCGCGCGGAAACCATCGTGCAGGCTGTAGCTGCCTTGCAGGCCGGCGCTGTGCAAGCCTTGCGTGGTGTCGCTGGAGAACGACAACAAAATGGCGCTGTCGCTGCCGAAGCGCGTGAGCACGTCGCCCAGCGCGCCGGCCGGAATGCTGTAGGCGCGTACTTGCCGGCTTTGCGCCTGGGCTGGCGCCGGCAGGGCCAGGGCCATGCCGATCTGCGCCAGGGCGCAGGCCAAAACGGTGCGGGTAAGGAGGGAACGCGAAGCGTGGTGCATGGAATAAAGCCTTTCGTGGATGCGCAAGATGGAAACTACCTCTCTACCAAGTCACGCGAGCACGGTAAAACAGCTCACTTTGCAGAAAATATTTTTCAGCGGGCAGCCAGTTCGATGCGCACCACCTGATGGCCCCAGAAGCGCGTGACGGTATTGCGCCGCAGTTGCAGGCTGGCGCAGACGGTGTCGAGGACGGCGCCGACGTCGGCCAGCGGGTAGGAGCCGGACACGCGCAGGCCGGCGATGGCGGGCGTGCAGCCCAGCGGATGGTCGCTGTAGCGCGACAGCTCGGCGAGGAAATCGGCCAGGCGCATGTCGCGCGCCACCAGCATGCCATCGAGCCATGCGCCGCCATAGGGCGCCAGCGCCTGGCGGTGCAAGTCCGCGCTGTCGAAATGGGCGCCATCGCCGGGACGCAGCAGCAGGCGCTGGCTACCGTCATCGGCCAGCACGGCGACGGCGCCTTCGAGCACGCCGGCGCTGGCGTATTGCTCGTGCAGGCGCACGGTGAAACGCGTGCCCAGCGCCTGCAGGCTGCCGTGCGGCGTGTCGACGAAGAACGGCCGTTGCGCGGCATCCTTGCCGGTGGCGATGAAGATTTCGCCGGCCAGGAGGTCGATGCGGCGCTGCGCGCCGCTGTAAACGATATTGACGGCGCTGCTGGTGTTGAGCGTGAGCTGCGTGCCGTCATCGAGGGTCACGACGCGGCGCTGGTTGACGCCCGTGCGGTAATCTGCCATCCAGCCGCGCTGCGGGCTGCGGCGTTCGAACGCATACAGCGAGGCGCCGCAGGCCAGCAGCAGGGCCAGGGTCTTGACGGCGTGGCGCCGCGGCGCATTCGCTTGCATGCAAGCGCGCAGCAGGCTCGCGTGCGCCGCGGGCGGCAGGTGTTCGTGCTGCGTTTGCAGCTGCTGCCACGCCTGTGTGGCGCTGCCGGCCCGCTGCAGATGGCGTTTTACCGTGGCCAGCGAGATGTCGAGCTGGCGCGCGATGTCTTCCTGCGGCAGCTCGTCGAGCTGGCGCAGCAGGAAAGCCCGTTTCACAGGCGGCGGCAAGCCGTCGAGCATGCGGTCCAGTTCAAACAGCGTGGACAGCAGCAGCGCGCGTTCCTCGGGCGACGGCGCATGCCGGGGCGGCAGCTGCGCCAGCACGTCCAGGTAAGCCTGTTCGAGTTTCTGGCGGCGGTAATGGTTGAACAGCACGCGCTGCGCCACGGTGGCGAGAAAGGCGCGCGGCTCGCGCGCGGCGACGGCGTCTTCGCGGTCGAGCAGGCGCATGAAAGTATCGTGCGCCACATCGGCCGCGCAGGCCGTGCTGCCGAGTTTTTTGCGCAGCCAGCCCTGCAGCCAGCCGTGGTGGTCGGCATACAGTGTCGCGATGTCGTGGCGTTGTAGCGGCTTTGCCAGCGGCATCGCATTCCCCTTGCGCTTTTAAACAATAATAAGAATCATTCTCATTGTAGCAAGCGGGGGAGGTGGCTGTAAATGACGGGAACGGCGGGTGTGGTTTTTTTGGTTGACGCTGCTGAATGCCGGGGTCTGACCCGGCGGGCCAGACTGCATGGACGCGACGTCGCTTCGGCCAGGCTGTAGGTCGGATTAGCGCGCAGGCGCGTAATCCGACGCCACCACTGGCGCTAACAATATTGTCGGATTACGCTCTATGGGCTAATCCGACCTACGCTTCCAGCGCGTGCCGTGTCAGTAATTCATGGGTTCGCCCCGGAAGCAGCGGATGGCCGAATCGACCATGCCCTCGGCGCTGCCCTGCAGGCTGTGCTGCTTGCGCAGGTATTGCGCATCGCTCCACTGCTTGGCCACGTCCGACAGGTGTTTCAGGGCCGGCGTGCTGCCCAGCGCCTCGGCGTGCGGCTCCATCTTGCGCAGGGTGGTCATGATGTCTTCGCGCAGCGACATCGTTTCGTAGGTTTTCGGATGCGTGATGGCGCCATCGAGGCCGAAGCGGCAGGCCTGGAAGCGGTTGTAGTTATATACGAGGTAATCGTCTTCCACGGGCGGCGCTTCGCGCCGTTCGAGCAGGTAGCGGCACAGGGCTTGCAGGTAGGCGGCCAGCGCGGCGGCCCGCTCCACCGTCAGCGGCGTGTCGCACACGCGCAGTTCGATGGTGCCGAATTCCGGCTTGGGACGGATATCCCAGTAAAAATCCTTCATGCTCTTGATGATGCCCGTGTTCTCCATCTTGGCGAAATACTCGTTGGAGAACTGCTCCCAGCTCAGCGTGAACGGCGCGCGTCCGCTCATGGGGAACGCAAATACGGAGTTCAGGCGGGCCGAATCGAACAGGGTGTCGCGTCCCTGCACGTAGGGCGAGGAGGCCGACAGGGCGATGAAATGGGGGATGTAGCGGTTCAGCGAATGCAGCAGGAACATGGCGTCGTCGCCCGAGGCGCAGCCGATGTGCACATGCTGGCCGAAGATGGTGAACTGCTTGGCCAGGTAGCCGTACAGTTCCGAAATCTCCTGGAAGCGCGGCTTGGAAAAGATCTTTTGCGACGACCATTGCTGGAACGGGTGTGTGCCGCCCCCCGCGATGCCGATATTGAGCTTGTCGCCCGCCGTGATCAAGGTGTCGCGGATTTCCTGCAGCTGTTCCAGCAGGGGGCCGTGATGCGTGTGCACGCTCGAGTTGATCTCGATCATGCTCTCGGTGATTTCCGGCGTGACGTTGCCGGGAAACGGTTTTTTTCCCAGCAGGTGCAGCAGGTCGGGGCTGGCGGCCGTCAGGTCATAGTCCGACAGGTTCACCAGTTGCAGTTCGAGTTCGACGCCGAAGGTCAGCGCGGCCGATTGGCCAAAGGGTTCCAGCGGCATTTAGCGCTCCTTGATTTCGTGGGTTTCTTTTGCCAGCATCAGCACGCGCTGCACCAGCACGGGACCGACCAGTTCCAGGCCCAGGGTGACGGCGGCCAGGGCGTTCAATTCGTCGCCGAAGTTCACGCCGTGCTGGCGCGCGTGCTCGAGCAGCAGGATGATAAAGACGGAGACGGGCGTCAGGGCCACGCCCGTCAGCACCCCCTTGCGCCAGGAAATGCCGCTCACATGCGAAAACGCGGCCACGCCGACGACTTTCGTCAGCAGGCGTCCGCCAACGACGGCCAGGGCCAGGGTCGCGCCAGCCGTTACGCTGGCCCATTCCAGTGTCGAGGCGGCATACACGAACAGCAATACCGTCAGCAGTTCGCCCAGCGCGCCGAAATTGCGCTGCGCCTGGCTGAAGGCGACGCGGCGGTGGCGCGCCACCAGGCCGAATGTCAGGGTGGCCAGCAGCGGCGACAGGCTGGTGGTGTAGGTCAGCGCGACGAGCAGCATTACCGACAGCGCGAACGCCACGGTGGCGTCCTGCGCCATATTGCCCAGGCGGCGCAGCATGGCCGGCACGACGATGCCGAAGACGGTGCCGGCGGCCACCGAGGCGGCCAGCACGGCGGCGCTGCTGCTGGTCGCCTCGATCAGGTCGGTGGAGCTCTGGAACATCCAGAAGCCGATGATGATGTTGAAGGTGAACACGGCCAGCACGCAATTGAGTGCCGTCAGGTGGACGATGCGTTCCGTGACCTGGCCCGAACTGCGTTCTTCGTTGATGACGCGCATGATGGTGGCCGGCGAGGTGGACATGGCCAGGGAGGCCAGCAGCAGCGCCGTCATCGAGGTGGTGCCGAATTCGATGCCGATGAAGTAGACGACGGCAAATGTGAACAGCGATTCGACCAGGCCGGTGACGGCGATCCACGGGTTGTTCTTCAGCCAGCGCAGGTTGATGCGGTAGCCGACCTCGAACAGGATCAGGCCGAAGGCCACGTCAGCCAGCACCAGCATGGGGCCCGCGTCCGTCTGCGGCAGGATACCCACCTGCGTCTGCGCCAGGATGAAGCCGATCACGCCATAAAAACTGATGCGCGGCAGGCCCGTCCAGCGGTGGCCAAATTCGCCCACCACCCAGGCCAGGGTAATGGCGAATGGCCAGGACAGGTCGGCGGCGATCGAGAGGAGACTTTGCATGCTCATTCCTTTGAAATAGCGCTGGCACCGGCCGGCAGCATGGGAGCTGGCGCGGCAATGTCGTGGTGCAGCGATGGTGCATTGTTTGCGCAGAGCGATGCGCCGATTCTACCGGAGCAGAAGGCGCGCACAATGTGCGCAATCGAACAGTGCCGCGGCCATGGCGGCCGCGCACAAGATGCAGCAAATTGGGGCGGGGCCGATATCAGTCTATGGTACCCGCCCGCAGCGGAGATGCTCCGCACGGTAGTTCTGCACCGCAGTGTACGGCATGGCGGCGGCATGCCGCCATGGACTTTTTGTTGCGTGCTCTTATTTACTGAGCAGACGCATGCCCCGTTCCAGCCCGTCGATCGACAGGGGGAACATGCGGTTGTTCATCAACTGCCGCATCACGCCGATGGACTGGCGGTACTGCCATAATCCTTCCGCTTCCGGATTGAGCCAGATGAATTTCGGGAACGCCTGGGTAAAGCGCGCCAGCCACGCCGATCCGGCTTCCTCGTTGTTGTATTCGACGCTGCCGCCCGGCTGCAGGATTTCGTAGGGGCTCATGGTGGCGTCGCCGACGAAAATCAGCTTGGTGTCGGGCGGGTATTTGCGCAGCACGTCCCAGGTGGGAAAGCGCTCGGTGTTGCGGCGCCGGTTGTTCTTCCACAGGTAGTCGTAGACGCAGTTATGGAAGTAAAAGAATTCCATGTTCTTGAATTCTGTCTTCGCCGCCGAGAACAGTTCCTCGGTGCGTTCGATATGGTCGTCCATGCTGCCGCCCACATCAAACAGCATCAGCACCTTGATGCGGTTCTTGCGCTCGGGACGCATCCTGATGTCGAGATAGCCCGCGTTGTTGGCCGTGGCGGCGATGGTGGCGTCGAGCGCCAGCTCGTCTTCCGCGCCTTCGCGCGCGAACTTGCGCAGGCGGCGCAAGGCCACCTTGATGTTGCGCGTGCCCAGTTCGCGCTCGCCGTCGTAATCCTTGTAGCTGCGCGCTTCCCATACTTTCACGGCCGTGCGGTTGCCGCCCTTGCCGCCGATACGGATGCCTTCCGGATTCGTGCCGCCATTGCCGAACGGCGAAGTGCCGCCCGTGCCTATCCACTTGCTGCCGCCCTCGTGGCGCTCCTTCTGCTCCTTCAGCAGCTCGTTCAGGCGGTCCATCAGCTTGTCGTAGCCGAATTTTTTCAGCTGCGCCTTCTGCTCCTCGGACAATTCGCGCTGCATGCGTTTGAGCAGCCAGTCGAGGGGAATCGCCGCGTTCGTGTCGAAGGCCGCATTGACGCCCTTGAAGTACTGGGCAAAGGCGCGGTCGAACTTGTCGAAATGGGCTTCATCCTTGACCAGGGTCAGGCGCGCCAGATAATAGAAATCGTCCATCGAGGCGTCGATGACATTCTTTTGCAGCGCTTCAAGTAGAGTCAGGAATTCCTTGATCGAGACGGGAATCTTCGCATCCTTGAGCGTGAAGAAGAAATCAATCAGCATGGTGCTTCCTCTGTCCCAGGGTCTCCCAAGCGGGGCAGTGCGGCGATGGGGCGCTGCGCCAGCTTGTAGCGCAGGTGGGCGGCAATTTCGGGCCATTCGCCGCGCGTGATGCTGTACATGACCGTGTCGCGCACGGTGCCGTCGCGGCGCAGCGCATGGTGACGCAGCACACCATCCCTTTTCGCGCCCAGGCGTTCGATGGCCGCCTGCGAAGCATGGTTGAAATTATCGGTGCGAAAACCTGCCAGCGCGCAGCCGAGGGTATCGAAGGCGTGCGCCAGCAGCAGCAATTTGCAGGTGGTGTTGACGTGGCTGCGCTGGCAGCGCTTCGCATACCAGGTGTAGCCGATTTCCAGGCGGCCTATGTTTGGCACCACGTCGTGGTAGCTGGTGGTGCCGATAACGTCGCCGCTGGCCGCGTCGATGACGGCAAAGGCGAAGCGCGCAGGGCGCATCTCGATGGCCTTGAAGATGTACTGGTCCACCTGGTCCGGTTCGGGCACGGAGGTGACGCGCAGATTCCATAGTTCGCCATCCATGGCCGCCGCGCGCAGGCCCGGTGCGTGATGCGGCGCCAGCGCTTCGAGGCGGATGCCGTGCAGTTCCAGGGGGACGAAGACCTTGTCCGGGCTGATGTCGTTCACCGGCGCTCCTTAGCGGTTGGTGCGCGACATGAACATCAGGCGCTCGAACAGGTGCACGTCCTGTTCGTTTTTCAGCAGCGCGCCGTGCAGGGGCGGCACGACGGCCTTGTTGTCCTTGCTGCGCAGCGCTTCGGCAGGGATGTCCTCGGCCAGCAGGAGCTTGAGCCAGTCGAGAAATTCCGACGTCGACGGCTTTTTCTTCAGGCCCGGCACGTCGCGCACTTCGTAGAAGGTTTGCAGCGCCTGCGCCAGCAATTCCTGTTTCAGGTGCGGGTAGTGGACGGCGACGATCTGCTCCATCGTATCCTTGTCCGGGAATTTGATGTAGTGGAAGAAGCAGCGGCGCAAAAAGGCGTCCGGCAATTCCTTTTCATTGTTCGAGGTGATGATGACGAGCGGCCGGTGGCGCGCCGTGACCATTTCGCGCGTTTCGTACACGTAGAATTCCATGCGGTCCAGTTCGCGCAGCAGGTCGTTCGGGAATTCGATGTCGGCCTTGTCGATTTCGTCGATCAGCAGCACCACCGGCTCGGGTGCCGTAAATGCCTGCCACAGCACGCCCTTGACGATGTAGTTCTGGATGTCGCGCACGCGCTCGTCGCCCAGCTGCGAATCGCGCAGGCGCGACACGGCGTCGTATTCGTACAAGCCCTGCTGCGCCTTGGTGGTCGATTTGATATGCCATTGCATCAGCGGCATGTTCAGCGCGGCGGCCACTTCCTCGGCCAGCATGGTCTTGCCCGTGCCTGGCTCGCCCTTGATCAGCAAGGGGCGCTGCAAGGTCAGCGCCGCATTCACGGCCAGTTTCAGGTCGGCGGTGGCGACGTAGCTGTCGGAACCTTCGAAGCGGAGGCTTTGCTGGGGGTGCTTTGCTTGCATGAGCGGTCTGCCAAAGAAATGAAAGGGTGAGTATAAACAGAACTGCGGCGCGGCGTCACGCCGGTGGCCTGTACCCACCCGCACACAATGCGGGTTTTATAGGTGGACTTGCAAGAATATCTTGGCTAGAATCGGCAAGCAGCAGATTAATTGTCAACACATAAAATCAATAAAAACCAGCTCTGGCGTTTCTCCGATTACCTTTGTTCACTTTGCCACTATGAAAAAAATATTTGCACTTCTCGTGCTTGCCGGCATCGCAAATGCCGTCACAGCGGCTGACATTGTAGGAAACGCCAAGGCAGCCACTGCCAAGGTGGAAATGTGTATCGGTTGCCACGGCATTCCTGGCTACAAGGCGACCTTCCCCGAAGTATTCCAGGTGCCGATGATCGGCGGCCAGTCGGCGAAATACATCGAGAATGCGCTGCAAGCCTACAAGAAGGGCGATCGCAAACACCCCAGCATGAAGGGCATCGCCAGCAGCCTGTCGGATCAGGATATCGCCGATGTCGCCGCCTATTATTCGCAACAAGCCAAGCCGAACTGAGGACCAGCCAGATGATGAAAACACTACTCGCCGCCCTGGTTTGCGCCACCGTCTCGTTTTCCGCCCTCGCTGCCGGCAACATCAACACGGGCAAGGCCCTGGCGGAAAAATACAGCTGCGCCACCTGCCACGGCAAGGATTACGGTTCGCCCATCGACCCTTCGTACCCGAAACTGGCGGGCCAGCACAAGGATTACCTGGAACATGCCCTGACGGCGTATAAACGGGGCGACAAGGCCAACGGCCGCAACAACGCCATCATGACGGGCCAGGTCAAGCCGCTGACCAATCAGGACATCAAGGACCTGGCTGCCTACTTCCACAGTCTGCCGACCACCCTGGTCATCCACCGCTGAGTTCTGGCCTTGCTCAGGCCTTGATGCCGACCCGGCGCGCCAGCTTGTGCAGGTTGCTGGCGTCGAGTCCCAGTTGGCGCGCAGCAGCGGCCCAGTTATCCTGATGCAGGGCCAGCGCTTGCCGGATGGCTTGACGCTGGCTTGTTTCCACGATTTGATGCATGCTGAGCAGTGGCGCCGCCGACGTGCCGCACGCTGCCGGCACGGTCGCCGTCGCACCCGCGCCGGCCGGCGGCTCCAGCGCATCGAGGTCAAGCATATCTTTCTCCAGCGTTACAATCTCCTTGCGGTCCGCACCGCGGATCACGGCTTTCAGCGCGGCCCGGCTGATCACATGCTCGAGTTCGCGCACGTTGCCCGGCCAGCGGTAGTGGCATAGCGCGTCTTCCGCCGCGGCCGACAGGCGCAGGCTGCGCAAGCCCAGGCGTGCGCGGTTCAATTCCAGGAAGCCACCGGCCAGCAGCAGCACGTCGTTGCCCCGTTCGCGCAGCGGCGGAATCGGCACGGGATACACGGATAAACGGTGATACAGGTCGGCGCGGAACGTGCCGTCGCGCACATGCTCGCGCAGGCTGCGGTTGGTAGCGGCGATCACGCGCACGTTGACCCGGCGCGGCCGATCCGCGCCCAGGCGCTGGATTTCGCCATTTTGCAAGGTGCGCAGCAGCTTGGCCTGGATGGACAATGGCAATTCTCCCACTTCATCGAGAAACAGCGTGCCCCCTTCGGCCGCCTCGAATCGCCCCGGCCGGTCGCTGACGGCGCCGGAAAAGGCCCCCCGTACATGGCCGAACAGCTCGCTTTCGGCCAGCGATTCCGGCAAGGCCGCGCAATTGACGTGAATCAATGGTTTTCCCGCACGGCGCGACAGCCGGTGCAGGCGGTGCGCGCACAGTTCCTTGCCCACGCCCGTTTCGCCCAGCAGCAGCACGGGCAGTTCGGAATCGGCCACCACCTGCAATTCGTGCAGCAGCTGTGTGATGGCGCCGCTCTGGCCCACGAAGTCGTGTTCCTCGCGCGGCGCCTGCGCAGCGGCCTGCATGGCGCCGCCCGACAGGCGCAGGGCGCGGATTTCCGTCTCCAGCCGGGTCACGCGCACGGCCGCCTCGATGGCGCAAGCCAGTTCTGCGAGTTCGCGCTGCGCAGTGGTATCGAAGGTGCCGACGCGCAGGGCGTCGAGGGTGATGACGCCCCAGCGCTCGCCTTCGAGGTCCAGTGCCATGCCCATGCAGTCATGCACAGGCAGCGGCTCGCCGGCCCGCTCGGCGATCAAGCCATCATAGGGATCGGGCAGGGAACTGTCGTGATGAAAGCACAACACGCCGCGCCGCTGCAGGATGGCGGCCAGGCGCGGATGGTCGGCGACGGAAAAGCGGCGTCCCAGCGCATCGCTGGCCAGGCCCGCCATCGCCACGGGGCGCAGATGCTCGCCGTCGAGTTTCAGCAAGGCCACGGCCTCGCAGCCGAAGTGCGCGCGCAGGCTGCCGACCAGGCGCTGCAGGCGCACGGCCACGGGCAAGTCGGCGACCAGGTCGGTGAGCAACAGCAGGTGGGTGGCGGAAGTGGTCATATTCACCATGAATGGTATATGCAACCATGTCCGGCCAGGGTTGTAACTACCCTGCATTTTTCAAATCATTGATTTAAAACAAGTTTTTCCTGGCACGCCGTTTGCGTAGGTAAGGGGGCCAAACCGGCATACAAGACCAAGGAAAGCCTGATGAAAACGACTCCCTCCCTCCGCGCCATTGCCGCCGCCGTCTGTGTCCTGGCCATGCCCCTGTCCGTGCAGGCCCAGGCGAGCCTGCCGGCCAGCGCCGCCGCCACTGCCGCCACTGCGGCCAAACCTGCCGCCGCCACGCTCAAGCGCTATGAGCTGCAGACCAATATCGTCGACGGCAAGATGGTCTTCATCGATGCCAAAGGGCAGGTCAATCCCGTGCTGGCGGCCAAGGTGGGCGACACGGTCGAACTCGTGCTGAAAAGCGGCGAAGGCGCCGAGCACGACCTGCTGATCCCGGAACTCAATGTGGCATCAAGCAAATTCAGCGCCAACAGCGGCAGCACCACCGTGCGCTTCAAGGTCACGCGCGCCGGCACGTTCACCTATTACTGCTCGATTCCCGGCCACCGCCAGATCGGCATGGAAGGCAAGCTGGAAGTCGCCGGCGCCTCGCTGGCCGAAGCCGGGGCACCGAAGGCCGCTGGCGCCGGCAGCGCAGCGGGCGAATCGAGCCAGGCCGCCGCGCTGGCCCTGTACACGCCCGCGCCGTCGCCGATGCGCGGCCCCGATCCGTCGGCCGTCAGCGTGGCGGCCAATCCGGCGCAAGTGCCTTCCGCCATCGGCGCGCGCGCGCCGCAAACCCTGAAATACCGCATGGAGACGGTTGAATTGCCGGGCAAGCTCGATGACGGCACCAGCTTTACCTACTGGACCTTCAACCGGCAAGTGCCCGGCCCCATGCTGCGCGCGAAAGTGGGCGACACGGTGGAACTGACCCTGTTCAACGCCAGGGACAGCAAGATGATCCACTCGATCGACCTGCACGCGGTGACGGGCGGCCATGGCGGCGGACAGCATACGCAGGTGGCGCCGGGGCAGGAAAAGACCGTCACTTTCAAGGCGCTCAATCCGGGTCTGTTCGTCTACCACTGCGCCACGCCGCTGGTGCCGCAGCATATCGCGGCCGGCATGTACGGCATGATCCTGGTCGAACCGGAAGGCGGCCTGTCGAAAGTCGACCGCGAGTATTACGTGATGCAGGGCGAGATGTATACGGGACGTCCACACGGCGCGCCCGTGCACCAGGAACCGAACCTGGAAAAAATGGCCAATGAACTACCCGACTACTACGTCTTCAACGGCGAAGTTGGGGCCCTGAGCAAGACGCACAAATTGCAGGCGAAAGTCGGCGAGACGGTGCGCATCTATTTCGGCGTGGGCGGCCCGAACAAGATTTCATCGTTCCACATCATCGGCGAGATCTTCGACAAGGTGTACAGCGAAGGCTCCATCAGCAGCCCGAAACACGACGTGCAAACCACCTTGGTGGCGCCGGGCGGCGCGACCATCGTCGAACTCAAGGTACAGCATCCTGGCAGCTATCTGCTGGTCGACCATGCGCTGTCGCGCGCCGGCAAGGGCGCCGTGGGCGTGCTGGAAGTGACGGGCGAAGCCGTGCCCGGCGTCTACCACGCGGGCGCCGTCCAATAAAACAACCCCCCATTCATCATCAAGGAACTGTTATGGAAATGATCGAACAATCCCTGGGCCAGCTGGCCCGCCGCATCCCCGGCGCCACGCGCCTGTTCGATGCGCACCGCCTCGATTTCTGCTGCGGCGGCAACAAGACCCTGCGCGCGGCGGCCGAAGCGGCCGGCGTGGACCCGGCGCCCATCGTCAAGGAACTGGAAGTGCTGGCCGGACGGATTGACGCCAGCGGCGCGCGTGACTGGCAGGACGCTTCGGCCACCGAGCTGGTGGAACACATCCTGGCGCGCTACCACGCCGTGCATCGCGAGCAGCTGCCCGAGCTGATACGCCTGGCGCGCAAGGTCGAGCAGGTGCACGGCGACCGCGCCGACTGTCCGCACGGGCTGGCGGAACACCTGTCGGCCATGGCGCAGGAGCTGGAAAGCCACATGCGCAAGGAAGAAGACGTGCTGTTCCCCATGATCGTGCGCGGCCAGGGCCCCAGGGCCGGCGCGCCCATCAACGTGATGCGCATGGAGCATGACGACCATGGCGTGGCCTTGCGCGCGATGGAGGCGATGACGAACGACATCACCGCGCCGGCCGGCGCCTGCACCACCTGGCGCGCGCTGTACACGGGCTTGCGCACCTTCCGCGAGGATCTGATGGCGCATATCCATACTGAAAACAATATCCTGTTCGAGCGCTTTGCGCCGGCTGTGGTGCACTGACAAAGGAAAGACCCATGGGTCCCTACAAGAAACTCTGGTTCACCCTGATCGGTGTGCTGATCGTGACGTTCTCGCTGCTCGGCTATTACGGCACGGAAGTCTACCGGCAGGCGCCGCCGATTCCCGCGCAAGTGCTGGCGCAGGACGGCCGGCAGCTGTTCGACCGCGAGGGCATCCTCGACGGCCAGACGGCCTGGCAATCCGTCGGCGGCATGCAGCTGGGCTCCATCTGGGGCCACGGCGCCTACCAGGCGCCTGACTGGACAGCCGACTGGCTGCACCGCGAACTGACGGCCTGGCTGGAACTGGCCGCGCAAGAGCAGCATGGCAAGGCATACGCGGCGCTCGACGGCCCCGCGCAGGCGGCGCTGCGCGAGGCGCTCAAGCTGGAATACCGCACCAACCGGGTCGATGAAGAACAAGTACTGCATCTGTCGGCGCGCCGCGTGCAGGCGATGGCCAGCACGGCGCACTATTACGACCAGCTGTTCTCGGACGCGCCTGCGCTGCACGCCAGCCGCGAGCATTTCGCCATGAAGGAAAACACCCTGCCCAGCGCCGGGCGGCGCGCGCAGATGACGCAGTTCTTCTTCTGGACGGCGTGGGCTGCCGCCACCGAGCGTCCGGGCCAGAAAGTGACCTATACGAACAACTGGCCGCACGAGCCGCTGATCGGCAACCAGCCCAGCGGCGAAAACCTCGTCTGGTCGGTCGCCAGCGTGGTGGTGCTGCTGGCCGGCGTGGGTTTCCTCGTCTGGGGCTGGGCCTTCTTGCGCGACCATGACGAAGCGCTGCCGGCGGCCGGTCCGCGCGACCCGCTCACCACTTTCGCGCTGACGCCTTCGCAGCGCGGACTGGGCAAATACCTGTTCCTGGTGGTGGCGCTGTTCATCTTCCAGGTCTTCATCGGCGGCTTTACGGCGCACTACACGGTGGAAGGACAGCAGTTCTACGGCATCGACGTGTCGCGCTGGTTCCCGTATGCGCTTACGCGCACCTGGCATATCCAGGCCGCGCTGTTCTGGATCGCCACGGGCTTCCTGGCCGCCGGCCTGTTCCTCGCGCCCCTGATTAACGGCGGCAAGGACCCGAAGTGGCAGCGCCTCGGCGTCGACGTGCTGTTCTGGGCCCTGGTCGCGGTCGTCGTCGGCTCGTTTATCGGCAATTACCTGGCCATCGCGCAAGTGATGCCGCCCGAGTGGAATTTCTGGCTCGGTCATCAGGGCTATGAATATGTCGACCTGGGACGGCTGTGGCAGATCGGCAAATTCGTCGGCATCCTGCTGTGGCTCGTGCTGATGCTGCGCGGCGTCGTGCCGGCCCTGCGCCAGCCGGGCGGCGACAGGAACCTGCTGGCGCTGCTGACTGCGTCCGTGGGCGCCATCGGGCTGTTCTATGGCGCCGGCCTGTTCTACGGCGAACGCACGCATTTATCGGTGATGGAATACTGGCGCTGGTGGGTGGTGCATCTGTGGGTGGAAGGTTTCTTTGAAGTGTTCGCCACCACGGCGCTGGCCTTCATTTTCTCGACCCTGGGCCTGGTGTCGGTGCGCATGGCCACGACGGCCAGCCTGGCGTCGGCTTCGCTGTTCATGCTCGGTGGCATACCCGGCACCTTCCACCACCTGTACTTTGCCGGCACCACCACGCCCGTGATGGCCATCGGCGCGAGCTTCAGCGCGCTGGAAGTGGTGCCGCTGATCGTGCTGGGCCATGAAGCGTGGGAGAACTGGCGCCTGAAGGAACGCGCGCCGTGGATGGAAAACCTGCGCTGGCCCCTGATGTGCTTTGTCGCCGTCGCCTTTTGGAACATGCTGGGCGCGGGCGTGCTGGGCTTCATGATCAATCCGCCCGTGGCCTTGTACTACATCCAGGGCCTGAACACGACTCCCGTGCATGCGCATGCGGCGCTGTTCGGCGTGTACGGCTTCCTGGCGCTGGGCTTTACCTTGCTGGTGCTGCGCTATTTGCGGCCCGATTACCGCTTCAGCCCTGCGTTGATGAAGACGGCGTTCTGGGGCTTGAACGGGGGCCTGGCGCTGATGATCTTTACCAGTCTGTTGCCGATTGGCATCATCCAGTTCCACGCCAGCGTGACGGAAGGCCTGTGGCATGCGCGCAGCGAGGCATTCATGCAGCAGCCGCTGTTGCAGAACCTGCGCTGGATACGTACCTTCGGCGACGTGGTGTTCATCGTCGGCGCGGTGGCCATGGCGCTGCAGGTGGTGCTGGGGTTGCTAAGGCCGCAGGTGAGCGAGGGCACGCGGCCGGCGGCTGCCGGCATACCATTGTGAGCTCAGTTCGAATAGCCCTGCATCAAGGTCTTTGCATCGTGGCGCAGTCCCCACCACGGTAAAAAGACTGAAGCTTCGCCGCGTGCGCGGAACCAGGGTTTTTCCGGATCGATGGGGCGCGCCACTGCAGGTGGCGCCACCAGCACGGCAACGGGCGCCTCCAGGTCGCCCGTGCCCGCCACCAGCACCGGCCGGCCCTGATGATTCGCATAGGCGACGGCCAGCGCCACATTCGTCAGCGCCGTACCGGCCCCCATCTCGCCCAGCAGGGCCGAGGTGTTGAAGGTTTGCTTGGTAAAGTCCAGATCGGGTAAATTCAGGGTCAGGCTTTGCGCCAGCGAGCCGATGCGCTCGGAAGATGCCGGATATCTATTGCCCGCATCGTGGATCACATAGGCTATCTTGTCAGTATCGAGATTGGCCTGCTCCGCCGCCTGTTCGATGGCCGCCGCCCATGCCTGTACCGCGCGCGGCGGTTGACCTTTCGCCGCCTGGTAGTCGGCGACGGCGGCCGTTGCCGGGAAGCCCAGCCAGGCCAGCGGCGCGCGCTGCGTCTTGAAGTCGGGACCGGCCAGTATCAAGAGAGCGATGTTTTCATCGATCTGCTCATCCTTGGGCGGAAAGCTGGGCGCGTCCCAGTTCATCACCCATACGGTTTTATCGGGATGCGCCTGCAAATATGCAAGGCCCGCCGCCAGCGAGGTAAAACCTGCGTTCGCGCCGCCCATCGTCACGCGCACATCGGGCGGCGTTGCCGTGGTCCAGGAATTGGGGAAGTGGGGATTGCCGATGCTGAAGGTATCGTTGATATTGTCGCGCACAAAGTTGCCCGCTTCCACTGGATCGAGCCTTCCGGCGGGCAGTGCATACTCGATATGGATGCCGGCCAGTTCGCGCCGGGTCGATTTGTCTTTCAGCGAGTGCGCGTTGTAGAAGTAACTGCCATTGGCGAAATAGGATTGACGGAACAATAGTGTCAGCTCATCCACGTATTTATGGTGATAGCCTTTGAAGGTCTCCTCGCCATCGTTTCCCGATGCAATCATGCCGATGGATTGCACCTTGCTGAAGCGCGCTGGATTTTCCCTGACTTTGTCATCGTTCTGGTTCGGCTTGGCCAGCCCCAAGGTCCACAACAATTGCCACTCCGTCGAATAGTCGCGCCGTTGCAAGGGATTGAGCCATTGCACGCCCACCACCTGGGCCATATAAGGCCTGGCTGGCTGCGCAGGCGTCGCTGTCGCGACATCGCCTTTCGTGGCTGGCTTGATCGCGCAAGCACTGAGCAAGGAAAATATCATCAGGGCAAATAAGAACGGCATCACGAGATAGCGTTTCATCATGTCTCCATCGGTGAGGGGAGCGGCGTCGGACTGGCTGGCGAACCAGACTGCCATGCTGGCAAGCAGGAAAAATGCACAGCAGCTCCAAGCCAGGCGGCGTAGGGGAGTGGCGATCAGTGCACGCATCAGTGATCCTTCCAGCGCGAGTTCCTGCGTTTGTTAACGATGGAATCTGGTAACGCGCCAGTGCTGCCAGGACTATGAACCCAATCGAATACACTCATTGTCTTGAATTTTCCAGTTCTAAAGTATTCATAAAATATCTTGTGCGAATGACTGTCATCCAAGTTCTTCAACAATCGCCAATCGGCTATCACTCGCAATTTGCGCAACGCCTTTTCTTGAATATGGCTTACCCCCACCGCCACGTCATACGCCAATGCCTTTTCCGCATGCATGCCATTGGTCATGATGGTTGAATGATCGGTGGCGTGCGTGTCGAGGTTGGCGGCCAGATTGGCGGTGATGAGGTCGCCGCGCCATCGCTTGTGCTCTTCGCTGGCGGTGGCCGGCATGTCTTCCTCGCTGACCTTCTCTCCCATCGGCGTGCGACCCGTGCGTTTGGCCATCAAGCGCACGCGGGCGTGGTCTTCGTACAGCATGGTGGCGTGGCTGTCGCGGTCGCCCTTGGGCGCGCCTATCTGCTCGTCGCTCAAGGCCTGGTATGGATCGCCGGCGGCATGGCTGCGCCGTGGATCGCGCAGGCTGCCGCGCGGATTGTATAGCTGGTCGAAGTCCTCGCTGGCCACGCCGTACTGCACTGCCTGCGGTAAGAACGGTTCGGGCAGCGCCGGCGCATTGACGGGGATGCTCCAGTCGCGCGGCGGCAGCGCGTTGATGCGCACGGCCGCTCCTTTCGCCAGGGGAATCAAGGCCAGGGCGGCGACTTGCGTCATGGCGCGGCCGCTTCCTGTGCTGTTGGCCAATCGCCCTTTCTGGCTGGAATAGTCGGCGATCTTCGAATGCGGCACCCAGAAGTCCAGGCTGCCCCGTTCCGGATGATTGTGTTGCTTGCTCCAGTAATCATAAATTCCGGGCTTGCCGACGGGGTAGCCTTGGGAAAACACCCGCTGCGTGAATACATTCTTTCCTTGCGCCGCCTGGATTTCGGCTGCGCACAGGCCGCGCCAGCCCATGCCCTGGATGGCGGTCGAGGAGATGATCTGGTCATGCGGATTGCAATGCAAGGTGACCTTGCCGCGTGTGGTGGTGACGGGGCCGCAGCGGTATTTGTTGCTGTCGCTATCCAGCGTAAAACCGTGCGCGTGGTTGGCGGCCAGTTGCGCCAGCGCGGTTGAATGCGGCGGCACATCGGCCTGCTGGCCGACGATCTTGAAGAAGTTTTTCAAGGTATCGATGCGCGCCTGGCAGGTCTGCCGGCCCACGTTGCCGTCCGGATCCGCCTCCTGGCCTTGCACCCAGTCTTCCGTGCTGTTGTCTTCGAGTACGCTGTATGGCGGATTGCACAGCACATAGGTGTCGGCCACGCAGCGGCCCTTGATCCCTGCTGCATCTTGCACATCTGCCATCTTGTCGCCCAGGAAGGCGGCCGCCATGCCGATCATATTGCCCTGGCTATGGCACACGAGGGTAATCGGCACGTCGGCCTGTTCCTTGCGTATCGATTCGACCAGCTTCGCCAGTCGCAGCGCGGCCAGCACAAAATACGGGCGGGGCGGCGCCGAAAACACCATGGCGTCGTTGAGGGGGTTGAGGTGTTCGATATGTATCCACAGAAACAAGGTATCGAGCAAGCCATTGCCCCACAGGTCAGGCAAGGAAGAACAGCCGTTCGCGAATGGCCCGCCGCCCCAGTACTCATATTCGTTGAGATAAATGGAAGCGCCGTATTCCTGTAATTCGAGGTCACTGGCCTTGTAACCCCAGCGGAACTGGATCACGGGCGAGTGGTGCCCGGCGTCGGCAATGAAGGTGTTGGGCGTGCGGTCGGGGTCGATAAAGCCGTCATCCGTCAATTCGCGCCGGTAGGTAATGGGCCATAACTGTCCACCTTC
The DNA here is from genome assembly GCF_002127585.1 of Janthinobacterium sp. GW458P. Taxonomy (GTDB): domain Bacteria; phylum Pseudomonadota; class Gammaproteobacteria; order Burkholderiales; family Burkholderiaceae_D; genus Janthinobacterium. The sequence continues at coordinate 187,938 of NZ_NEGZ01000001.1, forward strand.
CACGCTGGGGTAGGCCAGGTGCTCATCGCAGCGTTTCAGGCGGGTATTCAAGCCCTTGCACAGGCCTTCCTCGCTCTGGCGGTACCACTCGCCATCGGAATTGACGCCATGCACAAAGATAACGATGCCCGGTGACGGCACCTGCTGCAGGCATTCCAGCAGGCTGTGGCTGAAATTGGTGCTGCCGCAGATCTTGCCTGCCATGATAAGGCGGGGATCGATAGCGGGCTTAACCGGTCCGTTGCTGGGATCGCTCATGGCACACCCTGTTCATGGCTGGAGTTGCCACTGTAGAGTGTTGCTTATCTGCACGTCTTATGCCAGATCAAGCAAACTTGTGCAGAATACTACCTTGGGCTTAGCGGCGGCGCACGCAGTCGATATACGCGTCCGTATCGGGCGGCAAGCCCGAGCGCTGCGAAGCCCAGATCATCTGGCCCAGGCATTCCATCACTTCGTGCTGGGCCGCATGGGCCGAATCGAGGCGCTGGGTCAGCTGCTGGACAGCCGGGCGGATGCCGCGCGGCTGGTCCACCTGCACCTGCTCCGTGATCGACAGATGCATGGACAGGTGCAGGAACGGGTTGGCCAGGCCGCCTTCGACGGAGTAGTCGCGCGCCAGCGCCGCTTCCACGTCGGAGAGCTCGTTTTCATATTCGGGGTGTTCCAGTATCCAGTCGAGCGCGATGGCTTCCATCGGCGTGAGGATTTCATGGGCGCGGTGCTTGCGCAATGTTTCACAAAAGAAACGGCGCACATCGTCGGAAGAGGGGTTGAACATGGCTGAAGGGCTAGGACTAAAGGGCAGCCGGCATTGTACCGCGTACATAAACAAAGGGCATCGACGATGCCCTTTTTGCCGTCTGGCACGCGCTTGCATGACCCGATAGTCACCGCAATTTAATACCCTGCAGTAAGTATTATCCACTACCGCCGCAGCCCGGCGGCGCCAAATAACGGTGATAAAATCGCCGCTCTTGATATTTGCACTGGACATGACGGCGATTTCATTGCCGGTTTTTCAGCCGACAACGATGTCCGCGCTGTCCATAGCCCGCACCTTTGCCACCAGATCTTGCTCCTGGCTTATCCCGGAGCGCGGCAGCATGCCTATCACCATCGACATTGAGCTGTCCGGCCGTCTCGGCGCGCCGGAGCGCTGGCTGTTTTTCGTCAGATTCGCCGATAGCCGCGATGGTGCCGCCACGGTGGCGCGCAAGAATCATCCTTCAGTATTCATAAACGGAGTTACGTATGCGTAAATCGCTATTACTTTTGATGTCGTGCCTGATCCTGGCGGCATGTAACAAGACCCCTCCGGCCTCGTCCGAGAAACCGGTCGACGTGCTGCTGATCGGCGCCGGCACCATGAGCGCCACCCTGGGCAGCATGCTCAAGGAACTCGACCCCTCGCTGACGATGGAAATGGTCGAGCGCCTCGATTCCGTGGCCGCCGAAAGCTCGGACGCGATGAACAATGCCGGCACGGGCCACTCGGCGTTTGCCGAACTGAACTACACGCCGGAAGCGGCCGACGGCAGCATCGAGACCAAGAAAGCCGTTGCCATCAACGAGCAATTCGAAATTTCCAAGCAATTCTGGGCTTATCAGGTAGCTAACAAGCACCTGGGCGCGCCGCACACCTTCATCAACAACGTGCCGCACATGGCCTTTGTCTGGGGCGATGCAAATATTGCTTTCTTGCACAAACGTTATGAAGCGTTGCAAAAGGAAAACTTGTTCAAGGGCATGCTGTACTCGGAAGACCCGGCGCAGATCGCGCAATGGGCGCCGCTGGTCATGCAAGGCCGCGACAAGGGCCAGAAAGTGGCGGCCACGCGCATGGACATCGGTACCGACGTCAATTTCGGCAACCTCACGCGCGGCCTGGTGAAGTACCTGACGGACAGCCACGGCATGGTGCTGCACCTGCGCCACCAGGTGGAAGACATCCGGCGCGGCGCCGATGGCGTGTGGAACGTGACGGTGAAAGACCTGGCCGCCGGCAAGGAAAAGACCATGCGCGCCAAGTTTGTCTTCATCGGCGCCGGCGGCGGCTCGCTGCCGCTGCTGGAAAAATCGGGCATTCCTGAAGCCAAGGGCTACGGCGGCGTGCCGGTAGGCGGCCAATGGCTGGTCACGACCAATCCGGAACTGGTGGCGGCGCATGCGGCCAAGGTGTATGGCAAGGCCTCCGTCGGTTCGCCGCCGATGTCCGTGCCGCATCTCGATACGCGCATCATCGACGGCAAGAAAGCCCTGCTGTTTGGCCCGTTCGCCACCTTCTCGACGAAATTCCTGAAAAACGGTTCCTGGATCGACCTGCCTGCCTCGATCGGCACGGGCAACGTCAAACCGATGCTGCAAGCCGGCTACGACAATATTCCGCTGACGAAATATCTGGTCGAGCAGGTCATGAACACGCCGGAAGACCGTTTGAAGACCCTGCGCGAATACTTGCCGAACGCCAAGATGGAAGACTGGACCCTGCAAAACGCGGGCCAGCGCGTGCAGATCGTCAAGGATGACCCTGTCAAAGGCGGTTTGCTGCAGTTCGGCACGGAAGTCGTCGGCGCCGCCGATGGCAGCATCGTTGCCCTGCTGGGCGCTTCGCCAGGCGCCTCGACCGCGCCGCCGATCATGATCAAGGTGCTGCAAACGGCATTCAAGAGCCGCCTGGCAACCCCGGAATGGCAGGCAAAGATGGTGGAAATGGTGCCGTCGTATGGTCAAAAGCTGAACAATGACCCAGCCCTGGCCAACAAGATCCGCCACTACAGCAGCAATATCCTGGGCTTGAAAGCGATCACGCTCGATGTTCCCGCCGCTGCGCCAGCGCCGACAGCAAATTAAGTCAGCCTGAGCGGCAGGGGAGTTTCCTGTCGGCATGAAAAAAGGGGCAGCCTGTTCAGGCTGCCCCTTTTGCGTGGGAGAGTGCGTTCATTGCTTCGGACTACTCCTTGCCCGGCAGAATCAGCTCCGGCGTACACCCTTCGGCGGCAATGCCGTCGCAAGGCTTGGCCAGCGCTGCAGCGTCCTGCGCGCGGGGCGCATGGGGCTGGCGCAGGTAGCGCGACGTGTGGCGGTGCGCTTGCTGTGCGTTGCCATGCACGGGCCAGGTCAGGAAGCGGGACAGCTCCTGCAAGGCGCGCTGGTACACATCGCGTTTAAATTCAATCACGACATCGAGCGGGACCCAGTACTCATGCCAGCGCCAGGCGTCGAACTCGGGATGGTCGGTCAGGCGCAGATTGACGTCGTTATCGCGCGCGCACATTCTCAGCAGAAACCAAATCTGCTTCTGGCCACGGTAATGGCCGCGAATCTCGCGCTTGATGAAGTGGTCTGGCACCTCATAGCGCAGCCAGTCGCGGGTGCGGCCGACAATTTTGACGTGTTCCTGTCTGAGTCCGATTTCCTCTTCAAGTTCGCGAAACATGGCTTGTTCCGGTGTTTCGCCATATTTGATACCGCCCTGCGGAAACTGCCAAGAGTGCTCGCGCACCCGCTTGCCCCACCACACCTCGTTCTGGGCGTTTAGCAGGATGATGCCGACGTTGGGCCGAAACCCTTCACGGTCGAGCATAATGCACCTCAAACTTTCTGCGACATCGCGTCTTTTTTTACATTTTTGCCCACAACTCCGCAAGCCGGCAGCCTTTTCGGGGTGCGAAAAGCGCCGGAATCGCACCAATTGAGCGCATTTGTGTAAAGTATGGACGCATCAGCCAGCTAATCCTTTAAAATTAGGTTGATTATAACCCTCTCTTTTTAAAAAGAATTCACCGTTATGCGCGCCTCCCGTTTTTTTATTTCCACACTTAAAGATGCACCTTCTGACGCGGAAATCGTCAGCCACCAATTGATGATGCGTGCAGGCATGATCAAACGCCTCGGTTCCGGCATCTATACCTACATGCCGATGGGCTTGCGCGTGATCCGCAAGGTGGAAGCCATCATCCGTGACGAGATGAACAAAGCCGCCGCCATCGAACTGCTGATGCCGCTCGTGCAGCCAGCCGAACTGTGGCAGGAGACGGGCCGCTGGACCAAGATGGGCGACGAACTGATGCGCGTGAAGGACCGCCACGGCCGCGAATACGCGATCCAGCCGACGTCGGAAGAGGTCATCACGGATGTCGTGCGCACGGAAATCAAGTCCTACCGCCAGCTGCCGCTGAACTTTTATCATATCCAGACCAAGTTCCGCGACGAGCGCCGTCCCCGCTTCGGCCTGATGCGCGGCCGCGAATTCACCATGAAAGACGCCTATTCGTTCGACCGCGACCTGGCCGGCATGCAGGCGTCGTATAAAGTCATGTTTGACGCCTACACGCGCATCTTTACGCGTTTCGGCCTGAAATTCCGCGCCGTGGCGGCCGATAACGGCGCCATCGGCGGTTCCGGTTCGCACGAATTCCACGTCATCGCCCATACGGGCGAAGACGCGCTCGTGTACTGCCCGACGTCCGACTACGCGGCCAACATGGAAGCGGCCGAAGCGCTGCCGCCAGCGGGCGCGCGTCCAGCCGCCACCCAGGCCCTGACGAAAACGGCCACGCCGGACACCGTCAAGTGCGAAACCGTGGCAGCCTTGCTGGGTATTGATCTGTCGCGCACCGTGAAAACCATCGCCCTGACGGTGGAAACGACGGGCAAGGACGAGAAAGTCACGAAGCAGCATTTCATGCTGCTGCTGCGCGGCGACCATGAATTGAACGAGATCAAGGTGGGCAAGGTTGCCGGCCTGGCCGGTCACCGTTTCTCGACGGAAGCGGAAATCCTGGAAGTCTACGGCACCATCCCCGGCTACCTGGGCCCGATCGGCACGCAAGCACCGGTCACCGTGGTGGCGGACCGCACTGTTGCCCTCATGAATGATTTCGTCTGCGGCGCGAATGCGGCCGGTTTCCACTACACGGGCGCCAACTGGGGCCGTGACATGGCAGAGCCTGCCATCGTGGCCGACTTGCGCAATGTCGTTGCCGGCGACGCGTCGCCGGACGGCCAGGGCCTGCTCGCCATCGAGCGCGGCATCGAAGTGGGCCACGTGTTCCAGCTGGGGACGGCGTATTCGGAAAGCATGAAAGCCACCTTCCTCGACGAAAACGGCAAACCGGCGCCACTGCAGATGGGTTGCTACGGCATCGGCGTGACGCGCATCCTGGGCGCCGCCATCGAACAGAACTTCGACGACAAGGGCATCATCTGGCCAGCGTCGATCGCGCCTTTCGAAGTCGTGCTGTGCCCGATGGGCATGGACCGCAGCGAACTGGTCAAGGAAGAGACGGAGAAGCTGTACGCGGCCCTGCAAGGCGCTGGCGTGGACGTCATCGTCGACGACCGCGGCCTGCGCCCTGGCGCCATGTTTGCTGACTGGGAACTGATTGGCGTGCCGCACCGCATCGTCATCGGCGAGCGCGGCCTGAAAGAAGGCAAGCTGGAATACCAGGGCCGCCGCGATGTGGAAGCGACCGGCGTGGCGCCGGACGAGATCGTCGCCTTCATCCAGGGCAAAATGGCGCAGTGAAGCGCCCATCGCTAAGTAAAACGGCCGGCGCGCTCGCGCTGGCCGCCTGCCTGGCCTGCGCTCCCCTGGCACAGGCCGGCAACCAGAAGGAGGAGGCGCTGGCCGACTCCGTCCGCCTGGCCCTGTCGCACGCGATCCGCGACGAACGCCCGCCGCAACCCAAATTTGCCACGCGCGCCGACTTGCAGCGCTACCAGCAATGGCTGGCGCAGATGTCGCAACGCCTGCAGCGCAAGCTGCCGGACGCCCAGCTGCGCACGGAATTCCTGGAAACCGTCTGGTACGAGTCGCGCCGCGCGGGCCTGGAGCCGGCCCTGGTGCTGGGCCTGATCCAGGTCGAGTCGGCCTATCGCAAATACGCCGTTTCGCTGGCCGGCGCGCGCGGCTACATGCAGGTGATGCCATTCTGGACGGGCGTCATCGGCGACCATGACCGCAGCAAGCTGTTCCACATGCAGACGAATCTGCGCTACGGCTGCGCCATCCTGCGCATGTACCTGGACATGGAAAAGGGCGACTTATACCTGGCGCTGGGGCGCTACAACGGCAGCCGGGGGCGGGCCGAGTACCCGAATGCCGTGCGGGCGGCGTGGCGGCAGTGGGAATTCAAGCCAGCCAGTTGACCGGCAGGCAAAAAAATGCCCCGCTCGCAGTGATGCGGCGGGGCACTCGCTCGGCGGTTGAAGCCGGCGCGTATCTGATTTATTTCAAATGATCGGAGATCAGTTTCGTCATTTCAAACATGGAGACTTGGGCTTTGCCGCCGAAAACTGCTTTCAGCTTGTCGTCCGCATTGATCATGCGGCGGTTGGCCGGATCTTGCAGATCGAGTTTTTTGATGTAATCCCATACCTTTTTGGTCACTTCCGTGCGCGGCAGCGGTGCTGCGCCAACGACGGCTGCCAGGGAGGCGGATGGCGTCATCGCTTTCATGAATGCTGCGTTTGGCTTGCGTGGTGTTGCCGGTGCTGCCGCTTTCTTCGCCGCTGCTGGTTTCGCTGCTGCTTTGGCTGCGGGTGCTGCTTTCTTGGCGGCTGCAGGCTTGGCTGCTGCTGCTTTGGCTGGCGCTGCTACTGGGGTTTTTTTGGCTGTTGCCATCTTCGAGCCTCCTTAACAAACACATGGGAAATTGCGCAATTAATCGCACGGCTAATATTGGTGTGGATTTACCTAGTATGCAAGTGTTTTTCACGTTTTCACGAGGAAAAAGCAGGGAAATGGCAATGCTGTCGCCCGGGCGCACCGCTTGGGAGCGCAGAACGGCGTTTTTGCCCGTAAATGGCATGGTTGCTGGCTATGCGGGGAGGGGGACTGCGGAGGGAGGGGAGCGTGATGCCGGACACCTGAAAATGCAATCCGGCATTATTTTATAACGGTGTTTCTGGATTCGAACTACGCCTCACGCGGCGTAAAAAAGGCCTTCAAAATCACAGCGAGCGGGGATGATTTGTGGCCGAGAAGCGCAAGCGCACTCTAGTGCGCTGAGCATCGCCGGCCGCAAGGCGCCCCGCGCAGCGGATTTTGAAGCCTTACCTCATCCCGGGCATCATGCCCTTCATGGAGCGCATCATCTTCATCATGCCGCCGCCCGACAATTTCTTCATCATCGTCTGCATCTGCTCGAATTGCGTCAGCATGCGGTTCACTTCCTGCACCTGCACGCCGGCGCCGGCGGCGATGCGGCGCTTGCGCGTCGCCTTGATCAGTTCAGGCTTGGCGCGTTCCTGCGGCGTCATCGAATCGATGATGCCGCACATGCGGCGCACCTGCTTATCGGCCTGATCCATGTTCTTGCCGCCTGCCGCCTGCTGGAACTGGGCCGGCAGCTTGTCCATCAGGTTGGCCATGCCGCCCATTTTCTTCATTTGCCCCAGCTGCGCCTTGAAGTCGTTCATGTCGAACTTGCCGCCGACCTTGATCTTTTGCGCCAGATCGGCCGCCGCCTTGCTGTCGACGCCCTTGCGCGCCTCTTCGACCAGCGCGAGGATGTCGCCCATGCCCAGGATGCGGTTGGCCATGCGGGTCGGGTCGAACGCTTCCAGGCCGTCGAGTTTTTCCGAGACACCGGCAAACTTGATCGGTTTGCCCGTGATGTGGCGCACCGACAGGGCCGCACCGCCGCGCGCGTCGCCATCGAGCTTGGTCAGCACGATACCGGTCAGCGGCAGCGCATCGTTAAAGGCTTTCGCCGTGTTGATGGCGTCCTGGCCCAGCATGGCGTCGACGACAAACAGGGTTTCGATCGGTTTCACGGCGCCGTGGACGGCGGCGATTTCGCGCATCATCTCTTCGTCGATACCGAGGCGGCCCGCCGTATCGATGATCAGTACGTCGTGGTAGTGCTTTTTCGCCCAGTCCAGCGCGGCCAGCGCGATATCGACCGGCTTGTCCGTGCTGGTGGACGGGAAGAAGTCGGCGCCCACCTGGGCCGTGACCGATTGCAGCTGGGCGATCGCGGCGGGACGGTACACGTCGGCCGAGACGGTCAGCACTTTCTTCTTCTTTTCTTCCTTCAGGTACTTCGCCAGCTTGCCGACGGTGGTGGTTTTACCCACACCCTGCAAACCGGCCATCAGGATGATGGCGGGCGGCTGCTGGGCAAAGCTGATCTGCGACGCTTCCGGTCCCAGGTCGGCGCCCATCAGGGCGGCCAGCTCGCGCTGCACCACGCCCACCAGGGCCTGGCCTGGCGTGAGCGAGGAAATGACATCCTCGCCCATGGCTTTTTCTTTGACTTTGGCGATGAATTCGCGCACGGCGGGCAGGGCGACGTCGGCCTCGAGCAGCGCCAGGCGCACTTCGCGCAGCATGTCGGCGGTGTTCGCTTCGGTCAGGCGCGCCTCGCCGCGCATGGTCTTGACGACTTTGGCAAGCCGTTGGGTGAGATTATCTAGCATGATGAACCTGCAATGAAAAGCTTGGGAGTGGGCGGCGCTAGGAGCTTAGCCCAGCAGGAGATGTATTCATCTACTGGGCGGGAGGCTCTAAACCGGACGATGGGCGTCATTTTACCTTATCGCGGTTGGCTGGCGGTCCCGCGCAGCAGCGCCTGACGGTTGGCCTGCTTTTGAATGAGTTGGTATTTCTGGCAATGCCACGATTGCATGAAAGTCAAAAACACGGTTAAAATGAGAATAATTCTTATTTACATTCGCAGGCGCGCCGCGCTTGACCGGAAAGGGATGCCATGTCGGCCGCCGATTTTGCCCAGCAACAAGACCTGCACGCGCTCTACAGCAGCCATCACGGCTGGCTGCAGGGCTGGCTGCGGCATAAGCTGGGCCATGCGGGCGATGCGGCGGATCTGGCGCAAGACACCTTCATCAGCGTGCTGAGCAACGGTACGGCGCCGCAGATCCGCGAAGCGCGGCCGTTTCTTGCCACTGTCGCGCGCCGCCTGGTGGCGCACCGCTACCGCCGGCAAGTGCTGGAAGACGCCTACCTGCAGGCGCTCGCTTGCCTGCCGCACGAGGTAGCGCCCGCGCCCGAAGCGCGGCTGCTGGCGCTGGAAGCGTTGCAGGAAATCGACCAGGCCCTCGAAGGCTTGCCCGCGCCCGTGCGCACGGCGTTTTTGCTAGCGCAATTGGAGGGCCTCAGCTATGCCGAGATCGCCGCGCGCCTGAAGGTGTCGGCCAGCTCGGTCAAGCAATACCTGACGCGCGCCAACCGCCAGGTGTTTTTCTCGCTGCCGGCATGAGCGCGGTGGCAGAATCCACGGCCCCGGCAGCGATCCACGAGGAAGTGCAGCAGCAGGCGGCCGAATGGCTGACCGTGCTGATGTCGGACGCGGCCAGCGCAGCGGAGCACGCGGCCTGGCAGCGCTGGCGCGCAGCCGACCCGGAACATGAACGGGCCTGGCGGCATATTGAAGCGGTATCGCAGCGCTTCAACGGCTTGCATCGCAGCGCGGCCGCGCAGGCGCTGGCCGGCACGCAGCAGAACGCCGCCAACGGCAAGCGGCGCCAGTTGCTGGCGTGGCTGGGCGTGGCGGCCGGCGGCGGTTTGCTGGCCGCGCAGACGGGCGCCTGGGATGCAGTCCGCACCGTGCGCGCCGACTACCGCACGGCCACGGGCGAGCGGCGCGAGGTGGCGCTGGACGACGGCAGCATGCTCAGCCTGAATACGGGATCGGCCGTGAACGTGCGTTTTGACGCCAGCCGCCGCCTGATCGAGCTGCTGGCTGGTGAAATCCTCGTCGCCAGCGGCCACGGCGCCGGCAGCGCCGCGCCGCTGGAAGTGGTCACGCGCGAAGGCGTGGTGCGCGCGCTGGGCACGCGCTTTGCCGTGCGCCAGCACGATGGCACCAGCACGGTGGACGTGTTTGAAAGCGCCGTTGACATCAGCCCCCGCGACGGCGATGGCGTGCCAATGCGGCTGGCGGCCGGGCGTGGCGTGGCGTTTTCGCGCCACGCGCCCGGCGCGCCGCACGCCATCGATGCGTCTGCCGACGGCTGGTCGCGCGGGCAGCTGATCGTCGACGACGTGACCCTGGGCGATTTCCTGGCCGACCTGGCCCGTTATCGCCCCGGCGTGATTCATTGTGCGCCGGAGGTCGCCCGGTTGCGCCTGTCGGGTGTATTCCCGCTGGACGACACCCAGCGCATCCTGACCATGCTGCCCCATTCCCTGCCGGTGCAGGTGCGCAGCCGCACGCCGTTTTGGGTGACGGTGGAGCCCGCCCCATAGCAGGCCCGTAAAAATATTTACAGTTCGATTGCCCGTTTTTAGTTTTCGCGGCACCTACAGAGTAGGCGCCTATTTCTTACCGTCTCATGACGCCATTTTCAGGATTTTTCATGCCACAAGCTTTGCAAATTGCTATTTCGACATCGCATCTTTCCAGACTGCGCCCGCTGGCGCAGGCGGCTGCGGCCCTGTGCCTGGCCGCGGGCCTGCCGGCGCTGGCCCAGCAGGCGCCAGCCGGCCCTGCGTCCGAGCAGACCATGGCCGGCGTCTCCGTCACCGCGGGGCGCGATGCGACGACAGAAGGCAGCGGCTCCTATACGACGGGCGTGAGCAACACGGCAACCAAGCTGAACCTGTCGCTGCGCGAGACGCCGCAGTCGGTCAGCGTGCTGACGCGCCAGCAGATCGACGACCTGGGCATCACCACGCTGGACGACGCCGTGCAGTCGATCACGGGGTTGGTCATGCAAAAAGGCAACTTTACGGGCGATTCGGGCAGTTTCAGCGCACGGGGCTTTCCAGTCGACAACATCCTGCTCGACGGCTTGCCCACCAGCCTCGGTGCGAACAATACTTTTAATGGCGACAATGACGACCTGGCCATCTACGACCGCATCGAGGTGGTGCGCGGCGCCACGGGCTTGACCACGGGCAGCGGCACGCCCAGCGCGGCCATCAATATGGTGCGCAAGCGCCCGACGGCCACGCCGCAGGCGTCGTTCTCGGCCAGCGTGGGCAGCTGGAGCAACTACCGCCTGGAAGCCGACGCCGCCAACGCGCTCAATGAAGCGAAGACCGTGCGCGGGCGCATGGTCGTCACGCTGCAGGACAAGAAGGATTTTGTCGACGTGCTGCATGGCCGCAATCACCAGCTGTACGGCGTCATCGAGGCCGACCTGCGCCCTGACACCACGTTGACCCTGGGTGCGCATTACCGCAAGACCGATAACGACGGCGTCACGACGGGCGTGGTCACGGCCGCCGACGGCCGCTTCTTGAATTTGCCCCGCTCGACTTACCTGGGCAGCGACTTCGACGGCTGGCGCCAGACCGATAAAACCATCTTCGCCGAACTGGAACACCGCTTCGGCAACGGCTGGAAGGCCAGGCTGGCGGCCACGCGCAAGACGCCGGAGATCGATACCACGTTTTCCGGCATCAACCGTCGTGGCGACACCCTGCGCTTCAATTCGCAAAGCTACCGCGCCGAACTGGCCAACACCAGCTACGACGCGTATGCGAGCGGCAGCTACGGCCTGTTCGGCCGCCAGCACGAGCTGACGGTCGGCGCCAGCCACCGCCGTTCGTCGAAAAACAGCTATGGCGGATGGGCGCCGTACAGCTGGGGCGCGAACGCGCCCGTGCTTGACCCGTACAACTGGGACGCGGGCAGCGTGGCGCGCCCCGTCATCAACTACGCGCAGTGGCGCACGGCCAGCATCACCGAGCAAAGCGGCATATATGCGGGCACGCGCCTGCGCCTGGCCGACCCGCTGTCGCTGGTGCTGGGCGGGCGCGTAAGCTGGTACAAGGACGACGCCGGCTATTCGGTGGCGCGCGAATTCACGCCCTACGCCGGCGTCGTGTATGACCTCGACAAGCAGCATTCCGTGTACGCCAGCTGGACCGAGATCTTTCAGCCGCAGGCGGCCACGGACGTCCATGCGCAGCCCCTGAAGCCGATCAGCGGCACCAACTATGAAGCTGGCGTGAAGGGCGAATATTTCGGCGGCGCTCTCAATGCCAGCGCGGCCGTGTTCCAGATCCGCCAGCAGAACCGCGGCGTGGACGATCTGGCCGGCCCGACTCCCTGCCCCGGCAGCACCTGGGGCTATTGCCAGCGCGCCTCGGGCGAAGTGCGCAGCGAAGGCGTGGAACTGGACGTGGCGGGCGCGCTGACGCCGAACTGGCAGCTGTCGGCCGGTTTTACGTATGTGAAGGCGCAATTTACGCGCGACAGCGATCCGGCCAATATCGGCAAGGATTTTAATAGCCGCTATCCGCGCCAGCAGCTCAAGCTGGCCACCAGCTACCGCCTGTCCGGCGCGGCGCAGGGCTGGCGCGTCGGCGCCTCGGTGTACGGCCAGGGCGCGACCGAGTCGAGCGACGGCACCTACCATCTGCGCCAGGGCCGCTATGCGATCGTGGGCCTGAACGCGGCCTGGCAGATCGACAGCCGCGCCGAGCTGCGCCTGAACGTCAACAATGCGCTCGACAAGCACTATTACCAGAGCATCTATTCCGATGTCTTCGGCAACCTGGCAGGGGCGCCGCGCAACGTGATGCTGACATTGAACTACAAACTGTAAACAATCACTTTTGAATGACCTATCTTGATGAAGGATGCATGGCTTATGGATGTGCAGTTGAATCTGGCCCGCGACGGCGCGGGCCAGCGTATGCCACAGGGAGCGCCGCGATGATGAAATCGGCCAATATGATGTTGTTTTCGCGCGTGCTCGCCGCCGTTTTCGGCGGCTATGCGCTCACGTCCGGCGTGGCCGTGCTGCTGGCGGCCGTGCTGCCGCTGTCGCGCGCCGAAGCCGTGCTGACGGCGACCCTGAGCGCCTTTGTCGTCTACACCTGCGCCGTGATCTGGGTCTTTGCCGTGCAAGACCTGCGCCGCGCCTGGCTCGGCATGCTGCTGCCAGCGATCCTGTGCGGCGGCATCGGCCTGCTGCTGTCGCGGGGGGCCGCATGAACGCCGTCAAGGTAGACAAAGTGGTGAAAACGCCACAGCAGGGCGGCCTGCGCCAGGCCATGGCCTGGCTGCATACGTGGAGCGGCCTGTGGATTTCCTGGCTGCTGTTCGCCATCTTTCTGACCGGCACCCTGGCCGTCTTCGACGACCCGATCGGCCACTGGATGACGCCCGAACACGCGTTGGAAGAGGCGGCGCATGCGAACGATCCGCCGCTGCCGAAGGTCACGGACCGCGCGCACCGCCTGGAGCTGGCGCTCGACTTCATGGCGAAGGAGCACCCGAAGGCGGACATGTGGGAAATCTGGCCCGTGCAGCGTCCCGGCCACGGCCTGTCCGCCTACTGGTTCCAGCCCAGCGGCGGCTATGGCTCGGCGGACCTCGATCCGCTGACGGGCGCCGTCATCGAACATGCGCGCGAAGCAACGGAGCGCGAAACCATCGGCGGTCACCATTTCGTCGATTTCCACTATGAGCTGCACGCGGGCCGCATCGGCGTATGGATCGTCGGCATCACCACCATGATCATGCTGGTGGCGCTGGTGAGCGGCGTCATCACGCACAAGCGCATCTTCAAGGATTTCTTCACCTTCCGCCCGGCAAAAGGGCAGCGCTCTTGGCTCGATGCGCACAACGCGGTGGCTGTGCTGACCTTGCCGTTCCAGTTCATGATCGCCTACACGGGCCTGGCGTTCTACAGCGACGACTATGTGCCGGCGCCCGTGGCGGCGCAGTACGGCATGGACAATCCAAAGAAAGCCTTCCTGGCAGACTGGAACGATGCGGGCAAACCTGTGAAGACGGGCCAGCCGCTGGCCATTCCCGCGCTGGAATCGTTCGCGCTGCGCGCCGAGCAGGCCATCGGCCAGGAAATCCGCGCCGTGGTGCTGGACAATCCGAACGACGCCTCCATGCGCGTCTGCATGTACGGCTGGAATGAAGAAACGGATACGATGGAGCGCATCAGCGCCAACACGGGCAGGGCCTGCTATGCGCTGGCCACGGGCGAGCAGACCGCCTTGCGCCGTCCTGGCGAGTCGGACACGGGCGGCGCAGGCCTGACGCGCTCCGTCATGTCGAACCTGCACATGGTGGGTTTTGGCGGCACGCCCATGCGCTGGCTGTACTTCTTTTGCGGTCTGGCCGGCACGGTCATGATGGGCACGGGCGCCATTTTGTTCATGGTCAAGCGCCGCCAGAAGTCGGGCGGCGAGTTCGGCGCCTATACGCAGCGCGTGTACCGCGTCATCGAATGCCTGAACGTGGCGGCCATCGCCGGCCTGGCCATCGCCTGCGTGGGCTTCCTGTGGGCCAACCGCCTGATCCCCGTCGGCATCGAGCAGCGCGCCGGCTGGGAAGTGCGCGCCTTCTTCGGCGTCTGGTTTTTGATGCTTGTGCACGCCTGCCTGCGCGCGGAAAAGCGCGCGTGGATCGAGCAACTGTGCCTGCTGGCCGCCCTGTGCCTGTTGCTGCCCGTCCTCAATGTGCTGAGCACGGGCGACAACCTGATGGCACAGGTCGCGCGCGGCGACTGGGAAAGCGCCGGCGTGGAACTGGGCAGCATGGCCTTCGGCCTGCTGGCCGTCTGGGGCGCGTGGAAAGTCCACAAGCGCAAGGAAAAACCGGTGAAAAAGGCCGCCGCCAGGGCAACGCCAGTGGCCAGCCTGCAGGTCAATACGGAAGGACAGTCATGATCAACACCATCCTTTGCGCGCTGGGTCTGTCGTATGCGGGCATGGCCAGCCTCTCGCTGGCCATGGACCGTCATCACGGCCAGGTATGGGGGCGCGACGCGGCGCCGAACGTGCGGCGCGCGCTGCAGCTGGCCGGTGCGTTGCTGCTGGCGCTGGCCATCTGGCCCTGCGTGGCCGGCTGGAGCGCCACCGTCGGCGTGGTCGCCTGGCTGGGTTTTATTTCTGCCGGCGCGCTGCTGGTGGCCCTGTTGCTGCCGTATGCGCCCCGCTTGCTGTTTCGTAGTTCCCTGCTGGCAGCCGTCGCCGCGCTGGCAGGTCTTGTGACGTTCCTGCAGTAATGTTGACTGCCATTTTCAAGGATAGACTGATGCACTTTTTACGCCTGGCGACACCGTTTGATGTTTTGAATGTATTGAAAGTGGCTTCCTGATGGCGGCCCGCCTGCCTTCCCGCCGCGCCCGCATCCTGGGCGGCGCGGTCTTGCTGGCGCTGTTTGGCGCCGGCGTTCTATGGGCCACGCGCGGCCCGGCCACCGTGTTCGACACGGCGCCCGTCAAGCGCGGCAATATCGAAGCGAGCGTCACGGCCATCGGCACCCTGCAGCCGCAAACCTATGTCGACGTGGGCGCGCAGGTGTCGGGCCAGATCACGCGTCTGCACGTGCAGCCCGGCAGCGCCGTGGAAAAAGGCCAGCTGCTGGCCGAGATCGACCCCAGCGTGCAGCAAGCCACGGTCGATGCGGGCCGCGCAGCGCTGGCCGGTTTGCGCGCGCAGCTGGCCGACCAGCAGGCGCAGCACCGGCTGGCGGGCCAGCAGCACGTGCGCCAGAAGCAGATGGCGAAATTCGACTCGACGCCTTTGGCCGACCTGGAAACGGCGGAAGCCACCCTGGCCTCGGCGGCCGCCAAGATCGACCACCTGAAGGCGCAGATCGACCAGACCCAGGCCAGCCTGAAGGCCGACGAGGCGCGTCTCGGCTATACGCGCATCTACGCGCCGATGGGCGGCAGCGTCGTGGGCCTGGATGCGAAAGAGGGGCAGACCCTGAACGCGACGTACCAGACGCCGAATATCCTGCGCATTGCCGACTTGTCGGCCATGACGGTGTGGACGGAAGTGTCGGAAGCGGACGTGCGCCGCGTGCGCGCGGACATGCCCGTGTACTTCACCACCCTGGGCGGCGACCAGCGGCGCTGGAGCGGCAAGGTGCGGCAGGTGCTGCCCGCGCCGCCGGTGCCGGGCGGCACCAGCGCCGGCACGGCCCTGGCGCCGTCGACCAGCAAGGTGATCCTGTATACAGTGCTGTTCGATGTCGACAACGCCGATGGCGAGTTGATGCCGCAGATGACGGCGCAGGTGGTATTTGTTACGGCCGCGAAGAAGAATGTGCTGGCCGTGCCCCTGCCGGCCCTGAAACCGTCCACCGAGGACGGCGCGCCGCCTGGCCAGTTCACGGCCCGCGTGATGGATGCCGACGGCAAGGTCGACACGCGCACCGTCACCGTGGGCGTGCGCAACCGCCTCAGCGCGGAAGTGCTGCAAGGCTTGCGCGAAGGCGAATTGCTGGTCACGGGCGAGCAGCCGGCCGGTGGCGGCGCCAGCAGGTTCCAGCTATGAGCGCCATGAGCGAAGTGGCGTCGCTGGGCCCGTCCGGCGACGCGGGTCCGGCGGCGCCGTTGATTGAATTGCAAGGCATCCGCAAGCGCTACGGCGGCCATGACGGCGCGCCGGCCGTGGAAGTGCTGCGCGGCCTGACCTTGGCTATCGGCGCCGGCGAATTCGTCGCCATCGTCGGCGCGTCCGGTTCCGGCAAGTCGACCCTGATGCACTTGCTCGGTTGCCTGGACCGGCCCAGCGACGGCTCCTACCGTTTTGCCGGGCAGGACGTGGCCAGCCTGAATCCCGATGAACTGGCGTGGCTGCGGCGCGAAGCGTTCGGTTTCGTCTTCCAGGGGTATCATCTGATCGCCACCGAATCGGCGCGCGAGAACGTGGAGGTGCCGGCCCTGTACGCGGGCATGCCGGCCGCGGCGCGCCATGCCCGTTCCGAGGCGCTGCTCAAGCGCCTTGGACTCGGTGACCGGCTCGACCACCGGCCGAATCAACTGTCCGGCGGGCAGCAGCAGCGCGTGTCGATCGCCCGCGCCCTGATGAATGGCGGGCGCATCATCCTGGCCGATGAACCGACGGGGGCCCTGGACAGCAGCAGCGGCGCCGAAGTCATGGCCCTGCTGGGGGAACTGGCCGATGCGGGCCACACCATCATCCTCATTACGCATGACCGCAAGGTGGCGGCCCAGGCGCGCAGGGTGATCGAGATCAGCGACGGCGAAATCATCGCGGACACGGGCGCCATCGCCATTCCCGCCACGTCGACGGCCCTGCCGCCGCTGGACATGTCGCGCGCCGCTCATGATACCGGCGCGTCGCTGGGCACGGAATTGCTCGACGCGGCGCGCGCCGCCTGGCGCGTGCTGTGGATCAACCGCTTCCGCACGGGTCTGACCCTGCTCGGCATCATCATTGGCGTCGCTTCCGTGATCGTCATGCTGGCCATCGGCCTGGGCACGCGCCAGCAGGTGATGGCGCAGCTGGGCGCTTTCGGCTCGAACCTCTTATATATGTCGTCGATCGGCGAAAGCTCGCGCATCCCCGGGCGCAGCATCACCCTGGCCGACCTCGAGGCGCTTGAGGGCGTGCCCGGCATTTCCCACGTGTTGCCTAACGTTACCGGCAACAAGGTAATCCGCCATGGCAACCTCGACGTGCAAACCTATGTACGGGGCACGGGCGCGGCGCTGCCGCAGATCCAGACCTGGCCGCTGGCGCATGGCGGCTTCTTCACGCAGCAGGACGAGCGCGAGATGGCCACCGTTGCCGTACTGGGCTGGCGCCTGGCGCACAAGCTGATGCCTGACATTGCCAACCCGGTGGGACAGAATATTCTGATCGGCAACGTGCCGTTCCAGGTGATCGGCGTAATGAGCGAGAAGGGCGCGCTGACTGGCGACAAGGATGAGGATGACGTGCTGCTGCTGCCGTTTTCCACGGCAGGTATCCGCGTCTTCGGCCAGCGCGAGCCCACGTATATCGTGCTGGCGGCCGACGACGTGAAGCGCATCGCCGAAACCGAGAAGGCGGTCGA
This sequence comes from Janthinobacterium sp. GW458P, assembly GCF_002127585.1. Classification (GTDB taxonomy): domain Bacteria; phylum Pseudomonadota; class Gammaproteobacteria; order Burkholderiales; family Burkholderiaceae_D; genus Janthinobacterium. The sequence goes on from NZ_NEGZ01000001.1 coordinate 205,694, forward strand.
CGCCGTCATGTTCGAGCGCCACCGCATCCGCGACTACGGCATCAGCAACGCGGCCGCTTCTATTGCGGCCGAAGCGCGCACGCAGGACAATATGACCATGATGCTCAGCCTGATCGCGGCCGTTTCGCTCGTGGTGGGCGGCATCGGCGTCATGAACGTGATGCTGATGACGGTGCGCGAGCGCACGCGTGAAATCGGCATCCGCATGGCGACGGGCGCGCGCCGGCGCGACATCCTGCGCCAGTTCCTCACGGAAGCGGTGCTGGTGTCGGTGGTGGGCGGCGTGGCCGGCATCGTGGCCGGCGTGGCGTTTGCCGCTGCGCTGCTTGTGTGGGAAGTGCCCGTGATCTTTTCGCTCAGCGCCATCGGCGGCGCGTTTGCCTGCGCCGTGGTGACGGGACTGGTGTTTGGCTTCATGCCGGCGCGCAAGGCGTCGGGACTCGATCCGGTGGTGGCGCTGGCGGGACAGTAATAACAGGGAGTAGCAACAACGCCGGCAGCGTGGCTGCCGGCAAAAAAATGTTGCCCTGGCTTTAAGTAACCCCCAATAAATTATTGTGATTTCTGACTTCCATAACCGGCGCTGTGCGGTGTTGCCCGCAGCTAGCAGTGCTCGCACTGCGTCGCAGCGGGCGCCTTGCACAGCATCCGGTTCTGTTCGTCATAAATTCACAATAATTTCCCGAGGGTTACTTAACACGCGGTACTATCTCCCCATAACAAAAAGCAGTGTTTCGTGTTTTATGCCCTTGCGGGCATATACCCACCACCACAGGAGAACCCGATGCAGAAAAAATCAACCTTGAAGACCGGAATCGCCGCCGCCCTCGTGCTGGCGTTCGGCATGGGCGCCGTCCAGGCCCAGGAAGTAGTGCGCCTGGGCAACCTGAAATTTGCCCATTACGGCGCCGTGTCATATATCAAGGAAATCGCCCCCAAGTGCGGCATCAAGGTGGAAGAGCATATCTTTGCCAAGGGTCTCGACGTGATGCAGGCGATTATCGCGGGCGAGCTGGACGTGGGGGCGACGGCCTCGGAGGCGGCCATTTCCGGCCGCGCCGGCGGCGCGCCTATCTACGTGGTGGCCGGCTTTGCCAAGGGCGGCGCGCGCCTGGTGGCGGGGGCGGGGCAAAAGATCGCCAGCGTCAAGGAACTCAAGGGCAAGCGCGTGGGCGTGACGCGCGGCGGCATCCAGGAAGTGCTGCTGCTGGCCGAGCTGGCGCAGGCGGGCCTGACGTATTCCGAAACCAAGGGCAAGGACGTGCAGCTCGTATTTCTGGCCTACGCCGACTTGAACCAGGCGCTGATGGGCAAGAATATCGACGCCATGATGCAGTCGGAGCCGCAATCGTCGCAGGCGATCAACAAGGGTTTCGGCGTGGAAATATTAAAGCCGTACGACACGCCCATCGGCGAGCCCGTGCGCACCATGGTGATGACGGAGAAGTTCTACAAGGAACGCCGTCCCGTGGCGGAAAAATTCATGCGCTGCTTCGTCGAAGCGACGAAAACCTTTATCGACAGCAAGGCGACGGCGGAAAAATACGTGCGCGAAGTCGTGTTCCGCGGCCAGATCACGAAGGACGACTTCGACGATGCGATCAGCAATTCGCCGTATTCATATGACATCTCGCCCGAGCATATCCAGGTGACCACCGATGTGATGGTGAAAACGGGCGTGGGACGCATGACGAAACCGCCCGTGGCCAAGGACTGGGTCAAGACGGACTTGCTGGAGCAGGCGAAAAAGAGCCTGAATGTGAAGTAAATCAAGCAACCATTAAAAAAACCTCCGCGCCAGCAATGGTGCGGAGGTTTTTTGATGGGGAGACGGCCTTAGCGGGCGTTAAAACCCATCCAGCCCTTCTCCGTCTGCCGGAAGCTCAGGGTATAGATGCGCGTCAGCTCATCGCCCTTCTTCAACTGGCGGTTGATGATGGCGCCGTAGTTGTCTTGCACGAGCTGGTCCGACCATTGCAGCAGGTTCTCGAAACGCTCGGCCGTCATCGCCGCCTGGCGCGCCAGCAGCGGCGCGGGAATCGCTTTCTTTTCCTGCTGCTGCGCCCAGAATTCGCGGAAAACCTTGTTTTCGCCGCCCATGCCGCGCGCCATCAAGCCCAGGCCCATGCTCATGCCGACGGTGCTGTCCGTCCTGGCCTGCGCCTCGAGCTTGTCGGCCACGTCGGCCAGCAATTCCAGGTAGCCCACCTTGGCGCGCAGCACGGCCGAGCCCTTGATTTCGTACTGCTCATTCTCTTTCCAGCCGTTCAGCTTTTCCAGCTTCGCGATGTCGAAGTAATCCTTGTACAAGTCATAGCCCTGGATCGAGGTACGGAAATACTCCTCGTACGTGGACTGGGAAGGCGCGTCTTTCATGCAACCGCTTAATACAGTGCAGGCGACCAGCAGGATACAGGTCCAGGAGAGTTTTCGAAAAGACATGGCGAGATCGGCGGTGAAGTAAGGGTGGACAAATATTGCTTTGCGGACACGATTATAGGACTGGCTAGTCAGGATGGCAACGTGTCCGCTGCCAGCGACAGGGAGTGCAAGGAAAGATTGCGGAAATCTTGAGGGTGCGCCACCCCGTTGCGCCTCAGGCGCGATATCATGGCAGGCTTGCAGCATTGGCTGGCGGCGGAATGCCTGTCACCCGGGCTGTCGCTTGAATCGCGCTTGCCGGCTATGGTGTAAACTTAACATATGCAGACCTATTTCTTTCTTCTTGCCGCCCTCCTGTATGCAGCGTGTGCCGTGCTTCCCTCGTCCCGCGCCAGGCTCATCGCCGGCCTGACGGGCGTCGCGTGGCTGGCGCACGCCGTCACCCTGTGGTTCGACCTGATGGCGCCGGGCACCTTGCGTTTCGGCTTTTCCGCCATGCTCTCGGCCGCGCTGTGGGTGTCGGTCGGTGCTTACTGGATAGAGAACCGCAATTTCAGTCTCGATGGACTGCGCCGCATGGTCATGCCCAGCGCCGTCATCGCCATCGGCCTGGCGTGGGCCTTTCCCGGCAGCCAGGTCAGCATGGAAGGCAAGTCGGCCGTCTTCGGCTGGCACATTGCGGTGGCCGTGCTCGCTTACAGCACCTTGACGATCGCCGCTTTCCACGCCGTGCTGATGGCGCTGCAGGAATCGCGTTTGCACACGCGCAGCGAAAGCCGCGGTTTCATCGGCAGCGCGCTCGATCAGCTGCCCGCGCTGCTGACGATGGAAAAGTTGCTGTTCCGCATGATCGGCCTGGGCTTCATCTTGCTCAGCCTGACCGTGCTGTCGGGTATCGTGTTTTCCGAACAACTGTTTGGCAAGGCCCTGAACTGGGATCACAAATCGGTGTTTACCATGCTGTCGTGGCTATTGTTTGCCGCCTTGCTGGCAGGACGCCGTTTCCGCGGCTGGCGCGGCAAGACGGCCCTGAGCTTTACCCTGGCCGGTTTCGCCACCTTGCTGCTGGCGTATGTCGGCAGCCGTTTTGTACTGGAAGTGGTTTTACACCGAGGATTCGCATGACACGTGTTTTGTTCTGGCTGGCGCTGGTGTTTCTGGTGCTGTTTGCTATCCGCAGCAAGATCCGGGGCATGCAGCAGCGCGCCCGCGCACAGCGGCAACCGCCGTCTCAGCCGTTTACGCCGCCAGGCCGGGCGCGGGAATTGCCCGATGCCGAGCTGATGCTGTGCTGCGCCCACTGCGGCGTGTATTACCCGGCCTCCGAAAACGTGCAGGCCAAGGGCCACGATTACTGCAGCCACGCGCACGCCACGCTGTAGCGCGGGCGGCGCGCCGGCCTCGCCGCCGCGTCTGCATTGCTCATCCGTATCGTAACGCCCCCCGCCGCCCGCCAGGCGTACCATCTGCATGCAGCGATCCGATATCGCCATCGCAGGGAGCCGGGAATATGTCCAATTCGCATACTGTGTCGGCCGCCCGCACGCAGGCGGCCAGGGGCTTGCCGCCTGCGCCGCAGCTGATTGGCGACTCGGCCGCCATGCAGGCCTTGCGCGCGCAGATCGGCCGCATCGCCCGCTGCGGCGCGCCGGTGGCTATCCGCGGCGAATCGGGCAGCGGCAAGGAACTGGCGGCGCGCGCCATCCATGCGCAAGGGGAGCGCGCCCGCTTCCCGTTCATTGCCGTCAATTGCGCGGCCATCCCCGAGGCGCTGATGGAGGCGGAGTTCTTCGGCTGCCGCCAGGGAGCGTATACGGGCGCGCTGCATGAGCGGGAAGGGCTGTTCCAGGCGGCCAACGGCGGCAGCCTGCTGCTTGACGAGGTCGACGACCTCCCGCTGGCCATGCAGGTGAAGCTGCTGCGCGCGCTGCAGGAGCAGCGCGTGCGCAAGCTCGGCGGCAGCGCCGATGAGGCCGTTGATGTGCGCATCCTGTGCGCCAGCCAGCATGGTCTGGCGCGTGGCATGGCGGCGCGTACCTTTCGCCAGGACCTGTATTACCGGCTCAATGTGATTGAACTGGTCCTGCCGCCGCTGCGTGAACGGCTCGGCGATCTGCCTGTATTATGTGAGGCAATTCTGGCGCGCCTGGCGCCACGGCAAAGCGTGCGCCTGGCGCCGCCGGTGCTGGACGCCTTGCGCCACTACGCGTTCCCGGGCAATGTGCGCGAACTGGAAAACCTGCTGGAACGGGCACTGGCCTTTGCCGACGATGGCGTGATCGCACTCGATGGTCTGGGCTTGCCGAGCACGGCGACGGCCTCGGTCACGCCCTTGAAGACGGTCCTGCCGGGCGTCGAGCGGCAACTGTCCCTGCCGGGTATGGCGACGCGCGACGCGGCGCCGCTTCTGCCGCTGGCCTTGTATTTGCGCCAGGCCGAGCGTGAAATGATCACGCTGGCGCTGGTACGCGAGCGCTACCACCGCGCACGGGCGGCGCGGCAACTGGGGCTCAGTGCGCGCCAGTTGCGTTACCGGATGCAAAAGTTGATGATACAGGAGTCCTGGCTTGATGATGGCATGGAAGATAGATGAAGACGGCTGGTGCGACGGCGCCGTGCGCTACGACTCGCCGTATTGTGATGCGCGTCCGGAAGGCGCGCAAATCGACTTGCTGGTGATTCACAACATCAGCTTGCCCGGGGGACATTTTGGCGGGCCGCATGTGTCGGACTTGTTTACGGGCCGGGTAGATTATAATGCCGATCCTTCCTTCGCCGACCTGCGTGGCTTGCAGGTGTCGGCGCACTTTTTTGTGCGGCGCGATGGCGCGTTGTTGCAATATGTTTCGGCTGACCAGCGCGCCTGGCATGCCGGCACGTCCACGTTCGAGGGACGCCCGCAGTGCAATGAATATTCCATCGGTATCGAAATGGAAGGCTCGGATATTACTCCCTTCCAGCCGCGGCAATATCATGTTCTGGCGGCATTGACGGCCGCGCTGGCGGCGCGCTACGGGCTGGCCCATGTGCGCGGACATGAACATATCGCGCCTGGCAGGAAGACGGATCCGGGGCCATATTTTGACTGGAATTGCTACCAGGAATGTTGGTTGGGAGCGCTGCGCGAACGGCCGGCGTTAGCGCTTACTTCGCGGGTATTGGGCTTCCCGTCGGCGCGCTGAAAAGTCAACCGAAATCGTAGAAGAAAGAACAAAAAATTACCAGGGGCGATGCCTGAAAACTATTGCATCGCCTTTCGATGGGTACTACAATTAGTGCGGAATTTGGATTCAACGACTATATGTAGTGCCATCACAGACGTTTTCATAATTATTGTCAAAGCTACCCGGATTGCTGATAAAGCACTGGAACTGGCGGTTTATCACCCTTGATCGTGTTTCACGCCAGCCGGGCAGTGCGGGTTGGCTGTATGAATTCTGACTGTGAATTATTTACTATTTAGCAATAAATACCTGAAGAAACCCTGACCATCGGGCGTTCTATTCAACAACATACGCGGCAGCAAAACTGCAGGCTGACTTTAGCTGACAACGGGAGCTTCAATGCAATCACCTCAAGATATTTCCATCCATCCAACGCCAGCATCGCCAGCGCCCAGCGCGGCCAATAGCGTGGCGAGCACGGGCGCGGCCTTGGGCGACTATCGCATCATCCGCCGCAACGGTGCGGTGGTGGCATTTGAGCCTTCGAAGATCGCCATCGCCATGACCAAGGCGTTTTTGGCCGTTAACGGCGGCCAGGGCGCTGCCTCTGCCCGTATCCGCGAACTGGTGGAACAGCTGACCGCTGGCGTCGTCGCGGCGCTGGTGCGCCGCCAGCCGGGCGGCGGCACCTTCCACATCGAAGACGTGCAGGACCAGGTGGAGCTGTCGCTGATGCGTTCGGGTGAGCACGACGTGGCGCGTGCCTACGTGCTGTACCGCGCCAAGCACATGGAAGAGCGCCGTCTGCAGAAGGAAGCGCAGGGCGCTGCCGCGCAAGTTTCCGCACCGCAATTGAATGTCACCGACAACGGCGTGCGCCGCCTGCTGGACATGCAGGAAGTGCGCGACCTGATCAACGCCGCCTGCGCCGGCCTGGAAAAGCACGTCGATGCCGACGCCATCCTCGCTGAAACCGTGAAAAACCTGTACGACGGCGTGCCCGTCGAAGAACTGCACAAGTCGGCCATCCTGGCGGCGCGCGCGCTGATGGAAAAAGACCCGGCCTACAGCCAGGTCACGGCCCGCATCCTGCTGCACACGGTGCGCAAGGAAGTGTTCGGCAAGGAAGTGCCGCAAGCGGCCGCTGCCGCCGAATACCTGACGTATTTCCCGGCCTATATCGCCAAGGGCATCGCCGCCGAGCTGCTGAACCCGGTACTCGCCAGTTTCGACCTCGAGCGCCTGGCGAAAGCCATCGTTGCCGACCGCGACTTGCAGTTCGGCTACATTGGCCTGCAAACCCTGTACGACCGCTACTTCCTGCACATCCAGGACGTGCGCATCGAAATGCCGCAAGCGTTCTACATGCGCGTGGCCATGGGCCTGGCGCTGAACGAGGCGGACCGCGAAGCGCGCGCCATCGAGTTCTACAGCCTGCTGTCCTCGTTCGACTTCATGAGCTCGACCCCGACCCTGTTCAATTCGGGCACCCTGCGCTCGCAGCTGTCGTCGTGCTACCTGAGCACCGTCTCCGATGACCTGGAAGGCATCTACGACGCCATCAAGGACAACGCGCTGCTGGCCAAGTTCGCCGGCGGCCTGGGTAACGACTGGACGCCGGTGCGCGCCCTGGGCGCCCACATCAAGGGCACCAACGGCAAGTCGCAAGGCGTGGTGCCGTTCCTGAAAGTGGTCAACGACACGGCCGTGGCAGTCAACCAGGGCGGCAAGCGCAAGGGCGCCGTCTGCGCCTACCTGGAAACCTGGCACATGGACATCGAGGAATTCCTCGACCTGCGCAAGAACACGGGCGACGACCGCCGCCGCACGCACGACATGAACACGGCGAACTGGATTCCCGACATGTTCATGAAGCGCGTCATGGAAAAAGGCGAATGGACGCTGTTCTCGCCGTCGGACACACCGGATCTGCATGACAAGGTCGGCAAGGCCTTTGAACAGGCTTACCTGGGCTACGAAGCCAAGGCCGCCGCCGGCGAAATCCGCGTCTTCAAGAAGATCGCGGCGCTGGACCTGTGGCGCAAGATGCTGTCGATGCTGTTTGAAACGGGCCACCCATGGATCACGTTCAAGGATCCGTGCAACATCCGCAGCCCGCAGTCGCACGTCGGCGTCGTCCACAGCTCGAACCTGTGCACGGAAATCACGCTGAACACGGGCCCTGACGAAATCGCCGTCTGCAACCTCGGTTCCGTCAACATGCCGGCGCACATGAAGGAAGGCAAGCTCGATCACGTCAAGCTGGCCAAGACCATCCGCACCGCCATGCGCATGCTAGACAACGTCATCGACATCAATTACTACGCCGTCGACAAGGCGCGCAATTCGAACATGCGCCACCGTCCGGTCGGCATGGGCATCATGGGCTTCCAGGACTGCCTGCACATGATGCGCGTGCCGTTCGCCTCGGACGCCGCCGTGTCGTTTGCCGACACCTCGATGGAAGCCGTCTGCTACTACGCCTACCTGGCGTCGACGGAACTGGCCGAAGAGCGCGGCCGCTATGAGTCGTACGCCGGTTCGCTGTGGGACCGCGGCATCCTGCCGCAGGACTCGGTCAAATTGCTGCTTGAGGAGCGCGGCGGCTACCTGGAAGTCGATTCCTCGTCGGCCATGGACTGGACCCCGGTGCGCGAACGCATCGCCAAGTTCGGCATGCGCAACTCGAACTGCGTGGCCATCGCCCCGACGGCGACGATTTCGAACATCATCGGCGTTTCGGCCTGTATCGAGCCGACGTTCCAGAACCTGTACGTGAAATCGAACCTGTCGGGCGAATTTACCGAGATCAACGGCTACCTGGTGCGCGACCTGAAGGCGCGCGATCTGTGGGATGAAGTCATGATCTCCGACCTGAAGTACTTCGACGGCTCGCTGGTGAAGATCGACCGCATCCCGCAAGACCTGCGCGATATCTACGCCACGGCCTTTGAAGTGTCGCCAAGCTGGCTGGTGGAAGCGGCTTCGCGTCGCCAGAAGTGGATCGACCAGGCACAGTCGCTGAACATCTACATGGCTGGCGCATCGGGCAAGAAGCTCGACGAGACCTACAAGCTGGCATGGCTGCGCGGCCTGAAAACCACCTACTACCTGCGCACCATCGCCGCTACCCACATGGAGAAATCGACCTCCAAGACGGGTGCCCTGAACGCCGTGGCAGTCGACGGCGGCATGTCGGCCAGCGCGCAGAGCGCCCAGGCAGCGGTCGTGGCGGCAGCCGCTGCCGCCGTGGCGCCGGCGGCAGCGGTGGCCGCTGCAGCGGACGACGCCGATGGTGAAGCCTGCTACCTGCGTCCCGGTGATGACGGCTTTGAAGAATGCGAAGCCTGCCAGTAAGATTTTAGTTGTCAGCCCGGCACGGCCGGGTTGATTCAATGTTGTTAATGTCTGTATTGTCCGATTCAACGGGCCTGTTGCAGACGCCGGTGAGCCGGCATGGAAAGGAAGAAGAATATGTCGTTGTCTTGGGATGATGAAACCACGTCGGCAGCTGTGCCGCGTCCGGCGCAGCAAGCGCCACTGGGAAATACCGATTTGAACCTGCCGGCCGGCGCCGAGCCGTCCGAAGCGAACGCCGAGCAAGTGGCGCGCCGCGTGAATGCCGATGACAAGCGCATCATCAACGGCAAGACGGACGTCAACCAGCTGGTGCCGTTCAAGTACAAGTGGGCGTGGGACAAATACCTGGCCGGCTGCGCCAACCACTGGATGCCGCAGGAAGTGAACATGCAGCGCGATATCGAGCTGTGGAAGAACCCGAACGGCCTGACGGACGACGAGCGCCGCCTGGTCAAGCGCAACCTGGGCTTCTTCGTGACGGCCGACTCGCTGGCCGCCAACAACATCGTGCTGGGCACCTACCGCCATATCACGGCGCCCGAGTGCCGCCAGTACCTGCTGCGCCAGGCGTTCGAGGAAGCGATCCATACGCACGCCTACCAGTACATCGTCGAATCGCTGGGCCTGGACGAAGGCGAGATCTTCAACGCCTACAACGAAGTCAAGTCGATCCGCGACAAGGATGAATTCCTGATCCCGTTCATCAACACCCTGACCGACCCGGCGTTCGTCACGGGCACGGTGGAAAACGACCAGAAGCTGCTGAAATCCCTGATCGTGTTTGCCTGCCTGATGGAAGGCCTGTTCTTCTACGTGGGCTTCACGCAGATCCTGGCGCTGGGCCGCCAGAACAAGATGATGGGCGCGGCTGAGCAGTACCAGTACATCCTGCGCGACGAATCGATGCACTGCAACTTCGGCATCGACTTGATCAACACGATCAAGATGGAAAACCCGCAGCTGTGGACGGCCGCCTTCCGCGAAGAGATCAAGGACCTGTTCATGAAGGCCGTGGAACTGGAATACGCGTACGCGGAAGACACCATGCCGCGCGGCGTGCTGGGTCTGAACGCGCCGATGTTCAAGGGCTATTTGCGCTTCATCGCCAACCGCCGCGCGCAGCAGATCGGCATCGAGCCGCTGTTCGCCCAGGAAGAAAACCCGTTCCCGTGGATGAGCGAAATGATCGACATGAAGAAAGAGCGCAACTTCTTCGAGACGCGCGTGACCGAGTACCAAACGGGTGGTGCGCTGAACTGGGAATAAGCCTTCGCTTTCAAAAGCCAAAAGCGCCGTCACTGTGACGGCGCTTTTTTTTGTGCCTGGCCGAGAAAAATGCCGCCGCCGGTGGGCGCCGAAAAGCATCAGCGGCACGGCCGGAAAAGCGCCTGCGGCCGCGCCGATATGAGGAGGCCCGCGCCAGCTTTTTCAGTGCTCACGCGCGGCCGCATCGGAGGCGGAAAATAGCGTTTCCGGACACGCTGGCGGCGGCATTTGGCGCGCGATTGTGCGATAGCGCGCGTATCGTGCAAAAAAGCCCGTGAAAACGTGTCGTGCCGGTTGCGCATTGACAAGGTTTTCGTGTACTTTATGAGATTGCAAATGCGAGCGTTAGAATGCGGGGTTTTTTGACCAGCGCGGTAACGAAAAAACCTCGCAAAACAGGGATACAGATTTACACGGATATGCACAAAACCACACCGTTTTCGTCTGCCGCCGTGCCCGAATTTTTTCAGGCATGGCGGTTTTTTATTTGACGCATGGGTGTTGTGGCGAGCGCGATGCGAGGAGCGAAAAAACGCACGGCATCGAAAACGAATGACCGAATTCAGACTTTGCCACCAGCTGCGAGATAAAGCAGGGTGGCACCGACGATGGCTGAAGTGCTGCAAACGTGAGGAGTTGCAGCAGTTCAGCTGGTGCCGAATTCATTAGCGCAAACGACCGTTTGTGCCGATGAATAATTCGCCTGGCCTATCCCTGTGGTGGGTCGGACGGGTTTAAATCTTGTAGCTTAAATTTCTCATCTCAGATGAAGGAGAGACAAATGGCAACAGCCGCTAAGAAATCAGAAGTAAAGAAACCAGCCGCCAAGGCTGCTCCTGCCGCGAAGAAGCCGGCAGCCGCAGCCAAGACGGTTGCCGCTAAACCAGCTGCGAAAGCCGCAGCCAAACCAGTCGCCAAGGCCGCAGCGAAACCTGCAGCCAAAGTGGTTGCCAAGCCAGCAGCAAAAGTGGCAGCCAAGCCAGTAGCGAAAGCCGCAGCGAAATCTGCCGCCAAGGCCAGCGCAAAACCGGCAGCCAAGCCGGCAGCGAAAGTTGCAGCGAAACCTGTCGCCAAGGCAGCAGCCAAGCCAGCAGTGAAAAAAGCTGCAGCCAAACCGGCAGCCAAACCGGCCGCCAAGCCAGCAGCAAAAGTCGCGGCAAAACCTGCCGCCAAGGCAGCAGCCAAGCCGGCAGTGAAAAAAGCGGCAGCGAAACCTGCCGCCAAGGCAGCAGCCAAGCCAGCAGCGAAAAAAGTCGTCGCCAAGGCAGCAGCGAAGCCGGCCGTCAAGGCAGCAGCGAAGCCAGCAGCAAAAGCGGCCGCCAAGCCAGCAGCCAAAGCGGCAGCCAAGCCAGCAGTGAAAAAAGCCGCAGCGAAACCTGCCGCCAAAGCTGCAGCGAAACCGGCTGCCAAAGCGGCAGCCAAGCCAGCAGCGAAAAAAGTCGTCGCCAAAGCAGCAGCCAAGCCAGCAGCAAAAGCTGCAGCGAAGCCTGCGGCCAAGGTAGCAGCGAAGCCGGCAGCGAAAGCAGCAGCCAAGCCAGCGGCCAAGGTAGCAGCGAAGCCAGCGGCGAAAGCAGCAGCCAAGCCAGCGGCCAAGGCAGCAGCGAAGCCGGCAGCCAAAGCGGCAGCCAAGCCAGCAGCGAAAGTCGCGGCCAAGCCGGCAGCCAAAGCGGCAGCGAAACCCGCCGCCAAGGTTGTAGCGAAGCCGGCAGCGAAACCTGCAGCCAAGCCAGCGGCCAAGGTAGCAGCGAAGCCAGCAGCGAAACCTGCAGCCAAGCCAGCCGCCAAGCCGGCAGCGAAAGCCGCAGCGAAACCTGCCGCCAAGCCAGCTGCAGCACCAGCAGTGGTGGCGCCAGCTCCGGTAGCCGCGGCCCCGGCAGCAGCGCCGGCGGCGCCAGCCGCCGTTGCCGCCAAGCCAGCCGCCAAGAAGGCTGCGCCTAAAAAGGCCGCACCGAAGAAGGCTGCTGTCGCCAAACCATCGGCACCTATCGCACCTGTAGCAAAAACCGTGTTGGCACCGGCTGCAGCCTGGCCATTCCCAACCAGCACCCGCCCATCGTAATCCCAACGAGACGGATGCCTGGATGAGGCAACACGCCGCTGTGTGACTCAATCACACAGCGGTTTTTTTTTGGAGAATTTGTCGTGCTGATCGTTATACTTACATTGATCGTTGATACCATTGCCACGCTGTTGGGCGGCGTCCTGCTGCTGCGCTTCTGGATGCAGGCGGTACGCGTGCGGCCGCCTTCGTCCGTGGCGCAATTCACCTTTCAATTGTCCGACTGGCTGGTACGTCCCCTGCGACGCGTGGTACCTGGCGTGGGCGGGTATGACTGGGCCAGCCTGATCGGCGCCTTCCTGATCGTCTTGCTGGCCAGCTCGGTCCTGTTTATTTCCGGCTATCCCGTCGGAGTGGTGCTGCTCAAGTCGCTGCAACGCTTCCTGCAATGGATACTCTACGGTTTCATGGCCTTGCTGATCATCGAAGCCATCTTCAGCTGGGTCAACCCGCATGCGCCGCTGGCGCCGTTCGTACGGGCCCTGAATGAGCCGCTGCTGCGTCCGATACGCAAAGTGGTGCCGCTGGTGGGCAGCCTGGACCTGTCGCTGCTGGTGGCCCTGATCGTGCTGCAGATCGCGCAAGTGCTGGTGGGGATGATTATTGTTGTCCGATAAACAAGACTGGTGTTCGGCATTGCCAGGCGGCATACGCCTGGCCGTGCAGATTGCCGCGAATGCGAAGAAAACGGAAGTGCTGGGCGTGCATGACGGCGCCCTGAAGATCAAGCTGCATGCGCAGCCTGTCGAAGGCAAGGCTAACCTGGCCTTGATCCGTTACCTGGCCGAGGCGCTGGGCGTACCGAAAAGCGCCGTGACATTGACGCACGGACACACCAATAAACGTAAATTGCTGGAAGTGGCGAAAGCGTCGCTGACGCCGGAGCTGGCGCAGCAGATATTGCTGGAAGGCAAGTGAGCCTGCCTGACACGAGTGTGCCAGGCAGGCCGGACTTATTAATAGCGGTAGCCGAACGCCGTTTCAAACTGGTCGGCGATGCTGGCCGGTGTAAACACATGGTTTTGCGCGCCTTGGGTGGCGATCTTGATGGCGCCGAGCAGGCTGGCCAGGCGGCCGCTGGTTTCCCAGCCCAGGTCGTTGGTGATGCCGAACAGCAAGCCAGCGCGGTAGGCGTCGCCGCAGCCGGTCGGGTCCAGTACTTCCTTGGCGGTCACGACAGGAATATCGATGCGCTTGCCGTCCGTATAGATTTCCGACCCCTTCTCGCCGCGCGTGACGATGAGCGCCTGCAGGCGGCTGGCGATGTCCGGCAGGGTCAAGCCTGTGCGTTCCATCAACATTTCCATTTCATAGTCGTTGGCCGACACATAAGTGGCTTTGTTGATGAAATCGATCAACTGTTCGCCATTAAAGCGTGGCAACTGTTGACCCGGATCAAACATGAAGGGGATGCCCAGCTCGGCCAGATCGGCGGCGTGCTTGAGCATGCCCTGGTCGCCGTCCGGCGAAATGATGGCCACCTTGGCCGGGCCCGCATTGGCCACCGGATTTTCATGCGCGTACGACATGGCGCCAGGGTGGAAGGCATTGATCTGGTTATTGTCGGCGTCGGCCGTGACGAAGCACTGCGCGTTGTAGCTGTCGGCCTTGATCAGGATGTTGGCGGTGGAAATGCCCAGCTTTTGCAGGCGTTCCAGGTAGGCGGCGCTATCTTGCCCCATGACGCCGACGATGCGCGGGTCGCCGCCCAGCATTTTCAGGCTGTAGGCGATATTGCCCGAGCAGCCGCCAAATTCCGTGCGCATGGTAGGCACGAGGAAAGAAACGTTCACCTTGTGCAATTGGTCGGCCAGCAGGGACTCGCCGAAGCGGCCCGGGAATTGCATGATGGTGTCGGTGGCGAGCGAGCCGCAGATCAACGATGTTTTGGTCATGATAGTGTGCTTTAAGGATAAAAGATGGCGATATGGTAGCCAGACGCCGTGAGCTGGTCTAATGCAAAGTACAGTTTGATGGTTTGTTCCGAGCGCGGCGCGAAACCCCGGGTCACGTCGATGCTGGACGGCAGGTAGTCGCGCGGCGCGATGACGCGGCGCAATACCGGCTTGTCGTCGCCGTCGTTGAGGGTCAGTTCGATGCTGGGCCAGGCTTGCACGCTGCGGCTCTGGTTGCGCAGCAGCGAGACATACGAAAACGTCTGTTCCTTCAGGGTTTGCAGTTCCCCCTGCTCGATGGCCAGCGCCTCGATTTGCGCCGGCAAGTCCACCTGGCAGCCACTGAGCTTGCACAGCGCCACCAGGGTGGGCTTCCACTGTGGAAACTGCGCCGCCAGCGGATTGCGGAAGGTGGTCATCACTTGCACTGATAGCAAGAATAGCAGCACCAGCGAGCCGATGGCCATGGCCACGCGCAAGGCCTTGCTGCTTTGTTCGCGGCGCCGGCCCCGGGTCACAAACGCCGGTTCATCCTCTGCCGGCGGCAACGGTGCCTCTGTTGTGCCGGTTTCCCCGGCCGGGTCTGGCACGGCGGCGGCGGGCGGCGGCGCGAACGATGGCTCGCTCAGGCTCGGCTCCTGTCGCGCGGGTGGCGGCACAGGCTTGTCCAGGCTGACTTTTTCCTGCACCGCCAGCGCAGGTGCATCGTCCGCGTCCAGGCCCGGTTCGCGGCGGCTGTCGCGCAAATACGTGGCAAAGGCAGGCGCGTCATCGACCTGGCGGCGCTTGAACGGCGCCATCGGCCGGGGCAAGGGAGCTTCGGGCGGCTCCGCCGGTATTTCTGCAGGGACTTCGAGAGGGGCGGCGGCAGGCGCGTCGGCCAGTACCTCGGCCGGCAGGCTGACGTCGAGGTCCAGTTCGATGTGTTCGTTATCGTCTGCGTCGCCCTTGAGCTGCGCCGTTTCCGGCAGGATGCCGAACGGGTCGAACGAGGTGTCGAAATCGAGGGAATAAATGGGTTCATCGTCCGTGACGGACGGCAGGCTGTTCTCAGCCGGGTACGCGGTGGAAAATGGAGCGGCAGGGCCAAGGCCGGACGTTAAAAACGGCGATGCCGCAGCTGGATCGACCAGTGCGGCATTGCCGTCAAAGACTTCCCTGCACGTGCCACAGCGCACGATGCCCCCACGTAACTTCAACTGGTCAGCAGCGACCCGAAATATCGTGTTGCAATGGGGGCATTTGGTGGCGAGTGCCATTGCTGTGCTTATGCACCTTCCGCGCGCGGCGCAGGGGCTTGCGTGGCGCCGAGGCGGCCATGCAGGGCCACCCAGCCGTCTTGCTCGGCCCACACAGCCAGCTGGATGAACGGTGCGTAGGCGGCGGCCACCTCTTCCGCCTGGCGTGCCAGCACGCCGGACAGGATCAGGGCGCCGCCGTCGGCGACACGGCCCGACAGCATCGGCGCCATCAGTTTCAAGGGGCTCGACAGGATGTTGGCGACGACGATATCAAACTTGGCCGTGGCGTGTGCCGAGGTGGCAAACGTGTCTGGCAAGAAATATTCGATGTCGCACTGGTTGCGCTCGGCATTGTCGCGCGCCGATTCGATCGCCTGCGGGTCGATATCGACGCCCGCCACCGTTTGCGCACCGAGTTTCTTGGCCACCATGGCCAGGATGCCGGAACCGCAACCGTAGTCGAGCACGGTCTTGCCTGGGGCGGGATGGGCTTCCAGCCATTCCATGCACAGGCGCGTGGTCGGATGGCTGCCCGTGCCGAAGGCCAGGCCCGGGTCCAGTTCCAGGATCAGACCGCTTGGGTCCGGTGCCTCGTGCCAGCTGGGCACGACCCAGATATTCTTGCCGATGTGAATCGGCGCGAATTGCGACTGGGTCAGACGCACCCAGTCCTGCTCTTCCACGGGGCGCACGGTAAATGCCGGTGCCTGCGCCATGCCGACCGCTTGCGCGGCAGCAGCCACGATGGCGGCCTGGTCGGCGTCGACGTCCGTCAGCGCCACCACGCGGCTGCGTTCCCACGCCGCTTCCTTCGGTTCCATGCCCGGTTCGCCAAACAACGGCTGCTCGGCTTCCGTGCCTTCATCGGCGTCTTCCACCGACACCGACAGGGCGCCCGCTTCCATCAGCGCGTCGGACATGGCCTCGGCGTTGTCACGGGCGATTTCGATGACGATTTCCGTCCAGCTCATGCGCCCGCCTTGATTTCGGATTTCTTGGCGATGCTGGGGCTGCCGCCATTGAGGTTCTTGCCCAGGTCCGGCATGTCGGCCAGTTTCTGTTCCAGATAGTGAATGTTGGTGCCGCCTTCGATGAAGCGCGCATCGATCATCAGCTCGCGGTGCAGGGCGATATTCGTGTTGATGCCTTCAACCACCATTTCGGACAGGGCGATCTGCATGCGGCGGATCGCTTGCTCGCGCGTGGCGCCGTAAGCGATCACTTTGCCGATCATCGAGTCGTAGTGCGGCGGCACGTAGTAACCGGCGTAGGCGTGCGAATCGACGCGGATGCCAGGACCGCCTGGTGCGTGCCACGACACGATCTTGCCCGGCGATGGCGTAAATTTGAACGGATCTTCCGCATTGATGCGGCACTCGACGGCGTGGCCCGACAGCATGACGTCGCGCTGGCGATAACGCAGTTTTTCGCCGGCGGCAATGCGGATCTGTTCTTGCACGATATCAATACCGGTGATCATTTCGGTGACCGGATGTTCCACTTGCACGCGGGTATTCATTTCAATGAAATAGAACTCGCCATTTTCGTACAGGAATTCAAACGTGCCGGCGCCGCGGTAGCCGATCTTGCGGCAGGCCTCAGCGCAACGGTCGCCGATTTTCTCGATGAGCTTGCGCGGGATGCCCGGCGCCGGTGCTTCTTCGATCACCTTTTGGTGGCGGCGCTGCATGGAGCAGTCGCGCTCGCCCAGCCAGACGGCGTTCTTGTGTTCGTCGGCAAGGATCTGGATTTCCACGTGGCGCGGATTTTCCAGGTACTTCTCCATATACACTTCAGGGTTGCCGAACGCCGTACCGGCTTCCGTCTTGGTCATCGCCACGGCGTTGATCAGGGCAGCTTCCGTGTGCACGACGCGCATGCCGCGTCCGCCACCGCCGCCGGCGGCCTTGATGATGACCGGATAGCCGATCTTGCGGGCAATTTGCACGATCGCTTTCGGATCGTCCGGCAACGCGCCTTCCGAACCGGGGACGCATGGGACGCCAGCCTTGATCATGGTTTGCTTGGCCGACACTTTGTCGCCCATCAAACGGATCGATTCGGAACGGGGACCGATGAAGACGAAGCCCGATTTCTCGACGCGTTCGGCGAAGTCGGCATTTTCCGACAGGAAACCATAGCCTGGGTGAATTGCTTGTGCATCCGTCACTTCAGCGGCGCTGATGATGGCGGGCATGTTCAGGTAGCTCAGGGCGGACTGTGCCGGCCCGATACAAACGGACTCATCGGCCAGCTTGACGTATTTTGCGTCCTTGTCGGCTTCGGAGTGGACTACAACCGTTTTAATGCCCATTTCGCGGCAGGCGCGCTGAATACGGAGGGCAATTTCACCACGGTTGGCAATCAGGATTTTTTCAAACATGGTAGGTTCGCGTATGTCTGTGAGAGCCGGCGAGCCGGCGAAACAACAAGTGTGAGGGGCTAAAACTGCAAACGGCCGTTGCCGGCCGTGTGGACTGGTTTTTAGCCGATCACAAACAAGGGTTGACCGAATTCGACCGGTTGGCCGTTTTCGACCAGAATCTGGGTCACGACACCGGCTTTGTCCGAGTCGATTTCATTGAGCAGCTTCATCGCTTCGATGATGCACAGGGTATCGCCTTCCTTGACGGTGGAACCGACTTCGACGTACGCGGCGCTGCCAGGAGCGGAGGAACGGTAGAAGGTGCCGACCATCGGCGACTTGACCACATAGCCTGTGGGCTCGGCGGCGACCACGACGGCAGGTGCCGCAGCGGGGGCGGCGGCTGGCGCGGCTGGCTGGTATTGGGCTTGCATGCCTTGCGGCTGCATCATGACCATCTGGTTTTGCGGCATGGCCGACGATTTGACGATGCGAACCTTGCTTTCGCCTTCGGTAACTTCCAGCTCTGCGATATCCGATTCGGCGACCAGGTCGATCAAGGTCTTGAGTTTTCGTAGATCCATGTAAAACCCCTAGGAATGTAGTTTGTTTTATGAGTGATGCGGTGATGTCCAGAACCTATCGCCGCGCTAAATGCGTGCAGATCGCGTAGATTAACGTTTTTTAAGCGCAAAGTCGATGGCAAACCGATATCCTTCGATACCCAGGCCGCAGATCGTCCCCTGCGCGATCGCGCTGAGAAATGAGTGATGTCGAAACGTTTCGCGTTGATAAATATTCGAGATATGGACTTCCACAAACGGAATGGCCACCCCGGCCAGCGCATCGCGCAAGGCGACGCTGGTATGGGTCAGGCCGCCCGGATTGATGACGATGGCATCGATCCCTTCCGCTCGCGCGGCATGGATGCGGTCGATCAGCGCGCCTTCATGGTTGCTTTGAAAGCAAGCCAGGCTGGCGCCGGCCGCCATGGCTTGCGCCACTGCTGCCTGTTCGATATCGGCCAAGGTGCTGGCGCCGTAGACCTCAGGCTCGCGCGTCCCCAGCAAATTCAGGTTGGGGCCGTTGAGCAGAAGGAGGTTTTTTGCCATGTATGGAAGACCGTTTTAGCGAAAGTTCCGCATTTTGCCGCCAAAGATACGCATTGGCAAGAGAAAAAAGCACGCTCCGAATTTACAAATTGTCCAGGTCGGCGCGCAACTGATCAAATTTCAAGCGTCCCAGATAGGTCTTTTTCACTTCGCCATCGGCGCCGATCAGCACCGTGAAGGGCAAGCCGCCCGTGGCATTGCCAAAATGGCGCGACAGGTCGGTGCCGCTCATGCCGGAGACGTAGACGGGATAAGCAATCTTGAACTTGCTGGCAAAGGTGGCAATATTGCTGGCCGAATCGATGCCGATGCCGATCACCTGCAGGTTTTTCGCCGCATAGTGGCCTTGCACCTCGGATAATTCCGGCATTTCTTCCACGCATGGCGGGCACCACGGCGCCCAGAAATTGACCAGCAGGTTCTTGCCTTTCCATTGTGACAAGGCTTGCGTGGTACCGGCCGCGTCCGGCAGCGACAGTGCATACAGTTCATTCACCGGCCCCGTCGCGCCCGGCGCGATGGTCGTTGTCAGGGGGCCTGCTTTTTCTTTCTCTTTATGCATGCCCACGTAGGCGCCCATGCCGCCGAACATCAGGGCAACGATGGCACAGGCTATCCAATTCTTTTTTGTCATAACTTTATCTATATCAATGTTAGTCAGCAGCCGGCGCGCCATCGGCGAGGCTGGCGGCCAGCAGGCTGCGCAGCCCGGCGATATCGGTGCGCAACACCTTGCCGTCGGCCTTGGCTTTCAGCGCGCCGCGCATGTCGTCGAGTTCATACATGGCCGCGTGCACGCCTTCGTTTTTCCACAAGAAACTGGCTGTCTCGACCGCATCATAACGCGCTCCCTTGAAATGGGGGCTTTCCGACATGTCGAGCGCGACATTTTTATTCAGCAGAAAGATGTGGATTTCCTTGGCGCTCTCGGCAAACAGCTGCAAATAGATCTCATCATGGGGCCCGGCCGTGCCGTTGAGGACGGGGCCGCTGAGCAGGGGATGAAATTGTTGCAACGCTTCCATCACCTGCAAGGCTATCGTGCGCAGCTGGAACAGGCGCGCCGGCTGGCTGTCGGCCAGGAACAGGGCATTGTATTGCCGCACCTGTTCTTCGATCATGTCGTTGTCAGGAAGGATGTTGGGCCGGTTCGGCGCGTCGCCCAGAACCTGCCGCGCCGCCTTGCGCTTGGCGCTGCCATAGTCGGCGCCGTCCTGCGCCACGAGGCGCGCGGCGGCGGCGGCGATTTCCAGGCGCACCAGCGCGCTATCGTCAAATGCATCAGTCGTCATGAGCGAGATGATACTCCGAAGCGGAAAAAACCATGGCGTCAGGTAAAATCCCATACTTGCCCATTTTAATTGCCCCACTTATTTTTTAACCGTGCACCTTCATGTGTACCTTGTACACCTTGAACGCGCACCTTTCGCACTGATCACATGCATATTCATATCCTCGGCATTTGCGGTACCTTCATGGGCGGCCTGGCCGTCCTGGCCAAGGAAGCCGGCCATAAAGTCACCGGTTGCGATGCCAACGTCTATCCGCCGATGAGCACCCAGCTGGAATCGCAGGGAATCGAACTGATCCAGGGCTTTGATCCCGAACAAACCAAGCTGAACCCGGATTTGTATGTGATTGGCAATGTGGTGTCGCGCGGCAATCCGCTGGTAGAAGAAATCCTCAACCGCAGCCTGCCGTATGTATCCGGCCCGCAGTGGATCGGCGAACATATATTACGCAACAAATGGGTGCTGGCCGTGGCCGGCACGCATGGCAAGACGACAACATCCGCCATGCTGGCCTGGATACTCGAAGACGCGGGCTACGCGCCGGGCTTCCTGATCGGCGGCGTGCCGATGAATTTCGGCATTTCCGCCCGCCTGAGCGGCAAAATCGACGGTAAAAGCGCCGATTCGGACTTCTTCGTCATCGAAGCGGACGAATATGACACGGCCTTCTTCGACAAGCGCAGCAAGTTCGTGCACTACCACGCGAAGACGGCCGTCATGAATAACCTCGAATACGATCACGCCGACATCTTCCCCGATCTGCATGCCATCGAGACGCAATTTCACCACCTGGTGCGCACGGTGCCAGGCATCGGCCGGCTCGTCTTCAACGGCGACGAAGCCTCGCTGCAGCGCGTGCTGGCGCGCGGCTGCTGGAGCGAAAAGGAAAGCTTTGGACAAGATGCCAACTGGCAATTGCAAGAGCAGGCCGACGGCAATTTCGATGTCTTGTTCAATGGCAAGCAGGAAGGTCATGTGGCGTGGGCTCTCACGGGCAAGCACAACCGCAGCAATGCGCTGGCCGCCATCGCCGCCGCGCGCCATGTGGGCGTGACGATCGCCCAGGCGTGCGCCTCGCTGGCTACGTTCGAGAGCGTCAAGCGCCGCATGGAAGTGCGCGGCGTCGTCAACAACATTACCGTGTACGACGATTTTGCCCACCACCCGACAGCCATTGCCACCACCGTCGGCGGCTTGCGCCAGAAGATAGGCAAGACGGGCCGCATCCTGGCCGTGCTGGAGCCGCGTTCGAACACCATGAAGCTGGGCGCCATGAAAGATGCGCTGCCGGGCAGCCTGAAGGACGCGGACCTGGTCTTCGGTTACGGCAGCCAGGCCGCGCTGGGCTGGAGCCTGGGCGAGGCGCTGGCACCGCTGGGCAAGATTGCCAGCGCGTATGAAGAAATCGACGTGCTGGTAGCCGCCGTGGCCGCTGGGGCCCGTCCCGGCGACCAGATCGTGGTCATGAGCAATGGCGGCTTTGGCGGCGTGCACCAGAAATTGCTGGAGGCGCTGGGCCGATGATTCTGTACCTGCATGGATTCCGCTCGTCGCCGCTGTCGATGAAGTCGCGCCTGCTGGCTGGGCAGATGCAGGCGCTGGGCCGCGAGGCGCAGTGGCTGTGCCCGCAATTGCCGGCCTCGCCGAAGCTGGCCATCGAGCTGGCCCTGGCATTAGTGAAAGACGTGGCGCGAGCCGACTTGACGATCATCGGCTCCTCGCTGGGCGGCTATTACGCCACCTGGCTGGCCGAGCAGCTTGGTTGTCGCGCCATATTGCTCAATCCCGCCATCGTGCCCCTGATCGACCTGGAGCAGCATGTGGGCGTGACGACCGAGTTCCATTCTGACAAGCCATTCGAGTTCAAGCGCGAGTATATGGACGAACTGGCTGCCTTTGCCGTAGAGAAAATTACTCACCCACAACGTTACTTCCTGATCGCCGCCACCGGCGATGAAGTGCTCGACTACCGCGACATGGTGGCGCATTATCAGGGCGCGCGCCAGCTCGTCATCGAGGGCAGCGATCACGGCATCAGCGAATTTGCCGATTATGTGGCGCCCGTGCTCGAATTTTGCGGCATCAGTACGGACCCGTGCCGGTGAGGCCGGGTTCGCTGCGGCAGGCGCAGTGGCATGCGCACGTCAACGCCGTCAATGCGCCGCCCGCCTTGCGTCACTGGCTGACGGGCGGCGGTTCGCTGACGGCCAAGCTGAAAGCGCATAGCCGGGCCTTTCGCGTGCAATGTTTACATCAGGAAACTGCGCGTTGCCTGAGCGACGAGGCGGCCAGCATCGGCCTGCACCGTCCGGGCCGGGTGTGGGAGCGCGAAGTGCTGCTGCGGTGTGATAATAGGCCGGCCGTGTTTGGCCATACCGTCGTGCCCATGCAGGCGACGGCCACGGACTGGCCCCTGTTTTCCGCGCTGGGCGAACGCTCGCTGGGCACGACCCTGTTCGGCGACCGCATGGTGCGCCGCGGTCCACTGGAGTTTGCCCGCTTGCGCGCCGGGCACCCGCTGGTGCAGCGGGCGCAGGCGGCGCTGGCGCTGGAGGGGACGCGCACCAGTGACAAGGCGCTGTTTTTTGCCAGGCGCTGCCTGTATCAGCGCCATCAAGGATTGCTGCTGGTAACGGAAGTATTTCTGCCGGCGGTGTTTGAGCTCACTCGCACCGTTGCAACCGACACATTAATAAACAAAGCATAACAATGAATCTATTTTTTGAAGAATCCGGCGATTTCAAGGTCGGCACGGTCCTGTCGCAAGCGGGCGAGGCTTACCAGGTCGAGATGGCCAGCGGCAAGCGCACCAAGGTCAAGATCAAGGATGTGCTGCTGCAGTATGAAAAGCCGGCCCCGGCCGAGCTGCTGGAGCAGGCCAAGAGCATTGCCGCCGAGATCGATCTCGATTTCCTGTGGGAAGTGGCGGGCGAAGACGAATTCGGCTTTGCCGAACTGGGCGCCGAGTATTTCGGCCATGCGCCGCTGCCTGCCGAGGCTGCCGGACTGATCCTCTCCCTGCATTCGGCGCCCGTGTATTTCTACAAGAAGGGCCGCGGCCGCTACAAGGCGGCGCCGGAAGCGTCGCTGAAGGCGGCCCTGGCTGGCATCGAAAAGAAGAAGCAGCAGGCGCTGGTGCAGGCAGGCTATGTGGACGAGCTGAAACAGAACCGCTTGCCCGCCTCGATGCAGCCCATGGTGCTGCAACTGCTGTTCAAGCCGGACAAGAACACCATCGAATACAAGGCGCTGGAAGCGGCGTGCACGGAATTGCACACGACGCCGGCGCGCCTGATGCTGGCCGTCGGTGGTATTGCTTCACCGAAAGATTTGCACCTGTCGAAATTCCTCTTCGAGAATTTCCCCAAGGGCGCCGGCTTCCCCAACGTGCCCGTACCGTCCGTGACGGCCAAGCTGCCGCTGGCCGACGTGGCCGCTTTCTCGATCGACGACGTGACCACCACCGAGATCGACGATGCCTTCTCCGTGCAGCCGCTGCCGGACGGCACCGTGAAAGTGGGTATTCACATTGCCGCGCCGGGCCTGGGCATCCGTCCGGAAGACGTGATCGACAAGATGGCGCGCCAGCGCATGTCCACCGTCTACATGCCGGGCGACAAGATCACCATGCTGCCGGACGAAATCGTCAATGCTTTCACGCTGGCCGAAGGCACGACGTGCCCGGCCCTGTCGCTGTACGCCACCCTGGACCCGAAAGCGGACTGGGCGGTAGTCAGTACGCAGACGCGCGCCGAACTGGTGCCGATCGCCAGCAATTTGCGCCATAACCAGCTCGATGACCTGGTCAACGAGGAAACCCTTGCCAGCGGCGAGGGAGAATACCCGCACAAGGCCGACTTCGCCATCCTGTGGCAATGGGCGCAGCAGCTGGAGCAGGGCCGCATGAAGAAGCGCGAAGCGTTTGGCTTGAAGCCGGAACAGAACAACCGCGTCGATTTCAACTTCTATGTGGAAAACGACATCGTTACCGTGGCGCGCCGCAAGCGTGGCGCGCCACTCGACAAGATCGTCGCCGAATTGATGATTTTTGCCAACAGTACCTGGGGCAAGATGCTGCACGACCACGGCGTGCCCGGCATCTACCGCAGCCAGGGCGGCGGCAGCGGCAATAGCTGGGCGGCAAAGATGCAGGTGCGCATGGTTACCCATGCGGCGCCGCACCAGGGCCTGGGCGTGGATCAGTACGCATGGAGCACCTCGCCCCTGCGCCGCTATACGGACCTGGTCAACCAGTGGCAAATCATCGCCTGCGCCGAGCATGGCGTGACGGCGCCCCTGGTGGCCCCGTTCAAGCCGCGCGACGCGAACCTGTTCGCCATCGTCTCGGCGTTCGACGCCGCCTATGCCGCGTATGGCGATTTCCAGTCGAACATGGAACGCTACTGGTGCCTGCGCTGGCTGCATCAGGAAAACGCGCGCCAGGTCGATGCTGTCGTGCTGAAAGATGAAATCCTGCGCCTGGTCGACATTCCGCTGGTCATCAAGCTGCCGGGCATGCCATCGGTGGCGCGCGGCGCCCAGGTGAAACTGGACTTGCTGCGCTGGGATGAAGTCGACCTGAGCATTGAAGCGCGCCTGCTGGAAATCGCCGCCGTGCCCGACGTGGCGGCCGACGCCGAGCTCGATTACGAGGAAGACGCGGGCGACGAAGGCGACGACGAGGGAGAAGTCGCGGCCGAAGCGTCGCCGCAAGCGGCGAACCAGGTCAGCGACGCCGACGCGGAAGTGGCGGAACTGGCCAGCGAAGACGTGGTCAGCGAGCCCGAGGTCAAGTAAGGCCGCGGGGCGGCGCGAAAAACGGGACTAAAACTGTTTCCAGCGCCGCCCTTTGACGTAGAATTCAGCCATCTTGTATCTTGTGCTTGTTGCGAACTGGGTTGCGCGTGAAGTCTTTCCGAGAGAATCGTTTCCTGATGATCGCCGTGGCGGTATCGCTGCTGGCGCACGGCGCCTTGCTGGCGATGCATTTTGTCGCCCCGGCCCCGCAGCGGGCCGTGGCCACGGATCCGGGCCTGGAAGTGATCCTCGTCAATGCCAAGCATGCGAACAAGCCGCTGAAGGCTGACGCGCTGGCGCAAGCCAGCCTCGATGGCGGTGGCCAGGCCGACAAGGGTCGCGCCAAATCTCCCTTGCCCGACATGCGCAAGGTGGAAGAGGGCGAGAGCGTCAAGGCCAGCGCCCGGCGCATCGCCGAACTCGAACAGAAACAGCAGGAGTTGCTGACGCAGGCGGCCAAACCGACGCCTTACAGTGCCGCGCCCGTCACGGAAAAGGACAAGCCCAATCCCCTGGCCAGCGGTTCGGACCTGATGGAAAGCAGCAAGGCCATCGCGCGCATGGCGGCCGAGATCAGCCAGACCGTGGAAGATCAGAACAAGCGTCCGCGCAAGACTTTCATTACGCCCAGCACGCAGGAAGTCGGCTATGCCATGTATTACAAGACCCTGCAAAAGCGCATCGAGGAAATCGGCACGCTGAATTTTCCGCAAAAGAATGGCCGCAAGATGTATGGCGAGCTGGTCGTGTACATTCCGATTTTCCAGGATGGCACGATTTACCAGAAAGAGGGCGGCGCCCGCGTCGAGCGCAGCTCCGGCAATCCCGCGCTGGATGCGGCTGCCCTGGCCATCGTGCGCCGCGCGGCGCCGTTTGGCCGTTTTCCACCGAATATGTTGTCGAGCGACAAGGATGACCTGTGGGTCGTCATCACCCGTTTCAAGTTTACCCGCGAAGAAAAAATGGAAGCTAACCTGACTGGCGGCAGCAATTGAGCAAGCAAAATATTAATCCTGATCAATATTGTGTATTTGGCAATCCCATTGCCCACAGCAAGTCACCCTTGATACACGCCGCGTTCGCCCTGCAAACGGGCGAGCCCATTGTCTATGAACGCCGGCTGGCGCCGCTCGACGGTTTTGCGCTGGCGGCCCGCAGCTTTGCGGCCGAAGGCGGCAAGGGCGCGAACGTGACGGTGCCCTTCAAACTCGATGCGTGCGCGCTGGCCACCGTCCTGACGCCGCGGGCTAGGGCCGCCGGCGCCGTCAATACCCTGCGTTTTGATGGAGACACCATTCTTGGCGATAATACCGATGGCGCCGGCCTGGTGGCGGACATCGTGCGCAACGCGGCTGTCGCCGTCGCCGGCAAGCGCGTCCTGTTGCTGGGGGCGGGCGGCGCGGCGCGCGGCGTGATCCTGCCCTTGCTGGAGCAGGGGCCGCAGGAAATCGTCATTGCCAACCGCACCGTGGCCACGGCCGAGGCGCTGGTGGCGCAGTTTGCCGATGCGCTGAGTCACCCGGAGCAGCTGCGCGCCGGCGGCTTCACGCAACCCGACGGCGTTTTCGATATCGTCATCAACGCCACCTCGGCCAGCCTGGCGGGCGACTTGCCGCCTGTGCCGCCCGGTATCTTCGGCCGCCGCACCCTGGCGCTGGACATGATGTATGGCGCCCAGCCCACCGTCTTCATGGACTTTGCCGCCCAACATGGCGCGCAGGTGCGCGACGGCCTGGGCATGCTGGTGGAGCAGGCGGCCGAAGCGTTTTACGTGTGGCGCGGCGTGCGGCCGCAGACGCGGGACCTGCTGGCGCAATTGCGGGGCAGCCTGTGAGCGGCGGCAAGAAGGGACAACGCAAGGGCGGCAGCGGCGGCCGCTACGGCTGGATCAAGTGGCTGTTCATCGTGCCCGTGCTGGCGTTTATCGTCGTACAACTGTATTTCTTCCTGCAAATCTGGTGGTGGGTCGACCATAACCCATCCAGTACGGCCTTCATGCGCGAGCAGTTATCCGTCTTGCAAGACAAGAATCCCAATGCCGCCATCCAGCAGATGTGGGTGCCGTACAACCGCATTTCGAATAATTTAAAGCGGGCCATCATCGCCTCGGAAGACGCGAATTTTTCCGAGCACGAAGGCGTGGACTGGGAGGCCTTGCAAAAGGCATATGAAAAAAACAGCAAAAAGCAGAAGGTCGTGGCCGGTGGTTCCACCATCACGCAGCAACTGGCGAAGAATCTGTTCCTGTCCGGTTCGCGCAGTTATGTGCGCAAGGGCCAGGAACTGATCATTACCTACATGCTGGAAAGCCTGATGGAGAAGCAGCGCATTTTCGAGATTTACCTGAATGTGGTGGAATTTGGCACGGGCATCTTCGGCGCCGAGGCGGCCGCCCGCCACTATTACCATGTGAGCGCGGCAAGCCTGAGCGCGGCGCAGGCGGCGAAACTGGCCGTGATGCTGCCGAATCCCCGTTTTTACGACCGTCACCGCGATACGGGTTACCTGAACCGGCGCACCAGTGTCATCCTGCGCCGCATGGGGGCGGCCGAACTGCCTTGACGCCAGCGGGTGCTGCTTTGCATAAGATTAAGCATGTCTAATTTGCACTATTGCGATGTGGCATCTTAATCGATCCCCTTGGTGCAGCGACACACAATTTCCGTGAAAAAGCGGTGGCGAGGGGTGGTCGTGAAAAGGGCTTTGCGGGTACACTTGCGCTGTTTTCATTTTTGGCGCCAGCGCCAGCACATCACGATAACCTAACATCCGGCTGAGAGCGCGCATGATCAATGTTTTTGTATTACAGAATGGCCGGCTCAACCAGGTGCCGATCGACAGCCGCGCAGACCTCGAAAACGCCGAACCGGTCTGGGTCGACCTGACCGACCCCACCGATGACGAACGGGCCTGGGTCAAGGCCATCTACAACGTGACCCTGCCGGGCGAAGACGAAGTCAAGGATATCGAAGCGTCGGCCCGCTATTACGAAGCGGAAAACGGCGACTTGCATCTGCGCACGGATTTTTTGCGCGAAGAAGACGACGGGCCGTCGCGCGTCATCACCGTGGCGTTCATTCTTGCCCGCAAGATTTTGTTTTCCATGCATACGGACGACCTGCCCGTGTTCCGCCTGGTGCGCATGCGCGCCCGCTCGCGGCCAGGATCGATTGCCGACTACATGGACGTGCTGCTGGACCTGTACGCCACCGATGCCGAATATTCGGCCGATGTGCTTGAAGGCATCTACCAGAACCTGGAAGAAGTCAGCACGCGCGTGCTGCAAAAGGAATTTACCGATGCGCACGCGGCCGAAGCGCTGAACGCGATTGCCCACGAGGAAGATTTGAACGGCCGTATCCGCCGCAACATGATGGATACGCGCCGCGCCGTGAGCTTTCTGATGCGTGGCCGCTTGCTCAATTCCGAGCAGTTCGAGGAAGCGCGACAGATCTTGCGCGACATCGAATCGCTCGATGGTCACACATCTTTCCTTTTCGACAAGATCAACTTCCTGATGGACGCCACCGTCGGCTTCATCAACATCAACCAGAACAAGATCATCAAGATCTTCTCGGTGGCCAGCGTGGCCTTCCTGCCGCCGACCCTGATCGCCAGCGTGTACGGCATGAACTTCAAGCTGATGCCGGAACTGGAATGGTCGTTCGGCTATCCGTGGGCCTGGGGCCTGATGATCACCAGCGCCATCGCGCCCTTCCTGTACTTCCGCCACCGTGGCTGGCTGAAATAATCCATCGGCGCCGGGACGGGTTCGCATCCCGGCGCCGCCACCGGACCTCCCCGGATTTCAAGGCGGACGCAGCAATTTCAAAAATCGGCGATAATCACTGGTATTGCGTGGTATTGAATTGGTATCTACGTTGCCTGCATTGCGCCATGCTGTACCCCGCTGGCTGTCTTTTGCAGAAAAGTATCGTCATTGATGCGTTTTTTGCGTAGCAGCGTCCGCCTGTTCCACCTATGATCGTTGCGCTGCCAGTCTTGTCGGCTGGCCGCCGCATTTTCCGCCACTGTTGTACTTCTGGAGATTTCATGCCTGATACCGCTACCGCCCCACCGCGCTTTACCCACCTGATCAGCGACTGCGACGGCGTGCTGGTCGACAGCGAGGCCGTGGCCCTGCAGGCGCTGCTGGAATTGCTGGGGCCGCGCCTGCAGAACCTGCCCGAGGGCGTCACCCTGCAAGGCTTGATCGAGCCGCGCCTGGGCCAGCGCCTGGTGCCGCTGATGCAGGATATCTACAAGGAATTGGGTTTATCGCAATTGCCGGCCGACGAAATCATGGCCATCGGCAATGCCGTCGATGCGGCCTGCGATGCGCAACTGCGCGCCGTGCCCGGCGTGGCGCAGGCGCTGGCGGCGATCCCGCTGCCCAAGGCTGTGGCGTCGAACAGTGTCAGCGCGCGCGTGCTGTCGTCGCTCGAACGCACGGGCATGGCGCCGCTGTTCCAGAGCCGCGTGTTTACACCGGACCTGGTCGGCCACGCCAAGCCGCATCCTGGCGTCTACCTGGCGGCAGCAAGCGCCTTCGGCGTGCCGCCTGGCCAGTGCCTGGTGCTGGAGGACAGCGTCACGGGCGTGACGGCGGCCGTGGCGGCGGGCATGACGGTCTTGGGATTCATCGGCGGCGGACATATCGCCCCCGGCCAGGAGGCGCGCCTGAAGGCGGCCGGCGCGCAGCTGGTCTTTGGCGACATGGGCAGCCTGCCAGCGCTGGTGGCGGAACTGCTACAAGGCGCTACAGTGTAACGACACCTGACAAAACCGCAGCGAGCGGCAGTGATTTGTGGCCGAGAAGCGCAACCGTACTTTAGTACGGTGAGCATCGCCGGCCGCAAAGCGCGACGCGCAGTAGGTTTTGTCAGGTGTGTACCTTACGCCAGGGTGGCGAAAACCTTGCGCGCAGCGGCGATGGTGGCGTCGATGACGGCATCGTCGTGCTGCGCCGAGACGAAGCCGGCCTCGAAGGCGGCCGGCGCGAAGTATACGCCTTCATCGAGCATGGCGTGGAAGAAGGCATTGAACTTGCTGCGGTCGCCGGCCATCATTTCCGCGTAGCTGGTCGGCGGCGTTTCGCTGAAATAGATGCCGAACATGCCGCCGATGGAATCGGCGCAGAAGACCACGCCTGCTTCCTTTGCGGCGGCGGTCAGGCCGTCGGCCAGGCGCTTGGCCGTGGCGCCCAGCTGCGCGTAGAAGCCAGGCTGCTGGATCAGTTTCAGCGTCGTCATGCCGGCCGCGACGGCCACCGGGTTGCCGGACAGGGTGCCGGCCTGGTAGACGGCGCCCAGCGGCGCCATATGGTGCATCAGCGCGGCGCTGCCGCCGAAGGCCGCCACCGGCATGCCGCCGCCGATCACCTTGCCCAGGGCCGTAAGGTCGGGCTTGATGCCGTACAGCGCCTGCGCGCCGCCCAGAGCCACGCGGAAGCCGCACATGACTTCATCGAAAATGAGCAGGGCGCCGTGCTGCGTGCACAATTCGCGCATGGCCTGCAGGAATTCCGGGGTGGCTTTCACCAGGTTCATGTTGCCGGCCACAGGCTCGACGATGACGCAGGCAATTTCCGCGCCAAAGCTGTCGAAGGCGTCTTTCAGCTGTTCCACGTTGTTATAGTCAAGCACCATGGTGTGCTTGACGAAGTCTTCCGGTACGCCGGCCGAGGTCGGATTGCCGAAGGTGAGCAGACCACTGCCGGCCTTGACCAGCAGGGAATCGGCGTGGCCGTGGTAGCAGCCTTCGAACTTGACGATCTTGTCGCGTCCCGTGGCGCCGCGCGCCAGGCGCAGGGTGCTCATGGTCGCTTCCGTGCCCGACGAGACCAGGCGTACCTGCTCGATCGACGGCACCAGACGGGTAATTTCCTCGGCCATCAGCACTTCGCCTTCCGTCGGCGCGCCGAAAGACAGGCCCAGTGCCGCCGCATCCTGCACCGCTTTCACGACTTCAGAGTGGGCGTGGCCGACGATGGCCGGACCCCACGAGCCGATATAGTCGATATAGCGCTTGCCGTCCGCGTCCCAGAAGTACGGGCCTTCGGCGCGCGTGATGAAGCGCGGCGTGCCGCCCACGGAGCGGAAGGCGCGCACGGGCGAATTGACGCCGCCTGGCGTGGTTTTTTGCGCGCGGGTAAACAGGATGTCGTTCTGGGAAGTCGTCGTCATGATAATCGTGCCTTGAAAGTGGATCGTTGTCTGAGTCGTCTGTATTTGTCTGGACGGGATTACTGGGCGCCGCGCTGGCGCTGCAGCTGGAACAGCCGGTTCGGCACCAGCTTGCCCATGCCGTGGCGCTGCGCATGCGCCAGCGCGCCGGTGGTGAATTCCTGCGCCGCCACCACGACTTGCGGCACATCGTCTTCATTCTCCGCCAGGGCCAGCAAGGCGGTGGCGGCCGCCGACAGGGTGCTGCCGGCGCCGTTGAAGATGCCGGGCAGGTGGCGCCACTCATCGTGGCGCACCACGCCATCCTCGCCGAACAGGGTGTTGGCGCGCAGCTTGCCTTCGCCCGTGCCCGACTTGCTGGCGTCGGCCGGCATGCCGGTGACGAGCACGTATTCGCAGCCTAGCGCCACCAGGTAATCGACGTCGTTCTGCAGGGTGTCGTCCGGATCGGCGTCGCGCCAGGTCTCGGCCAGGCGCTCCAGTTCCACCGGCGAGAGCACCAGCAAGGTCGTTTGCGGGATCAGGAGCTGGCGCACTGCCGTGAGGATGTCCTCGTCGTCCATGCCCTGTTCCGGCAGCGCCGAAATGAAGGGATCGAGGATCAGCGGCACGTTCGGATAGTCGGAGACGATTTCGGCGATGGCCGTGACGTTTTCCACGCTGCCCAGGGCGCCGATCTTGATGGCCGAGACGGACATGTCTTCCAGCAGCACGCGCGCCTGGTCGGAGACCCAGTCCGGGTCGATCGCCTGCACGTCTTCCACGCGCGCCGTATCACTGATCAGGAGACCCGTGGTGACGGACAGGCCATGGCAGCCGAAGGCTGAAAACGTGGCCAGGTCGGCCTGGATGCCGATGGCGCCGACCGGATCGGACACGCCGAAGCTTAATATGAGGGGAGAAGTTTGGTTTTGCACGGCGGGTAGATTAAGATACCTAATTCAGCATTTTACTTGATTGAAGGGTGGCAGAACGTGAGTAGCAACGAAACAACGCAGCAATTCCAAACGTGGATGTGTCTTATTTGCGGCTGGGTTTATGATGAAGCGGCCGGCCTGCCCGACGAAGACATCGCTCCAGGCACGCGTTGGGCCGATGTTCCGATGAACTGGACCTGCCCGGAATGCGGGGCGCGCAAGGATGATTTCGAGATGGTGGCCATTTGAAATTTAATTAATCCTGATCAATTGGCATGTGCCTGCCGCACGCTGGCGTAGCGGTAGCATGTGCTATGGTATGAAAGATTGCCGAAAAATCAAATGACGAGTCCGCTACTGCCCGAGGCATCGTCCGATATCGCGTGCGCCGGCATCACGATCCTGGTCATCGACGACAGCGCCACCGTGCGCAGCGCGGCCGAAAAAGTCCTGCGTGAGGCCGGCTATGGCGTGGTGGTGGCGGAAAACGGTTTCGATGCGCTGGCCAAGGTTGGAGATTGCCGCCCGGCGCTGATCGTGTGCGACATCCTGATGCCGCGCCTCGATGGCTATCGTACATGTGCGCTGATCAAGGCCAGCGCGGCGTTCCATGCCACGCCGGTGCTGATGCTGTCGTCGAAGGAGGGCTTGTTCGACCGGGCGCGCGGCGTCATGGCCGGCGCCAGCGCCTGTCTGGCCAAGCCGCTGGCGCCGGAGGCGCTGCTGGCGGCCGTGCGGCAGCACCTGGCCAGCCGTTTTTAGTATGATGTATACAACGCAGCAAGGAAGTAAACAAACACATGGCCATACACACAATTCTGATCGTCGATGACTCGCCGACAGAACGTTATTACCTGAGCGAGATGCTGGTGCGTGCCGGTTACGCCGTGCTGACGGCGCAAGACGGCGCCGACGCGCTGGCGCAACTGAAGCAGGCCAGGCCCGACCTGATCCTGATGGATGTGGTGATGCCAGGTGCGAATGGCTTCCAGATCACGCGCGCGATCGCGCGCGATCCCGAGCTGCAGGATGTGCCGGTGATTATCTGTTCCAGCAAGAGCCAGGAAACGGACCGCATCTGGGGTCTGCGCCAGGGCGCGCGCGATTACCTGGTCAAGCCGGTGGTCGAAGCCGATCTGCTGGCGAAGATCGCGGCGCTGTCCTAGGCAATGCGCACGATGCCTGGCAATGGCGTGCCCACATCGGCTTTTCCGCCTGCCGCCGTCCTGCCGACTTTCGACGCGGCACGCCGGCAGGGGCGCTTGCGTCAGTACCAGCTGCAATTGATCGAACGCGTGCAGGCCGCGCGCAGCGGCGCACTGGCGGCCCGCAAGGAGCTGGGCGTGATGCTCGGTGGCCGGCGTTGTCTGCTGGACCTGACGCAGCTCGGTGAGATCGTCATTCCCGCCGGTTTGCAGATCCAGGGCGTGCCGCTGGCGCAGGACTGGTACCTGGGCCTGTTGGCCATGCGCGGACGCCTGACGGCCGTCATCGACCTGGCCCGCTACATGGGCGAACCCGCCTGCGCGGCAGGCGGCGACAGCCGCATCATCACTTTTTCTCCCCGCCTGGGCATGAATTGCGCGCTGCTGGTCGAACGCGTGCTGGGTTTGCGCCAGCAGCGCGGCATGCAAGCCATGTCGCTGCACGATGCGTTGCCGTGGGCGGCGCAGGCATTGTGCGACAGCGAAGGGCAGCAGTGGCTACGCCTGGACCTGGCGCAACTGGTGCAGTCGGAGCGCTTCCTGGACGCCGGCTTCGGCGGCGCCCCCGCACACAAGGACATTTTCTGATGGGTGCCCATTCCCCTATCCTGGCGGCCAGCCTGCCCGAAGCGGACAGCGGCCTGGCCGATGTCGCGCTGCCGGATGACCTGCCGCTGCGCCTGCGCGACGCGCTGGGACGGCGCAAGTCGCTGGCCAGCGCGCCGGCGAGCGACTTGAAGTTGCCGCTGATCGGCCACTTGCCGCTGCAAAAACAATTGAGCATCCTGTCGACGGTAATGGCCCTGAGCCTGGCCGCCAGCCTGTTGTTCGTCGGCCTGAACACGCGCAGCGGCAATATCGCCTCGGCGCAGACGCAGCTGGCCAGCGATGCGCTGATGCACTCGCAGCGCATCGGCAAGGCCACGCCGAACGCGGTGCAGGGCAATCCGGAAGCCTTCCGCCAGCTCGAGGAAAGCCGCAATGAGCTGAACCAGGATTTCCGCCTGATGCTGCGCGGCGGGACTTATCATGGGCGCGACATCGGCGAATCGCGTTCCGGCTTGCTGGCGGCGGTGGCCGACGCCCGCAAGAAGTGGGCCAGCAGCGACCGCGCCGCCAGCACCATCCTGCGCCTGAAGACGGAACTGGGCGAATTCGACAAGACCTTGCAGCAATTGAACGCGCTGTCGCCCGCGCTGCTGGCGCAGACGGAGGAAATCGCCGCCTTGAAGGTGCAGCGGGGCGGCAATGGCCGCGACCTGGCCGTCGTCGGCCGGCTGATGATGCTGACCCAGCGCATGAGCCGCAGCGCCAGCGAGTTCCTTGCCTCCGGCAGCATCAGCTCGGAAACGGCGTTTTCGCTGGGACGCGACACCACGTATTTCCGCGCTGCCGTCGAGGGCCTGCTCAATGGCAGCGTGTCGCTGCAGCTGGCGCCCAC
Source organism: Janthinobacterium sp. GW458P (assembly GCF_002127585.1). Lineage (GTDB taxonomy): Bacteria > Pseudomonadota > Gammaproteobacteria > Burkholderiales > Burkholderiaceae_D > Janthinobacterium. The sequence goes on from NZ_NEGZ01000001.1 coordinate 240,375, forward strand.
GCGCGACGCCGAACTGCGCGAGCGCCTGGTGGCGCTGAAGACCAGTTTTGACGCCTACCAGAAGCTGGTGTCGTCCATCCTCGACCGCCTGGATAAATTCAGTTCGGCGAAAAGCGCGGAACAGCTGATTTTCAACGAGAACGAAGACCTGCGCCAGCGCCTGACCCTGTTGCAGCAGATGTATCACGCCAATCAGGAATCGCTGGGCGTGGAATTCTGGCTGATGGTGGCCGGCGTGGTGCTGACCCTGATCGCGGCGGCCGGCATCGGCCGTGTGCTGTTGCAGGATTCCATCAACCGCACGCGCGATGCGGAGCGTCGCCGCCAGGAAGCGGAAATACAGCGCCTGCTGTCGCAGGAGAAGGAAGAGCAGGCCAAGGCGCAGAATGACCTGAACCAGGCGGCCATCCTGCGCCTGATGAACGAGTTGCAGAAAGTGGCCGATGGCGACCTGACGGTGCAGGCGACGGTGTCGGAAGACATCACGGGCGCCATCGCCGATTCCGTCAACTACACGGTCGAGGAATTGCGCGGCCTGGTGGGACGGGTGACGGCCACGGCCGAGCAGGTGAACCGCGCCTCGACGCAGGCGCAAAGCATCTCCAGCAAGCTTCTGATCGCGTCGCAGCAGCAGTCGCGGGAGATACTCGACGCCAGCGCGACCGTGGTGAAGATGGCCAACGCGATTACCGACGTGTCGAAATCGGCCAGTGTCTCGGCTGACGTGGCGCGCCAGTCGGTGGCGGCTGCGCTGCAGGGCTCGACGGCGGTGGAAAATGCGATCAAGGGCATGCATGAAATCCGCGAGCAGATCCAGGACACCTCCAAGCGCATCAAGCGCCTGGGTGAATCGTCGCAGGAAATCGGCGAAATCACGGAGCTCATTTCCGACATCACCGAGCAGACGAACGTGCTGGCGCTGAACGCGGCCATCCAGGCCGCATCGGCCGGCGAGGCGGGACGCGGCTTTTCCGTCGTCGCCGAGGAAGTGCAGCGCCTGGCCGAACGCTCGGCCGCCGCCGCCAAGCAGATCGGCGCGCTGGTGCGCACCATCCAGGCCGACACCCAGGACGCGACAAGGGCGATGGAAAAATCGACGCAAGGCGTGGTCGAGGGTGCGCGCCTGTCCGACGCGGCCGGCGCCGCGCTGAATGACATCAGCCAGGTGTCGAAGCACCTGGCCGAGCTGATCCAGGGCATTTCGTTCGCTACCGGCACGCAGGCCGGCTCGGCCAGCGGCGTGGCACTGAATATCCAGCATATCCTGAGCGTGACGGAGCAGACCCAGGATGGCACGCAGCAAACGGCGCAGTCGATCCACAAGCTGTCAATGCTGGCGCAGGAACTGAAAAACTCGGTGTCGCGCTTCCGCGTCGCCGCCTGAACGCCGCGCCAGGCGATGGCGCGGCGCATTGTGCGTACCGATTTTTGCGCTAAGATTTCTTTACCGAGGCATGCATGAGCACACCTGATAGTCCGCAGCAGTCCAAGTCGTTCGACAGCGAACCCCTGTCGTGGGTGATGGTGGAGATCCGCGAAGCGCTGGGCCGCTCGAAAACAGCCCTGTTCGAGGCGGGTGGCCGCGCGCGCGAGGAGCGCGCCACGGCGTTGCAGCATGCGCGTTCCCACCTGCACCAGGCGCATGGCGCTCTGGTGATGGTCGACGTGGCCGGCGCCAGCCTGTTGACGGCCAGTGCGGAACAGGCGCTGGCGCGCTTTCGCGACGGCAGCCTGGAATACACGGTGGACCATGCGCAGGTCGTCGCCGAGCTGTATCTGGCCCTCATCGAATACCTGGAAGACCTGGTAGCCGGCACGCCGCCGCAGCCCACCCGTTTGTTCCCCTATTATCGCGCCCTGCAGGCCATGCTCGGCGCGGAGCGCATCCACCCGGCAGACCTGTTTTTCCCGCCCGCCGCCATGCTGGAAGGGCATGCCATCGCGCTGTCCGACACGCCTTGCGTGGCGGACTATCCAGCCTGGCGCGGCCGCTTTGAAAAATCCCTGCTGCCCTTCCTGAAGGCGGCAGACGCCGGCGCGCAACGCCAGCATGCCGCTGCCCTGCACGAAACCCTGACCCTGGTGGCCGATGCACAGCAGGAAGCGCCGGCGCGCACCTTCTGGTTCGTCATGCAGGCGTTCGCCGAACTGGCCGCCAGCGGGCAGGGCGCGCATGGCCTGTACGCCAAGCAGCTGTTTGGCCTGATTAACTTGCAATTGCGGCGCCTGGCGCAGGGCGCGGGGAGCCTGCCCGAGGCGATGCTGCGCGATGCGCTGTTCTTTATCGCCGCGGCAGCCGAACCGACGCCGGCGGCGCTTCAGCTGCGCGCCGCTTTCGCGCTCGATGACCTGGTGGCCGACGACGTGGAAACGCGGCGTTATGGCCAGGTCGACCAGGATGCGCTGCACGGCGCACGCGCGGCCCTGGCGCAGGCGCGGGTCAGTTGGAGCCGTTTGGCGCAAGCTGACCTCGATCCGGCGCTGGGCGCGGCATTCGAGCAGTCCTTGCACCAGGTGGCGGCGCAGAGCGATGTGCTGAAGCTGCCGGCCCTGGCCAGTTTGCTGCGCCAGTGCGCGGCCGTGGCGCAGCAGGCCGTGGCCAGTGGCCGCAGTGCCCCTCTGGAGCTGGAAATCGGCACCGCGCTGCTGTTTGCCGACACGGGGCTGGAGCAGGTGCGCCGCCTGCCCGATGATTTCGCGGGCAATGCGGAAACCATCGCCGCGCGCCTGCAGGCGCTGCTGGCGGGTGAGGCCCCGCCTGCCGCCGCTGGTGAGCTGTCACGCCAGATCGAACAGGGGCAGACCGTTGCTGCGCTGGCCGATGACATGAAAACGGGGCTGCGGCAGGTGGAAAGACTGCTCAACGAGTATTACGTGGACGGGGAGCGGCACGCCGCCCTTGATGGTGTGGGAGCGGTGCTGCAGCAGTTGCAGGAGCAGCTGGCCGGACTGGACCAGGACGATGCCGGCGCCGCCGTGCGGCAGATCGATGCGGCAGTGCGGCAGCTGTCCTCCAGCGAGGCACCGGCCGCAGCGCTCGACGAAATCGCGCAAAATGTCAGCGCGCTGGGTTTTTTTGTCGATATGCTGGGCCGCAATGCGCAAGCGGCGAAGGGACGCTTTCATTTTGACGCGGCCGCCGGCAGCTTCCGCGCGCTGCCATTTGAGAAGGTGGCTGCCACCGGTACGGTACCCGTGCCGCTGCTGGACCAGGCCTTGCCGCCGGCCGTGCCGTCTACCGGCGAGGCGGCGCCGGCGACGGCCGGAGTCGACGCGGAGATGCTCGACATCTTCCTCACCGAGGCGCGCGAAGTGCTGGCCTTTGTCGACACGACACTGGCCTTGCCGCGCGAGCAGGCCGCCAGCGGCGAACACCTGGCCATGCTGCGCCGTTCCTTCCACACCTTGAAAGGCAGCAGCCGCATGATCGGCCTGGCGCAGTTTGCCGAAGCGGCTGGCGCCATGGAGCGCGTCATGAATACCTGGCTGGCCGAGGCGCGCCCGGCGAGCGACGACCTGTTTACCCTGTTGAATTACGGCTGGTACCAGCTCAGCGAATGGGTGGCTGAACTGGAAGGGGGAGCGGGGCGCGAACGCGAGGCAGGCATGCTGCTGATGGCGGCCGAACGCGTGCGCGAAGGCGGACCGTTCGTACTGCGCAAGCCGCGTCCCGTCGCACCCGAGACGGTGGCGAAGGCGGCCGCACCGGTGAGCAGCAACGGCAATGTGATCGGTTTTCCCGCAGCGACTGCACCGTTGGTGCACGAAGCGCCTGACGATAACCTGAAACACGTGGGTGAGCTGCGCATCAGCCTGCCCTTGTACAACATCTACCTGGCCGAGACGGACGAATTACTGCGCGTGCTGACGCGCGACTTTGGCGAGTGGCGCCATGAGCAGCGCGCCGTCAGTGCGGAGGCGCTGCAAGCCGTGCATACCCTGGCGGGCACGTCCGGCACCGTGGGTTTCCAGTCTTTGCGCGACCTGGCGCTGGCGCTGGAGACGACCATAGAAAGCGTGGTGCCGCCGCTGGCCGGCTTGCAGGATGCGCAGCACGACGTGCTGGAACAGGCCACGCAGCGCATCGCGCAGATGCTGCAGGCTTTCGCGCTGGGCGACCTGCCTCCAGCGCAGCCGGACATGGTCGAAACGCTCAATACCTTGTGGCGCACCTTGACGGCAATGCCTGGCGAGAGCAGGGGTGCGCAGCTGGACTCCCTGTTTGCCGCCGCCTACGCCAGCATCGTCGGCATGCCGGTGCCTGCCGCCGAGGCGTCGGCCGAGGTTCCTGTTTCGCAGCTCGATACCTTGTTCGAGGCAACGTATGCGAGCATTGTCGGCGAGGCGGCGTCCTCGCCGCCAGCCGCGCCAGAACTGCACATTGGCGCCAGCGATGACCTGTTCGACGCCGGCTTCGAGCACGCGCCGCCATTGGAGCACGCGCTGCCGGAGGCGCTGGTCCCCGCCATCATGCCGGCGGATGCGGCCGCGCTGCTTGCCGCCAGCGCCGGCATCAGCGATGAACTCGATCTCGATCTGTTGTCCGTCTTCCTGGAGGAAGGCGCCGATTTGCTGCCGCAGATCGGCGAGGCGCTGCGCAGCTGGCAGCAGCACCCGCACGACAACGGTCAGGCTCAGATGCTGTTGCGCACCCTGCATACGGTCAAGGGCAGCGCGCGCATGGCGGGCGCCATGCGCCTGGGCCAGCATGCGCATGAAATTGAAACGCATATCGAAAACATGCTGCATGCCGGCACAGCCACGCCGCAGGCGTTCGAGGAATTGCTGGCCCATTACGACCATGCGTTGCACCTGTTCGAACAGTTGCAGCAGCCTTTGCTGCCCTTGCCGGGCATGGAAGACACACCGGCCGCCGAACCGAAGGCCGCCCTGGTGCGCGTGCGCGCCGATATTCTCGACCGCCTGGTGAACCAGGCGGGGGAGGTATCGATCACGCGCTCGAAAATGGAAAATGAAGTGGGCGTGCTGGGCGCTTCGCTGGCGGAGTTTTCCGATAATTTACAGCGCCTGCGGCGCCAGTTGCGCGAAGTGGAAATGCAGGCCGAGTCGCAGATCGCCTCGCGCATGGCCGTGGGCAGCGAACGCGATTTCGATCCGCTCGAATTCGACCGCTTTACGCGCCTGCAGGAACTGACGCGGATGATGGCCGAAAGCGTCAACGATGTGGCGTCTTTCCATGAGAACCTCAGTCACAGCGTCGACGCGGTGACGGACGACCTGGTGCTGCAGGCGCGCCTGACGCGCGAACTGCAGCGCGACCTGATGCAGGTCCGCATGGTGCCGTTTGCCAGCATCGCCGAACGGCTGTTTCGCGTGGCGCGGCAAAGCGCCAAGGAAGTCGACAAGCGGGTCAACCTCGATATCCGCGGCGGCGGCGTGGAGATCGACCGCAGCGTGCTTGAACGCATGGCGGCGCCGTTTGAGCACCTGCTGCGCAACGCCATCGTGCACGGCGTCGAGCCGCGCCACGCGCGCCTGGCGGCGGGCAAGAGCGAAACGGGCGAGCTGCTGGTGCAGGTGAGCCAGCAGGGAAATGAAGTGGAGATCGCCTTTTCCGACGATGGCGGGGGCCTGGACCTGGAGCGCATCCGCGCCAAGGCGCACGGCGCCGGCCTGCTGGCGCCGGACGCGCAGTTGAGCGACGCGCAGGCGGCCGAGCTGATTTTTACGCCGGGATTTTCCACCGCCGATAGCCTGACGGAACTGGCTGGGCGCGGTTTTGGCATGGACATCGTGCGCTCCGAAGCGCTGGCCCTGGGCGGGCGCGTGGAAACGCTGACGCAGGCGGGCCAGGGTATGCGCTTCACCATCCACCTGCCGCTGACCCTGGCCGTCACGCAAGTGGTGCTGCTGGCGGCACACGGCAAGACCTATGCCTTGCCATCTGTGCTGGTCGAGCAGGTGCTGCACCTGAAGGGCGAGCAGCTGGAGCAGGTGCAGGCAGCCGGCTGCATCGAGTCGCACGGACAGGCGCTGGCGCTGCATCACCTCTCGTCCATGCTGGGCGAGACGCCAGCGGCGCAGGCCGTGCAGCGTTACGTGCCCGTGCTGCTGCTGAGAAATGGCAACGACAGGCTGGCGCTGCAGGTCGACGATGTGCTGGGCAACCGCGAGGTGGTGGTCAAGCATGTGGGGCCGCAACTGGCGCGCATGCCGGGCATTGCCGGCGCCACGGTGCTGGGCACGGGCGACATCGTGCTGATCCTGAACCCGGTGGCCCTGGCGCAGCACCTGGAGCATCACCCCGAACTGCTGTCGCAATACGTGCTGGCGAGCAGCGCACAGCGGAGCGCCGCCAGCGGGCTGGCCGCGCCGCGCGCCTGCGTCATGGTGGTCGACGATTCTCTGACCGTGCGTCGCGTGATGCAGCGTCTGTTTGAACGCGAAGGCTATCAGGTGCTGCTGGCCAAAGACGGTGTCGATGCGCTGGAGCAGCTGCACGCACTGGAAGCGGAGACCCTGCCGGCGCTGCTGCTGGTCGATGTGGAAATGCCGCGCATGGACGGCTTTGACCTGACGCGCAATGTGCGCAGCGATGAAAAAACACGCGCCATTCCCGTCATCATGATCACCTCGCGCAGCGCTGACAAGCACCGCACGCATGCCTTTGAACTGGGCGTGAATGCTTATTTCGGCAAGCCGTTCCAGGAAGATGAGCTGCTGGCCGAGGTGGAGTGCCTGCTGGCGGGTGCCTGATCTACGCTACCGCCTTGACTACCGCATAGCGTTCCAGGGTCTCCTTGCGCGCTTCGTCGTGCTGCACGATGGGATGCGGATAGTCGCGTCCCAGCACGATGTTTTTCTGTTCGAGCAGCATGCGCGGCACCAGCCATGGCGCGTGGATTTCCTTGTCGCCCAGCGCCTTCAGTTGCGGCAGGTAGCGGCGGATGAAGCGGCCGCCAGCATCGAATTTTTCCGATTGCGTGATCGGGTTGAAAATGCGGAAGTAGGGCTGGGCGTCGCAGCCGGACGACGAGGCCCACTGCCAGCCGCCGTTGTTCGATGCCAGGTCGAAGTCGTTCAGGTGTAGCGCGAAATACGCTTCGCCGCGGCGCCAGTCGATGCCCAGATCCTTGATCAGAAAGCAGGCCGTGACCATGCGCAGGCGGTTGTGCATATAGCCGGTCTGGTTCAGCTGCGCCATGGCCGCGTCGACCAGCGGATAGCCAGTGCGTCCTTCGCACCAGGCCGCGAATCTGGCGTCGGCCTCCGGCCCTGTCTGCCAGGCGATGGCGTCATAGGCCGGCTTGAAGGCGCCGCCTTCCACGTGCGGGTTCTGGTACAGGATCATGGCGTAGAAGTCGCGCCAGATCAGCTCTGCCAGCCACACGGGCGCGCCATCGCCGCCGCCGCCCCGATCCATCAGGTCGACGATGGTGCGCACCAGGTAGCGCAGCGAGACGGTACCGAAGCGCAGATGCATGGACAGGTAGGACGGCCCCTTCAGGGCGGGAAAGTCGCGCGCCACGTCATAGCGCGCTGCGCGCGGCAGGAAGTCCTCGAACAGCTTGCTGGCGCCGGACATGCCGGTCGGAATCGCCAGGTCGGCCAGGTTGCTGGCCTCGAAGCCCAGCTCTGCCAGGGTGGGCAACGATGCGGGTGTCCCGGCGCGCGGCGGCGCCAGGCTGGCCGCGTGCGGCTCGATGGCGAACGGCGCCAGGCAGGCCGGTTCGGCGCGCATTTTCTTCAGCCACGCATTCTTGTACGGCGTGTAGACGGTGTAAGGCTTGGCCGAGAGCGTCAGCACCTCGTCCTTTTCAAAGATCACCTGGTCCTTGAAGCTGAACCACAGGCGCGCGTCGGCGGTCAGCGCGGCAGCCACGGCTGCGTCCCGGGCGATGGCTTGCGGTTCGTAGTCGTGGTTGGCAAAGACGGCGTCCGCCTGCAGTTCGGCGGCCAGACGCGGGATGGCCTGGGCCGCATCCGCGTGCAGCACGATCAGGTCGCCACCCAGCTGGCGCAGTTCGGCAGCCAGTTCGGCCACGCTGGCATGGATGAAATCGACGCGCCGGTCGCGCCGCGGCAAGGCGGCCAGGATGCTTGTGTCGTAGATGAATACACAATGCACGGCCTGACTCTGGCGCAGGGCGTGATGCAGCGCAGCATGGTCAAATGCGCGCAAATCGCGCCGGAACCATACCAGGGAAGTCTTAATCGTCATTATTTTCTGTGTTTAGGGTCAAAAATAGTCGGTTTTTCGCCGTTCAAGCGGCTTTATGGCCGCTCGCGTCATGCCTTCGACGTCGCTGCGATGGCAATTCAGTGTAAACTACCGGGTATGTTCACCGTGTTTCGCGTGCGACAACCATTTTGCGGTCAATTTTACAATGATGTTGCAATGGAAGGAGCAGAGCCGATAATCGGGCTTTGAACTGATGTGCCGCAACACGCAAAGCGAACTTTTATAATTGAATTTACAACAATAATAGCGTCCGGCATCACAGCGTCGCGCGGCCACCAGTGCCGCGCCGCGTGGTCAGTCCGGCGTATGACAGCAGGGGTAAGCGAGACTTGCCAGCAAGCCCACAGAGAGAGCATCGCGTATGAAGAAGAGTAAAATCGACCAGACTCTACCAGGACATCGATTGATGCAGGGTGTCGGGGAACCGGCCGCAACGGGTTCTTCCACTTTGAATCTGGCCAACCATTTCCTGATTGCGATGCCGGCGATGCAAGACCCCATCTTCGGCGGGACGGTTGTGTACGTTTGCGAGCACAATGAAAACGGCGTGCTTGGCGTCGTCATCAACAAACCCACCGACATGACCATGGAAGTGCTGTTCGAGCGTATCGACCTGAAACTGGCGGCCGGCAGCGACACGCCCATCATCAATGAGCCGATCATGTTTGGCGGACCGGTGCAGGACGATCGCGGCTTCGTGCTGCATACGCCGGGCGCGCGTTACTCCTCGTCGCTGACGGTGACCGATGAAATCGCGTTTACTACTTCGATCGACGTGCTCGAGGCCGTCGCCAACGGCGATGGCCCCGAGCGCATGCTCGTTTCGATCGGCTATTCGGGCTGGAGCCCGGGCCAGCTGGAAGACGAGATCGGCCGCAACGGCTGGCTGACGGTGGGCGCCTCAGCCGACATCCTGTTCGATTTCCCCATCGAGCAGCGCTACGTGGCCGCCATCAAATTGCTGGGCATCGACCCCCTCATGCTGGCGAGCGAGGCTGGCCACGCATGAGCGGCGACGCCATCGACACCATCCTCGCCTTCGATTTCGGGTTGAAGCGCATTGGCGTAGCCATCGGCAATACCATGATTTGCCAGGCCAAACCACTCAGCGTGATCACGGAGACGGCGAATGAACCGAAGTTCGCCGCCATTGCCAGCCTGATCAGGGAATGGGGCGCAAGCCGTATCGTGGTAGGGCTGCCCAGCCATCCCGATGGCACGGAACACGAGATGAGCGCGCGCTGCCGGCGTTTCGCCAATCAGATGCACGGCCGCTTCAACCTGCCCGTGGAACTGGTTGACGAGCGCTATTCCTCGGCCGTGATTGCCGCCAAGCGCGGTGAGGTGATCGACGACCGTGCCGCCGCCATCATCCTGCAGCAGTATTTTGACGCGAATTATTAATCTGACCTTAGCCTCCATTCCTGAATGATTAAGAACTCTATGCCGCATCCTACGAATCCTTCCCAACTCGACGCCGAGGCCCTGTATGCAGACTTGCTGCAGCAGGTGCAGAGCGGCCTGGCGGGCATTCCCAACGTCGCCATCGTCGGCATTCATTCGGGCGGCGCCTGGCTGGCCGAACGCCTGGCGCGCGACCTGAACCTGATCGGCCGCCTGGGCGTGCTTGACGTCTCGTTCTACCGCGACGACTTCGCCCAGAAAGGCCTGCATGCTGACGTCAAGCCGACGCAAATCAGCTTTGACGTGGCCGGCGCCACCATCCTGCTGGTCGACGACGTGCTGTACACGGGCCGCACCACGCGCGCGGCCATCAACGAATTGTTCGACTATGGCCGTCCGGCCAAGATCATGCTGGCGGCCCTGGTCGACCGCGGTGAACGCCAGTTGCCGGTAGCCGCCGATTTCGTGGCCGCCTTCACTGCCGTGCAACCGGGCCAGGCCCTGGTCCTGAAGCAAGCCGACGATGGAAAATTCACGCTCACCATAGACACCCACCATGCTTAATCCGCAACTGAATAAACACGGCGAACTGCAACACCTGTTGACTATCGAAGGCTTGCCGAAGTCTATCGTCAACCACATCCTTGACACCGCGTCCTCGTTCGTCGGCATTTCCGACCGCGATGTCAAGAAGGTGCCGCTAATGCGCGGCAAAAGCGTTTTCAACCTGTTCTTTGAAAACTCCACGCGCACCCGCACCACCTTCGAAATCGCCTCCAAGCGTTTGTCAGCCGACGTCATCAACCTGAACATCCAGGCTTCTTCGGCCAGCAAGGGCGAGTCCCTGCTCGACACCATCGACAACCTGTCGGCCATGCATGCCGACATGTTCGTCGTGCGCCATGCGCAGTCGGGCGCGCCTTACCTGATCGCCAAGCACCTGATCGACACGAAGCAGCCCCATGTCCATGTGGTCAATGCGGGCGACGGACGCCACGCGCACCCGACCCAGGGCTTGCTCGACATGTACACGATCCGCCACTACAAGAAGGATTTCACCAACCTGACGGTGGCCATCGTGGGCGACATCCTGCACAGCCGCGTGGCCCGTTCCGACATCCATGCGCTGACCACCCTGGGCGTGCCGGAAGTGCGCGCCATCGGCCCGCACACCCTGCTGCCAGGCGGCCTGGAGCAGATGGGCGTGCGCACCTTCACCAACATGGATGAAGGTCTGAAGGGCGTGGACGTGATCATCATGCTGCGCCTGCAAAATGAACGCATGAGCGGCGCGCTGCTGCCGTCGGCGCAGGAATACTTCAAGAGCTATGGCCTGACGCCCGAGCGCCTGGCGCTGGCCAAGCCGGACGCCATCGTCATGCATCCGGGTCCGATGAACCGCGGCGTGGAGATCGATTCGGCCGTGGCCGACGGTCCGCAGGCGGTGATCCTGCCGCAGGTGACGTTCGGTATCGCCGTACGCATGGCGGTGATGAGTATTTTGGCTGGTAATCAGGGCTGATAGCCCAAGGACGAGTAAGCGAGCATGACGACACTACATATCAAGAACGGCCACCTGATCGACCCCGCCAACGGCATCGATGGCTTGCAAGACCTGTTTATCGCCGACGGCAAGGTGCTGGCCGTGGGCAGCGCCCCGGCCGGCTTCACCGCCGATACGACCTTTGACGCGGCCGGCCTGGTGGTCTCTCCCGGCCTGGTCGACCTGTCGGCGCGCCTGCGCGAGCCAGGTTACGAATACAAGGCGACCCTGGAATCGGAGCTGCAAGCGGCCCTGCAGGGCGGCGTCACGAGCCTGGTCTGCCCCCCTGACACCGATCCCGTGCTCGATGAGCCAGGCCTGGTGGAAATGCTGAAGTACCGTGCCAAGACGCAGAACAAGGCCCACGTGCACCCGCTGGGTGCGCTGACGATGGGCCTGAAGGGCCAGTCGTTGACGGAAATGGCGGAACTGACGGAAGCGGGCTGCATCGGTTTCGCGCAGGCGGAAGAGCCGATCGAAGACACCACCGTGCTGCTGCGCGCCATGCAGTACGCAAACACCTTCGGCTACACCGTCTGGCTGCGCCCGCAGGATCCGCACATCGGCCGTGGCGGCATCGCCCACAGCGGTCCGCTGGCGTCGCGCCTGGGTTTGTCCGGCGTGCCAGTGATGTCCGAGACCATCGCGCTGCACACGATTTTTGAACTGATGCGTGCCAGCCGCGCGCGCGTGCACCTGTGCCGCATCTCGTCGGCGGCGGGCCTGGAGCTGATCCGCGCCGCCAAGGCCGAAGGCTTGCCCGTTACCTGCGACGTGGGCGTGCACCATGTGCACCTGACGGACGCCGACATCGGCTTTTTCGATCCGAACGCGCGTGTGACGCCGCCGTTCCGCAGCCAGCGCGACCGCGACGCGATCCGCGCCGGCCTGCTCGACGGCACGGTCGACGCCATGTGCTCGGACCACACGCCTGTCGACGACGATGAAAAACTGCTGCCGTTCGGCGAAGCGTCGCCAGGCGCCACGGGCCTGGAACTGCTGCTGTCGCTGGCCCTGAAATGGGCCGATGACTATGCTCTGGAGCAGCCGCAGGCGGGCGCGCGCCCGCTGGCCCGCGCCGTGGCCAAGGTCACGTCTGACGCGGCCCGTGTCGCCGGCATTCCGGCCGGCAGTCTGGCCGTGGGCGAAGCGGCCGACATCTGCGTCTTCGATCCCGCCGCGCGCTGGACCGTGTCGTCGGCTTCGCTGGCCAGCCAGGGCAAGCACACGCCTTTCCTCGGCTATGAGCTGAGCGGCATCGTCAAGGCGACCGTCGTGGCTGGACGGGTGGCGTTTCAGCGTTAAAAAAATCAGATCCGCGGACCGGGGCACGCTGCCCCGGCATCCCTTGTCTGCTCCCGGATTTCGGTTCTGGTTTATTTGTTGGTGTGATTTGAAACTTCTGCTTACCTACCGCCTCGCGCGCATCGCCATTCACCTGAGCTGCGGCATGGCCAAGAGCGCCGTGCTGTTTCCCTGGCTGGACCTGGAAGGGCGCAACCGGCGCATTCGCCGCTGGTCGACCCAGCTGCTCGACATCTGCGGCGTGCACGTGGCGCAGCCGGCGGCCAGCGTGCCCGCGCTCGACCATGCGATGGTGGTGGCGAACCACGTTTCGTGGCTCGACATCTTCGTCATCAATGCCGTCCACCCCTGCCGTTTCGTCGCCAAGGCGGAAATCCGCGCCTGGCCTATCCTGGGGTGGCTGGCGGGACGCGCCGGCACCATCTTCATTTCGCGTGGCAGCAAGCGCGACCTGCGCCTGATCTTCCAGGGCCTGGTGGATAAGTTGACGGCGGGCGAGCGTATTGCGTTCTTCCCCGAAGGCACCACCGCCGCGCAAGGACAGATCCTGCCGTTTCATGCCAACCTGTTCGAGGCGGCCATTGACGCAAAGGTACCGGTGCAGCCGTTCGCGCTCGTGTACGTGGATGACAAGGGGGAGTTGCACCACGCCGTCGACTTCATCGGCGAGATGAGCTTTGCGCAAAGCATGGTGGCGATCTTGAGCGGCCCGCCGATCACCGCGCGCCTGACCTGCCTGGCGCCTGCCGATACGTTGGACGCGCACCGGCGCGAACTGGCGGCGGCAACACAGGCGGCGGTGGCCGCCGCGCTGCCGCTGGAGCAGGCTAGTTCTTGACGTGCAGCCAGCGCGCATGCGCGGCGCGGGCCAGGTAGTCGAGGATAAAACCTAGAATCCCGATCAGCACGATGGCAGCCATCAGCTCCGAATATGCGAGGCGGTCGCGCGTATCGAGGATGAAATAGCCGAGGCCCGCCGAGACGCCCAGCATTTCCGCCGGCACCAGCACGATCCAGATGATGCCGATGGCCAGGCGCACGCCCGTCAAAATATCGGCCGTGATACCCGGCAAAATCACCTTGAAGACGATCTCGCTGCGCGTGGCTGACAGGCTGCGCGCCAGCAGCAGCCAGTTCGGATCGAGCCGCGCCACGCCGGCGGCCGTATTGAGCAGTATCGGCCAGACGGCCGCAAACGCCAGCAGGAAGTACACGGGCGCGTCACCGACACCGAGCACCATCACGGCGATCGGCATCCACGACAGCGGCGAAATCATGCGCAGCAGCTGGAACAGCGGCATGGCCGCGCCGGAAAAGCTCTTCGACATGGCCACCAGCACGCCCAGCGGCACGCCGATGACGATGGCCAATCCCAGACCCACGCCCACCCTTTGCAGGCTCAGTACTACATGCAGCCAGATATCCGCGCCGCCCAGCATTTCCCGGAACGCCAGCGCCGTCGGCAGCGGCGCAAAGGCGGTGGCGATCGGCGTGGATTTCTCCAGCGCCGTCACGCCGACGGACCACAACAGCAAGGCACAGGCCAGCCCCACCAGGGGCAGGCCGAATTTCGTCAACAACTTGCTTGCCATCGTCAGACCGCCACGGTTTCGCTGCGCAGCAGGTTGGCCGGCAAGCCGAAGGCGGCCGGGCCACCCACGGCGGTGATGGCCTTGCGCACGAAGCGGTCATCGACCAGGTCGCGCGCGGCAAATTTCGGATCGAGGTTGGCCAGGAAGCGCGTGTCGCCTTCGACCTTGGTGCGGCCGATGGCGCGCACCAGTTCTTCCGTGTACGACGCGAACGGATACGGCTGGAAGTCGATGCGGCGCTGCTGCCAGTTTTTGTGCACGATCAGGCCCTGCTTTTCATAGCCGGCGTAATCGGTGGTGGCCAGCACCTTGGTCAGTACCTGCAGCGGATGCGGCGTGTAGCGGTGCTCGCCCACGTTCGACAGCAGCTTGGCCGTGTCGACCTGGTTCGAGCGCGTCCACAACTGCGCTTTGACGATGGCGTTGGTGACCTTTTGCGCCCATTCCGGACGCGTACTGATGTCGCGCTCGGACAGGAAGGTGACGCAGCACGCATGGTTTTTCCACACGTCGCCCGAGAAGCGCAGGATCTTGCCGATGCCGGCGTTTTCCGCCGCCGCATTGAACGGCTCGGCCACGATGTAGCCGGCAATCGACTTGCTGGCCAGGGCCGAGACCATTTCGGCCGGCGCCAGAACCACCAGGTTCACCTCGTTCGGCTTGATGGCCGCATTGCGCGCGCGCGTGACCGGGGTCAGGCCGTTGGAGGACAGGATCTGCTGCAGCAGGATGTTGTGGATCGAGTACCAGAAGGGGATGGCGACCGTACGCCCGCCCAGGTCGGAGACCTTGTTGATCTCGTTGGCCACCGTCAGCGCGGAGCCATTGACGTGATTCCATGCGACGACTTTCGCGGGGAACTTGGCGCCGTAGCGTACCCACAGGGTGGCGGGCGACAGCAAATGGATGACGTTGACCTGGCCGGCGACAAACGCTTCGATGATCTGCGCCCAGCTGCGGAACAGGCGCGGCGTTTCCGCCTGCAAGCCTTCCGCCTCGAACAGCTTGCGCGCGTGCGCGACGAGCAGCGGGGTGGCGTCGGTGATCGGCAGGTAGCCGACTTTCACGGGCTGGTCGTCGCCTTTCGGGCCTTGCTGGGCCATGGCATCGCCGGCGAACAGCAGCGGCGAGGCGACGCTGGCCGTGGCCAGCGCCGACATGCGCAGGAAGTCGCGCCGCGTCAGGCCGCAGTCGCAGTCGGACGAGGCGCAGATGTGCAGGGGGGTGTTATCTTGAGGACGGGACATGAAGGGTTCCAGTATGGTGTATGGGATGTGCTATAGGGCGGCGGCGTGGGCCTGGTCCTGCTGCTGCAGTGCCTGCAAGGCGTCGAGGATGTCCATCTTCAGGGCGATGACGTCGGCGCTGTGGCCGATGCGCGGCTGGGCGATGGCGACGGGCCATTCGCGCACGATGTTGCCCGGCTTGCCGCCCATGAGCAGGATGCGGTCGGCCACCAGGATCGCTTCGTCGATATCGTGCGTGACGAGCAGCACGGCCGTGTGCCAGCGGTGCACCACGTCGACCAGCAGCGACTGCATCTCGGAGCGCGTGATGGCGTCGAGCGCGGAAAACGGTTCGTCGGCGAACAGCAGTTCCGGTTCGCGCGCCAGCGCGCGGGCCAGCGCCACGCGCTGCGCCATGCCGCCCGACAGGGCGGACGGATACAGTTTTTCACGGCCCTTCAGGCCAACCGCTTCGATGGCTTGCGCCACGCGCGCCTCGTGCGCTGCGCGCGTGAGCTGCGGCTGGTGCTTGAAGTCCAGGCCGAAACCCGCATTGCCCGTGACGTTCAGCCAGGGCAAAAGGCTCGCCTGCTGGAACACGAGAGCGCTGCGCGGATCGGGTTCGCGCATGGGAGCGTCCAGGAATTGAATTGCGCCCGTGGACGGTGGCTGCAAGCCTGCCAGCACGCGCAGCAGGCTCGATTTGCCGCAGCCGCTGCCGCCCAGCAGGCAGACGATTTCGCGCTTGCGCACGCCCAGCGAGACGTGCTGGAACACGGGCGTGCTGGCGGCATAGGCATAGCTCAGGTCCTGCGCCTGCAGGGCCCATTGTTGTGGTTCCGCTGCCGTCATGCCGTCGCTCCCGGCGCCGTGGCCGCCTGCTGGCTGTCGAACAGCTGCAAGGCCGCCTGCAATTGCGTCAGGCTGGGGGTAACGATCGGGATGAACGATGATTCGCGCCAGCGGCGGGCAAAGCCCTGCTGTTCGGCATTCAGGTAGGCGCGTCCGCCCATGGCCTGCAGTTCCAGCATCAAGGCCTGTTGCAGCACGTCGGCCAGCTGTATCCGCAGGCGGAACATGGCCGGCGCCTCTTTCTTGAAACGGCCGTCGTGCACGCCGGACAGCAGGGTAGCGGCAGCCGTCTCCAGCGTCGCTTGCAGCGCCTCGATGCGTGGCGTGAGCTGGTTGCGCGAACCGGCGGAAATCTGCGACGCCTGTGCCAGGCTGGCGCGTGCCAGGCCGATCGACAGGCCGCACTGCATGCCCAGGAAAGAGGGGCGTACCTGCGGCAGCCAGGCCGGCGCATTGTCGCTGATGATGTCGCCCGCTGGCACGTGTACCTGCACCAGCCTGACGGAGGCCGTATTGCTGCCGCGCAGAGCGATCAGGTCGAGGTCTTCGCTGCGCTGCACGCCCGTCTCGCTGCTGTCGAATGCGACGATGATGGGCGGTGCGCCGTCATCGGGCGCCACGGCGGCTGCCGCGACAAAGCCCGCCTTGCGCAAATTCGTCACCCAGGCCAGGCCGCCGTCGATCAGCAGGCCGTCGCCGTGGCGCGCGCCCTTGATTTGCAGCTGTTCGATGCCGGACAGGAATTTCATGGCGTTCGACAGGCCGCTGGCGCCCGCCTGCGTGCCCGCCAGCAGGGCCGGCAAGCGCCGTTCGGCCAGGGCGCGGTTTTGGCTTTGCAGCAGGAATTCGATGAAGCAGCGCTGGCCCCAGAAGACAAAGGCCGCCGTCACCGATTGTTCGGCTACTTTGGCGATGGCGTCGATGGCATCGCGCACGTCGCCGCCCGCACCGCCGTGTTCCTGCGGCACGCCGATGCGCAGCAGCTGGTCTCCCGCCAGCGCGGGGAGGACCGTTTCAGCCAGCTGTGACGACTGGTCGAGCTGGTCGGCATGCATGTGCAGCCAGTGATTGAGGTGGCCCATGTCAGACGGCGCCGGGCAAGTAGGGCGTCAATTGCGGATTGACGGGCGTGCCGGCCAGGCTGTTGGAGAAATTGCACAGGGTGGCCAGGCTGATGCCCAGCACGACTTCCAGCGCCTGCTGTTCGTTGTAGCCGGCGGCCAGGAAGGCTTGGTACCCGCTGTCGGCGACGGCGCCGCGCGTGGCGATGACGGCCGCGGCGAAGGCGGCGACGGCATCCAGTTTCGTATCGCCCGTCGGCTGGCCATGCTGCAGGGCACGCACGATAGCGGGTGTCTGTCCCGCTTTTTTCAACGAGATGGCGCTATGGCCGGCGATGCAGAAGTCGCAGCCGTGGATGTGCGCGGCCGTGATTTGCACCACTTCGCGCTCCATCAGGCTCAGGCTGGCGCGCGCATTGATGCCCGAGACAGTCAGATAGGTTTCCAGTGCCAGCGGGGCATTGGCCAGCACGCCGATCAGGTTGGGCAGGTAGCCGTTGTTGGCGATGGCCTTTTCCACGAAGGGGCGGCTGTCGGCCGGGGCGGTATCGAGAGTGTGCAGCGTCAGACGGGACATGGGGTACCTTGCTAAGTTAGTAAGTCACCCGGGCATTATATCGGCCATGTCGTGTACACAACAGACGTCAGCGTCGTCCTTTTGTGTTCGTTCGTCTTTGATTCTGCTGTCCTTGATTTCTGCTGTGCCTCAACTGGCCAGCTGGCGCTGGCGCTGGTCGCGCCGGTAGGCTCCCGGCTGCTCGCCCGTGACCCGCTTGAAGGCCCGCGTAAATGCGGCATGCGAGCGGTAGCCTACCAGTTCGGCCGCCCGTTCGACGGAAACGCCGTCGTGCAGGCGCCGCGCGGCGATCTTCATGCGCAGCAGGAGCAGGAATTGGGCCGGCGAGTGGCCGCTGGCGCTGGCGAAATGCTTACAGAAGCTGGCGCGCGACATGCAGGCCGCCTTGGCCATGTTCTCGATCGACCAGTCGTCGGCCGGGGCGTCGAGCATGCGTTCGAGCAGCGGCGAAAATGCGGGCTGGTGCAGCAGCGACAGCAGGCCGGCCGCCACTTGCTCGCCCTGGGCTACATGACGTATCAGGTAAAAGAACAGCAGTTCGACCAGGCGCGCAATGAGCGGCGACGGCTGTTCCGGGTCGCCACCCGCTTCAAGCAGGATCAGGTCGAACAGCGCTGCGGCGGCGCTGAAGGCGGGCGCATCGCCGCGTATCAGCAAATACGGCGGGAAGGAGTCGACGATCAGCGCGGAGAGGGCGCCGCGGAACTGGAAAAAGCCGCAGGCCAGCGCCGTCGCCGGGCTGTCCGTGGGCGCCAGCAACGGCAGCATGGCTTGTGCGCTCGCCGCCTGCAGCGGGTCGCTGTGGGGGCTGAGAAAATGCGGCAAGTCGCGCAGCAGGAAGACGCCATCGCGCGGGCCAAGCGCGACCGGCGCTGCGCCATCGAGGTGCAAATAGCAGTGGCCATCGAGCACCAGGTGGAAGCTGCCCAGTTCCCGGCCCGCCGTGGACGCGCGCCAGCGGCCGCAGTACTGGCCCACATGCAGTACGGCGGTGTCGAGTTGCAGGCTGCCGAGCAGCCAGCGCGCCAGTCTGTCGGTATCAGGATGCATGGGATCGCAAAGGCAAAAGCTGCATCATACGGCCCAGGCGCGGCAAGGCCAACGACCGATTTCGACTAAGCATATGCGTGCGATCCGCTTACTGCCTGCCACTCTTGCCGCCGTGCTGCTGGAAGGCGGGACAGTCGACTTGCAGCAGTGTGCGGTCTTCCAGGCACACAGCGGAGAGTTTTCCACCCCAGACGCAGCCGCTATCGAGGCCGATCAGGTGCGGTCGCAACTGCAGTCCCAGCGCCGACCAGTGGCCAAAGACGATGGTGTCGCCGGCGCTGCGCCGGCCCGGCACGTCGAACCACGGCAGCAGGCCGGAACCCGGCGGTGGGCTGCCGCTTTCCTTCATCTTGAAGTCCATGACGCCGTCCGGTGTGCAAAAGCGCAGCCGCGTCATGGCGTTGATGATGCAGCGCAGCCGGTCGGCGCCCTGCAGGTCGTCGCGCCAGGCGGCTGGCTCGTTGCCGTACATGGTGCGCAGGAAGGCTACCCAGTCGTCGCTGCGCAGCATGGTGGATACTTCCTCGCTCAAGGCCAGCGCCTGTTGCGCGCTCCATTGCGGCAGCAGGCCCGCATGCACGAGCACATGGCCGTCGTGCTCCAGTGCCAGTGGCCGCTGGCGCAGCCAGGTGATCAATTCCTCGCGGTCGGGCGCATCAAGGATCTCGGCCAGCGTGTCGGACGCATGCTCGGGCCGGATACCGTTGGCCACGGCCAGCAGGTGCAAGTCATGGTTGCCCAGGACGCTGTCGGCCAGGCCTTGCTGCGCCAGCGCATGAACCTGGCGCAGGGTGGCCAGCGAGGCGGGGCCACGGTTGATCAGGTCGCCAGCGAACAGGAGGCGGAAGGGGCCATCCTCTGCCGCCTGGATCTGTTCGATCAGTTGGCGGGTTTGTGCATGGCAGCCTTGCAGATCGCCGATAAAGTAGGTTTTCATGTGGGATGAGTTCAAGGTGGGATGACACGCATCCATTATAAACAGGTAAGCATGCATGATGCCTGAAGTCGGGCATTATCCGTCTATTGGAAATTCTGGAGCTGTCGTTTTATCTTCATAATAGAATCCGCGTGCCGCCGCGGGAGTTAATTCAGATGAATCTCCTTGCCTGCGCAAGACGTTGCCGGTATTGAGAAAAACGACAGATCCTTTTATGTTTATTGCCTGCTTACGCTGTATGTCGTCATATCTTCATTAAATCTTCATTGAATCTTCATGTTGCAGCCGTAAATAATCGATTAATTATTCAGGCAGCACGCAGATATTTTTGCAATGTAGTATATTTCACGGGATTTTATTATTTAAATTCATGTGGAGGATATAAAAGATGGATCTGTCAATGATGACGATACTGGAATTGCGCAAACTGGAAGATAATGTCAAGAAGGAATTGAATAGTCGTGAACGCGACGATCTGAACAAGGCACGCGAACAGATCATGGCGATCGCGCAGCAAGCGGGCATCCCCCTGAAACAGCTGATACTTGATGGCTTGCATCCACGCACGGGCAAGGTCGCCGTACGTTATCGCCATCCCGATAATGCGACCGAACAGTGGACTGGCCGTGGCCGTCAGCCGCTGTGGGTCAGGCATTGGGTGGAATCGGGCAAGTCGATCGATCTGCTGCGCGTATAATTCGGTATACTTTTGGCGCCGTAACAAGCTCTTCTGCCTGTGACGCTCCTATTTTGTTCCTACTTATACCGTCCAAATCATGCTTCCATTGTCAAAAACGATCTTCAAAGCTTACGATATCCGCGGCATCATCGCTAAAACACTTGATGCCAGCGTGGCTCGCAAGATCGGACAGGCATTTGGCCAGGCAGCTCTGGCCAAGGGGGAGCAGCGCGTCGTGATCGGCCGCGATGGGCGCTTGTCGGGGCCGGAATTGACGGCGGCGCTGGCGCAGGGCTTGCAGGCCGCAGGCGTTGATGTGATCGACCTCGGCGTGGTCGCTACACCGATGGTGTACTTTGGCACCAACGTGCTCGATACCCGCTCCGGCATCATGGTCACGGGCAGCCACAATCCGCCCGACTACAACGGCTTCAAGATGGTGCTGGCCGGCGAAGCGATCCATGGTGTAGCGATCCAGGCGCTTTACCACAGCATCGTGGCCCATGAGGGCGGCGGCAGCGCCGATGACATTGTCCCTTCGGGCAGCTACACCACGCACGATATCCGCGCCGCTTACCTGGAGCGCATTCTGGGCGACGTCAAGCTGGCGCGCCCGATCAAGATCGCCGTCGACTGCGGCAACGGCGTGGCCGGCGCGTTTGCGGGTGAGCTGTTCCGCGGGATGGGCTGCGACGTCATCGAATTGTTCTGCGATGTCGACGGCACTTTCCCGAATCACCATCCGGACCCGGCGCATCCGGAAAACCTGCAAGACCTGATCCGCTGCCTGGCCGGGACGGATGCCGAAATCGGCATCGCTTTCGATGGCGATGGCGACCGTCTGGGTGTGGTTACCAAGGATGGTCAGATCATTTATCCGGACCGCCAGATGATGCTGTTCGCCGCCGACGTGCTGACCCGTCATCCGGGCGCGCAGATCCTGTACGACGTGAAATGCACGCGTCATCTGGCGCCGTGGATCAGCAAGCATGGCGGCGTGCCGCTGATGTACAAGACGGGCCATTCGCTGGTCAAGGCCAAGCTGCGCGAGACGGGGGCGCCGCTGGGTGGTGAAATGAGCGGCCATATCTTCTTCAAGGACCGCTGGTACGGTTTCGACGACGGCCTGTATGCGGGCGCGCGCCTGCTGGAGATCCTCACGCGCGAAGCCGATCCATCGGCGCTGCTCAATTCCCTGCCGCAGTCCGACAGCACGCCGGAACTGCACCTGGAGCTGAAGGAAGGCGAAAACGTCGCCTTGATGGACATGCTGCGCCGCGATGCCGTTTTCCCTGGCAATGAGCAGATCATCACCATCGACGGCCTGCGCGTGGAATATGCGGACGGCTTCGGCCTGGCCCGCTCGTCGAACACCACGCCGGTAATCGTCATGCGCTTCGAGGCGGAAACGCCGGCAGCCCTGGCGCGCATCCAGGGCCAGTTCAAGAGCGTGATCCTGGCTGCCAAGCCGGATGCGGTTCTGCCGTTCTGACAGCATGGTCGTTCAACCAGGCGCGCAGGCGCCCTTGAAAATCCTGCTGATCCGGGTGTCATCGCTGGGCGATGTGCTGCATAACTTGCCCATGGTGGCGGACATTGCCCGTCATTATCCGGGCGCAACCATCGACTGGGTGGTCGAGGAAGGCTATACCAGCCTGGTGCGTCTGAATCCGCGCGTGAATACCATTTTTCCGTTTGCGCTGCGGCGCTGGCGCAAAAGCCTGGGCAAGAAGGAGACGCGCGCGGAAATCGCCGCCTTCTTCCGCAGCCTGCGCCAGACGCGCTACGATTATGTGTTCGATACCCAGGGCTTGCTGAAGACGGGCATCATTATGGGCGCCGCGCGCCTGGCGCCAGGCGGTCAAAAGGTCGGCCTGGCGAACGGTAGCGAAGGTTCCGGCTACGAAGGCATTTCGCGCCTGTTCCACACCAAAAGCATTCCCCTCGATCCGCGTACGCATGCGGTAGCGCGCGGCAGACTGGTGGCCGCGGCGGCGCTCGGCTACACGGTCGATACGCCGGCCGATTTCGGTTTGCCGGAAGTATCCGGCAACGAGCCGCGCCCGGACTGGATAGGCGAGGCGCCGTATTGCGTGTATTTTCATGGCACGGCGCGCGACGCCAAGAAATGGGCGCCGCAGAACTGGATTTCCCTCGGCCACGCGCTCGCGCCCATGCCGATTTTGCTGCCCTGGGGTTCGCCCAAGGAAAAAGCGGAAGCCGAACAACTGGCGGCCAGCCTGCCCAACGCGCGCGTGCTGCCGAAACTGTCAATGGGCGACGCCACCTTGCTGGCGCGCCACGCGGCGCTGGTGATCGGCGTCGATACGGGCCTGACGCATATCGCCGCCGCCTTTGTGCGCCCGACGGTGGAAATCTATGCCGATTCGCCGCTGTGGAAAACGGAAGGCAACTGGTCGCCGAAAATCATCAATCTGGGCGACAAGGGCAGCCCGCCGGGCGTGCCGGAAGTGCTGGCCGCAGCGCGGCGCCTGCTGGCCGAGCATCCTCCCGCCTGACTTCAACGTTAAACAATCATGCGAATTCTTTATACCCTCGCCTGGTGGCTGGCCTTGCCCCTGGTGCTGGCGCGGCTGTGGCTGCGCGGACGCCAGGAACCTGGCTACCGCCAGCACTGGGGCGAACGCCTTGGCTGCTACGGCCGCCTGAGCAATCCCACTCATCCCACGATCTGGCTGCACGCCGTCTCCGTCGGCGAGACGCGCGCGGCCGAGCCGCTGATCGATGCGCTGCTGGCCCAATGGCCTGCCTGCCGCATCGTCCTCACGCACATGACGCCCACGGGGCGCGCCACGGGCAAGTCGCTGTTCGCCAAACACGGCGCGCGCCTGGTGCAAAGCTACCTGCCGTATGACACGGGTGCCATGCCGGCCAGTTTTATCCGTCACTTTGCACCGCGCATCTGCATCCTGATGGAGACGGAAGTGTGGCCGAATTTGATTTACCAGTGTAATCGCCACGGCGTGCCCGTGGTGCTGGCCAATGCGCGCCTGTCGCAGCGTTCGCTGGGCAAGGCACAGCGTCTCGGCAAACTCATTGCCGATGCGGCGCGCGGCATCACCCTGGTGGCGGCGCAGACGCAGGACGACGCTGAGCGCGTGCGCCAGCTCGGCGTGCGGGACGTGGTGGTCACGGGCAGCATCAAGTTCGACGTTGTCGTGCCCGAGGCTGCCATGGCGACGGGGGCGGCGCTGCGCGCGGCCATCGGCGCGCGCCCCGTACTGCTGTGCGCCAGCACGCGCGAAGGCGAGGAGCAGCTGATCCTTGACGCCTGGCTGCGCGCCAGCCTGCCCGCCAACGTGCTGTTGCTGATCGTGCCGCGCCACCCGCAGCGCTTCGGCGAGGTGGAAAAGTTAATCGTGTCGCACGGCCTGGCCGTACAGCGCAGGTCCGGCCTGGGGCAGGACGATGCCGTTGCGCAGGGCACGCAGGTGCTGCTGGGCGACTCGATGGGCGAGATGTTTGCGTACTACGCGGCCTGCGATTGTGCCTTCGTTGGAGGAAGCCTGCTGCCGCTGGGAGGGCAAAACCTGATCGAACCGGCGGCCCTGGGCAAGCCCGTGCTGATCGGCCCGCACACCTTCAATTTTGCGCTGGTGACCGAGCAGGCGATTGCTGCCGGCGGCGCCGCGCTGGTGGCGGACGCCGACGCGCTGACGGCGCAGGCGTCGGCGCTGCTGCAGGATCCGGCGCGTTTATCTTCCATGGGAGAGCGGGCGCTGGCGTTTGCCAGCCAGCACCGGGGTGCCACGCCGCGCACCATCGCGGCTATTCAACCGCTGCTGCCGTAATCCGACATTGTTGGCCTCAATC
Organism: Janthinobacterium sp. GW458P; assembly: GCF_002127585.1. GTDB lineage: Bacteria > Pseudomonadota > Gammaproteobacteria > Burkholderiales > Burkholderiaceae_D > Janthinobacterium. Next base: position 264,638 of record NZ_NEGZ01000001.1, read on the forward strand.
CGGGGGCCGACCAGGCGGGTCTGACCCCGGCATTCGTCATGGGCCGCCAATAATGGTGTCGGATTACGCGAACAAAACGGGCAGCTCTTGTGAGCGCTTTCTGAGCGCCTGCTTGGCGCCATCGTAATCGGGATAGATCGATTCCACGGTGGCCCAGAAGCGGGGACTGTGGTTCATTTCCAGCAGGTGCGACAGTTCGTGCGCGACGACGTAATCGATCAGCGGCAGGGCGAAGTGAATGAGGCGCCAGTTCAGGCGGATCTTGCGCTCGATGGTGCAGCTGCCCCAGCGCGTGCCGGCCGACGACAGCGACAGCGAATCGTAGCGCACGCCGAGCTTGTCCGCATACAGGTCCAGCCGTGCTTCGAACAGCTGGCGCGCCTCGTGCTGGAACCAGCCCTTTACTTTTTCCTTCAATTGCTGCTCGCTGCCCGTGGGCGTGACCCACACGTGCAGCTCATTGGTGTCGCGCTGAAAGCTGGCGCGGTGGCGCGGCGCCTGGTGCAGGCGCAGGGTGATCTCGCCGCCCAGATACGGCAGCACGGCGCCGTCGACCCAAGCCACGGGCGGGCGCTGCTGGCGCTGCACCTTGCGCTCGCCCCGTTCCAGCAGCTTCGAGACAATCCAGCCTTGCTTGGCGCGGATGGCGCTGTCGATTTCGGCCAGGGTGACGCGCTTGGGCGCCGTCACGCGCAAGCCGTTATCGTCGATCATGAAGCCGATGGAACGGCGCGTGGAGCGGCGCAGGGCGAATTCGACAAGGTGGCTGCCCAGCTGCAGCTGGCGCAGTGGCGGGCCATCGGCGGTGCGTGGCGGTGAAGGGAGGACAGGGCGCGCGGGAGGAATGACGGGCGCCGGTGGCGGCGCCAGGGGAACTACAGGCTTTGCCTCCACGGGCGGCGCTGGCGGTGCCGTGGGGCGCACCGCCGGGGGCGTGCTGGTCGAGACGTCATGCGCGAACAGATCCAGTTGCTGGTCGCCGACCTTGATGGTCTTCATCTGCTGGCGCAGGGTCGGCTCCTGGATGACCGCGCTGATGCCGTCTAGCCAGCGTTGTAGGCGTGAGGCGAAATGACGCGCATTTCTGATTCTATCCAATTTTCCACCTGTTGCATCATGCTGTCCGGGGTTTGCCCTTCCGGCGAAATCGGTTTGCCTATCGAGACGGTGATCAGTCCCGGGCGTTTGAGGAATGACTGCTTGGGCCAGCACTCGCCTGAATTATGCGCAATCGGCACCACCACGGCGCCCGTGGCGATGGCCAGACGCGTGCCGCCGCTCTTGTACTTGCCCGCCTGGCCCACGGGAATGCGGGTACCCTCGGGGAACATGATAATCCATTGGCCATCGGCCAGGCGGCGCTTGCCATGCGCGACCACGCTTTTGAACGCATGCTTGCCCTGTTTGCGGTCGATGGGGATCATGCGCAGCAGCGCCATGGCCCAGCCGAAGAAGGGAATGTACAAAATCTCCTTCTTGAACACATACACGAGCGGGCGGGGAAGGCTGGGCAGCAAAAAGATGGTTTCCCACGCCGACTGGTGCTTCGACAGTACGATGGCCGGCGCGTCCGGGAAGTTCTCGGCGCCCTTGACTTCGTAGCGGATGCCGCAAATGACCTTGGCACACCACAGGATAAACACGTTCCAGCGCGAGGTGACCCAATAGCGCTTGTTGTAGCTCAATGGCGCGGCAAAAAAGCACACGCAGGCCCAGACGATGGTGGCCACGATCATGATGATCATGAACAGCAGGGATCGCAGGAACAGGGAAATATTACGCAATGCGGTTCTCCGAAGATTAGATACTCAATGCCACGGCGGGTGCCGGCGCGGCCGGCGCCTTGAGCAGATGGCCGACGACGGCCGCCAGGTCGGGGAAGACCTGGGTGCCGGGCGGCAGGCCGCCCGTTTCGTTGGTTTTTTCGCCCTTGCCCGTCAGGACCAGGTAGGGCACGCAGCCGCTGATGAAGCCGGCCTGCAGGTCGCGCAGCGAATCGCCGACGGTGGGCACGCCTTTCAGGCTGGTGTTGTAGCGCTGCGAGATTTCATGGAACATGCCCGGTTTCGGCTTGCGGCAGTCACAATTGTCCGTGCCCGCGTGCGGGCAAAAGAAGATGGCGTCAATATCGGCGCCCACCTGCTGCGCCAGCGTGTGCATCTTCTGGTGGATCGCGTTGAGCACCGTCATGTCGAAGTATTCGCGCGCGATGCCCGACTGGTTCGAGGCGATGACCACGCGATAGCCGGCCTGGTTCAGGCGGGCTATCGCTTCGAGCGAACCGGGGATGGGCAGCCATTCGGCCGGCGACTTGATGAAGTCCGGCGAGTCATGATTAATGACGCCGTCGCGGTCGAGAATAATCAGTTTCAGCGCCGGAGTGCCCATTATGCCGCCAGCTTGGAAATGTCGGCCACGCGGTTCATCATGCCGTGCAGCGACGACAGCAAGGCCAGGCGGTTGTTGCGCAGGCCGACATCCTCGGCCATTACCATCACGTCGTTGAAGAAGCCGTCGACGTCGTCACGCAGCTGCGCCAGCGTTTGCAGGGTGCTGGTGAAGTCGCCCTTGGCAAAGGCCGCGTCGACTTCCGGCTGCACGCGCGAGACGGCGGCGGCGAGTTTTTTCTCCGCCTCGTCCTGCAGCAGCGCCACGTTGACGCCGCCGGCGGCGACCAGGCTGACCGCTTCCTCGTTCTTTTTCAGGATATTCGTGATGCGCTTGTTGGCAGCGGCCAGCGAGGCGCTTTCCGGCAGCGCGGCAAACGCCTGCACGGCTTCCAGGCGCTGCACGATGTCGTCCAGGCGGTCGGGATTCTGCGCCACGACGGCTTCGATCTCGTTCGGCGAGAAACCGCGTTCGCGCAGGATGCCGCGCAGGCGGTCCAGCATGAAGGTGGTCACATCCGCGACCGGGTCCTTGAAGCCGGGCACCGACGCGAACTGTGCGGCGGCATCGCCCAGCAAGCCCTGGATCGACAATGGCAGGCGTTTTTCCAGCAGCATGCGCAGCACGCCCAGGGCGTGGCGGCGCAGCGCGAACGGGTCCTTGTCGCCCGTCGGCGCCAGGCCGATGGCCCAGATGCCGACCAGGGTTTCGAGCTTGTCGGCCAGGGCCACGGCGGTGCCGGTGGCGGTCGACGGCAGGCTGTCGCCGGCAAAGCGCGGCTGGTAGTGTTCGGAGGCGGCCAGCGCCACTTCTTCCGGTTCGCCGTCATGGCGCGCGTAGTACGTGCCCATGATGCCTTGCAGTTCGGGGAATTCACCCACCATGTCGGTCAGCAGATCGGCCTTGGCCAGCAGTGCGCCCCGTTCGGCCAGGGCCACGTCGCAGTTCAATTTGGCCGCGATGGCGCCGGCCAGCGACTTGACGCGCTCTGTGCGGGCAGCTTGCGTGCCCAGCTTGTTGTGGTAGACGACGTTGGCCAGCAGCGGCAGACGCGATGCGAGGGTCTTCTTCTTGTCCTGCTCGAAGAAGAACTTGGCGTCGGACAGGCGCGGGCGCACGACGCGCTCGTTGCCGCCGATGATGTGCTCGGGCGTGTCCGTCTCGATGTTCGAGACGATCAGAAAGCGCGAGCGCAGCTTGCCTTCGCTGTCGGTCAGGGCGAAATATTTCTGGTTCGTCTGCATCGTGAGGATCAGGCATTCCTGCGGCACGGCCAGGAATTCTTCCTCGAAGTGGCATTCATACACGACCGGCCATTCGACCAGGGCCGTAACTTCGTCGAGCAGCGCCTCGGGCATCAGCACCTGGTCGGCGCCCGCTTTTTCCAGCAACTGGGCGCGAATGCGTTCCTTGCGTTCCTCGTTGCTGGCGATGACGCTGGCGTTGAGAATCAGCGACGGCGCATAGTTTTCCGCGTGCGCGATGGTGATCGGTTCGCCGTCGGTGAGGAAACGGTGGCCCAGCGTCGTGCGGCCGGCCGTCAGGCCCAGCAGGGTCAACGGCAGGATGTTGATGCCGTGCAGGGCGATCAGGCTGTGGGCCGGGCGCACGAATTGCACGGTGGTGCCGTCCGGGCGCTGATAGCTCATCAGTTTTGGAATCGGCAGTTTGGCGCAGGATTCGGTCAGGGCGGCTTGCGCACCCGTTTCCAGTTTGCTGCCGGGCGCCGTGTAGGTGTAGAAGAAGCTTTCCGCCTTGCCGTCGGCGGCGCGTTCCAGCTCGGCCACCGTCAGCTCGGGAAAGCCCAGCGCGGCCAGTTTCTTGGCCAGCGGCGGCGTGCCGTTGCCGTTGGCGTCCAGCGCCACGGAGACGGGCAGGACTTTTTCGCGGATGGATTTATCGGGCGAGACTTCGCGCACGTTGGTGATGGAGACGGCCAGGCGGCGCGGCGAGGCGTAGCTGGTGGCGACGCTGTCGGCTTCCAGGAAGTCGCGCGCTTTCAGGCCGTTGACGATGCCGGCCGTGAAGGCGGCGCCCAGTTTGGCCAGCGCTTTCGGCGGCAGTTCTTCGGTCAGCAGTTCGATGAGCAGTGTTTGGTTCATGGTGTTCTTGTCTGGTACGGCGGTGTGGAGGCTCGAATTAGGCGGCGGCTTGGTCTGCGGCGGGCAGCATCGGAAAACCGAGGCGCTCGCGCGAGTCGTAGTACGCTTGCGCCACCAGGCGCGACAGGGTGCGCACGCGGCCGATGTAGGCGGCGCGTTCCGTTACCGAGATGGCGCCGCGCGCATCGAGCATATTGAAGCTGTGCGAGGCCTTCATGATCTTCTCGTAGGCGGGCAGGGTCAGCTGCAGTTCGATCAAACGCTTCGCTTCCGCTTCGTAGTTGCCGAACTGTTCGAACAGCAGGTCCGTATTCGCGTGCTCGAAGTTGTAGGTCGATTGCTCCACCTCGTTCTGGTGGAAGACGTCGCCGTAGGTCAGCTTCTTCGCCACACCATTTTCTTCCCACTCCGTCCACACCAGGTCATACACGTTTTCCACGCCCTGCAAATACATGGCCAGGCGTTCGATGCCGTAGGTGATTTCGCCCAGCACGGGCTTGCAATCGAGGCCGCCCACTTGCTGGAAGTAGGTAAATTGGGTCACTTCCATGCCGTTCAGCCAGACTTCCCAGCCCAGGCCCCAGGCGCCCAGGGTCGGGCTTTCCCAGTCGTCTTCGACGAAGCGCACGTCATTCTGCTTCAGGTCCAGGCCCAGCGCGGCCAGCGAACCCAGATACAGGTCGAGGATGTTTTCCGGCGCCGGCTTCAAGACCACCTGGTACTGGTAGTAGTGCTGCATGCGGTTCGGGTTTTCGCCGTAGCGGCCATCCTTCGGGCGGCGCGAAGGCTGCACATACGCGGCGCGCCACGGTTCCGGCCCGATCGCGCGCAGGAAGGTGCCGGTGTGGAAGGTGCCGGCGCCGACTTCCATGTCGTAAGGCTGGAGCAGGGCGCAACCTTGCTTGTCCCAATAGGTTTGCAAGGTCAGGATAATTTGTTGAAATGTGAGCATCGTATGAGTTCGCCGCGCGGACGGGCTGCGCTTTGTTAAGGTTTGCTTGAAGCCCGCACGCTGCTAACAAGCGCGTCCGGGCCGGGGTTTTGCTAATTTTAGCGGTTTTTACGGACCCACTGTGACTCTTCGGGCAATATCGGCCGCTTATTGCTGTGCAGCGCGGCCACGGCGGGCGGCGCGCGACAGCAGGAAGGCCGTCAGCAGGGCCAGCGCGGACAGGGCCAGCACCAGTTTGTTGCCGTACAGAATGTATGGCGTCATGCCGCCCATGCCTTGCACCTTGGTCGCCAGCGCGGCTTGCTGTTCCGGCGGCAGCAGGCTTTGCACCACGCCCTTGCCGTCGATGACGGCCGTGGCGCCCGTGTTCGTCGAGCGCAGCATGGGGCGGCCCGTTTCCAGGCTGCGCATCTGCGAAATCTGCAAATGCTGCGGGATGGCGATCGAGTCGCCAAACCAGGCCAGGTTCGAGATATTGAGCAGCACGGAGGCCGACTGCTTGCCATGGCGGTGGGCGCTGGCCAGCTGGCCAGCGATTTCCTCGCCAAACAGGTCTTCGTAGCAGATATTCGGCAGCACCAGCTGGTCGCGTACCTGGAGCGGCGCCTGCACGTCGGCGCCGCGGCCCATGTCGCCCAGCGGGATGGCCATCATGGCGACAAACCAGTGCAGGCCGGGCGGCACAAATTCGCCGAACGGCACCAGATGGTGCTTGCGGTACTGGTAGTACGGTCCCGGCGTGCCGTTGGGCGTGATGCCCACGGCCGCATTGTAGAAGCGCTGCTGCTCGTCGAGCACGGGCATGCCGAGCAAGATCGAGCTGCCCGTCTGCTGCGCATACGTCGCCAGGCTGTCCAGATAGCCGGGCGGCAGCTGGTGCGGCAGCACGGTGACGGCCGTTTCCGGCGTGGCGATCAGGTCGGCCGGGGCGCTGGTGATGGCGCTCTGGTACATCTGCAGGGCGCCCAGCACGAAGCCGGGGTCGAATTTCTGCTGCTGCGGCACATTCCCCTGCAGCAGGCGCACGGTGATCGGGCGCCCGACCGGGTGCGTCCAGTTCACGTACTGCAGGCCCACGCCGGCCGCATACAGGGCGATGACGCCGCCCAGCGCCAGCCAGCGCGTGCGATGCGTGAGCAGCAGCAGGGCGCCGGCCGACAGGGCCGCCAGCCAGCCCAGGCCATATGCGCCGACGATGGGGGCAAAGCCGCCCAGCGGGCTGGTATTGTGGGCGTAGCCGGTGGCCAGCCACGGAAAGCCCGTAAACAGCCAGCCGCGCGTCCATTCGAACAGGGTCCACGTGGCGGGCAGTACCAGCAGGGTCATGGCGGGCAGGGACAGCACCCAGCGGCGGCGCAGCCAGGCGGCCGCGCCCATGGCCAGGGCCACGTAAATGGCCATCAAGAGGGCCAGCAGGGCCACGGCAATGACTGCGATCGGCGCGGCCATGTCGCCATAGCGGTGCATGGAGATATACAGCCAGTGCGTGCCGGCCGCGCACCAGCCGAAGCCATAGGCCCAGCCGATCAGCGCGCCGCCCTTGACGCTCGATGAGCGCAGCACCTGGTAGAACAGCACGCCCAGGCTGAGGATTTGCAGGGGCCAGTAACCGAATGGGGCGAACGCCAGCACGGCGACGGCGCCGGCAACAAAGGCAGTCAGCATGCGCGCCCAGGTGCTGCGGGGCGGTTTGGCGGGGGCGTTGGGATCTAAGCGTCTGAAACGCATTTACAGCACGCGCATGTCAGAGTTCCAGTTCCGGCACGTTGGGCAGTCGCTCGACGAGCAGCACGTGCACCTGGCGCGCATCGGCGCGCAGCACCTCGAAGCGCAGATTGCCCAGGTCGAAGATGTCGCCCTTGTGCGCCATGCGGCCCAGGTACTTGGAAACGAGGCCGCCGATGGTGTCGACGTCGTCGTCGACCAGGTGGCTGCCCACTTCCTCGTTGAACTGTTCGATCTCGGTCAGCGCCTTGACGCGCCAGCGGGGGCCGAACTGGCCTTCCTTCAGCGACAGGATGTTGTCCTCGGCTTCGTCGAAGTCGTATTCGTCCTCGATATCGCCGACGATCTGCTCCAGCACGTCTTCGATGGTGATCAGGCCGGCGACGCCGCTGTATTCATCGACGACGATGGCCATGTGATTGTGGTTGGCGCGGAAGTCGCGCAGCAGCACATTCAGGCGTTTCGATTCGGGGATGAAGATGGCGGGGCGCAGCATGTCGCGCACATCGAAAGTTTCTTCAGCGTAATAACGCAGCAGGTCTTTCGCCAGCAGGATGCCGATGACCTTGTCGCGCTCGCCTTCGATCGCGGGAAAGCGCGAGTGGGCGGTGGACAGGACTTCCGGCATCCATTCCTCGATCGGCTTGCTGATGTCGATGACATCCATCTGCGAACGGGGAATCATGATGTCGCGCGCACAGAGATCCGACACCTGGAACACGCCTTCGATCATCGACAGGGCGTCGGCGTCGATCAGCTTGCGTTCATGCGCATCGTGTAGAACATCGAGCAATTCTGCACGGTTCTCTGGCTCGGGGGAAATGAGTGCGGTCAGGCGTTCAAACAGTGACCGGTGGGGCTTGACGTCAGTTCTGACGCCACTAGGGTGCTCGGGCATAGGAGGCGTGAGCCGTTGTTGCGAAGGGATATAGGATACACCAAAAGTGGGGGAATACCGGATTTCCCCGCTTTTGATGCAAATTTAATACGTTGAAGTGCGCCGTTGCCCGACGTTTCAGGCGTCCGGGCCCAGCACGCGCGCGCGCAAGGCCGCCACGTCGGCCTGCCAGTCGGCGTAGTGCTCGCTGTCCTGCCACAGCTGGCGCAGTTCCGACGACTCGGCCGTGATGCGCTCGAAGGCCAGGCGCGCCTTGTCCAGCAGCGGCGGCGTGACCTTCTTCCTGCAGGCGGCCACCCATTCATCGACTTCCGCGGTGGCCGGGTCGTCTTCGCCCGGCTTGCCCTGCAGGCGGGCGATGACTTCCAGCGCGGCCAGCGCCTCGGCGGCAAACGGCGCCTCGAGCTCCGCTTCCGCGCTGTCGATGACGTTGTCGAGCGTCGTCTCGACCAGTTCCAGAGTTTTATATTCGTGCAAGTCCTGCGCCCAGTCCATGGCGTAGTCGTTGCCGAAGGCGTCGGTGGCCCAAGTGCCCATGCTGTGTCCTTGTTGCGTTGTATGGAATGGCAGGCATTTTGGCATGCCTGCCATGGCCATGCGGATTTAATTGCGCAGGATGGGTTCGTCCAGCAGGGCTTGCTGCATCTTGCGCATGGCATCCGTCAGCGCCCGTTTGCCGGTGATGGCGTGGTCTTTCTTGAATTCGCTGAATTTTCCTTCGCCCACGCCGACGACTTTCTTCGACACGATTTCCTTGCCGCTGGCATCGCTGATGTTGCAGGTCAGGTCGACGCTGAACCGGGTCGGCGGCCAGGTGAAGGCGCTGTCCGACGAAGAACTGGTCGACAGCTGCGGCGTCACGACATACACGATCTGGTGACGCGCCATGGCTTCCTGGTCAGCCGGGCTTTTCAGCGTGGTGACTTCGCCAAAGACATTCGACAGCATTTTGTACAGCGACAGCTCCATGTCGCGGTAGGGGAAATAGCTGACCTTGTCGCCACCGCCGCCGCCAGTGGTGACTTCGGTTTGGCGCAGCGTGTCGCTGATGTAGTACGCGACATTTTTCTTGACCGGGCGCGCGGTATCGGGGCGTTCGATGCCGGCGAGGTTGGGCGCGATGACCATGGGATGGGCGCAGCCCACCAGGGCGACGGCAACGGCAAGCGTTGCAAGGAGTTTGGTAATAGCCATGTGATATGGATTGCGTGAAGTAGGGGGACGCCGGCTTATTGCAGGCTGTTGTTGAAGTCCTTGTCCTGATACAGCTGGGCGAGCAGTTTCTGCACGACGACCGTGTATTCCTGCATGGCGCGCGGCAGCGCAATGGCGCCGGCAAACGAGGATGGCCATTCATGGCTGGCTGTCTTGACCTGGTCATAGCGTACCTCGCCGGCTTTCTTGACGATGAAGCGCGCTTCCAGCATGGCCGTGCCGGTGCTGAAGCCCGACGCGTCGAATTCATTTTGCAGCAAAGTGCCGGAAATTTCGATATCGGCATCCGGCGCCAGCTTGTTTGCCAGGCTCAGTTCCTGTTTCAGCGCCTCTGCCACATACACGGAATAGGACTTCTCATACGGCGAGGCCAGGGACGAGCCACGCATGGACAGCGGGGCATCGGCCTTTTTCTGTGCGGTGAAAACGCCCACCTTTGCCTGGCTGCCGGCGCTATTTTTGAGTGTCTGGACGTTGTCCATCGACGGGGTGTAGGGTGGCGCGACGGTGGAGCAGGCGGAAAGGGCGATGGCGGACAAAAAGGCAAACACAATTTTGGCGTGACGCATGCTGAAATGACTCCCTGGGTTCGGATAGTGGTAGTTGATCCATTCCTCTTGCGTGAATGGAGGATCTTTGCCTGGTGGCATCGCCAATTCTTTTGCATGAATGTGGCGAATATGGCAATACCGTATTATATCGTTGCGTTTTGGCAATTGAATCAAGCCGCGCAGATATATTTCAGGGGGGCAGTCACGGGGCAGGGGCGCACGCGGGCATTTGGCCAGCGTGGCAATGGCGGCAGTGGCATGGCGCGCACTGCCGCCCGGGAGCGATCGCGGTTGACGGGGCCAGGCTCAAGCCTGGTAGGGATCGGTAATCCCCAGCCCGGCCAGGATCTGCGTCTCCAGCCCTTCCATCTCGGCCGCTTCCTCGTCGTCCATGTGGTCGTAGCCCTGCGCGTGCAGCACGCCGTGCACGATCAAATGGGCCGTGTGCTCTTCCACGCTTTTCTTTTGTTCGGCCGCTTCCTTTTCCAGCACGTCCGTGCACAGGATGATGTCGGCGCGCGTCGGCTCGTCCTCGGCCAGCTCTTCGCCTTCGTTGTAGGCGAACGTCAGCACGTTGGTGGCGTAGTCCTTTTCGCGGTAGTCGCGGTTCAGGCTGCGGCCTTCTTCCGCATCGACGAAGCGGATGGTGAATTCGGCGGGCGCGAACAGGGCCGCCTTGACCCAGCGGCGCACTTTCGGGCGCGTGATCAGGGTTGCCAGGCGGGCATCCGGGTATTGCACGGACAAGGACAGTTTATTTTTTTCGGACATTTTTGGCGGCTGCTGGTTTGATCAGGGGGAGTAACTGGGCGGCGTCGGCGCTGGCGGCCTGCGCCGTTTCATAGGCGTCGACGATGCGCGCCACCAGCGGATGGCGTACCACGTCGGTGCTGTTAAATTGCGTGAAGCCGATGCCGCGCACATCCTTGAGTACGTGCACGGCGTCGATGAGGCCGCTTGTCTGGCTCTTGTGCAGGTCGACCTGGGTCACGTCGCCCGTCACCACGGCCTTGCTGCCAAAGCCTATACGCGTCAGAAACATCTTCATCTGCTCGACGGTGGTATTTTGCGCTTCATCAAGGATGACGAAGGCATGGTTGAGGGTGCGTCCGCGCATGTAGGCCAGCGGGGCGATCTCGATCACCTGTTTTTCAAACAGTTTTTGCGTGCGATCAAAGCCCAGCAAATCATACAGCGCATCGTAGAGGGGACGCAGGTAGGGGTCGACCTTTTGCGCCAGGTCGCCCGGCAGGAAGCCCAGGCGCTCGCCCGCTTCGACGGCGGGGCGCGTCAGGATGATGCGCTTGACGGCGTCGCGTTCGAGCGCATCGACGGCGCAGGCGACGGCCAGGTAGGTTTTACCCGTGCCGGCCGGGCCTACGCCGAAGCTGATGTCGTGTTCGAGGATGTCGCGCAGGTAGGCGATCTGGTGCGGCGTGCGTCCGCGCAGGTCGGCGCGCCGCGTTTTCAGCACGGGGCTGGCGATGTCCGGCTCGACGAAGGTGCTGGCGGGCGTATTGGCGTGGTGTTCCGAGGCGGCGGACAGGCCGGCGCGCTGTTCCACCAGGGCCAGCTGCACTTCTTCCAGCGGCACGACCTTGTTGGCGATGGCGTAGAACTGTTCCAGGATTTCCACGGCGCGCGCGGCATTGCTGCCGCCGACGATGAATTTTTCGCCGCGGCGGAAGATCGTCACGTCGAGGGCGGCGGAAATCTGGCGCAGGTTTTCATCGAGCGGCCCGCACAGGTGCGCCAGGCGCGTGTTGTCGAGCGGCTCGGGGATGAAGTAGTGCGGCTGTATCGGGGCTTTGGTTTTCAACTGGCTCTTTTCAATGCGGGGGCGCTGGCGACGAGTTCGCCGCGCAGGGTGTAGGAATGGCTTTCGGTGATGCGCACGTCGACCAGCTGGCCGACCAGCTGCAGTGCGTCCGGGCCGGCGTCGAAATTGACCACGCGGTTGTTTTCCGTGCGGCCCTGCAGTTCGCTATCGTCTGTATCCTTTTTGGAGCGGCCTTCGACGAGGATGGTTTGCACGCTGCCCACCATGGCCAGGCTGTATTTGCGCGTGTTGGCGTCGATGGCCGCCTGCAACTGCTGCAGGCGGGCCAGTTTCACGTCGTGCGGCGTGTCGTCTTCCAGGCTGGCGGCCGGCGTGCCGGGGCGCTTGCTGAAGATGAAGCTGTAGCTGTTGTCGAAGCCGACATCGGCGATCAGCTTCATCATGGCGTCGAAGTCGGCCTGGGTCTCGCCGGGGAAACCGACGATGAAGTCCGACGAAATGGCCATGTTCGGGCGCACGGCGCGGATGCGGCGGATGATGGACTTGTATTCGAGGCCCGTGTAGCCGCGCTTCATGGCGCCGAGCACCTTGTCGGAACCGTGCTGCGCCGGCAGGTACAGGTGGTCGACCAGCTGCGGGATCTTCGCATAGGCGTCGATCAGGCGCTGCGTGAATTCCTTCGGATGGCTGGTGACGAAGCGCATGCGTTCAATGCCGGGAATGTCGGCCACGTATTCGAGCAGCAGGGCGAAGTCGGCAATGTCGCCGCCTTCCATCGCGCCCCGGTAGGCGTTCACGTTTTGCCCCAGCAGGGTGATTTCCTTGACGCCCTGGGCGGCCAGGCCCGCCACTTCCGTCAGCACATCCTCGAAGCGGCGCGAGACTTCCTCGCCGCGCGTGTAGGGCACGACGCAATAGCTGCAGTATTTGCTGCAGCCTTCCATGATGGAAACAAACGCCGAGGCGCCGTCCACCCTGGCCGGCGGCATGTGGTCGAATTTTTCGATTTCCGGGAAGCTGATGTCCACTTGCGCATCGCCGCTGGCGCGGCGCTGCTCGATCATCTGCGGCAGGCGGTGCAGCGTCTGCGGGCCGAACACCATGTCGACATACGGCGCGCGCTTGACGATGGCGTCGCCTTCCTGCGAGGCCACGCAGCCGCCCACGCCGATCAGCAGGTGCGGCTTGGCCAGCTTGAGTTCGCGCAGGCGGCCCAGGTCGGAAAACACTTTTTCCTGTGCCTTTTCCCGCACGGAGCAGGTGTTGAGCAGGATGACGTCGGCATCTTCCGGCGTGTCGGTGCGCACCAGGCCGTCGGAGGCGCCCAGCACGTCGGCCATCTTGTCCGAGTCGTACTCGTTCATCTGGCAGCCGAAGGTTTTAATGAATACTTTTTTCTGCATGGAGTCGGTGCTTATCGGTAAATGGAGCGGCAAATAAGTGTGGCGGCAAATCAGCCGGCCAGGCGGCTTGCGCCGTGCGCCGCTCGGGGCGGGAGGCGGTGGATGACCGGCCGGGCGCCTCTGGCTGCCCGGTGGCAGGCTCGCTGCAAGTTCAGGCCATAGTTTAGCGTAAATCGCCGGGACGGGCCATGCCGTGCTGACCTTGCAGACAAGATTGCAGGGGGAGCATGACGTCGGGCACGGTGATGCTGTAAAGCATTTATTGCCGTGCGACACCATTGATTTGTAACAAGTTGCTGCAAAGCCTTGTGTGCGCCCGCTGGCATCCTAATGTGTTGAAATAGCATCGTTGCCAAGCCAACCAGCAGCTTGATTGATATTTAACAATCAGGAAGTTTGCGCGAGGCGCAGATGCAGCGTGTTTGGGCTAGTATATTGTCTTATATGCAATTCATTTCGGTGGGTTGCACATGCTTTTACTCACGCGGCAAGCGGCGCACGTTGATTGGACGTGGCTGTGCGAGTCCTGTGCAGGCAGTGCGATATGGATGGAAGGCAGAGGGGAGGGCTGAATCTGATGGAAAGACGTTTATTTAAACACTCTAAGCCAGCCTTAAGTTCGTATCGGCATTCTTTCAACATTCACCAGACGAGGAAAAATCATGGCACATCATGCATTAGCATCGCAAGAGAGTTACAACCCTAACCACCTGCTCGACATTCTGCTGAGTAAGATGCAGCTGAAGAATGATGCAGCGCTGTCACGCCTGCTCGAAGTGGCGCCACCCGTCATCAGCAAGATTCGCCACCACCGTTTGCCGGTCGGCGCCTCGCTGCTGATACGCATGCATGAAGTGACGGGCATGAGCATCCGTGACCTGCGCGACCTGATGGGCGACCGCCGCACCAAGTACCGTTTGTCCGACGCCCAGGGCCGTCCAAAAGCAGAAGACCGCGGCGATGCGCAAGAATCGAATTACGCGCACTGAGGTGGCGGTTGTACGCTGACTGTGCCGCTTGCGTAGCTGCTGGCGGCACCAGGCTGGCGTGGACCGGGCAAGACGGAACGATGGCAGTACCCATAACGGCTTTCGCCTCCAGGCGAGGGCCGTTTGCGTTTGGGGTTCTGCCTGCCGAGTCGGCCTGAATCAGCTTAAGAGTGCCGTGGTGATTTCATCGTAGCGCAGTTCGATTTCGCGGAACAGCTGCAGATACGTGTCCTCGCCCAGGCCCAGCGCGTCCCACGCCACCGGCGACACGCGCGGCACCATGTCGTCGCCCGCCTGCGCCAGGTCCAGCGCGCAGACGATGGCATTGGCCACGTGGATCAGTGACGCCAAGAAACCCGCCCCCGGCGCTGCCGGCTGCAGGTAGTTGCCGATGGCCAGGCGCATGGTGTCGGAAAAATTCCAGTGTTCGGCCAGGGCCACGCCCGCCTGCACGTGGTCCACGCCCAGCACGGCTTGCTCCGCCTCGAGCAGGGTGCAGTCCTGCGCCGCCTGGTGCGCGATGACTTGCGCGTACTGTGCGGGAAAGCTGCTTACCAGCACCAGGCGACCTATGTTGTGCAGCAAGCCGGCCGTGAACGCGTAATCCTGGTTGAAGCGGATCTGCCGCGCCAGCACCTTGGCGCACGCTGCCGTCGCCACGGAATGGCGCCAGAAGGCCTTGTCGTCAAAGCCGGGGCAGCGGCCCTCGGGGAAGCAGCCGGTGATGGCGGCCGAGGTGATCAGGCTGCGCGTGGTCTGGAAGCCCAGGTAGGTGATCGCCTGCTGGATGGTGGTGGCCTTCACCTGCAAGCCGTAGTGCGAAGAGTTGGCCAAGCGCAAGGTTTTTGCCGTCAGTGCCTGGTCGTACGATACTTTTTTCGCCAGCACGGAAATATCCACGTCTTCCTGGTCTATGCTGTTGAGCAGTTCCATCACCACCACAGGCAGCGACGGCAGGTCATCGAGGTGGGCGACGATATCGTCGAGCGTCAGCTGGGTGCTCATGCCGCGTCTCCCGTGCCCAGGCGGTATGCCGAGACATAGTTGCGCAGCACGGTGGTGGTCACGTCGGTGGCGTCGTCGCGATCATTCTTGCGGAACAGGTAATCGAGCCGCTCGCGGTGGGCCGCCTGTTGCGCGGCAATTTCTTCCGGCGACGGGGGCGGCGCCTGGATCGGCAGCATGGCGATGCCGTGGCGCGGCATCAGGGCCAGCATGTTTTCCGTCAGTACCGCGCCTTGCGGCAACAGCACTTGTCCATGCGCATCGAGCAAGACGTCCGACAAAATCATGCCGGGAAGAACTTGTTCCAGGGGTAGATGTTGATGCGTGACCGCCATGACGACTCCTTAGATGATTGCGGGATATTACCATTGCCATCGCGCAATGTCTCAACCTGCATCAAAGTCTCTATCGAAAGTGGGGATGCTGTAAATCTTGCCAATAAGCATGTCATACCGTACATTTGATTCAGGCCGTTGCATTGCCGCCGTATCTGCGCCCGCGCCGCGGGCCGGCGGCCGGTCCCGGGAGTGTTGATTGATGGTGAGTATCCAAGTCCGGCTGACGTTGCTTTTTGTCGTGATCGTCACCCTGGTGCTGGGCATTTCCGGCAGCTATACCCAATATACATTGAGCCAGGAACTGGAGTCGGGCAGCGCCCGCCTGCGCAGCGGCGTGCTGACGCGCTTGCAGACGAGCTTGCCTTCGGCCCTGTGGGATCTCGATAAATCCAAGGTCGACAGCATCGTCGCGGCCGAAATGCTGCCGCCGGAACTGGTCGGCATCCGCGTCTACGATGCTTCCGTGGGCCTGTTCGCGGGCGAAGTGCGCGACGCCTCCGGCACCCTGGTGCCGCTTGAGGCGGACGTGGCCATGGGCGGCACGCCCGTCGAGGCGCCGCTCGTGTTCCGCGACGCCGTGGCGGCCGCCACCGGCGGCAAGCCCGTGATCGTGGGCAAGGTCATCGTCAATTTCAGCCGCGAGCAGATCGACGCGGCCCTGCGCGGCGAAGTGCGGCGCAAGGTGGTGGAAGTGTTGCTGCTTGACATCATTCTCGTGGGCGCGCTGGCGCTGAGCCTGCGCATCGTTTTTGACCCGCTGAAACAGCTGCGCGACGGTTTGTTCGACCTGGCCACGCGCGACAGCGACGACGTCGAGGAACTGCCGGAAAACCGCCGCGATGAACTGGGCGACGTGATCCGCGGCTTCAACGCCGTGCAGCGCAAGCTCAAGTCCATCATCGCCGGCATCCGCCAGGCGGAAGACGTGGCGCGCCGCTCGCAGCAGGAGACGGCGCAGGCGATGGACGACTTGCGCCGCACGCAGGAGTCGCTGCTGCAATCGGAACGGCTGGCCTCGCTGGGCAGCCTGGTGGCGGGCGTCGCGCATGAAATCAATACCCCGGTCGGCATCGCGCTGACCAGCGCTTCGGTGCTGAAGGAAGCCACGGACGCCATCAGCGCGGCCGTGGCCGGCGGCGCGGTGAAGAAAACCGACATCGTGCGCTACCTGGAAACGGCCGGCGAGAGCGCGCGTTTGATCATGAACAATGCCTACCGCGCCGCACACCTGATCCACAGCTTCAAGCAGATCGCCGTTGACCAGGTCAGCGAGGCGCGCCGGCTGTTCGAATTGCGCGACTATATCGGCGAAGTGATTTCCAGCCTGCAGCCGACCCTGAAAAAGACGCACATCGCCATCGATATCGATTGCCCGCCGGACATCATGCTTGACAGCTACCCCGGCGCCCTGGCACAGGTGCTGACCAACCTGGTGCTCAACTGCGTCGAGCACGCCTTCGACGCGGATACGGCCGGCAACATCCATATTGGCGTCCATTGCGACCGCGACTGGATAGAAATGCAGGTGCGCGACAATGGCCGCGGCATCGCGCCGGACATGCTCGACCGCGTATTCGACCCGTTCGTCACCACGCGCCGCGGCCAGGGCGGCACGGGATTGGGCCTCAATATCGTATTCAACTTGATTGCCAAGCAGTTTGGCGGCACCATCACGGTCAGCAGCACGCTGGGGCAGGGCGCGACATTCCTGCTGCGCCTGCCCCGCGTGACGCCGCTGCCGGACAGCGCCGCCCATGCGCCTGCCGGCCAGGCATAGGCAAGGAGAAAACCATGGCAAACGTAGCAAATACACAGCAAGTGGCGTTCTTGCGTGGCATCAATGTCGGCCGCGCCAAGCGCGTGGCCATGGCCGACCTGCGCAAGCTGCTGGGCGACCTGGGTTTTGCGGATGTGCGCACCGTACTCAACAGTGGCAATGTGGTGTTTGACGCGGGCCAGGTGACGCCGGCCGAGGCCGCGGGCCGCATCGAGGAAGCGCTGGTGCTCAAGCTGGGCGTGGCGGCGCGCGTGACGGTGCTGTCGGCTGCCCAGTTCGCCGAGCTGATCGCGCAAAATACGCTGGCGCCGGCGAGCGACGCGGCCCGTCTGCTGGCGCTGGTGCTGAACAATCCGGCCGATGTCCAGCGCCTGGCACCGTTGCTGCAGCAGTCCTGGCAGCCGGAAGCGCTGGCCCTGGGGCAATGGGCGGCGTATGCCTGGTGTCCCGACGGCGTGTTGGCCAGCAAGGTGCTGGCGGCCCTGGGCGCCATGCTGGGCGACGGCGTCACGTCGCGCAACTGGGCCACCATGCATAAATTGAAATTGTTACTCGATGGGCCAGACGTGGCCGCAAACGCGTGATGCAAGGAGGAGTGATGCCGCAGATTACAGGGGAGTTCGAGGTGGCCATGACGCCGGAAAGCTTGTCGGCCACGGCCGCGCAGTCGGGACTGGGGCGTCTGTCGCTCGACAAGCGCTATCGCGGCGCGCTCGACGCCAGCGCGCAGGGCGAAATGCTCAGCGTGCGCGCCGGCGTGGCCGGGTCGGCCGGCTATGTGGCGCTGGAACGCGTCGAGGGCACGCTCGATGGCCGCCAGGGCAGCTTTTATCTGCAGCACAGCGGCAGCATGGCGCGCGGCACGCCCAGCCTGTCGCTCGCCGTGGTGCCCGACACGGGCACGGGCCAGCTGCAGGGCTTGCAGGGCGCCATGGCCATCCGCATCGAAGGCGGCAAGCATTATTATGATTTCACTTACGATATTGCTGAGGCGCCATGAACTGGGACATCGTCAAGGGCGTCCTGATCGTGCTCGTCGCCGTCAGCGTCGTGCTGACCGCCTTCGTGCTGATTTCCGCATCCGGCCCCGACAAGGCGGCCTGCATTGCGCGCGCGCTGAAGGCGCGTATTCCGGTGGGTACTATTGAGCGGGTTTGCCGCCTGACGGAAAAGTAAGCGGTAAAAAAAATTCCGCACGAGGCGGAATTTTTTCAGCAGGGCAGTGCGCCGCTGGAAGAGCTTTACCCATCGAATTTTTCCTGTTTTTCGCCATGTACGCTAAATGCCAGCAAGCCCAGGCCGACCAGCAGCATCGAATACATGCTCGCTTCCGGCACGGCCGCCGGTACGCTGTTCTGTTGCGCGGGAGCGGATGCGCCGGCCCTGGCAGGCGCCAATGTGGCACGGCGCGCGCTGCTCCAGGGGGGCGCGGCTTGCGCGGGACTGGTATCGGCCAGCAGGCGCGCATACGGCACGTCCGGTGTTTCCCAGCCTGGATTGTTGTTCAGGCTGATGTTTTCATCGATTACGACACGCGCGTCCGCGTCAGGCAGCTTGCCCGTCTCGCTCACTGCCGCCGCACTCCATGCACTGGCCGACAGCGCCAGCATGGCCACGCATAGCGGCTGAACAATCTTCATCTTGATCTCCCTGTGTTCACCGCGTGGCGCCGCCGAGACCGGCTGGCGCATGGACGGATAATTCGCCTGTACGGGGGCGTATCATGGTTTTTCTGATGACTTCTTATTACAGCACAACCCATGGCAATTTTGGTATGTATATTTGCTATTAATTACGAATATTTGTCATTTTGATAGTGCCGGCGCTATCGCTGCCGCGCGCCTCGCATGAGTACGCTATCGGCGCGAAAACACTGTTGTTTTTTTGTGCGAATCGCCTGCAGGAAAACAATATATTGATTAGTATATTGTTTATCGCATGATGATGCATAACGCAGCCTGTGGGAGGGCATGATGGAGACGGTCGCAACGCAAGAAACACAATACAATCTCGACGCCATGCGCGGATCGGCCTACAAGGCCAGTTCGCTGCTCAAGGCCATGGGCAATGCCGACCGTTTGATGCTGCTGTGCCAGCTGTCACAGGGCGAGCATTGCGTCAGCGACCTCGAGCAGAAAGTGGGCATCGGCCAGCCGACCCTGTCGCAGCAGCTGGGCGTGCTGCGCGAAGAAATGCTGGTGGCCACGCGGCGCGACGGCAAGCAGATTTATTACCGCGTCGCCAGCGCGCCCGTGCTGGCCGTGCTGCAAGTGCTGTATGCGCAATTTTGCGCGCCGCGCCCGCCGTTCAACGACGAAGCCGACTGAGATGGCCATGACGATTGCGTGGGAATACTTTACGCCGTTCGCCTCGCTGGCCGGCGGCATGCTGATCGGCCTGGCGGCTGCGCTATTGATCTTGTTCAATGGCCGCATCGCCGGCATCAGCGGCATTCTCGGCGGCTTGCTGCGCCCGCGCAGTGGCGACCTGGGCTGGCGCATCGCCTTTCTCGCCGGCCTGGCCGGCACGCCCCTGCTGTACCAGCTGTGGCAAGCCTTGCCGCCCGTGCAGATCGACGCGGGCACGCCAGCGCTGATCGTCGCGGGCTTGCTGGTGGGCGTGGGCGTGCGCTACGGCGCCGGCTGCACCAGCGGCCACGGCGTGTGCGGCCTGTCGCGCCTGTCCCCCCGTTCGCTGGCGGCCACTTGTGCCTTCATGGCAGCCGGTTTCCTCACCGTCTATCTGTTGCGCCATCTGTGAGCAAGCTTATGAGCAAGCTGATCCTTTCCCTGTTGAGCGGCCTCGTCTTTGGACTGGGCCTGATCGTCTCCGGCATGAGCAACCCGGCCAAGGTGCTCGGTTTTCTCGACCTGGCCGGCGCCTGGGACCCGTCGCTGGCGCTGGTGATGGGCGGTGCCATCGCCGTCGCCATGCCCGCGTTCTGGCTGGCGCGCCGGCGCACCAGGTCGCTCCTGGGCGACCCCATGCAATTGCCCGTGTCGCGCCGCATCGACCGGCGCTTGCTGCTGGGCAGCCTGGCCTTTGGCGCGGGCTGGGGCATTGCCGGTTTCTGTCCCGGTCCCGCCCTCGTGTCCCTGCTGGCGGGCCAGCCGAAGGCGTGGATGTTTGTGCTCGCCATGCTGGCCGGCATGGCCGTTTTTGAAGTGCTGGAGCGCCGCCAGGCGCCGGCGTCGGCCTGAGACGGTACAATCTGGCGCATCGCCATTCAGGATGCCCGAATACCATGAAGACTGTAATGCAACGAACAGGCGTGCGCGCCGCCGTGCTGTGCAGCGCGCTGCTGCTGGCCGCCTGCGGCAGCTTGCTGAAGAAGGAAGCGCCGCCCGCGCCCGCGCCCGTGGCCGACACCTTGCCTAACCCGCAAGTGCTGTTGCTCGGCGAAGTGCATGACAATGCGCAAGGCCAGCGCCTGCGCGTCGCGGAATTGCAGCGCCGCCTGGCGGCCGGCTGGCGTCCCGTGATCGTCATGGAGCAATTTGACCGCGAAAACCAGGCCTTGCTGACGCGCGCCGCGCGCGAATGCGCCGACCCCGATTGCATCATCCGCGTGATGGAGCAGCCGCGCTGGGACTGGAGCATGTACCGGCCCGTGCTGGACCTCGTCATCAGCTACCAGCTGACCTTGATTGCCGGCAACCTGTCGCCGGCCGACGCCTCGCGCATCGTGCGCGACGGCATTCAATGGTCCATGCCGCCCGCCATGGTGGCCACGTACCTGGCCGCGCCCGTGCCGGCCGATATTCTGGAAGGACAACAAAAGGAAGTCCAGGCGGCCCGTTGCAATATGTTGCCCGACATGATGATCAACGGTGTCGTCAACGCCCAGGTGGCGCGCGATATCTGGATGGCCAAGCTGATCCGCGACCAGGCGCCGCGCGACGTGGTGCTGATCGCCGGCAACGACCATGTGCGCAAGGATATCGGCGTGCCCCGCTGGCTGAAGCTGGCCGATCCGCAACTGAACCTGCGCAGCATCGGCTACCTGGAGCAGGGTAGCACCGGCTACAAGGGCACGTTTGATTTGACGCAAACGATGCCCGCGCAGCCGCGCCCGGATCCGTGCGCGAAGTTTAAAAAATAAGGTTCAGGAAATAATCACTGCTGCACCCGCACCAGGGCGCTGACCCGGCTGGCCGTATCGAGCAGTTTCGGCAGGCTGTGTTCCAGCAGGTGCGCCACGGACGGCCCCGCCGTCTGGCCGCTGACGTTGATGGCGGCCACCACCTTGCCGGCCCGATCGAACACGGGCGCGGCCAGGGCGATCAAGCCCTGTTCCAGCTCTTCCTGCACCAGGCACCAGCCCTGGCGCCGCACTTGCGCTATCTCTTTCATCAGGACGTCGATATCGACCTTGGTCGCCGGCGTGATTTTCAGCAGCGCCATCTTCGACAGCCGTTCGCGCAGCGCCTCGGGCGTCAGGCCCGACAGCAACACCCTGCCCATCGAGGTGCAGTAGGCGGGCAATCGGCTGCCGATGCCCAGGTTGATCGACATGGTGCGGTGCGCGGACAGGCGCACGACGTAGACGATGTCGTCGCCGTCGAGCACGGTGGCCGAGCACGACTGGCGCAAGGTCTGCATCAATTCTTCCAGCAGCGGCTGCGCCTGCGTCCACACGGGCAGCGACGAYAGGTAGGCGTAGCCGAGGTCGAGCACCTTGGGCGTCAGGCGGAACAAGCGCCCGTCCGCTTCCACGTAACCGAGATGCAGCAGGGTATGCAGGATGCGCCGCGCGCCCGCGCGCGTCAGCTGCGCCCGTTCCGCCACTTCGCTCAGGGTCTGTTGCGGCGCGTCCGCGCCGAAGCTGCGCAGCACGGCCAGGCCCCGCGCGAACGATTGCACATAACTGTCGCCGGGACGCGGCGCGCCGTCGGCATCCAGGGTTTCTTCGGTGGCAAGGGGCGTGCTGCTGCGTGCGGTCATGGCAATTCCAATGGGGCAAGGTGGCAATTATAGCCATGGCGGTGGCGAAAACGGCAAATTGACAAGCGCCCCGATCAGGCATATTCTCACGAATAAGTTCTAAATACGAATATTTGTTCGTTATACGAACAAATGGCAGATGAGTTTGATTTGGAGGAGACCGCAATGATCGACAAACTGCGTTCCAGCGTGATTGACGCGCTGGCCGATATCCACGATGGCGCCACCGTCATGATTGGCGGCTTCGGCGGCGCGGGCCAGCCGGCCGAGCTGATCGACGGCCTGATCGCGCAGGGCGCGCGCGATCTTGTCATCGTCAACAACAATGCGGGTAATGGCGACACGGGCCTGGCCGCCCTGCTGAAAAACGGGCAAGTGCGCAAGATCATCTGTTCGTTCCCGCGCCAGACCGATTCCCACGTCTTCGACGCCCTGTACCGCGCGGGCAAGCTGGAGCTGGAACTTGTGCCGCAGGGCAACCTGGCCGAGCGCATCCGTGCCGCCGGCGCCGGCATCGGCGGCTTCTTTACGCCCACGGGCTATGGCACGGACTTGGCCAAGGGCAAGGAAACGCGCGAAATCGACGGCCGCATGTATGTGTTCGAATCGCCCATCCACGCCGATTTCGCCCTGATCAAGGCGGAGCAGGGCGACCGCTGGGGCAATCTGACCTACCGCAAGACGGCGCGCAACTTCGGTCCCATCATGGCCATGGCCGCCAAGGTCAGCATTGCTTCCGTGCACGAAGTTGCTGAACTGGGCAGCATCGACCCCGAACACGTCATCACGCCGGGCCTGTTCGTGCAGCGCATCGTGCAGGTGCCGCGCACGGCCACCGGCCCCGCCGGCTTCAAAGCTGCCTGAGGAGTATCAAATGCAAAAATGGAATCGAGACCAGATGGCGGCCAAGGTGGCGGCCGACATCCATGAGGGCGCCGTCGTGAACCTGGGCATCGGCTTGCCGACCCTGGTGGCGAATCACTTGCCGGCCGGCGCGGAGATCATCCTGCACAGCGAAAACGGGGTGATCGGCATGGGCCCTGCGCCCGCACCCGGCGAGGAAGACTACGACCTGATCAATGCGGGCAAGCAGCCCGTCACCCTGCTGGCCGGCGGCAGCTATTTCCACCATGCCGACAGTTTCGCCATGATGCGCGGCGGCCACCTGGACATCTGCGTGCTGGGCGCCTTCCAGGTGTCCGCCACGGGCGACCTGGCCAACTGGCACACGGGCGCGCCCGACGCCATCCCCGCCGTGGGCGGGGCCATGGACCTGGCCATCGGCGCCAAGAAGACGTGGGTCATGATGGAATTGCTGACCAAGGGCGGTGAAAGCAAGCTGGTGCGGGCGTGCTCGTACCCGCTGACGGGCATCGCCTGCGTCAGCCGCATCTACAGCGACCTGGCCGTGCTCGATCTGGGGCCACACGGCGCCACGGTCGTCGAACTGGCCGATGGCTTGAGTTTTGAACAGCTGCAAGCCTTGACGGCCGTGCCGCTGACGGACGGACGTTAATTCAATCACTTTCTTGGAGGAAAGAGCATGACTCACGCTTATATCTGCGACGCGCAGCGTACGCCGTTTGGCCGCTACGGCGGCGGCCTGTCCGGCGTGCGCGCCGACGACCTGGGCGCCGTGCCCATCCGTGCCTTGATGGCGCGCAACCCCAACGTGGACTGGACGGCCGTCACGGACGTGCTGTACGGCTGCGCCAACCAGGCGGGCGAGGACAACCGCAACGTGGCGCGCATGGCCGCCTTGCTGGCGGGCTTGCCCGACAGCGTGCCGGGCGCCACCCTGAACCGTTTGTGCGGCTCGGGCCTGGACGCCATCGGCAGCGCCGCGCGCTTCATCAAGAGCGGCGAAGCGGGCTTGCTGGTCGCCGGCGGGGTGGAAAGCATGAGCCGCGCGCCATTCGTCATGGGCAAGGCCGACAGCGCCTTTTCGCGCGGCATGAAAATGGAAGACACGACCATCGGCTGGCGCTTCATCAACCCGCTGATGAAGGCGCGGTACGGCGTCGATTCGATGCCGGAAACGGCGGAAAACGTGGCCAGCGACTTCGGCATCAGCCGCGCTGACCAGGATGCGTTCGCCCTGGCCAGCCAGGTCAAGGCCCTGGCGGCGCAGCAGGCGGGCGTGTTCGACAGCGAAATCTGTCCCGTCAGCATCGCGCAGAAGAAGGGCGAGCCGATGATCGTTGCCCGCGACGAGCACCCGCGCGCCACCACCCTGGAAACCTTGATCAAGCTCAAGCCTGTCGTGCGCGCCGATGGCACGATCACGGCCGGCAACGCATCCGGCGTCAACGATGGCGCGGCGGCCCTGCTGCTGGCCGACGAAGCGAACGCTGCCCGTTTCGGCCTGACGCCTCGCGCCCACGTCGTGGCCATGGCGACGGCCGGCGTGGCGCCCCGCATCATGGGTATCGGCCCCGCGCCCGCCACCCTGAAAGTGCTGGCCATGACGGGTTTGAGCCTGGCCGACTTCGACGTCATCGAACTGAACGAAGCGTTTGCCGCGCAGGGCCTGGCCGTGCTGCGCCAGCTGGGTCTGCCCGACGACGATCCGCGCGTCAACCCGAACGGCGGCGCCATCGCCCTCGGCCATCCGCTGGGCGCCTCCGGTGCGCGCCTGGCCATGACGGCCGTCAACCAGCTGCACCGCACGGGCGGACGCTATGCGCTCTGTACCATGTGCATCGGTGTAGGCCAGGGCATCGCGCTGGTGCTGGAACGGGTCTGATTCCATGCGCCCGCAGGCGAAAAAGTTGCCGGTAGTACGTATTAACCCGTATGCCGGACGGCTTTTTGACCTTGATCAAGGGCGTATGATGCAAAACCAGCCCGCGCAATCCGGCTGGTGTTGTCTTTTTTACACGAACAAGAAGATTGATATGACTTCCCACGATACTCCGCATGACGTTGCGCAGCTGACTTCCCAGCAGCGCATCAAGGCCATCATTGGCGCTTCTTCCGGTAACCTGGTCGAATGGTTCGACTTCTACATTTATTCCTTCTGCGCCCTGTATTTCTCGCACGCCTTCTTCCCTTCCGGTAACCCCACCACGCAACTGCTGCAGACGGCAGGCATCTTTGCCGCCGGCTTCCTGATGCGCCCGGTGGGCGGCTGGCTGTTCGGCCGCATCGCCGACAAATACGGCCGGCGCCAGTCGATGATGATTTCCGTGCTGATGATGTGCGGCGGCTCCTTGATGATCGCCGTCATGCCGACGTATGACACGATCGGCGCCTTCGCGCCCTTCCTGCTGCTGGTGGCGCGCCTGTTCCAGGGCCTGTCCGTCGGCGGCGAATACGGCACCAGCGCTACCTATATGAGCGAAGTGTCGGAATCGGGCAAGCGCGGCTTCTTTGCCTCGTTCCAGTACGTGACGCTGATTGGCGGCCAGTTGCTGGCATTGCTGTTGCTGGTCATCCTGCAGCAGTTGCTGACGCTGGAAGAGCTGCGTGCCTGGGGCTGGCGCATCCCGTTCGTCTTTGGCGCCCTGGCGGCCCTCGTCTCGCTGAACCTGCGTAAATCGCTGACGGAAACGACTACCGCCAGCGAGCGCAAGGACAAGGACGCCGGCAGCCTGCGCGGCTTGCTCAAGCATAAGCGCGCGTTTATTACCGTGCTGGGTTTTACTGCCGGCGGCTCGCTCGTGTTCTACACGTTTACCACCTACATGCAGAAATACCTGGTGAACACGGCCGGCATGGATACCAAGACGGCCAGCGCCGTCATGACCTGCGCCTTGCTCGTCTACATGATTCTGCAACCGGTGTTCGGCGCCCTGTCCGACCGCATCGGCCGCCGCACCTCGATGCTGTTCTTCGGCGGCCTGGCCACCCTGTGCGTGCTGCCGATCATGCACGCCTTGAAGGATATTTCCAGCCCGTACGCGGCGTTCGGCCTGATCATCATCGCGCTGGCCATCATCAGCTTCTACACCTCGATCAGCGGCTTGATCAAGGCGGAAATGTTCCCCGTCGAAGTGCGCGCGCTGGGCGTGGGCCTGTCGTATGCGGTCGCCAACGCCATGTTCGGCGGTTCGGCCGAATACGTGGCGCTGCAGTTCAAGGCCTTGCACGTGGAAGAGTACTTCTATTGGTACGTCACCATCATGTGCCTGATTTCCTTCATCGTTGCCATCCGCATGCCGGACCCGAGCCGCTCGGGCTTGCTGAAGTAACGTTGTCGTAGAATAAGGGGCACCGCGGTGCCCCTTTTTCATTGCCGCCTTTTTCCACCGTGCCGATCAGGAGTTGTCATGTCGTATGTTATTCCCGCACCCTTGCAAGCCAGCGTACCCGTTGCCGGCAGCGTCGATACTTTTCCTGTTCACCGCATCTATTGCGTGGGACGCAACTATGTCGAGCACGCCAAGGAAATGGGCCATACGGGCCGCGAGGCGCCGTTTTTCTTCATGAAGCCGGCCGACGCCGTGCTGCCCGTGCCGGCCGGCACGACGGGAGAATTGCCGTACCCGGCGCAGACGCAGGATTTCCAGCATGAAATGGAGCTGGTGGTGGCCATTGGCAAGGGCGGCAGCGATATCGGCGTGGCCGATGCATTGAACCACGTGTGGGGCTATGCGATCGGCCTGGACATGACGCGGCGCGACGTGCAGGGCGCGGCGAAAAAGCTGGGCCGTCCATGGGAAACGGGCAAGGCCTTCGAACACTCGGCGCCGATCGGCCCCATTACGCCGGCCGCGCAGGCGGGCGACATCAGCCATGCTGCCATCACCCTGCGCGTGAATGATGATCTGCGTCAAAGCAGCAGCGTCGAGATGCTGATCTGGAACGTGGCCGAAACCATCGCCGACCTGTCCACCTACTTTACCTTGCAGCCGGGCGACCTGATCTACACGGGCACGCCGGCCGGCGTGGCGGCCGTACAGCGCGGCGACGAATTGGTGGGAGCCATCGACGGCCTGGGCGAATTGCGCGTGCAAGTGGTCTGAGCGGTCAAGGAGAGCGGCATGCTGAACGACACGTATTGCATGGCACAACCGGCGCGCGCCGCGATCGACGGCTTGGCCGGGCCGGCCCTGCTGGAATTCGGCGCTGGCTGGTGCGGCCATTGCCGCGCCACCGAGGCGCCGCTGGCGGCCGCGTTGGCGCAGTATCCCGGGGTAGCGCATATTCGCGTGGAAGACGGCCCCGGCCGCGCGCTGGGGCGTTCGTTCCGCGTGAAATTGTGGCCGACCTTGATTTTCCTCAAGGATGGCCGGGAAGTGGCGCGCCTCGTGCGCCCGCTCGACAGCGCGGACATCTCCAGGGCGTTTGCCCTGATTGCGGCGTAACTTCGGGGCAGACCCGCCGGGGGAGTGCGTCCCAAGGGGATGCGCTCCGATCGCGAAGCGACTGACCCCGGCAGTTGTCCACAACTTCTTGCCGCACCGCAGCACTGCGCGTATCATAAGCCGCTTACAGCAAGATCAACCGCATCCTTCGTGATGCAGCGCGATCATCGCCGGCCCGCTCCACCCGGAGGGGCCGCAGGCAAGGATTCACCACAAATGACCGATGCCGCGATGCCGACGCGCGGGTCTGGTACGGAATGCCTGGCGATACGCCTGGCCTGATACACGTCGCCCATCCCCTGACGCCTTTCCTGCCGTGCCCCGGGTAACCGGATGGCGCACGACCGTTGTTTCTCTAAATCAGCACTGATCACGGCGCGATAGCGCGCGTTGGTTCACCGTTGTCTGCCGTTAACAACGGCGTGTTGCAGCGTGGAATTTGTTTGCGAATTTAATAGCAATTTCGCAGCAAATACGCCCGCGCACAGCTATGATATGTGAACCGCGCGCCTAGACAACGTGCTGTGCTGCTGCCTGAAAAAACATCCAGAGAATGGCCTTTAGACACCCTCCCCAAGGAGCGCAGTAAATGAGCACCCCCCACAAGAAAAATTCCCCCGGCACGGTGCTGTTCGCCAGCCTGATCGGCACCACCATCGAGTTCTTTGACTTTTATATCTACGCCACGGCCGCCGTGCTGGTGTTCCCGAAACTGTTCTTCCCCGCCGGCGACCCGTCGGCCGCCGTGCTGCAGTCGCTGGCCACGTTCGCCATCGCCTTCTTCGCCCGCCCCATCGGTTCGGCCGTGTTCGGCCACTTCGGTGACCGCATCGGCCGCAAGGCCACCCTCGTGGCGGCCTTGCTGACCATGGGGATTTCCACCGTCATCATCGGCTTGCTGCCGACCTATGCCGCCATCGGCACCCTGGCGCCGCTGCTGCTGGCGCTGTGCCGTTTCGGCCAGGGCCTGGGCCTGGGCGGCGAGTGGGGCGGCGCGGTGCTGCTGGCAACCGAGAACGCGCCACCGGGCAAGCGCGCCTGGTACGGCATGTTCCCGCAACTGGGCGCGCCGATCGGCTTCTTCCTGTCGGGCGGTATCTTCCTGCTGCTGAGCGAAACCATGACTGATGAGCAATTTTTCAGCTACGGCTGGCGCATCCCCTTCCTCGCCAGCGCGCTCTTGGTCATCGTCGGCCTGTATGTGCGCCTGAAGATCACGGAAACGCCGGACTTCCAGAAAGTCATCGACAAGAACGAGGTCGTCAAGCTGCCCGTGGCCACCGTGTTCCGCCAGCATGGCCGCATGCTGTTCCTGGGCACCATCATCGCCCTGGCCACCTTCGTGCTGTTCTACCTGATGACGGTGTTCGCACTGAGCTGGGGCACGACCAAGCTGGGCTTCACGCGCAAGGAATTCCTTATCGTGCAGCTGTTTGCCGTGCTGTTCTTTGCCCTGACGATTCCGTTTTCGGCCGTGCTGGCCGACCGCCGCGGCCGCCGCGCCACCATGATCTGGGTCTCCGTCGCCATCGCCATCTTCGGCCTGGTGCTCGCGCCCATGTTCGGTTCGGGCGTGACCTGGGAAGTGACCGTTTTCATGGCCGTCGGCCTGGGCCTGATGGGCATGACCTACGGACCGCTGGGCACCATGCTGTCCGAGCTGTTCCCGCCTGAAGTGCGCTACACGGGCGCCTCGCTGACCTTCAACCTGGCCGGCATCCTCGGTGCCTCGCTGGCGCCGTACATCGCCACCTGGCTGGCCACCAACTACGGCTTGCAATACGTCGGCTACTACCTGTCGCTGGCGGCCGTGCTGACCCTGGGCGCGCTGCTGATGGTGGGCAAGCCGAAGGCGGGCAAGGAAGCCTGGCAGTAAGCGAGTCAACGCGCACGCGCCGTCTGCGCGCGCCACAAGCCGCCAGCTGCCCAGCTGGCGGCTTTTTTATTGCGCCGCCACGTGGCCGTAGCAGGATTTCAGTTGCGCGTAGTCGTAGAAGACGCTGCCCGGCGCGATGCGGGCGCCGTCGCACGCTGGCTGGAAGGGCGTTTCCCTTTCGTTGTACAGCAGGCGCACGATGAGCTCGCCTTGTCCGTTGCGGTACACATCCCACTGCAAATTGGCCGCCAGCGGCGAGACGCTCTGGCCGCGCCATGGACTGTCCGTATAGTTGTAGCTGGTCCCTGGCGGCAGCGCCTGCTGCAGACCCAGGGCCGAGGCCAGCGGGATGATCATTTCCGCGTGCGTGAAGCGCAGCTTGGCCGCGTGGCGCAGGTCGCCCCTGGCCAGTGCATCGACCTCATTGAAAAAATCCTCGCGCAAGGCCAGCGCGAAGCGCCAGGTCACGCCGCTGCTTTCCGTGGTGGCCGGTCCCTTCTGGTAAAAATCCTCGTGGTCGGCGACAGCGGCGTAGTAGCGCGCATCCTCGGCCGGCATGTAGCGGCTGAAATCGGCCGCTACCTCATGCCGCATGCCGGCGGCGATTGCGTAGAGCTCATACAGTTTCGTCGCGGCGGCATTCCGGCTGCGGATGACGGTCTTGCCGCTGCCGGTCATGGTGCGCGTCAGCTTGCCGTCCGCGCTGGTGAAGGTGTAGCTGCCCGTGTCCGCATAGCTGGCGCGCCCGTCTTCGAACTGGCCGAGGAAGGCCGGTGTAAACAGGCGTTCGAGCACATGGCGCGCATGCGCGGCCGCTTCCGGCTCTCTCGCCGGAGCGTCCATCAGGGCGTGCAACTGCTTGGTCCGTTCGTAGCGCTGGTAAGCCTGGCTGGCGGCATAGGTGGCGTAATGCGGGTCGGCGCGGTCGGCTACCCAATCCGTCTGCGGCGCCAGCTTGTGCGCGTACAGCAGGAAGCGGTTCACGCCATCCGGTGGTGGCGCCGGGGTGCGTCCCTGCGGATACGGCGCCGGCGCGGGCGGCAGGATCAGCAGCGGCGCCAGCGCCGGCGCGTGCTCCAGCAGCGATTGCGTGAAGAAGCGCGCACTGTCGCGCGCGCGCTCCACGCCGGAATGGATGGTGACGAGCTGGCGCGGCGCCGTGGCGGCGTCCTGCCCCACTTGCGCGAACAGGGCGGGCAGGCGCGCCAGCAGGCGCGCGGCCAGCTGCCGGTGCTCGTCGATGCCTGTCTGCGACAGGTTGCCGTAGCCGGGCCGCTCGATGCCGKCCACGCCATGGCCGAGCAAGGCATTGGCTTTCATCAGGGCCAGGATGTCGGGTCCCAGGGCGCGCCCCAGCGGCGTCAGGGCATCCTGCGCGGCCGCCTGCCGCCACATCGCGTACAGGGCCGCGTCGCCCTTCATGCCGGTTAGTCCGCGCGCACCGTGGCGCGCCACCAGCTGTGTGAAGATGGGCTGGAAGCCTGCCGGCGGCGCGGCATACGTGGCCGGGTCCTGCTGCGGCGCGTACGGCGTCTTGCTCTGGTAATAGCCGTCAACGGCCAGGGCGGGGCTGGCGCAGGCAGCCAGGGCCAGCAGCATGCTGGACAGGGGAAGTGGTTGGGGCATGTCTCTTTTTCGTGGTGAATAATTCTCGAATGCAAGCCTAGCACTGAACGAAAAAAAGGCGGGCACAGCTGAATGCCGTGCCCGCCTGTGCTGTCAGCGCAGCGCGTCAGCCTACCACTTCGGCGTGTACTTCAAGGTGAACTGTACATTGCGCGGGTCGCCATAGTAGTTATTCGACCCCGTATTGTTGTAGGACGGGATGATGTAGTTCTTGTCGAAGACATTGTTGATGTTGAGCGACAGGGCCACTTGCTGCGTGGCTTGCCAGGCCATGCGTGCATTCCAGATGGAGAAGCCGGCAACCTTGAACTTGTACGCGGTATCGATCGTATGGCTTTGCGTGTTGACGCCTGCGCCCACGCTGAACTTGTCCCAGGCGCCGGGCAGGGTATAGCTGGACCACACGCGCAGCATGTGCTTTGGCGTCCAGGTGGAAAAGGCCTTGCCGTGGTTGTCCGGGTCGTTCAGATAGGTCGTCGTCGTGTAGGCGTAGCCGGCCGACAGCTGCAAGCCGCGCGCCACTTCGCCAGATACTTCCGCTTCCAGGCCCTGGCTGCGCACCTTGCCCGAGGCACGCGAGCAGTACTCGTTATCGCACACCATGCCCGCATCATAGTCGAACACGGCACGGTTCTTGTGGTCGTAACGGAACACGGCCAGCGAGGTGTTGACCTTGCCATCCATCAGCCCACCCTTGATGCCCGCCTCGTAGTTGCTGCCCGTGATGGGCTTGAGGACCTTGTCTTGCGCATCGCGGATGCTTTGCGGCGTAAAGATGTCGGCATAGCTGGCGTAGGCCGACCATTGCGGATCGAGCGCGTAGATCAGTCCCGCCGATGGCGTGAACCTGGCGCTGGCGTTGAGCTGCTCTTCGGGACCTTTGGGCGTCGCATACACGAAGTCGTACCAGCTGAAGCGTCCGCCCAGCACGGCTTTCAGCTTGCCGGTCAGCTGGCCGTTCCAGCTGCCATACAGGCCCTTCTGGCGTATTTCGTAGGTGCTGACGGGCCGCACGCCGCGCGCGGCGATGCTGTCGAGGTCTTGCCATGGGCGGTTGTGCCGGATGTTGAAGACGTCGGCGCCGGATTCCCAGGCGCGGGCATAGACGTCGTCCGACGCCATCGTGACATAGCTGGCGCCCACGAGGACTTCCTGCGCGATGCCCAGGCCGTCGAATTTGCCGCGTACGTAGGTATCGATGCCGCGCTTGCGGTTGTCGAAATCCATGCCAAAGTCGCCATAGCGCGCGCCGCTGCCGTCGGGATTGATGGGCATGGCCACGCGCTGGTGCACGGAGCTGGTGTTTTCCTTCATGCTCACGACCGATGCCTTCAGGCTCCACTGGCTGTTGAAATGGTGTTCCAGGTCGAGATACACGTTGGTTTGCCTGGCTTCGCTGCGGTTCCAGTCGGCGCCCGTGAAGGTGGAGCGGGGCAGGTTCAGCGCGCTGCCGTCCGCGTAGCGGGGCAGGCCGATGAAGGTGGGGCGGCCGTGGGCCTTGACGTTGCTGACGGCAAGGCCCAGGGTGGTGGCCGGTCCCAGGTCATAGTCGAGTGCCGCGTACAGGGTACGGTTCTGGCTCCACACCTGGTCGACGAAGGAATGGCTGTCGTCTTCATCGACAATAACGCGCCCGCGCAGGCTGGCGTCCGCGTTCAAGGGGCTGCTGACGTCGAGCTGGGCGCCATAGTGGTCCCACGAACCGGCGCGCGCAGTCATGCTGACACTGCGCGCGGCGGCCGGGCGCTTGCGCACCAGGCTGACGGAGCCGCCCGGGCTGCCCGTGCCGACCAGCATGCCCGAGGCGCCGCGCAGCACTTCCAGGCGGTCGTAGATGACCATGTTTTCCTGGCCCCAGTTACCCAGCGCATAGGTGTTGCGGTCGATGGGCACGCCATCGTACTGCCATTGATCGATCTGGAAGCCGCGCGCCGTGATGACCACGCCCGGACCCACGCCATGCACGCCCACCACGCCGGTGACGTTGTTGACGGCTACACGCAAGTCCGTGATGCCCTGGTCGTCCAGGCGCTGGCGCGTCAGCACGCTCACGGATTGGGGGATGTCCTTCATCGCCTGCTCGCCCTTGCCGATGGTGATGCTACGCGCCGTGTAGGAGCCGCTGCCTTCCGTGGTGGCGCCTTGTTCGGCCTGGCCGACGATGGTAATCGAGGGCATGGTGCGCTCGGCCGCCGAGGCGGCATTGGCCGCCGCCGTGGGTGCGGGCATCGGCGCGGCCACCAGCACATAGCCGGTGGACGTCTTGCCGATGGCGTAGCCGCTGCCGCGCAGCAGCGCTGCAAAGCCGTCATCGATGGCGTAGCTGCCCTGCAGGCCTGCCGTCTGCAGCCCCTGCACCTTGGCGGCATCGATGACGATGGATACGCCCGCCTGCTGCGCATAGCGGTTCAGGGCACCAGCCAGCGGACCGGCGGGGATGGCGTAGCTGGCGGTGGCAGGCGCCGTTTGCGCATTTGCCTGGGCATGCATGCCGGCGCTTGCCAGCAGCAGGGCGGCCAGGGCCAGCGTGCGCAGACGCGTGCGCAGGGTGTTCTGGGACGTGACAGCAACAACTTGAGCGTACATGGTGACAGCCTTTTTTGAATGATCTCAGCTGCCTTGACGCACGAGATGCGCAAAGTGGAACTGCGAATGCTAATTATTTTTATTTATTTTATTGCGGGGGAGCTGGCGGGCGCATCCACCATCACCAGGTAGCGCGTCAGCATGCGGATGCGCAGTTGCGGGAAATTGTCGATCAACAGCTGCAGGGCCTTGTCCGTGTCGTCCAGCGGCAGCACGGCCGCCACGCGGATGTGCGCGAGCTGCGCGCGGTCGTAATGCAGCTGGCCGGGACGGTAGCGGGCCAGCTCGTCGAGCACCTCGGCCAGCGGCTGGTCGTCGACCACCAGCTGGTGCGCGCGCCAGGCGTCCTGCACGCCGGCCGCATCGATGGCCGTGATGGGGCCCACGCCATCGTCCGTGATGCGCGCGCGCTGGCCCGCCTGCACGATGCTGGCCGGCTGCCGCGGCACTTGCGCCGATACTTTCGACTCCAGCATGCTCAGGATGGTGGCGGCGCCGTCCCTGCGCACCGTGAAGCGCGTGCCCAGCGCGCGGATCGCCGCCTGGCCGCTGTCGACGATGAAGGGCCGCTGCGCATCCTTGGCCACGTCGACGAGGATGTCCCCCCGCACCAGTTCCACATGCCGCTCGCCCGCGCTGAAATGCACGTTGACGGCGCTGTCGCTGCCCAGGGTGAGGCGGCTGCCGTCGGCCAGGGTATGCGTGCGCCATTGTCCCGTGGGGCTGCGCAGGTCGGCCAGCAGGTAGGCGGGGCGTTCGCTGGCCAGCATGGCAGTTGTCAGTACCAGCATGGTGGCGGCGCTGGCGGCGGCCAGCTGGCGCAGGCGCTGGCGGGAACGCTTGGGCGCGATGGCGGCCAGCGCGGCGCGCGCGGGCCGATGGTCGCCGCCGGCCGGTTCGCGCACGGCGTGCAACTGGCCCAGCAGGCTTTCCATGCCGGCCGCCGTCGTCGCATGCAGCGGGTCGGCCGCCTTCCACGCGGCAAAGCCGGCACGCGCCTGTTCGCGCTCGGCCGGGTCGTCCGCGCTCAGCTGCACGATCCAGTGGGCGGCCTGTTCGGCGACGATATCCGTGCGTGTGCTGCTCATGCCGTCATGCCCGGGCAGGCGTGGCGGCAGGCCAGCAAGGCTTGCACCAGGTATTTCTGCACCATGCGCGTGGAGACGTTCAGCTGTGCGGCGACGGCCGCCTGCGGCAGCTCTTCCAGGTAATGCAGCAGAAAGGCGTCGCGCACCCTGGCGGACAGGCCCGCCAGCGCGCCGGCGATCTGCCCGAGCGCCTGCATGGCCATCAACACCTCGTCCGGCGATGGCGCGCCGGGCAGGCTGTCGGCCAGCAGGGCCAGTTCCGCCAGGTAGCTGCGTTCGAGTACTTGCCGGCGCGCGCGGTCGAGCAGCAAGCGCTTGGCCGTGGTGGACAGATAGGCGCGCGGCTCGCGCATGCCGAACAAGGCGTCGCGCGAGGCGATGATGCGTACGAACGTGTCTTGCGCGACGTCGGCCGCGCCATGCGGACAGCTGAGCTTTTTGCGCAGCCAGCCCACCAGCCAGCCGTGATGCTCGCTGTAGAGCGACTGCACTTGCTGTTGCAGGCTGGGCTGGATGGCGGACATGGGGAATGAATAATATAAATGAGAATTATTCTCATTGTAAGCGCCAGTGGCGTCTCGCCACAATCCCCGATTGCATGCGGAGGGGGGCAGGTGTTGCGTGCAGACCGCAATGCAGGGGTCGGAAATGAAAAAACCCGCCGCTGCACGGGGCAAGGGCGGGTTTTTCGATGCTGCAAATTCTTGGTGGTGATAGGTGGACTTGAACCACCGACCCCAGCATTATGAATGCTGTGCTCTAACCAACTGAGCTATATCACCAAACAGACCGGTCAGACCGGATGCTCGTTTTGATCAAGGAAAAAACCTGATCGATGTTCTTTGGTGGTGATAGGTGGACTTGAACCACCGACCCCAGCATTATGAATGCTGTGCTCTAACCAACTGAGCTATATCACCCAACAGCCGAGCATTATCCAGTCTTCGCATTTCCTTGTCAATGCTGGCCATGAAAAATCTGTGGATTTTTCGTGATGGCTGGTCTCTGTGATTATTTCAGCAACGCTTGAATCTGCGCCAGCATGGATGAGGCCGGGTCTGGGCCCAGGCAATCGATGACGATGCGCTCCGGCATCGAGCGCAGCCAGGTGAGCTGCCGTTTGGCCAGCTGGCGCGTGGCGATGATGCCCGTCTCGCGCAGCGCGGCGCGGTCGATGCGGCCATCGAGGTACTCCCAGGCCTGGCGGTAGCCCACGCAGCGCATCGAGGGCAGGCCCGGATGCAGGTCGCCGCGCCGGCGCAGCTGTTCCACTTCATCGAGCAAGGCGTCGTTTTTCAGCATGAGGTCGAAGCGCGTGGCGATGCGCGCGTGCAGCACGGCGCGGTCGGACGGCTCCAGCGCGAACGATTGCAGCCGGAATGGCAGCACGGTCTTTTCGCGCAGGGCCAGCAGGGCCGACATGGGCTGGCCCGACAGGGCGATGATTTCCAGCGCGCGGCCGATGCGCTGTGCGTCCTGCGGCGCCAGGCGCGCCGCCGTGACGGGGTCCTGCTGCGCCAGGCGCGCATGCATGGCAGGCCAGCCGATGGCGGCCGCATCCTCTTCCAATTGGGCGCGCAAGGCGGGATCGGCGCCGGGCAAATCGTCGAGGCCATCGGCCAGGCCCTTGAAGTACAGCATGGTGCCGCCGACGAGCAGCGGCAGCTTGCCGCGCGCGGAGATCTCCGCCACCAGGCGCAGGGTATCGTTGCGGAACTGCGCCACCGAATACGCGTCCAGAGGGTCGATGATATCGATCAGATGATGCGGCACGGCGGCCAGTTCCTCTTTCGACGGCTTGGCAGTGCCGATATCCATGCCGCGGTAAACGAGGGCGGAATCGACGGAGATGATCTCGGATGGGATGGCTTGCGCGATGGCCAGCGCACTGGCCGTCTTGCCGCTGGCCGTGGGGCCCATGATGGCGACGGCCAGGGGGAGGTGTGGGGTGGTTTGCATGTTGAATCTTGTAAGGTGGTGCGCAAGTCTGAGTAGGTCTTTGTCAAACCCGGCGTTAAGGGCCGGGGTCGGACCCTCAGGGTCCGACCCCGGTATGCGCCGTTTGGGGGGAACTCACTGTCCCCGTAAAAATAGCTTGTCTAGCGCGTTGATCTCGACCTGCACCCAGGTGGGCCGGCCATGGTTGCACTGGTCGGCGCGTTCCGTGCTCTCCATCTGGCGCAGCAGGGCGTTCATTTCCTGCACCGATAAAATCCGGTTGGCGCGCACGGCCGTGTGGCAGGCCAGGGTGCCCAGCAATTCGTTCTGGCGCTCGATCAGCACGCGCGAGCCGCCGTATTCGCGCACGTCGCGCAGCACGTCGCGCGCCAGCGTTTGCGCATCGGCGTTTTTCAGCAGGGTCGGCACGGAGCGCACGGCCAGGGTGGTGGGCGACAGGGCGGCAATGTCGAATCCCAGCGCTTTTAACGTGTCCTGGTTTTCATTCGCCGTCGACACTTCGATGGCGTCCGCATAAAAGGTCACGGGAATCAGCAAGGACTGCACCTGCATGTCCTGGCCGGACACTTGCGCCTGCAGCGCGTTTTTCAGCTGTTCGTACAGGATGCGCTCGTGCGCGGCGTGCATGTCGACCAGCACCAGGCCCTTGGTGTTCTGCGCCAATATATAAATGCCGTGCAGCTGGGCCAGGGCAAAGCCCAGCGGATATTCTTCGCGCGCCATCGCTTCGGGCGAAGCGATGTACGGCGCCACCTGCGTGATGGGCGAGTTGGCGCCGCCGCCGAACAGGGCGCCGTAGGCCGCCGTATCCTGGGCCACGCCTGGCGCCTCGGCAAAGAAGGGACGGGCCGGGCCGGGCGAGGCGGGCGCGAAGGTATTCGTAAATTGCGCGCCGAACGAGGTCTGCGTCTGCTCGCGCCGCCAGATGCCGGGGCCGCCGGTAGCCGCCCCCGCGTCGCCGCCGCCCAGGGTAGAGGCGGCCGGCAGCGGCGCCGGCACGCTGCCGAAGGCCGTGGCCGACGTTTGCGCCAGCGCGCGCTGCACGGCGTGGAAGACGAACTGGTGCACGGATCGGCTGTCGCGGAAGCGCACTTCGATCTTCGACGGGTGCACGTTGACGTCGACCAGGGCCGGGTCGAGGTCGAGCGCCAGCACATACGAGGGGAAGCGGTCGCCGTGCAGCACGTCTTGATACGCCATGCGCACGGCGTGCACCAGCAGCTTGTCGCGCACGAAGCGTCCGTTGACATAAAAGAACTGGCCGTCGGCGCGCGCCTTGGACGCCGTCGGCAAGCCGGCAAAGCCGTGAATGCGCAGGCTGCCGGCCGACTCGTCCAGCGCCAGGCGCGCTTCGGCGAAGTCGTTGCCCAGGATGTGGGCGCTGCGCTTGGCCAGTTCGCTGATATTCCACTGGTCGATGGTGCGGCCGTTGTGCGACAGCGAGAACGACACGTCGGGCCGCGCCAGCGCGATGCGGCGCACGACTTCGGCGCAATGGCCGTATTCCGTCTGCTCGGATTTGAGGAACTTGCGCCGCGCGGGCGTGTTGAAATACAGGTCCTGCACGTCGACCGTGGTGCCGTGCGCGCCCGACGACGGCGAGACGCTGCCATTGTGCGAGCCGACGATTTCCCAGGCATGAGCGGCGTCGGCCGTGCGCGAAGTCACGCTAACGGCGGCCACCGAGGCGATGGAGGCCAGCGCTTCGCCCCGGAAGCCCAGGGTGCCCACGTTTTCCAGGTCGTGCAGCGATGCGATTTTCGAGGTGGCGTGGCGCGCCAGGGCCAGCGGCAGCTGGTCTTTGTCGATGCCGCGGCCATTGTCGGTGATCGCGATGCGTTTCACGCCCCCTTCTTCCAGCCGTACCGTAATTTGCGTGGCGCCCGAGTCGAGCGCGTTTTCCAGCAGCTCCTTGACCACGGCCGACGGCCGCTCGACCACCTCGCCGGCGGCGATTTGCGAAATCAACTGGTCAGGCAGGGCCTGGATCGGGCGGTGGGGCGTGATGGGAGCGTTCATGCCCTGATTATAACGGGTTCGCAAGCGGAGGCACTGCTGTGCCCATGCCTGTATTTGGGGGCAGATCCTCAACGCCGCTAACGCAAAGTTCAGCGCCAACGTGCCCTGGGTCTGACCGCAGTCTTAGCCTCGGGTTGCGTTACTTCCCCGCCTCCCGCACCGGTATCGGCGCATTGCACAGGTCGACGTGGCCGGCCGTGACCTTGCTCCAGGGGCCGCCGCGGTGGCGCTGGGCCTCCAGCACGGCCTGGTAGGCGGCGCTGTCGGTGCGCATCACTTCCAGGTTGCTGCGCTGTGCCAAAGGCACGCTGGCGGCCAGGCGGATGGACTTGATCGGCACGTTTTTCTCGGGGCTGTCATAAAAGCCCATGGGGGCCGTGCCCCGTGGCAGCGTCGACAGCAATGGCATGCCCGAGACGACCCTGCCGACGACCGTGATGTCGCGGTCCAGGTGGCGCGGCGACTGGCCGATGACGGCGTACAGCTCGGTGCCGCCGCCGCTGTCGCTGGCGCTGTCGCGGCCCACGCCCACGGTGGCATAGCAATGCGTGAGCCAGGCCGTGCCGGTTTTCGGATCGCGCGCGGACGGAAAACCGTTCGAATGGCCCACTTGCGGCGCATAGCCATCGACGTCCGGCAGGCGGGTAAAACTCTTGATGTTTGTCAAGGGTACCGTGAATTCGCCAGGCAGAGTGCGCTGGGCGTGCTGGATAGGCTTGGGATTTTTCTCGTTCGGATCACCCCATTGCGCCACCCAGTTGTCCTGCGCGCGCGTGATGGCCAGGCCGTCGTAATACTGTTCCGCCACCAGGGCCTTGATATTGGCCACGTGCCTGGGCGCGAAGTCGGGCGCCAGTTCGATCACCACGCGGCCGCCGGGAATGTCCATATACAAGGTGTTGTCCGGGTCCAGCGCACGCCAGTCGGATGGTGTCGAGGCCTTGATCACGTCGGCCAGGCTCGCCTTGGCGGGCAATTCGGCGGGCGCCTTGATCTGGACAGGGGCTGCGTGGGCCGTCAGATGTGCAAGGCCCAGTACGGTGGCCATGGTCAGGCCGCTCAATGGGTGTCGATACATGTTTTCTCCTGGTCGGCGCGGGTTGCGCCGGTCAGAAAGTGTATACCGGAATGGCAATATTTCGGTGGAAAAACATTGCGTCAAGTACGTCAGGCCTGCGGGACGGCAAGCCGGGCCGGACACTTTGGCATGGCGCTTTCCTTAACCTTTCCTTAAATTGCCACACACGCAAGGGCGCCGCATAATTAATCCGGAAATATCGGGCCGGGGACTGCCGTTGCGCCGGCCGGGTGGTGTATGATTCCGCCGCTACCTTTAGGGAAAAATATATGGATTTTGTGCAATTCCTCGACATGATCGTGCATGTCGACAAGACGCTGGGTCTCTTGATCGAGCAGTACGGCACCCTCGTGTATGCGGTGCTGTTCGCCATTATTTTTTGTGAAACAGGCCTCGTGGTGCTGTTTTTC
Source organism: Janthinobacterium sp. GW458P (assembly GCF_002127585.1). Taxonomy (GTDB): domain Bacteria; phylum Pseudomonadota; class Gammaproteobacteria; order Burkholderiales; family Burkholderiaceae_D; genus Janthinobacterium. Next base: position 304,656 of record NZ_NEGZ01000001.1, read on the forward strand.
TTCCCTGGGGACACGCTACTGTTTATCGCCGGCGCGTTTTGCGCGACGGGGCAAATGCACCTGGGCTTGCTGATCGCGCTGCTGGTGACGGCCGCCGTCACGGGCAACACGCTCAATTACTGGATAGGCGAGGCCATCGGGCAAAGAGTGTTTACCCATGATTACCGCTGGATCAACAAGGATGCCATGCGCCGCACGCATGAATTTTTTGAAAAGCACGGCGGCAAGACCATCATCCTGGCCCGTTTCGTGCCGGTGGTGCGTACCTTTGCCCCGTTCGTGGCCGGCATTTCCGACATGACGCATGCGCGCTTCCAGATGTACAACGTGACGGGCGCCCTGTTGTGGGTGGTCGGTCTGGTGACGGCGGGTTATTTCTTTGGTAATATCCCGTGGATACGCGACCACCTGACCTTGATCGTGCTGATCGGTGTCGGCGCTGCCGTCGTGCCGGTGGTGCTGGGCGGCATGTGGAAACTCTACAAGCGCATGGCCGGCAAGTCGGCCTGATTGCTGGAACGATCCAGGGCAAGCGCGCTGCGGCGCCGTCCGCAGCTGGCCCTGGATTAACTTTCTTCTTCGCATTTCTGTTTTACTCCCGCGCTGATTCAAGTTTTGTTGCTTTCGAGCCGTAAACCAGAGGGTATTCTCACTTTCTGGATTTCCATGCGACATTTGAGCGCCCTGTTAGCTTGCAGCCTTGCCGCCATGGCGGCCATGGCAAGCGCCAAAGATGCCCCCGCTTCGGCGAGCGCCGCCGCGTCCGCACCAGCGAGCGCGCCCATGTCGGCGTCGGCGCGCGCGGCCGCCATGAAAACCCTGACGGAATCCGTCAAGGGCAAGGAGGGCAAGGCGCCAGTCGTCGTCGCGCCGACGGCGCGCGACAAGGAAGAAGCGGCCGAAGTCGACCTGTCCGAACGCATCGCGGCGCGCCTGGCGGAAATGCGCGCCACGCAGGCGGCCCGCGCCGCCGCCCGCGCCAAGCGCGCCGCGGTAGTGAAAGCGGCGCCGCCGCCTGCGCCACCGGTGCCGCGCGGCACGCACTGGTCGTACGAGGGCGAGAGTGGCCCGGCCAACTGGAGCAAGATCAATGTCGACTGGGCCAAGTGCGGCAATGGCAATCGCCAGTCGCCGATCGACATCCGCGATGGCATGAAGGTGGAACTTGAGCAGATCAGCTTTGACTACCATCCGTCGTCCTTCAGTGTGGTCGACAATGGCCATACGGTGCAGGTGGGAGTGAGCGGCGGCAACTACATCACGGTACAGAACCGCATGTTCGAGCTGCAGCAATTCCATTTCCACCGCCCTTCCGAAGAGCGCATCAATGGCAAGGCGTTCGAGATGGTGGTGCACCTGGTGCACCGCGATGCGGAAGGCCGTCTGGCCGTGCTGGCCCTGCTGCTGGAGCGGGGCGCGCCGCAAGCGACCATCCAGACCGTGTGGAACAATCTGCCGCTGGAGAAATTCGAGACCATGCAGCCGACCATTTTGCTCGATCCTGCCGAGATGCTGCCGGCGCGGCGCGATTACTACACCTATATGGGATCGCTGACTTCACCACCCTGCAGCGAGGGCGTGCTGTGGCTGGTGATGAAGCAGCCGGTACAGGCATCGCCGGCGCAGATGGCGCTGTTCAGCCGTTTGTATCCGCTCAATGCGCGCCCGGTTCAATCTGGTAACGGACGCATCATCAAGGAATCCAACTAAACGCATTCCAGGCGCTGGCGGCCCGTCCATTCGGCGCCGGCAGCCAGCGTATCGGGCTGGATCAGCGCCGGCTCGATGCAGATGAAGCGCTGGTATTCGTCGTCGGCCAGGTCGGGCAGGGCGGCCGCGTCCTGCGCGCCGGGGTTCCATACGACGGCATCCGTGAAGCCCTGCTGCTCCAGGCGCAGGGTGGCGGCGCCTGCCTGCAGGCTCAGTGCGCCCGGCAGCTGGTAGTAGATGCGGTCCAGCTTGTCCGCAAACTGCAGCAATTCTTCCGCCTGCAGCGCGTCCTGCGGCGCGTCGTCCGAATAGCGCACGCGCTGCAGGCCGCCAATGCGCGCCTCGCTCAATTGATCGATCGCAAAGTAGCTGTGCAGGGCGGCCGAGAACGGGAACGCCTGCTCGCCCGTATTGTGCACGGACAGCTGCAGCTCCAGCGCGGAGCCTGTGACGGCCACGCGCAGGCGCAGGGTGAAGGCGTAGTCCCAGGCGGCGGCGATCGCTTCCGGCAGATCCGCGTGATGCAGGACGAATTGCGCCCATGCCGCGCCATCGGCGTCGCCGGTCGATTCCAGCTGCCACGTCGCCACGCGTGCAAAGCCGTGGCGCATGCCTGTGCCGCGCGCGCCGAACTGGGGAAAGATCACGGGCACGCCGCCACGGATGGCGCGGCTGCCGTCGAGGCTCGATGCGCGGCTGCAGAACAGGCGTTCCTGGCCGTCGCTGGTCCGCCACGACACCAGGTGGCCGCCGTACAGGGTCACGGTCGCCTGCGCGCCGTCGGCGGCGCGGATGATCACGGCCGGCAGCTGGCCAAAGGTGCTGTTGCTCATGCTAGGCTTTCATGTCAGGTCAGGCGGCTTTTCGCCAGCGGCGGATTCTTCGCAAAGTAATTCTTGATGCCCGTGACGATGGCGTCGGCCATCTGGTCCTGGTAGCCGTTGTCGGTCAGCTTGGCTTCTTCTTCCGGATTCGAGATGAAGGCCGTTTCGATCAGGATGGAAGGAATATCCGGCGCTTTCAGCACGGCGAAGCCGGCCTGCTCGACGGAACCCTTGTGCAGGCGGTTGATGCCGCCGATTTCGCGCAGCACGGCCTTGCCCAGCTTCATGCTGTCATTGATCTGCGCCGTCGTCGACAGGTCGAGCAGCACGCTGGCCAGTTGCTTGTCGTGGTTCTTGACGTTCACGCCGCCAATCAGGTCGGCCTGGTTTTCCTTGTTGGCCAGCCAGCGCGCGGCCGTCGAGGTGGCGCCTTTTTCGGACAGCACGAAGACGGACGAGCCACGTGCCGTCGGCTGGATAAAGGCGTCGGCGTGGATCGAGACGAACAGGTCAGCCTGCACCTTGCGCGCCTTTTCCACGCGCATGCCCAGCGGGACGAAGAAATCGGCGTCGCGCGTGAGCATGACGCGCATGTTCGGCTGCAGTTCCAGCTTGGTTTTCAGGCGCTTGGCAATGGCCAGCACCACGTCTTTCTCGCGGCTGCCTTTACTGCCCATGGCGCCCGGGTCCTCGCCGCCGTGGCCGGGGTCGAGGGCGATGGTAATCATGCGCACCACCTTCTGGCCCGGCAGCGGGCGCGCTTCCGGGCGCTGTTCCGGGCGGACGTCGGGCACGGGCGGCACGATGGACGCCACCGGCGGCGCCACGGCCGCCGGCGCCTTGCCGCTGTCGGGCAGTGGCAGCGCGGGCGGCGGCGTATGCGTGCCGGCCATGGGCGGCTTGGCCGGATCGCTCGACCAGTCGCCCTTTTCGATCATCTGCGCGATCAGGTCCGGCTCGCGCACGGGATACAGGTCGAAGATCAAACGGTGATTGTAGGAGCCGGCCGGCGGCAGGGTAAACAGCTGCGGCGTGACTTCTTCCTTCAGGTCGAACACCAGGCGCACCACGTTGGGGCGGTTCTGGCCCACGCGCACCTGCTTGATGTAGGGGTCGTTCGACTGTATCTTCGCCACCAGGCCCTTGAGCGTGGGATTGAGTTCCAGCCCTTCGATGTCGACTACCAGCCGTTCCGGGTCCTTGACGATGAAGTGGGTCGCCTTGAGGATGCTGTCGTTTTCCAGGGTGACGCGCGTGTAGTCCTCGGCCGGCCAGACGCGCACGGCGAGAATTTGCGCCGCCATCGCCGACATGGGCGCGAACACGGACAACAGCAGGGTGCCGCCGGCCTTGAGCACCGTGCGCCGGGTGATGGGCGAGGAGATCAAAGGTTCGGGGCGAATTTGAGACGGTGAAGGCATGACAGACCCAATTCAGAAGACGCTTGCAATTCTACATCACGTCCTGTACCCGCAACGCTCAAATAAACATTCAGGTCGGCAGGCGGCAGAACCGGTTCGGCTTTCTCCGGCCATTCGACGATGCAGATATTGCGGCCGTCGAAGTCTTCGCGAAAGCCCGCGTCGAGAAATTCCTCGGCGCTGCCCATGCGATACAGGTCGAAGTGGATGACGTTGACGCTCTGGCCGCCGAGCTGCACCGTGTACGGTTCGGACAAGGTGTAGGTGGGGCTTTTGACGTGGCCCGCATGGCCGGCCGCGTGCAGCAGGGCGCGCGTGAGGGCCGTCTTGCCGGCGCCCAGGTCGCCGTGCAGGTAGATCGCCAGGCCCGGCGCCAGCGCGCGCGCCAATGCGGCGCCCAGCGCGGCCGTGCCGGCTTCGTCGTGGAGGTGGGCTATGAAGTGTTCGGTCATTATCTTCGGTATCGCATAAAATGGAGGCTGCCGTTATTGTAACCGCCCGCGCGCCTGCCGTTTTCCGTAAAGTCCCCTATGTCCGCCACCACCACCGATCTCGCCTCCCTGGCGCGCACCATCAAGGAATGGGGGCGCGAGCTGGGTTTTGCCGAAGTGCGCATCGCCGACGTGGACCTGTCGCACATGGAAGCGCCCTTGCAGGCCTGGCTCGATGCAGGGTATCACGGCGAAATGGACTACATGGCCAGCCACGGCATGAAGCGCGCCCGCCCGGCCGAACTGGTGCCCGGCACGGTGCGCGCCATCAGCGCGCGCATGAATTACCTGCCGCCGGCGCTGGGGCCGGACTGGCGCGCGCACGAGGCGGCGCGCGACGCCGATCCCGCGGCGGCCGTGATCTCGGTGTATGCGCGCGGCCGTGATTATCACAAGGTCATGCGTTCGCGCCTGCAGCAGCTGGCCGACCGCATCAAGGGCGAGATCGGCGACTTCGGCTACCGCGTCTTCAGCGATTCGGCGCCCGTGATGGAAGTGGAACTGGCGCAAAAGGGCGGCTTGGGCTGGCGCGGCAAGCACACCTTGCTGATCAACCGCCAGGGCGGCTCCTTCTTTTTCCTCGGCGAGATCCTCATCGACGTGCCGCTGCCCGTCGACCCGCCTGAAACGCCGCGCTGCGGCCAGTGCTCGGCGTGCATCACGGTGTGCCCGACGCAGGCCATCCTGGGGCCGTACCAGCTCGACGCGCGCCGCTGCATCTCCTACCTGACGATTGAGCTGAAAGGCGCCATTCCCGTCGAGATGCGTCCCCTGATCGGCAACAAGGTGTACGGCTGCGACGATTGCCAGACCGTCTGCCCATGGAACAAGTTCGCCCAGCGCGCCGTGGTGCCCGACTTCGACGAGCGCCACAGCCTGGGCAGCGCCGGCATGGTGGAGCTGTTTGCCTGGACGGAAGAGGAATTCAACCGCCGCATGGAAGGCAGCGCGATCCGTCGCATCGGCCACGAACGCTGGCTGCGTAACCTGGCCGTCGGCATGGGCAATGCGGCCGCCAAGGCCCGGGGCCAGGCCGACATCGTCGCGGCCCTGCTGTCGCGCCGCGCGCACCCGTCGGCCATCGTGCGCGAACACGTCGAATGGGCGCTGGCCCTGCACGGCATCGCTTAAAACCCTCTCAAGCCTGTTTCAGGCGCAGCGCCGACCAGTCGGCGTCGATGGCGATCATCGCCACGCTGTCGAGCCCCACGGTTTGCGCAAAGCCGCGGATATCGTCGCGGTGGATGTCGCTGCCCGCCTTCACGCCGCCCTTGCGGTAGGCCACCCACAGCGCGCCGCCGGGCGCCAGGCGCGCCCGCGCCGCAGGCAGGTGCTGCTCCAGTTCCGCGCGGCTGCGCGCGAACAGCAGTATCCAGTCGGCGCGCTCTCCTYCMCCCMCCCGCCGTTCGGCCGGCAACTGCGCCAGCAGGGCGGCGTGCTCGCCGCCATCATTGAGCACGGCCAGGGCCTGAGCATTTTTCACATACATTTTTTCAGCAACGGTTTTTTCAGGCATGGCAGGGGCGTGTCGATTGGGGAACGGCGAGCATAACAAATTTCTCCTTGACTTATCGATATATCGTTATAAAATGACGATACCTACTAACGATATATCTTTAAAGAGAAAACATGAGAAACTCACACCACGCAGAACACGGCCACGGCGGCCATCACCACCATCACCACCATCACGGCCATTGCGGCCAGCAGCGCCACCATCACGGCGAGCAGCGCCACGAACACCGCCATGAGCACCGCAGCGACTACTATCTGCACGGCCGCGGCCCGCGCGGCTTCGACGAGCGCGGCGACGGCATGGGCCATGGCGGCCCCGGTGGCCGGGGCGGACGCGGCGAACGGGCCGAGCGCGTCTTCGGCCGCGGCGACCTGCCGCTGATCGTGCTGGCGCTGATCGAAATCAGCCCGCGCCACGGCTATGAAATCATCAAGGCCATCGAAGAGCGTTGCGGCGGCGCGTATGCGCCCAGCCCGGGCGCCGTGTATCCGACCCTGACCTTGCTGGAAGAGCAGGACTACGTTACGTCAGGCGAAAGCGCCAGCGGCAAGAAGCTCTACACGATCACGGAGCTGGGCCGCGCCTACCTCGACGAGAACCGCGCCCAGGTGGACGGCATCCTGGCACGCCTCGACATGTTCGCCCGCGTCCAGGCGCGCAACGCCTTGCCCGAACGCGTGCGCCAGGCCATGCACACCCTCAAGCATGCGCTCTTGCTGAACAAGACCAACTGGAGCGAGGCGGAAGCCGAGCGCGTATCGGCCGTGCTGGAACAGGCGGCCAACGCCATCGTCGACAGCCACTGAGCCCACTTTACAAGGACAAGCAATGACTACTGCCTCACCTGCAACACCACGCCCGCATGCCATCGAGCGCGTGCGGCATGACTTGAAACTGCGCGTGCTCACCGTCGTGCGCACGGAGCAGCTGACGCCGCACATGCGCCGCATCACGCTGGCAGGGGACGACCTGGACGGCTTTGTCTCGCCCGCGCACGACGACCACGTGAAACTGTTCTTCCCCGCCCCGGGCGAGAACACTCCCGTGTTCCCCGTGCTGGGCAATGGCGCCAATCCCATCCAGTATGCCGAGGGCGCCCGCCCCATCGCCCGCAACTACACGCCGCGCCGCTACGACGCCGCGCGGCGCGAACTGGAAATCGACTTCGTGCTGCATGGCGACGGCCCCGCGGCCAGCTGGGCGGCGCAAGCGGCGCCCGGCCAGACCCTGGGCGTGGGCGGCCCGCGCGGCTCCATGCTGGTGCCGCTCGATTTCGACTGGTATGTGCTGGTGGGCGACCAGACGGCCTTGCCGGCCATCGCCCGGCGCCTGGAACAGCTGCCGGCCACGGCGCGCGCGATTGCCGTGATCGACATCGTCGAAGACGGCGAGCAGGTCGCGCTGGACAGTGCGGCGCAGCTGGACGTGCGCTGGGTGGCGCGCAATGGCCGCAGCGGCGCCTTGCTGCTGGCGGAACTGGCGAAGGTGGTCTTGCCGCAGAACGGCGACGGCTACGTGTGGGTGGCGTGCGAGCATGCGCAGGTACAGGGCTTGCGCGGGCATTTCATTGAAGCCGGCGTGCCGAAGCAGCATCTGCACGTGGCCAGCTACTGGAAGCATGGGGCGGCCGAGCACCACGAGCATCACGACGAGTAGCAATGGCGGTGCCGGGTGATGCGCGCAGCGCCAGCCCGGCTGACGCCTGAACACGGCCGCGGCGCCCTGGCTGGCGGCGACGCGCTTATTGTCTGGTTTTTAATTTTCCAATTGCATATAATTATTTTTTTATAGAAATAATATTCAAGGGGAAAATGTTGAAATTACTGTCTTTGAGCGTGCTGGCCGTGGTGCTGATGGGGTGCTCGACCCCGCGCCCGCCGGTTGTCATGCCGGAATACCAGCAGGCGGAATATGACGCCTTGAGCAACACCGGCAGCGGCGGCGTCAAGGGTCAGGCCTTCATGAAGACCAAGGGGGGCGAGTTCAAGAAGGCCGGCGGCGAAAAAGTCACCCTGCGTCCGAAGACGGAATATGCGCGCAAGCTGGCCATGCTGCCTGCGTCGCTGTACAAGCGCCAGGTAGTCGGCACCGTCAGTCCGAAGATCCGTGACTATGACCGCACCACCGTGGCGGACAGCGACGGCAGGTTCGAATTCACGCAGGTCCCCGATGGCACCTACTACGTTACCACCAACGTGAGCTGGTCCGTGTTTTATCCAGGCGCATTCACCCCCATTGAGAGCAAGCAGGGCGGAATCCTGACGACGGAAGTCATCGTTGCGGACGGCAAGGTTTCCAACGTCATGCTGACGCGCTGAGCGTCCGCGCCACGCTTACTTCAACAACCCCGCCAGCTCCACCGCCGTCTTGACCTGCATCTTGTCGAAGATGTGCGCGCGGTGGACTTCCACGGTGCGCATGCTGATGCCCAGCTTGTCGGCCACCACCTTGTTCATCTTCCCCGCCAGAATCAGGTCCAGCACTTCGCGTTCGCGCGTCGACAGGGTGGCCAGGCGCGCGTGCACGGCGGCCAGTTCGCCCGCCTGGCGCGAGTTGGCCAGGCCCTGCTGCACGCGGTCCATCAGGTCGTTGTCGTTGAACGGCTTTTCAAAGAAATCGAAGGCGCCCCGTTTCAGGCTGTCGACGGCCATCGGCACGTCGCCGTGGCCGGTGAGGAAGATCACGGGCAGGCGCGCCGTCAGGTCGCGCTTGACCAGCTGGTCGAACAGGGCGATGCCGTTCATGTCGGGCATGCGCACGTCGAGCAGTACGCAGTCGCCGGCGGCGTCGAAACTGCCGTCGAGACTGTCGAGGAATTGCTGCGCGCTGGCGTAGCTGCGCGCCTCGATGCTGCGCGAGGCGGCCAGCCAGGACAGGGAGTCGCGCACGACTTCTTCGTCGTCGATAATGTGTAGCATGGTGTCTCCGGCTTGTCGTTTCGTTATTCGTTATTCGTTATTGCCTGGTGCGGCGCGCGCGGCGCGGCCGGCACGCTGAATGTAAAGATGGTACCGCCAGCGGGATTGGCGCCGAAGGTCAGCGCGCCGCCGTGAAATTCGATGGCGGTGCGGCAGATGTTCAGGCCCATGCCCATGCCTTCGGACTTGGTCGAGAAAAACGGCGAAAACAGCCGCTCGGCCACGTCCACCGGGATGCCGTGGCCATGGTCGATCACGTCCACCGTCACCATGCCTTGCTGCGCGTCGTGACTGGCCCGCAGGCGCATGATACGCCGTCCCGGCGCCGCATCCTGCATCGCCTCGATGGCGTTGCGCGTCAGGTTCAGCAGCACTTGCTCGATCATCACGGGGTCGGCGCGCAGCAGCGGCAGGTCCGGCGGCAGCTCTTCCTGGATGGTGACATAGTATTTGCGCGCCTGCAGGTCGATCAGCGCGCGGATGCCGTCGATCAGGGTGCGGATGGCGATATCCTGGCGCTGCGGCTCGCTCTTGCGCACGAAATCGTGCACGCTGCGGATGATCTGGCCGGCCCGCTGCGCCTGCGCGCTGGCCTGTTCCAGCGCCGGTTTCAGGGTAGTCGGCTCGACGGGCGCGCCGTTGTCGATGGCGCGCCGTATCAGGTTCAGCGCGCCCGTGGTGTAGCTGGAAATGGCCGCCAGCGGCTGGTTCAGTTCATGCGCCAGCATCGACGCCAGCTCGCCCATGGTAGCCAGGCGCGAGCTCGTTTGCAGTTTTTCCTGCTGCTGGCGATTGAGTTCCTCGACGCGCTTGCGGTCCGAGATGTCGAGCACTGAGCCCATCCAGCCCGTCTGCTGGCCGTTCTTGTCCACCAGCGGCGCTTCGAAGATCAGCACGGGCACGCGCGTGCCGTCCGGGCGCTGGAAATAGGTTTCGAACTGCGGCGTCGGATTGCCGGCCAGGGCCTTGACGAAGCGCTGCTGGTATTCCTCCAGCGCCTCTGGCACCCAGTAGGGCATGGGCGGCAGGCGCCCGAGGATTTCCTCGGGCGGATAGCCGACGATCTGGCAGAACGCGGGATTCACGTAGGTGACTCTTCCTTCCAGGTCGCGCGCGCGCATGCCCGTCACCAGCGAGTTTTCCATCGCCGTGCGAAACAGCATCTGCTGGCGCAGTGCGCTTTCGGCCGTCAGCCGGCGCGAAATATGCCGCCACAGGGCCAGCAAGCTCCACAGCAGGCCCAGCGAGAGGGCGATGACGGAACCGACCAGCAGATTCGGCAGCAGCTTGGGCTGGCTTTTCACGCTGTCGGTAAACAGGGTGATGGTGGCGCCGGGCACGTCGAGCGCGCGCTTGTGCGTGTACACGCCGTGGCCCGGGCCGGCCGCGGCGCGCCGCGCCAGCACCTTGTCGTCGCGGTCGATCAGCGAAATCTGGTTATCCTGGGCGAACCACCACGGCACCATTTCATCGAGCAGGCTGCTGATCTGGTAAGTGGCCACCAGGCTGCCCACGTAGCGCTGGCCCTCGAACACGGGCTGGTGATAGTCCATCAGCATGGCGCCCGGCGGCGCGTCGGGAAAGCCCGTCTGCTGCGACGGCTGGGCGTACTGGCCCCGGTGCAGGCGCCGCGCATTGTCGGCCGCCGTCAGCGAGGCGGAAGAAAACGCCAGTGCATGCGGCAGATTGCTGTCGCTGGTGGCCAGCACCTTGCCGCTCGTGTCGAGCCACAGCACGCGCTGCAGCTCGCGCCCATTGCGCAGCATCTGCTGCAGCCGCTCGTGCACTTTTTCCACCGACAGGGAGCCGCTGGCGATGTCCACGCCCAGATTGAACAGGCTTTCCTCGTTGCGCGCCAGCTGGAAGCGGATGGTCTGCTCCACCCACAGCGTGTCGGCGATCAGCTGCTCCTGGCGCTCGTTGCTCTCCATCTGGCGCGCCTGCCAGGGCAGCCAGAACAGGATGGACAGGAACAGCAGCAGCAGGATGACGGGCAGCAGCCAGCGCATCGGACTCGATAGCTTGAAGCGGCGCGCAAGGGTGGGGGGAGTCGGCATGGCTGGCAGGGTAGCGGCTTATCGGGAGCCGGCTATTGTGGTTAACCACAATAGCCGAGGCAGTTTCTTTGGCACAATATTCAAGTAGACAAATAATAAAGTTTTTTCAAACACCATTCAGGAGACAAAAATGCAACTGCCACCAATGAAAACCCTGTTCGTCACGCTGTGCGCGGCCATCGGCGCCACCGCCGGCGTGCACGCTTACGCGCAGGCGCCCATCGTCATCAAGTTCAGTCACGTCGTGGCGACCGACACGCCGAAAGGCCAGGCCGCCGAGCGTTTCAAGCAGCTGGCTGAAAAAGCCACGAATGGCAAGGTCAAGGTCGAACTCTACCCGAACAGCCAGCTGTACAAGGACAAGGAGGAACTCGAAGCCCTGCAGCTGGGCGCCGTGCAGATGCTGGCGCCGTCGCTGGCCAAGTTCGGTCCGCTGGGCGTGAAGGAATTCGAAGCGTTCGACCTGCCCTACATCTTCCCCACCAAGACGGCGCTGTACAACGTCACCGAAGGCGAGATCGGCAAGAGCCTGCTGAAAAAGCTGGAACCCAAGGGTATCACGGGCCTGGCCTACTGGGACAATGGCTTCAAGGTGATGTCGGCCAACAAGCCGCTGCACAATCCGGCCGATTTCAAGGGCCTGAAGATGCGCATCCAGTCGTCCAAGGTGCTCGACGCGCAGATGCGCGCGCTGGGCGCCAATCCGCAGGTGCTGGCCTTCTCGGAAGTGTATCAGGCGCTGCAGACGGGCGTGGTCGACGGCACGGAAAATCCGCCATCGAATATGTACACGCAAAAGATGCATGAAGTGCAAAAGCACGTGACCGTGTCGAACCACGGTTACCTGGGCTATGCCGTCATCGTCAACAAGAAGTTCTGGGACGGCCTGCCGCCCGAGATCCGCACGCAGCTGGAAAAAGCCATGCGCGAGGCGACGACGTTTGAAAAAGCCATCGCCCAGCGCGACAACGACCAGGCCCTCGACGCCATCAAGAAAGCGGGCAAGACGCAGATCTACACGCTGACGGTGCAGGAACAGGCCGAGTGGCGTAAGGCGCTGGCGCCCGTGCAGAAGGCCATGGAAGGGCGCATCGGCAAGGATCTGATCTCGGCCATCAATAAGGAAAGCGCGAAGTAAGCAGCGCTGGCCGCGCCACCGGGCACGGCTTTCAGGGACCTCCCTGTCTTTCTGTAGCAACGGCACCTGCGCGTCCTGCGCGGGTGTCAGCGTACCCGCATTCTTTGAAAGTCCACCATGAAATTTCTGGATCACCTGGAAGAGTGGCTGATCGCGACCCTGATGGGCGCAGCCACCTTCATCATCTTCGTGGCGGTCGTGCACCGCTACCTGGCAGGCTTGCCGATACCGGGCCTGCAAGACTTTTTGATTCAAATCAATACCAGCTGGGCCCAGGAACTGTGCATCTATATGTTTGTCTGGATGGCCAAGTTCGGCGCCGCGTATGGCGTGCGCACCGGCATCCACGTGGGCGTCGACGTCCTGATCAACCGCATGAACCCGCGCTGGCGCGACCGCTTCATCGTCTTCGGCCTGGCCGCCGGCGCCCTGTTTACGGGCATCGTCGGGACCCTGGGCGCCAGCTTCGTGTGGTCGATCGGCCACACGGACCAGACCTCGGCCGATATGGAAATCCCCATGTGGCTGGTTTACCTGGCCGTGCCGCTCGGCTCCTACCTGATGTGCTTCCGTTTCCTGCAGGTAATGGTGCATTTCATCAAGACCGGCGCCCTGCCGAAACACGATCATTCGCACGTCGAGGGGCTGGAAGAGGAATTGACGGCGGAAGAAAAAGGAGCCAAGGCATGAACGCGCTGATTATTTTTGTGTTGCTGCTGGCGCTGATGCTGACCGGCATGCCGATTTCCATTTCGCTGGGCCTGACGGTACTGACGTTCCTGTTCACCATGACCAGCGTACCCATCGAATCGGTGGCCCTGAAGATTTTCACGGGCATCGAGAAGTTCGAGATCATGGCCATCCCGTTTTTCATTTTGGCGGGCAACTTCCTCACGCATGGCGGGGTGGCGCGGCGCATGATCAACTTCGCCAGCTCCATGGTCGGCCACTGGCATGGCGGCCTGGCGCTGGCCGGCGTGATGGCGTGCGCGCTGTTTGCCGCGGTGTCCGGCTCCAGCCCCGCCACCGTGGTGGCGATCGGCTCCATCATCCTGCCGGCCATGGTCAAGCAGGGCTATCCGCGCGGTTTCGGCGCCGGCGTCATCACCACCTCGGGCGCCCTGGGCATTTTGATACCGCCGTCGATCGTGATGGTGATGTATTCCGTCAGCACGAATACCTCCGTGGGCAAGCTGTTCATGGCCGGTGTGATTCCCGGCATGATGCTGGCCATGCTGCTGGGCCTGACGACGTGGTTTTTGGCGCGCAAGCATAACTATCCGCGCATGCAGAAGGCCAGCTGGGGCGAGCGTTTCGTCACCTTCAAGAAAAGCGCCTGGGGCCTGCTCCTGATCGTCATCGTCATGGGCGGCATCTATTCGGGCGCCTTCACGCCGACGGAAGCGGCCGCCATGGCCGCCGTGTACGCCTTCTTCATCGCCGTCTTCGTCTACAAGGACTTGAAGCTCAAGCAGGTGGGCAAGGTCTTGCTCGATTCGGCCGCCATGTCGGCGATGTTGTTGTACATCATCACCAACGCCGTGCTGTTCTCATTCCTGATGACCAGCGAAAACATCCCGCAGGCAATGGCTGAGTGGATCACGGGCAAGGGCCTGGGTGTGATCAGCTTCTTGTTGGTGGTCAACGTGCTGCTGTTGTTGGCGGGTAACGTCATGGAGCCGTCGTCCATCGTGCTGATCATGGCGCCGATTTTGTTCCCCGTCGCCATGAAGCTGGGCATCGACCCTGTGCACTTCGGCATCTTGATCGTGGTCAACATGGAGGTGGGCATGTGCCATCCGCCCGTGGGCTTGAACCTGTATGTGGCGTCCGGCATCACGAAGATGGGCATTTCGGAACTGACCGTGGCCGTGATGCCGTGGCTGCTGACGATGCTCGCCTTCCTCGGATTGATTACCTACGTACCACAAATCTCGCTGTGGCTGCCAAATTTAATTTACAACTAAAACAGTTGTCCCCGTCATGGCGCAAAAAAAGTCGATCCGGCCGAATAAATGCGCTATGATGGGCAGCCTTACGGGGAAACACGTATAAGCATATACGCCCAGGTAGCAAGGCTGAAAGACAGAATTGGTGACAAGGTTGGTGGGGGAGTGGTCTATAAAAACGGTATTGATACCGGGGATATATTGAGGAGACACACGTTTCACAGAAGTTGTTGAGTCATCGCTGTGTGCGGCCACAAGCCGGTACCGGCGGACCCAAACGACCGGGAACGTGAAGCAATATTTGAAGCGCACCGATTGGTGCGCTTTTTTTTCGTGCCGGGGAAACGTCCGCCCACCCGGCCAAAGTCGGTGCATAATCGCCTTGGCGCTGTTTCCCGCGCCAGCAGGTTGTATATTTGCCACACTTGAATAATGATCAGCAGATGAAAAAACAACAGGGCAGTGAGCTGTTCAGCGCCATCGTGGCCGCGCCGTTCGGCGCCATGGGCGTGCGCGCGGATGGCGGGCAGCTGCATGAACTGGTCTACCTGCCGCCGCACTTTGCCGAGAAAGACGCGCAGGATGCCGTCTCCGAGCTGGCGTGCCAGCAACTGGCGCGTTATTTCCGCGACCCCGATCATGTCTTTGACCTGCCGCTGGCCGCGCCGGGCAGCGCCTTTCAGCAGCGCGTATGGGCGGCGATCGCCGGCATTCCGCGCGGCCAGGTGCGTACGTACGGCGACGTGGCGCGCTTGATCGGCTCGGCGCCGCGCGCCGTGGGCCAGGCGTGCGGCGCCAACTGGTTTCCGGTGGTCATACCCTGCCACCGCGTGACGGCCGCCGGCGGCCTGGGCGGCTTTGCCCACCATGACGATGCGACGGGATTCCACCTGGGCGTGAAGCGCTGGCTGCTGGCGCATGAAGGCGTCGAAGGTTACGCATGATGAACAGCCTGCTGGCGCCCGACAACGCCACCCTGATCGACGAATTCTGCGACAGTCTGTGGCTGGAAGACGGCCTGTCGAAAAACTCGCTGGACGCCTACCGGCGCGACATGCGTCTGTTTTCGCGCTGGCTGGAAGTGGCGCGGCCCGGGCGCGAGGGCCTGTACGAAGTGTCCACGGCCGACATCGAGGCGTATTTCGCGGCCCGCCATGACGAGAGCAAGGCAACGTCGTCGAACCGCCGGCTGTCCGTGCTCAAGCGTTTTTACCAGCTGGCCTTGCGGCACCGGCATATCGCGGCGGACCCGTGCCTGAAGATGGTGTCGGCCAAACAGCCGGCGCGCTTCGTGCACACCCTGAGCGAAGCGCAGGTGGAAGCCTTGCTGGCGGCGCCTGACGTGAGCACGCCGCTGGGCTTGCGCGAGCGCACCATGCTCGAACTCATGTATGCCAGCGGCTTGCGCGTGTCGGAACTGGTGGACTTGCAATCCGTGGAGCTGAGCCTGAACGATGGCGTGCTGCGCATCACGGGCAAGGGCAGCAAGACGCGGCTGGTGCCGTTCGGCGAACAGGCGCGGCTGTGGATAGAGCGCTACCTGAAGGAGGCGCGCGGCGTGATTCTCGACGGGCAGATGGACGACGCGCTGTTCGTCACGCGGCGCGGGGGCGCCATGACGCGGCAAATGTTCTGGGTCATCATCAAGAAACACGCGCTGAATGCCGGCATCACGGCGCCGCTGTCGCCGCATACCTTGCGCCACGCGTTCGCCACGCATCTGCTCAACCATGGCGCGGACTTGCGTGTTGTGCAATTGTTGCTGGGACATTCCGATATTTCCACAACGCAAATTTACACGCATGTCGCCCGCGAACGGCTGAAACTGCTGCATGCGCAGCATCATCCGCGAGGCTAAACATTTGGTGTTTGGTCCAATTACGTCATAATGTGCCTTATGTGCTTATCTGTAACAATAAAAAACTAAAGAGGTAGTAAATGGCCAAGACAAATTTCCAATACGAAAAACGGCAAAAAGAGCTGGAAAAGAAGAAGAAAGCCGAGGAAAAAGCCAGACGCAAGCTGGAAGCGAAAAACAATCCCAAGCCGGCCGACGGCGCCGACGGTGAAGAGCCGGAGGCGGACGACGCCGACCCAGATGCGGCCGCCGAAGGCGACGCGCCTGTCCAGCCGCAGTAAGCTCCTGCCGTTGATCACCGGCGCGGCATCGTTGCCGCGCCGGCCCCCCTCGTTTTACCTTCCCCCCGCTATAAGCTCGGCCGCTGGCCGATGGCCAGTTGCAGCTGCGTGCTGGCGATGGCGGCATCGGCGCGCGCCTGCAAATAGCCCAGATACGCGTCATCGGCCGAGTGCTGCGCCGCCAGCCACTCCAGCAGCGAGGCATTGCCTTTGCCATAGGACAGGCGCATGCCGTCGACCACCTTTTGCGCATCCTGCAGCACGCCGTCGCGGTAGCGCGCCAGCCGTTCCTGCGCCGAGCGCCATTGCAGCTGCGCCGTGCGCACTTCCGTTTCCGCCTTCAATTCCGCCTGACGCAGGGCCAGCATCGCCTGCGTCGCGCCCGCTTCCGCCTGCACGATGTCGCCCTTGTCGCGCCGCGACAGGGGGATGGGGATGGCCAGCGAGAGGGAGAGGGCGCGCGAACGGGGCGAACCGTCGGCGGGATTGCCGCGGCCGTCAATGCTGTCATGGTAGCCGCGCGCGGCGGACAGACCCAGCGTGACAGTGGGATCGACCGAGCGGTTGGCGCGCACCAGCGCCGCGCCATCGCGCAGATTGTCCACCGTGGCGCGGGCGATGCGCACGTCGCTGCGCTCGCGCAGCGCCTGCGGCACGAGGGTGCTGGCATCCTGCACTTCATACGCGGCGAAATCGCAGGCAAGCTGCGCCCCGGGGAACAAGGCGTCGACCTGGCGTCCCAGCGGCGGCGACAAGTTCAGCATGGCGCCTTGCGCCTCGCTGGCCGCCTGCGCCAGCTCGGCCTGGAACTGGTCGCGTTCCACGCGCGACTGCAGCAGCTCGATGCCGCCCACGTCGCCAGCCTTGCGCCGCACGCCGTTCGCCTCGACCACCTTAGACAGGGCCGCCATGGTCTGCTGCTTGCGCGCGAAGACCTCGCGCGTGCGGCACGCTTCCGTGAACGCCGCCGCGGCCATGCCATACAGTTCGCGCCGGAAGCCAGTCACCGTTTCCTCGGCCAGCGTGACATTGCTCTGCGCGGCTTTGATGCGCGCGGCGCGCTTGCCGCCCGTCTCGATGGCCATGCTGATGGCCGGCGTCCACGTGACGGGGCGGTGCTCGACGCTGTGCACCGTTTCGCGTGAGGCACCCACGGTGAATTCGGGATCGGGGCGCACGCCTGCGATGCCGATGCCGGCCTTGGCCGAGGCGATGCTTTCCTGCTGTGCCTGCAGTTCCAGGCTGTGGCTTTCCACGGCGGACAGGTAGGTCTCGAAGGTCAACGGGGCAGCGCTGGCGCATGGGGCAAGCAGCCAGGCCGCCAGCAATAAACTAAAACGTGTCATGTGTTTCTCCATCGTGGGTGCGGTGGCGCGCGGCCTGCCGCGCCTCGATCAGGTAATACAGGGCCGGCAACAGCAGCAGGGTCAGTGCCGTGGCCGTCACCAGCCCGCCCACCACGACGGTGGCCAGCGGGCGCTGCACGTCGCTGCCCAGGCCCGTCGCCAGCATGGCCGGCGTCAGGCCCAGGGCGGCCACGGTAGCCGTCATCAGCACGGGGCGCATGCGGTCGCGCGCGCCTTCGAGTACGGCGTCGCGCAAGCTCCTGCCTTCGTCCGCGCGCAAGCGGTTGATCTGCGCCAGCATCAGCACGGCATTCAGTACTGCCACGCCGAACAGGGCGATGAAGCCCACCGCGCTCGACACGTTCAGGGTCATGCCGCGCAGGTGCAGCGCGGCCAGGCCGCCCAGCATGGCCAGCGGCACGGCCAGCAAGACCAGCGCGGGCTGGCGCAGGTTGCGGAACTGGCCAAACAGCAGCAAAAACATGGCGCCCAGGGTCATCGGCAGGATCAGGGCCAATCGGCTTTGTGCGCGCTGCAGGTTTTCGAACTGGCCGCCCCATTCGACGCTGATGCGCTCGTGTTCATTGGCCACAGCCTGGGCCACCAGCGGGCGCGCTTCGGCCAGGAAACCGGCCAGGTCGCGCCCGCGGGCATTGAGGCGCACAATGATGTGGCGCCGCCCCATTTCGCGCACGATCACGCTCTCGCCCGAGGTGGTGCTGATATTGGCCACCTGCGCCAGCGGAATCCTGGCGCCGTTGGCAGCGTTGAGCATCAGGCTGGCGATGGCGTCGGGGCTGGAACGCGTGGCGGGCGGGAAGCGCACGGCGATGTCGTAGCTTTTCTCGCCCACGTACACCTGGCCGATGGGCGCACCGCCGATGCCGGTCGAGATCAGGTCGGCCACGTCGGCCGCGTTGATGCCGTAGCGGGCCGCCTTTGCCCTGTCCAGTTCCACCTTCAGGTTGGGCAGCGGCGGCTCGACGTCCACCGCCACGTCGGAGGCGCCGGGGACGGTTTTCAGTACGTTGGCCACCTTGCCGGCGATGCGCCGCACTTCATCGAGGTCGTTGCCGAAGATTTTCACCGTCAGGTCGCTGTGCGCGCCCGACAATTTATCCTGCACGCCGTCGATCATCGGCTGCATGAAAGCCACCGTGACACCGGGCATGCGCGCGAAGCGCTCGTTCATTTTGGCGATCAGCTGCTGCTTGCTCATGCCCGACTTCCAGCTTTTGTACGGGTGCAGCCCCACGCTCGCCTCGATGTGCGAGGGCGTCCAGTAATCGGTGCCGTCGTCGTTGCGTCCCGTCTGCGTGACGATGGTCGACACTTCCGGGAACTCCAGCGCGGCGCGCCGCAATTCGCTGGCCATCTCGGATGCCTTGTCCAGCGTGATCCCGGGCGGCATCTGCACCTGCAGCCACAGCGAACCCTCGTCGAGGTAGGGCAGGAAGTCGCGCCCGATGCTGCCGCCCAGGATGGCCAGGCTTGCCAGCGCGGCGGCACAGGCGGCGGCCACCCAGCGCCGCTTGCCCACGGTACGTTCGAGGAAGCGGCCATACGCGGCCGCCAGCTTTTCCAGCACGCGGTTGTGGAACGTGCGGCGCGGCTTGCGCAAGGCCAGCCAGGCCAGGCCCGGGATCAGCACCAATGCCACTACCAGCGCGCCCGCCAGCGCCGCGCCCACCGCATAGGCCATCGGCGAAAACAGCTTGTACTCGATGCGCTGGAAGGCGAACAGGGGCAGGTAGGCGGCGACGATGACGGCCATGCCGAACATGATGGGGCGCGCCACCTGCAGGGTTGCCTCGATGGCGTCCTGCAGGGTGAGCGGACGGTCCTGCTCGCGTTCGCGGCGGCGCAGCATGTTTTCCAGCACCACGACGGAACCGTCGACGAGGATGCCGAAGTCGATCGCGCCCAGCGACAGCAGGTTGGCCGGAATCTTAAAGTGGTGCATGAAGATGAAGGCGATCAGCAGGGCCAGCGGGACCGTCAGCGCGACGATGGCGGCCGCGCGCGGGCTGCCGAGGAACAGCAGCAGCACGAGGGCGACGAGCAGCATGCCTTCGCCCAGGGTATGGCTGACCGTGTGCAGGGTGGCGTCGATCAGCGAGCTGCGGTCCAGGTAGGGCACCACTTTCACATCCTTCGGCAGCACATTGGCATTCAGGTCATCCACGGCCGCGTGGATGCCGGCCAGCGCCTCGGACGGATTGAAGTCTTTCAGCAGCAGGGTGATGCCTTCGATGGCGTCGGGGTTGTCGTCCTTGCCGAGGATGCCGCGCCGCTCCACGTTGCCGTAATCGAGCTTGCCCAGGTCCTTCACCAGCACGGGCACGCCGTTCTTGCTGCTGACGACGACGTTGCCCATGTCGCCCAGCGAGTGCAGCAGACCCACGCCGCGCACGACATACGATTGCTGGCCGCGGTCGATGACGCTGCCGCCGCCGCTGATGTTGTTGGCGTTGATGGCGTCCTTCACCTGCGCCAGCGAGAAGCCGTAGCTGTCCAGTTTTGCGGGATCGAGTTCCAGCATGAATTGCGTCGTCAGGCCGCCGAAATTGCTGACGTCCGCCACGCCGCGCACCTGCTGCAGGCGCGGAATCACGGTCCAGAACTGCAGCTCCGACAGCTCGCGCAGGCTGCGCGATTTCGATTCCAGCGTGTAGCGGTAGATCTCGCCCGTTGGCGACGTGTAGGGATCGAGCCCCGGCTTGGCCTCGTACGGCAGGTTCACGCTGGCGAGGCGTTCCTGCAGCCGCTCGCGCGTGAAGTAGCCGTCGCTGCCATCCTCGAACACCACGGTGATCAGCGACAGCGCGAACAGGCTGCGCGTGCGCAGCACGTGCATGCCGGGCGTGCCGAGCAGGGCGCGTTCCAGCGGTATCGTGATCTGCTGCTCGATTTCCTCAGCGCCCAGGCCCGGCACCTGCGTGACAATCTGCGAGGTGACGTCGGCGATGTCTGGATAGGCTTCGATGGGCAACTGCTTCCAGCAGTAGACGCCGTAGGCGGTGACGAACAGCAGCACCAGCCAGACGATGCCGCGCCGCTGGCAGCAAGTGGCAATGAAACGGTCAATCATTGAGCAGCACTCCTTCCTTGACGACGATGCGCTCGCCGGCCTTCAGCCCCGAGACGATTTCCACCTGGTCGCCATGGCTGGCGCCCACCTGCACCGCGCGCGGCTCGAAGCGCAGCGGGCCGTGCTCGACCATCACGCGCGTCGACAGCCCGCTTTGCAGCACGGCCGCCGCCGGCACGACGATGGCGCGGCGGCTGGCGCCGGCAAAACCCGCGTGGGCGAACATGCCGGGCTTGAAGGTGCCGGCACGGTTGTCGATGGCCACGCGCACCTTCACCGTGCGCGTTTCCGCGTCGAGCACGGCACCCACGTAGGCGACCTTGCCTGCGAAGGCTTTGCCGGGCCAGGCGTCGAGCGTGATGCGGCTTGTCTGGCCCACGGCCACTTGCGCCAGGTCCTTCTCGGCCACGTTGGCCGACAGCCACACGGTGGAGAGATCCGCCACGGTCATGACGGGCGCGTTGATATCGTTCCAGTAGCCGCCCTGGGCGCCTTCCATGGCGATCACGGTGCCGGCGATGGGCGAGCGCAAAACGTAGTCGCGGCGCGATCCACGTCCGCTGGCGCCGTACTGAGCCAGCTTGTCGGCGCTGGCATGCGCATCGCTGCCGGCCTGGTCATAGGCCGCCTGGGCCGCTTCGTAATCCTTGCGCGCGGCAATCTCCGCCTCGAACAGCGTCTTCTGGCGCTCCAGTTCCTGGCGCGCCTGCAGCAGGGCGGAGCGGGCCTTGCTGTCGTCCGTGTAGGCGGCGCTCAGTTCGGCCGAGTCCAGGGTGAACAGCGGGTCGCCCGCCTTGACGCTGTCGCCCAGGGCGCGTTGCAGGCGCGTGATGCGCCCGGCCAGCGGCGGCGTGATTTTCACCAGTTTCTCCGGCATGGCTTCGATGCTGCCCGGTGCGTCCGTCTGCGTGGCGATGTCCTGTTCCAGTGCGGGGGCGATCTGCAGGCGCTGGCGCAACGGTGAATTTTTTGCGACTTCGATGCTGCCGTCGTCCAGATGCGCCGCCTGGGCGGTCGGCGTGGCCGCCACCGTTGGCCTGGCGCAGCCGGCGAGGGCCGTGCAGCCGAGGGCGACGGCGAGGGCGCAGCAGGCGCCCAGGGCATGGGGGTTGGTCGTGTTCATCCCGTGTTTCCTTGTTGTTAGTGTCGATAGGGGGCATGCATGGATGCCGTGCCCAGGCGGGCAGGAGATGGGGCGCAGGTGGCGCGGACAGCGTCACTACAGCGCCGGGAAAGCATAGCAATGTCGTCCTGAAGAAGCTCCCAAGAACGCCTGAATCATTCTTCAGGTTTGCTGCGTGCGGGGCGCGGCGCGTTAAAATGGGAGAATGGACAATGCGGGAAAACGCGGCGCGACGGGAAAGGCAGGCATGAGGATTCTCTTGGTGGAAGATGACCGCAAGGCGGCGCGCCTGCTGGCGCGGGGCTTGCAGGAAGAGGGCTTTGTCGTCGATGTGGCGCACAGCGCGGAAGAGGGCGAGGATGAAAGCTATGCCGTCGATTACGACTTGATCGTGCTGGACTGGATGTTGCCGGGCAAGCAGGGCATCGACTTTTGCCGCGATTTGCGCGCGCGTGGCATCCAGACGCCCGTGTTGATGCTCACGGCGCGCGACGCCACGGCCGACCGCGTGGCGGGCCTGAACACGGGCGCCGACGATTACCTGACCAAGCCGTTCGAATTCGAGGAGCTGCTGGCGCGCATCCGCGCGTTGCTGCGCCGCTCCGACATCAGCCGCCCGCTGGTGCTGGCGCTGGCCGACCTGTCGCTCGATCCCGTCAGCCACCAGGTGACGCGCGCCGGCGCGCCGCTGGTGCTCACGCCCAAGGAGTACGCGATCCTGCTGATCCTGCTGCGCCAGGCGGGCGAGGTGGTCAGCCGCGCGCGCCTGGCCGAGCAGATCTGGCAGGCGGACCTGATCGGCATCGACAACCTGATCGACGTTCATGTGCGCAACCTGCGGGGCAAGGTCGATGCACCGGGGCTGCTCCAGCTGATCCACACGGTGCGCGGACGCGGCTTCCGCCTGGCGGAAAGCAACGGTGGCTAGCTTCCGCAAGCGCCTGCTGCGGGTGCACCTGGCCGTGATACTCGCCATCGTCGCCTGCACGGCGCTGGCCGGCTACTGGGGCTTGTCGCGCGCCGTGCGCGGCCAGCTCGACGCGGCCCTGCTGGCGCTGGCCGAAACGGAAATGGCCATGCTGCCAGCCGCGCCGCGCCAGCCCATCCAGGTACACGAAGTGGCGCCGGGCCTGGCGCCGCCGTCGCTGATGCGGCTCGACCGCCTGGTGCAGATCATCGATGGCGAGGGCCGCGTGCTGGCGCGCAGCCGCAACCTCGAGGCAGCGCAATTGCCGGCGCCACCGGCCCTGCTGACGCACCTGGCGGCCGGCGACACCGTCTTCGAGACCCTGCCCAAGTTTGGCGAAGAGCCGCTGCGCATGGTGTCCGTTCCCGTGCCGTCGTCCGGTTCGCGCCTGGCGGTGCAGGTGGCAGGCTCGCTCGACGACGCCAACCACATACTGGCCGCGGCTACCGTGCTGTTTGGCGCAATGGCCCTGGCTTTGCTGGCGGCCGTGGGGCTGGCCGGCGAAATGCTCACGCGCCGCGTGCTCGGCGCCATCGACGACGTGGTGCGCCAGGCGCATTCGATCGGCGAGGCCAGCCTGCACCAGCGCCTGCCCCATCCGGGCACTCCCGATGAAATCGGCCGCCTGGTCGATACCCTGAACGCCATGCTCGACCGCCTGGAGCGCGGCTACGACGCGCAGCGGCGCTTCACGGCCGACGCCTCGCATGAATTGCGCTCGCCGCTGTCGCGCCTGCGCACGGAAATCGAAATCACCCTGCGCCGCCCGCGCGAGGCGCCCGAGTATGTGGGGGCGCTGGCTTCCTGCCTCGATGAAGTGCAGCGCCTGACGACCCTGGTGGAAGAACTGCTGATGCTCACGCGCCTCGATGCGGGTCAGGAGCGCAATGCGGTGGAAACGGTGCACCTCAATCCGCTGCTGCGCGCGGCGGCGCAGCGCCTGGAAAAGGCGGCCGCGCAGCGCGGCATCCGCATCATGTTTGACGAAGGTGAAGGCGCGCCCGTGCACGCGCGGGTGGCGGCCGGGCCTGCTGACCTGGTGCTGGCCAACTTGCTCGACAATGCCGTGAAGTTCTCGCCGCCCGACAGCATCATCACCTTGCACGTGTCGCGCGACGGCGGTGATGCGCTGGTGGGCGTGGCCGACGCGGGGCCGGGCATCGGCGTGGAAGACTTGCCGCACCTGTTCGAACGTTTTTACCGGGGTGCCAAGGCGCGCGCGGGCGAGGCGCCCGGTTTCGGCCTGGGCCTGGCCCTGTCGCAAGCCATCGTCCATGCGTATGGCGGGCGCATCGAGGCATGCAACCGTCCGCAAGGCGGCGCGCTGTTTACCATGCGCCTGCCCGCCTCAGCGTGAGGACGCGACGCCTTCCCAGCGCACCTGCCGCACCTGCGGCCAGGCGCCCGCGCGGTTGACGAAGCGCACCAGCACGGCGCGCTGCACGGCCTGGCACAGCACCGTGGCGATCAGCTGCACCACTTGCCTGGCCTCGTCCCAGCTGCGCAGCATCTGCGACGGCGCCAGGCCCGCGCCTTTCAGTTCGGCCAGCAGCAGGCGCACGACGTGGTCGGCCTGCGCCGCGGGGCAGGTGACGGTCAGGCGGTAGGCGGCGACGGCAGGGCCACGTTTGGCAAACCACAACAGCCATTTTTTCATCATCAGACTCCCCGTTCGGCGACAAATTCCGCGTTGTTGACCAGCGCCCAGCGCACGGCCGAGACGCTGCCTTCCAGGCTTACCTGGCTGACGATCTGCTCCAGCAATCCCAGGCTGGAGGCGGGCGTGAGCAGGTCGGCCCGCACTTCGATGCGCCCGGCCTGCGGCGCATCTTCGCTGTGCAGCGATTGCAGCATCAGCGCCGGCATGCCGCTGATCAAGCCCAGCATCAGCTTGCGCACCTGGACTTCCTGCTCCGCCTCGCACACGGCCGTGACTCTGTAGATGCTTTCCGTCTCGATGCCCGCTTCGCTGCCGTGGGCGTTGATGCGCTGCGCCAGATGGCGCAGCACCAGGTTGGCGACCAGGACGAAGCCCGTGCCGATGGCAGCTTCCAGGGAAAATCCCAGGCCGCACAGCACGCCGATGGCGGCCGAGCACCACAGCGTGGCCGCCGTGTTCAGGCCGCGCACCGTCATGCCTTCGCGCATGATGACGCCGGCGCCCAGAAAACCGATGCCCGACACCACCTGCGCGGCGATGCGCATATGGCCGGCGCTGTCGCCTTCGAGCACGGAAACCATCACGAACAGCGAGGCGCCGACGGACACCAGCGCATTCGTGCGCAAGCCCGCCATGCGCTGGCGCAGCTGGCGTTCGGCGCCGATCATGGCGCCCAGGGTCAATGCCGCGGCAACGCGCAGCGCAAAGTCAAATACCACCATAATTTCTCCCGGCTGGGGAGGAACAGGCAAGTGCACAAGGCGACGAAAATTCGCCCGCAAGGGGGCAGTGGCCGACGCTGACGAAAAGATGAACGATGAGGAGGGAAGTGGCGGCGAATGGACATCGCCGCTGGTAAAACCGCACCTTGCCGAGGACAAGGCGGGCGGAATGCGCACGTCTTGCCTAAGGCCGATCGCCGATGGTCAATCGACTACTGTCACTGGAACAAGCACCCACGAGTCACTCCATATCATTGATAACGGGGACAGTCTAGCCAGTGGGGCCGCTTTGGTCAACTGAAGCTCTCTTCAGGAAGCCGCCGCGTCGTCCCCGCCAATGCGGGGACGGTGAAGGCGACCAGTCGAAACTTAATGGGCGGCGGGTGCCTGGTCGGCGTCGGCCTCGGCATGCTCACCGCCGCCGAAGAAACGCGCGGCGCGCTTGCCCAGGCTATCCAGATAGGTGTAGGCGACGGGCACCACCACCAGTGTCAACAGCGTCGAGGTGATGACGCCGCCGATGACGGCGCGGCCCATCGGTGCCTGCGATTCGCCACCGTCGCCCATGCCGATGGCCATCGGCAGCATGCCGAAGACCATCGCCAGGGTCGTCATCAGGATGGGCCGCAGACGCACCTGCCCCGCTTCCATCAGCGCCTCGAACTGGCCCAGGCCTTCGCGCTGGCGCTGGTTGGTGAAGTCGACCAGCAGGATTGCGTTCTTCGTCACTAATCCCATGAGCATGATGAAGCCGATCACGGAGAAGATGTTCAGGGTGCTGCCCGTGATCAGGAGGGCGGCCAGTACGCCGATCAGTGACAGCGGCAGCGACACCATGATGGCGATCGGTTGCAGGAAGCTGCCGAACTGCGACGCCAGCACCAGGTAGATGAAGATCACGGCGATACCCAGCGCCATCATCGCGCCGCCCATGGTTTCGGCCATCTGCTGCGCATTGCCGGCCACGTCGAAGCGCACGCCGGGCGGCAGGTCGATGGACTTGATGGCCTTCTGCACGTCGGCGTCGACGTCGCCGGCAGGGCGGCCCTGCACGCCCGCATAGATGGCGACCCGGCGCTGCAAGGCCTGGCGTTTCAGCACCTGCGGACTCGATGACGGCACGAATTCGACCACCTGGCGCAGCGGAATCATGATCGGCTTGCCGTTCGCGTCAAGCTTGCTCGACGCCAGCGACAGGTCGGCCAGGTCGGCCACTTTCTGACGGCCCGATTTCGGCAGCTGCACGTTGACGTCGTAGTTCTGCCCGTCGGACGCCAGCCAGTGGCTGACCGTGTCGCCCGCTACGAACGGCCGCAGCGCATTGCCGATCTGCTGCACCGACAATCCCAGGTCGCTGGCCAGCTCGTTGTTGATCTTGACGGTGGTCGACGGATTGGCGCCTTCCTGGCTGTATTCCATGTCGGCCAGGCCCTTGATGCCGCGCATCTTGTCCATCAGGGTGTGCGCCACCGCATCGAGCTTGCCTTCGTCCGTGCCGAGGATGGCGATGAAGATGGGGCGCTGGCCGACGGACAGGGTGATGCCGGCGATCGGCGCCAGGCGTTCGCGGATCAGCTTTTCCAGTTCCTGCTGCGAGCGGCGCTTGTGCGTCTTGATGTCCGTCAGCTTCAGGTTCACTTCAGCCGTGTTGCGTCCATCGGGCGTGCCGATGTTGGCCACCAGGCTGTCGATCTCGGGAAATTCCTTCAACGCCGTTTCGATCTGGCGCACTTTGCTATCCGTGTATTCGAGGCTGGAGCCGACGGGCGTCTTGAAGCGCAGGTTGACCCAGCCCTGGTCCGTTTCCGGGAACATCTCGCCGCCTATCATGGGCACGAGCATCAGGCTGCCCGCGAACAGCGCCACGGCCGTGGCCAGCGTGGTCTTGCGCCAGCGCAAGGCGACAACCAGCACCTTGCCGTACCATACGTGCAGGCGGTCGATGCCCGTCTCGATCCAGGCCATGAAGCGGCCCAGCCACGGCGCGTACTTGAAGCGGTCCTTGACGGGGTCGCGCCAGACGGACGACAGCATGGGGTCGAGCGTGAAGCTGACGAACAGCGACACGAGCACGGCGACGGCCACGGTGATGCCGAACTGCAGGAAGAAGCGGCCGATGATGCCGTCCATGAAGGCGACGGGCACGAACACGGCGACGATGGCGAACGTGGTGGCCATCACGGCCAGGCCGATTTCATTGGTGCCGTCGTTGGCCGCCTTGTAGTGGTTCTTGCCCATGCCCAGGTGACGCACGATGTTTTCGCGCACGACGATGGCGTCATCGATCAACAGGCCTATGCACAAGGACAGCGCCATCAGGGTCAAAAAGTTCAGGGTGAAGCCGAAAGCCTTCATGGCGATGAAGCTGGCCAGCACGGAAATCGGCAGGGTCAGGCCCGTGATGATGGTCGAGCGCCACGAGTGCAGGAACAGGAAGACGATCACCATGGTCAGCACGGCGCCTTCGATGATGGTGCGCTTGACGTTATTAAGCTGGCTTTGCACGCGCTCCGACTCGTCGTCGAGCACGCGCAGCTTGATATCGGGCGGCAGCGTCTTTTGCAAATCAAACGCCACTTTCAGGATGCCGGTGCCCACTTCGACCACGTTGGCGTCCTGCACCTTGGTGATTTCCATGGTCACGGCCTGCTGGCCGTTCATGCGCGAGATCGACAGTTCTTCCTGCTCGCCGTCGACGACGGTGGCCACCTGGTCCAGGTAGACGGGTCCGACGGCGCGGCGCGCGACGATGATCTTGCCGAATTCGCGCGCGTCCTTGATCTTGCCTTCCACGCGCACCAGCTGTTCGGCCGCGCCATGGCTGATGGAGCCGGCCGGCAGATTGGTATTCGTCGCCTGGATGGCGCGGATGACTTCATCGACGCCGATGCCCTGGGCATTGAGCTCGATCGGCTTCATGCTGATGAGGATCTGGCGCGCGCGCAGGCCGCGCAGCTTGACCTGCCCCACGCCGGCGACGCCCTGGAAGCGCTTGCTGATGACCTGCTCCGTCATGGTCGACAGCGAGCGCAGGTCGTGCCCGGTCGAGGTCAGCACGATGGTGGCGATGGGGCGCTCGTTGTCGCCCTCGGCGCGCGCGATGAACGGGTCCTTGGCCTCTTTCGGGAAGCGCGGGCGCACCAGGGCCACCTTGTCGCGCAAGTCCTGCATGGCCTTGTCCATGTTGGTCGACAGCTCGAATTCCAGGTAGACGCCGGCGCGCCCTTCCCACGAGTTGGCGCGGATGGTCTTGATGCCGCTGACGGTGTTGACGGCGTCCTCGATGGGGCGCGTGATGTCGTTTTCCACCGCTTCGGGCGAGGCGCCCGGGTAGTTCACTTCAATGGCGGCGAACGGAAACTGCACGCTGGGCATGCTTTCCACGCCCAGGCCCCGGTAGGAGAAGATGCCCAGCACCACCAGCGCCACCATGACCATGGTGGCGAAGACGGGGTTTTGAATGCTGACTTTGGTCATCCACATGGCTTAGTCCTTCCGTGCCAGCACGGCTGCCGGCGCGGCGGGGGCGGCTGGTGTCGCTGCTTGCGCGGCGAAGGTGACGCCGTGGCCCGGTTTCACGCCATCGAGTCTGGCGATGATGACTTTCGCGCCCGGCACCAGGCCGGACTTGACCTCGGCGTAGCCCTCGTCCTCGTTGCGCAGGCCCAGGGTGACGGGCTGCGCGACGACCTTGTTGTTCACCAGCGCATACACGACGGGGCCCTGTTTTTCATTGCGCACGGCCGTCAACGGCACCAGCGGCGCCACGGCCGAGCGCTCGGTGACGATGCTGCCCTTGGCGAACATGCCGCCGCGCAGCGCGCCATCGCCATTGTCGACGGCGATGTAGACGAGCATGGCGCGCGAGCCGCTCTCGGTGGTGGGGTTGATGCGCGTGACCTTGCCGGCAAAGTCGCGCGCGCCGAAGCCGTCGACCTTGAAGTGCACGTCCTGGCCGATGCGGATGCGGGGGATGTCCGCGCTGGGCACGGGCGCTTCCAGGGTCAGCTGCGCCAGGTTGACGATGGTATAGACGGGCATGTCGGGCGAGACTTTTTCGCCGGCCTGCAGATGGCGCTTGCTGACGATGCCGGCCATCGGTGCGCGGATCACCGTGTCGGCCAGCGCAATGCGGGCCAGGTCGAGCAGGGCGGCGCTGGACTTGACGCCGGCGCGGGCCAGGTCGACCGAGTTTTGCGTCGTGTCGTAGGCCGTCTGCGAAATGTATTTTTGCTTGAGCAGCGCCTGGCTGTTCGCTTCGTTTTTACTCGCCATGGCCAGGCGCGCCTGCGCTTCGTCGAGCATGGCTTGCTGCTGCGTCAGGCGCGCGCGCTGGTCGGCCGCGTCGAGGCGCACGAGGATTTGCCCGGCCACCACGCTCTGGCCTTCCTGCACGGTGGTTTCATGGATGACGCCCGAGACCTTGGCCTTGATGGTGGCTTGCGTCAGCGGGGCCAGCGAACCGGACAGGGGCAGGCTGATGCTGAGCGCGCGCGCATCGATGGCGGCCACGTCGCCCTGCGCCAGTTCATGCACGGGCGTCCTGGCCTGTTCCTTTTTCTTGCTCGCTTGCTGTTCGGCGGCTTTGGCGGCCTGTTGCTTCGATTGCATGACGGTCCAGCCGCCGCCGGCCAGGCCCAGCACGACCAGGATCAATACGGGGGTGCGCCAGCGCCGGCCGCGCTTGGCTGCAAGGGGGGATGCCGGTGGCAGTGTCTCGTTTTTCATAGGACTCTTCGATGGAGGCGGCGCGAGGGCTCGGCGCCAGGTCTCGGTGCGGACCCGGCCTGTCGCTGGCCGGGGGAATTCGGGTAGCGCATCGCCGTGGCGGCCGCAGGCAGCACGCCTGCCGCTGCGGTCGTTCACGGCGATACGCATGTTGCCACTTTAGGAAGATTCAAGCCCGGCCGCCATCGCCGTGCGACAGAGTGCACAAAAACGGGAATGGAATGCAAAAAACGCCGACCGGAGACCAATACGGCATGCGACGATGCTTGAGCATCGTCAATGAGCCGATTCTCCGGCGCGCAAGAATGGCAGTGATGGTTGCGCCACCGGACGGGCCGCTCGTTCGCCGGTTGCGGTGTGGCCGCGCAACGGGGGGCCTGATGTCTGATCGGATTGCCGCAGCCGCCCCGTCGCCGGGCCGTTTGCTTGCCGCCGCGCCGCAGCCGGGGCCGGCCGCCAGGGCGCTCGATTTGCTGTCCATCATCGTTGCCGCCGTCGAGCAGGCGCCCGGCATGGCCGTGCGCGGCATCGACCGCGACGGTATCGTGCGCTACTGGAGCGCGGGTGCGGCGCGCCTGTATGGCGTGCCGGCCGAACTGGCCCTGGGCCAGGCCTGGGCCGGCGTGGCCGCCGCCTTGCCGCAAGGCCAGGGCGGGTTCGACGATGGCCATGCGGAACTGGCGGCCGTCTGGGACAGCGGCAAGGCGCGCACGGCGCGCCTGTGGCGCCTCGGCACCGATGGCGCCGCGCCGCGCTGCATCCATTCCACCGTGTTTCCCGTCATGGAATCCGGGCGCGTGCGGCAAGTGGTGTGCGTCGACATCGATATCACGGCCAGCGGCCAGGACGGCGCGGCGCAGGGCGCCCTGCTATTGATGGGCGACAATTTTCGCCAGCTGTACGACAAGTCCGCCGACGCCATCGTGCTGCTGCGCGACGAACACATCGCCGAGGCGAATCCGGCCGCCATCGCCCTGTTTCAATGCGAGGACCGGCCCCGCTTGCTGGGACGCCGCCTCAGCGATTTTTCGCCGCTGCGCCAGCCCGATGGCGAACTGTCGGCCTTGCGCGGCGCGCAGCTGGCGGCGCAGGCCCATGCCGACGGCAACTGCCGCTATGACTGGCGCTATCAGACCTGCCTGGGCGAACTGTTCTGGGGCGAAGTGCTGCTCACCTCCGTCACGCTCGACCATAGCTATCTGTTTTACGCCGTGATCCGCGATATTTCTTCCCGCAAACTGGCCGAACAGGCGTGGCACCTGTCGGCGCAGGTGGTGGAACACGCGCGCGAAGCCATCGTCGTGATGGACCCGCAGCAACGCGTCGTCAGCATGAACCCCGCGTACAGCGAGATCAGCGGCTACAGCCCGGACGACATGCTGGGCAAGGCCTTCGTCCCGCACGGCGCGGAAGCGGAGGCGCCGGCGCTGTTCGCGCACGTGTGGCAGGAGGTCGACGCGAACGGTTATTGGCAAGGCGATATCGTGGGCCAGCGCAAGGGGGGCGAGCGCTATCCGGCCTGGCTGTCGCTGACGGCCATCCGTGATTCGCAAGGGCAACTGAGCAACTACATGGCCATCCTCAGCGACATCCGCGAACGCAAGAAGCATGAGGAGCACACGCGCCACTTGGCCGAGCACGATTTCCTCACCGACTTGCCGAACCGGGTGCTGCTGCTGGACCGGCTGTCGCTGGCGCTGGCGGCGGCGCGGCGCAAGCTGAGCATGCTGGCCATCCTGTACCTGGATCTCGACCACTTCAAGCACATCAATGACAGCATGGGCCACCACGTGGGCGACTTGCTGCTCAAGGAAGTGGCGCGCCGCCTGGTGCGCTGCGTGCGCGGCGTCGACACCGTCAGCCGCCACGGCGGCGACGAATTCGTCATCATCCTGGCCGAAGTGGGCGGCATCGACCAGGCGGCGCATGTGGCGGCCAGCCTGCTGCACGCTGTCACGCAGCCCTACCAGCTGGGCGGCTACGAGCTGCAGGTGTCCGCATCGATCGGCGTGGCCATCTTTCCCAGCGACGGCGACAGCATCGACACCCTCGTGCACAACGCCGATGTCGCCATGTACCACGCCAAGGAAGGCGGGCGCAATAATTTCCAGTTTTTTAACGCCGACATGCATGCGCGGATACTCGAGCGTGCCGACCTGGAGCAGGGCTTGCGGGCCGCGCTGGGCCGGGACGAGTTCATGCTGGAATGCCAGCCCGCGCTCGACGTGGCCAGCGGCAAGATCGTTGGCACGGAAGCCTTGCTGCGCTGGCGCCACCCGCAACTGGGCGTGCTGGCGCCCGAACGCTTCCTTGCCGTGGCCGAGGAGTGCGGCTTGATGGTGTCGATCGGAAACTGGGTGCTGCAGCATGCGTGCCGGCGCGCCCGCGCCTGGCACGACGGGGGCCAGGCCTGGTGGGTGTCCGTGAACCTGTCGGCGGCGCAATGCCAGCGCAATCATTTGCTCGACAGCGTGCAGCAAGCGCTGCACCTATCGGGGCTGCCTGCCGTGTGGCTGGAACTGGAGGTGACGGAGGCGCTGCTGATGCAGGGCGGCGCGCGCCTGGCCGACGAGCTGGCGCAGCTGCGCGCGCTGGGCGTGCGGCTGGCCATCGACGACTTCGGCACCGGCTATTCGCGCCTGGCCAATCTGCGCCAGTACCCGGTGGATAAGCTCAAGATCGATCCCTCGTTCCTGCCGGACGCGGTGGACGGGGCCGCCGACGGGGCCGTGGCCGCCACCATCATGGCCATGGCGCGCGAACTGCGCCTGACGGTAATCGCCGAAGGCGTGGAAACGCCGCGGCAGCTGGCGTATCTGCAGGCGCAGGGCTGCCAGCAATACCAGGGGCGCCATGCCAGCGCGCAAGTCGCGGGCAGTGCGCTGGCGATGTTATTGCATTAATCAATATTGCCCAGCAGCTTGACGCGCATCAAGACCTGGCCATGGTCGGATGCTTGCGGCAGACCCAGCAGCAAATGGTCGTTCAGGTAGTTCACGTCGAGCACGGCGCCGATGGCGCGCGGCGAGGCGGGGTGGAAGTGTTCGGAAACGAGGATGTGGTCGATCGTCATGTAGGCGCTGTCGTGGATATTCGTGTAGCCCGCGTGGCGCGCCGCATCCTGGCGCAGGGCGATGGCGTTGGCGTCGTACAGGCGTTCGCGCATTTCCGGCCTGACGCCTTGCGGTGCGCACGGCGCGCCCGCGCCCATGACGATGGACGTGGTGACGGCATTGGCGATGTCGTTGAAGTCGCCCAGCACGATGCGCGGACGGCCGCTGCGGCCCAGTTCGCTAACCAGTACGCGCAGGGCCACGGCTTCCGCGCCGCGCCGCTGCAGCGAGCGCAGGTTGGCCAGCGCGTAAGCGAGCGCGTCGCTGCCCTCGCCATGGCGGTAGTCGGGCCGGCGCGACTTCAGATGCAGCACCACCACGTCGGTCAGTTGTCCGCCGGGCAACATCACCGGCACATGCAGCGGCGCGCGGGCGAAGCGGCAGGGATTGTCGTCGCTGGCGTCGGCTGACAGACTGATGCCGGCGGGAAAGTCCGCATGGGCCACGCCGGGGCCGGCCAGCGGCAAACGCGACACGAGCGCCACGGTCGGCAGCATGCGTCCGGCAATATCCGTCGCATCGTAGCCGGCCAGCGCGGCGTCGCGGTAGCGGCGCGTGCGCGACAGCACGTCGCGCAGGGCCGCCTGCGAGAAAATTTCCTGGAAACCGATCACGTCGGCGTCGAGCAGGTCGATCTGCCGCGCCGTCCACTCCGCCTTGGCCTCGTATTGCGCCGGACTCAACGGATCCAGGTTGTCATACAATTTCGCCCCCGCGGGGGCCAGGTTGCAGACATTGAAGGTGGCAAAGCGGATTTCTTGCTGCATAATTAGGACTCCTCACTGAACGATCAGCGTATCACGCATGGCTAAAAAAGAGCATATTTCCGAAACCCAGGCGACGCAGTTGCTGCGCAAGCATCAAGTTTCCTTTGAAGAACACCCGTATCCGTACGAGGAGCACGGCGGCACCAGCGTCTCGGCGCGCGAACTGGGGGTGCCGGAACATGCGGTGATCAAGACCCTGGTGATGCAGGACGAGGCGGCCAAGCCGCTGATCGTGCTCATGCATGGCGACTGCAAGGTGTCGACCAAGAACCTGGCGCGCGGCATCGGCTGCAAGTCCGTCGAGCCGTGCAAGCCCGAGGTGGCGCAGCGCCATTCCGGCTACATGATCGGCGGCACCTCGCCGTTCGGCACCAAGAAGGCCATGCCCGTCTACGTGGAAGCGTCGATCCTGGAATTGCCGCGCATCTACATCAATGGCGGGCGGCGCGGTTTTCTCGTCTCGCTGGCGCCGCAGGTATTGCTCGACTTGCTCAAGGCCAAGCCGGTGCAGTGCGCGCTGCAGGATTAAGAAAACCAGACGCCACCCTGTCCGTAGGCTGGGCGCTGGTGTATATTCTGCTGCGCCAGCCTCGATGCTGGTGTAATAAACACAATAAAGGGAAGAAATGAATCCAGTAATCACAACCGTGGCAATGACAGTGGCCGCTTACTTGCTCGGCTCGATATCGTTTGCCGTGGTGATGAGCAAGGTCTACGGCATTGCCGATCCGCGCACCTATGGCTCGAAGAATCCGGGCGCCACCAACGTGCTGCGCAGCGGAAACAAGGGCGCCGCCATCATGACCCTGCTGGGCGATGGCGCCAAGGGCTGGCTGGCCGTGTTCCTGGCCGACCACTTTGCCGGCGCGCTGGGCGTGGGCGACACGGCCGTGGCCCTGGTGGCCATCGCCGTCTTCCTCGGCCATTTGTGGCCCGTGTTCTTCCGCTTTGTCGGCGGCAAGGGCGTGGCCACGGCCCTCGGCGTGTTGCTGGGGATCAATCCCTGGCTGGGCCTGGCGACCCTGGCCACCTGGCTGATCATCGCCTACGCCTTCCGCTATTCCTCGCTGGCGGCCCTGGTGGCGGCCCTGTTCGCGCCGTTTTACTACGGCTTGCTGTTCGGCGTCGATCCCATCTTGCTGGCCGTCATCGTCATGAGCGTGCTGCTGGCCTACCGCCACAGCCAGAATATCGCGAACTTGCTCTCTGGCAAAGAAAGCAAGATCGGTGGCAAGAAGGATGCGGCCAAGGCCGCCGTCAAGAAAAAGTAAGCGCTTGATTTCCCGCGGCCCGCACGCATATGCTGTGTTTGCGGCGCCGCGCGGTGCGGCCGCCACCGATCGCGCAAAGGCTGCCCACCATGAGTTCCACTCCCGCCACACCCGTTCCCCTCCGTATCGATGTCGTGTCCGACGTTTCCTGCCCCTGGTGCGTGATCGGCCTGAAATCGCTGGAGCAAGCCTTGGACAAGCTGCACGGCACCGTCCAGGCCGAGATCCACTTCCAGCCCTTCGAGCTGAACGCCAATATGCCGCCCGAGGGCGAGGATGTGAGCGAACACATCGCCCGCAAATACGGTTCCACCCCGGAACAGATGGCGCAATCGCGCGAAGCGATCCGCGCGCGCGGCGAGCAGCTGGGCTTTACCTTTGCCATGGACAAGCGCAGCCGTATCTACAACACCTTCGATGCGCACCGTCTGCTGCACTGGGCCGGGCTGCAAGGACGCCAGAAGGCACTCAAGATGGCGCTGTTCGATGCCTACTTCACGCAGGGACAGAATCCGTCCTCGCACGAGGTGCTGCTGAAAGTCGCGGGCGACGCGGGCCTCGATACCGTGCAAGCGGCCGAGGTGTTGGCGTCGAACGCCTATGCGGACGAGGTGCGCGCGCAGGAGCAGTTCTACCAGCAGAACGGCATCAATTCCGTACCCGCCGTCATCATCAACGAGCGCCACCTGATTTCCGGCGGCCAGCCGCCCGAAGTGTTTGAACAAGCCTTGCGCCAGATCATCGCCGGCGACTGATCCGGGCGCCAATGGCGCGCGCCATGGCAGACTTTTTGCGCTACACTCGGCGCAGAAGGAGGATAGTCAAATGCCAACAGCCAGATGGAATGGCGCCGTCATCGCGCACGCTGCCGACGATCAGGTGCAAGTCGTTGAAAACAATGTGTATTTTCCTTTGTCGGCAGTGACGCAGGCGTACCTGCGCCCTAGCAGCCACACCAGCATCTGCCCCTGGAAGGGCACGGCCAGCTATTACGACCTTGTCGTCGATGGCCAGACGAACGCCAACGCGGCCTGGTATTACCCCCAGCCCCAGGACGCCGCCAGGCAAATTGCCGGCCACGTCGCCTTCTGGCGCGGCGTCAGCGTCGAACGCTGACCCGACTCCCCTGATTTCCCCACCCTTCACACAGAAAGCAGACGATGGATCTACGCCTCGCCGTGTACCAGCTCGCCTCGGAGCATGCGCTCGACGCCCAACAAACCCGGCAGTTGCAGGACGTGGCCGGCTTCCAGCACGAACCGGCGCGCCTGGCCTACTGGCTGCCGCGCGGCGTGGCCGTGCTGGGCGCCGCCTTGCTGGGCATGGGCCTGATTTTCTGGGTGGCCGCCAACTGGGAAGAGCTGGGCCGCATGGGGCGTTTTGCCCTGTTGCAAGGCGTGCTGGCTGCCGCCTGCGTCGGGGCGTTTGCCGTGCCCAAGGCGCGCGTGCCCCTGCTGCTGCTGGCCCTGCTGGCCATCGGCGGCCTGTTTGCGTATTTCGGCCAGACCTACCAGACGGGCGCCGATCCATGGCAATTGTTCGCCCTGTGGGCCGTGCTGGCGTTGCCGCTGTGCCTGGTCGCGCGCAGCGACGTGCTGTGGACGCCGTGGATGCTGATCTTCGCGACGGGCGCCGCCCTGTGGATGCAGGCGCATGCGCAACACAGCTGGCGCATCGATTCGGCCGACCTGACCATTTTCGTCGGCGGCTGGCTGGCCGTGCTGCTCGCATGCGCGTTCGTGTCGCCGTTGCTGGCGCGCTGGACGGGCGCGGGCGTCTGGGCCTTGCGCCTGGGCCTGGTCCTGGCCACCATCCTCATCACGGGCACGGCCGTCACAGCCCTGTTCGGCAGCGAGGTCGGCTCGCCATATTGGGCGGGGCTGGCCTTGCTGGCTGTCGCCGCGACGATGCTGGCCACAAGTCAGTTCTTTGATGTGTTCGGCCTGAGCGCCGTGGCGCTGGGCGTCAACACCCTGCTGGTGGGCGGCCTGGCGCGTGCCCTGCTTAGCGGCGGTGGCGATGGTGTCGGCAAGCTGGTCATGCTGGGCCTGGCCGCCGCCGTGCTGCTGGCGCTGACCGTGCAAGGCATTTTGTGGCGCGCGCGCCAGGAGGCGGCATGAGCAATATCAACAGTCAACGGGCCGATGCGCTCGCCACCCTGATCGGCGACGCCACGCGCGCCGGCCTGTTGCCGGCTGGTACTAGCCGACCGCGACAGGACGTGCGGCCGTGGCCGCTGGTGCTGATGACGGCCTTCGGCGCCTGGCTGGCCGCCATCCCCCTGGTCGTGGCGCTGGGCGTGGGCCTGGAAAGCGTCGTGCGCCACGGCCCCGGCGCCTATGTCGTGGCCGCCATCGTGCTGGCGGCGGCCGTGCTGCTGATCCGCGCGCGCGGCGTGGTGCTGTTCGTCGAGCAGCTGGCCGTGCCCTGCCTGCTGGTGGGCGGCGCTTTGCTCGGCTATGCGCTGTTCCGCGATTATTCGGCACAGATGGCTTCATTGCTGCTGTGTGCGGCCTGCCTGCTGGTGGCCGCCGCCTTGCCGCGCGACTGGCTGCGCGTACTGCTGGGCGTGGTCGCCTGCGGCTTGCTGGCGCTGGGCATCGTCGACAGCGGGCGCGACTGGATTTTCGCGAACGACCCCACGCAGCTGTACCTGGCCTGGATGCTGGCCCTCGCATGCTGGCTGGCCGTCCACTGGCTGCAAAAGCAGGCGTTCAACGACGGCCGCGGCGCGCCCGTCGCCGCCTTCCTGGAGTCGCTGTCGACGGGGTGGGTATTGGCCATCTTGCTGGGACTGGTCTTCTGGTCCGGCATGACCTTCATGCTGGGCGCTGCCTTGGGCGGCGGCTTCACGGGCGAAGTGGCGCGCGAAGTGGCCCGGCACCAGGCCGGCGCCTGGTATGCGCAAGCCTTGAACGGCGTGTCGCTCGTGCTGGCCACGGCGGCGGCCGCCTGGACGGGCTGGCGCTGGCCGGCGCTGCGCCAGCTGCCCGCCATCGGCGTGGGCCTGGTGCTGATCGTGCTGTCCTGGTTCATGCCGGCGCTGGGCCCCGTGCTGCTGATCCTCGGGTATTGTTTGACGAGCGGGCGCACGCGCGTGTCCGTGGCGGCCGCGCTGGCGGCGGCGTGGGTCATCGGCAGCTTTTATTACCAGCTGGCCTGGCCGCTGGCCAGCAAGGCGGCGCTGCTGGCCGTGGCCGGCGCGCTGCTGTGCGCGCTGTCGTGGCTGGCCACGCGCGGCGCCGTGCTGCACCTGGTGGAAAGCACGCCGGCCGGCGTGGCGGTCGAACGCCGCTTCTTGCGCCTGGGCGTGCTGGGCGGCTTGCTGCTGGTGTTGCTCGTCGCCAATGGCGGCATCTGGCAGAAAGAGCAGCTGATCGCCAAGGGCGAGGCCATCTTCGTGGCGCTGGAGCCCGTCGACCCCCGTTCGCTGATGCAGGGCGATTACATGCGCCTCAATTTCGTCAACCTGGGTGTCCTGAGCACATTGGCCAGCGTGGAGCGGGCGCCGGGCCGGCCCCTCGTCGTGGCCAGGCGCGATGCACGGGGCGTGGCCGAACTGCTGCGCCCGTACACCAAAGAGGCGCTGGCGCCCGGCGAATTCCTGCTTGAGCTCACGCCGAAGGATGGCCGCTGGGTGCTGGTCAGCGATGCCTGGTTCTTCAAGGAGGGCGAGGCGGCGCGCTGGGAAAAGGCCCGTTACGGCGAATTCCGCGTCCTGCCCGATGGCCGCGCCTTGCTGGTGGGCATGCGTGGGGAAGATTTACAGGCGCTGTAGCCGCGTGATTGAACAAACCCAATGGCAGAATCCGGGGGGCGTACCCTGAGGGTAGGACCCCGGCCTTTGCTCTTGAGGTGGCCGCATCCTGTAAAATTGCCCGATGGATAATATTACGCATTCGGTCATCGGCCTCGGGGTCGGCGAACTGGTACACCGCAGCCTGCCGCCCGAGCCGCAGCCCCCCGCCCAGCGCACCCGGCGCGCGCTGTTTCTGTTTACGGCCTGGTTCGCCAGCAATGCGCCGGACCTGGACCTGGTCCTCACGAAACTGCTGCCGCGCCCGTTCGGCTACATGCTGCACCACCGTGGCCACACGCATACATTGCTGCTGGCCTTGCCGCAGGCGCTGCTGTTGCTGGCCCTGTTGTGGCTGCTGTGGCCCGGCGCGCGCCGGCTGCTGAAAAGCAGCGTGCCTGCCCGCATCGGCCTGGCGGCCTGTCTGCTGCTGGGATTCTGCTTGCACATGGGCATGGATTTCCTCAATTCCTATGGCTTGCACCCGTTTTACCCGTTCAACAGCCGCTGGCTGTATGGCGACATGGTCTTCATCGTCGAGCCCATGTTCTGGGTGCTGCTGGGCGTGCCCGTGATCATGTCCTTGCGCTATGGCATCGTCAAAAGCGTGCTGCTGGCGGGATTGGCGGCGGCCCTGTGTTTCTTCACCTATAAGACCTATCTGGCGCCCGCCGCGCTGGCTGTCTTGCTGGGGCTGGGCGTGGTGCTGGCCGTGCTGCAAGGGCGGGCCGGCGAGCGGGGGCGGCGTCCGCTGCTGCTGGCCTTTGCGCTGGCCGCCAGCTTCATCGGCGCGCAGGGCGTCGCTTCGGCCATCGGCCGCAGCCGCATCGACGCGGCCGTGCAGCGGCTGGACCCCGGCACGCGCGTGTGGGACGTGGCGATGACGGCGTTTCCCAGCAATCCATTGTGCTGGATCTATGTGTCGCTCGACAGCAAGACGGACGTGTATACGCTGCGGCGCGGGACCCTGAGCCTGCTGCCCGGGGCGCTGGCGCCCGCCGCCTGCCCGGCCGGCCTGGCGGAAACCAGCAAGCAAGGCCGGCAACTGGCGCCCGGCATCGCCGTGTCGGCCCAGGCGGCGGGCAGCCTGGCCGCCTTGCGCGCCTTGCAGGAAGAGAATTGCTATGTCGACGCCTGGTTCCGCTTTGCCCGCATGCCCCGATTGAATGCGGACAAGCTGACGGACGTGCGTTTCAACCCCGGCATGTTGCCCAACTTTACGACCGTGGAACTGCAGCAATTCCGCAGCCGCCCGTGTCCCGCCTACGTGCCGGGCTGGGACCGCCCCCGCGCGGATATGCTGACGGTGCCGAAACAGGGCGAACGATAAGGAGCATGTTGCCCTGTGGAAAAAAATCGCATGTACACTTACTGCGCCGTGGCCGTGCATGCGACAATTGCCAATTCGGCATAGATGCTATCCTTGCCATTTTTAATACTTTGACGATTATTTAGGATACCCTTGGAAGAGCAGCACGCCTTACCGTATCTGCGAGAAACCCTGCTGTTTCTCGCCCTGGCCGGGATTTTTATTCCGTTATTGCAACGCCTGAAGGTCAACCAGGTGCTCGGCTTCCTGGCCGTGGGCGCCTTGTTCGGCCCGTTCGGCTTCGGCCTGTGGGCCGGCGAATTCACGTGGCTGACGTATTTCTCGTTCGTCCGCGCCGAGCAGGTCAGCGGCCTGGCCGAACTGGGCGTGATGTTTTTGATGTTCATGATCGGCCTGGAACTGTCGACGGAACGCCTGTGGGCGCTGCGGCGCTGGGTGTTTGGCGCGGGCGTGGGGCAGGTGGCCGTCAGCGCCTGCCTGATCGGCGCCGTCGCGTATTACTTCGGCCTGTCGCTGGAAGCGTCCATCGTGCTGGGCCTGGTGCTGTCGCTGTCGTCCACGGCCGTGGTGATGCAGCTGCTGACGGACCAGCGCTCGCTGCAGACCCCGGCCGGCCAGGCGGGCTTTTCCATTCTGATGTTCCAGGATCTGATGGTGGTGCCGCTGTTCATCCTGATCGATGTGTTTGCCAGCGGGCGCAGCGACGACCTGGCGTATCTGCTCAGTTTTGCGGCCGTGAAATCGGCGGGCGCCATCCTGCTGATCTACCTGCTCGGACGCCGCGTGATCCGTCCGCTGTTCCAGTTTTTCGTCAAGAAACGCCAGCCCGACGTGTTCATGGCCTTGACCTTGCTCAGCACCCTGGGCATCGCGGGATTGACCTACCTGGCCGGCCTGTCGATGGCGCTGGGGGCCCTGCTGGCGGGCTTGCTGCTGGCGGAGACGGAATTTCGCCACGAAGTGGAAGTGACGATCGAGCCCTTCAAGGGTTTGCTGATGGGTTTGTTCTTCATGTCGGTGGGCATGCAGATCGACGTGCGCGAAATCCTCAAGTCGCCCGTGCTGATTCCGCTGGCCGTGCTGAGCCTGTTTGCGCTGAAAACCCTCGTCATCAGCGTAATTTTCCGCATCGGCGGCTTTCACTGGGGGCGCGCCGTGGAAACGGGCGTGCTGCTGGGGCAGGGCGGCGAATTTGCCTTCATCGTCGTCGCGTATGCGCTGGGCACAAAACTGATCGGCCCGCAGGTGGCGCAGTTCGTCATGCTGGTGGTGGGCCTGAGCCTGTTCGCCACGCCGGCGCTGGCGAAAGCGGCGCGCGCCTTCGGCAACTGGTGGGAAAAACGCCACCACCATCAGCTGGCCGACCTGGCGCACGGCGCACCGCCGCCGCAGGGCAGCACCGTCATCATCGCCGGTTTCGGCCGCGTGGGGCAGTTGCTGGCCAAGGTGCTGACGGAACAGGATATCGCCTATGTGGCGATCGAGAATGATGCGCGCCTGGTGACGACCCTGCATCCGCGCGGCTTTCCCGTGTATTTCGGCGACGCGTCGCGCGCGGAACTGTTGCAAAAGGTCAATGCGGACCGGGCCGCGGCCGTCGTGCTGACCATGGACCACGCGGCGTCCGTCCTGCATGCCGTCAAATCGATCCGCCGCGAGTATCCGCTGCTGCCCGTGTATGCGCGCGCCCGCGACGAGGCGCACGCGGTGGCCCTGATACAGGCGGGCGCCACCCTGGTCGTGCCCGAGGCGCTGGAATCGGCGCTGCAGCTGACGGCCACCGTGCTGCACGAGGTGGGCCTGTCGGAAGCGCGCACGAGCGACATCGTGCAGGCCGAGCGCGACCGGCGTAATGCCGTCTTGCTGGCGAAGAAGCTGTCGTAATGCAAACTGTAGCGCAATCGTGCGTGTCGCCGTGCTTTGTCAATTATCTATACAATAATAGTATATGAGCACACTACCCACATGAAGGCCGCGACGAAGAGCGGGGCGGCCCCGTTGACGCCGCAACAGATTGCCGCGCAGGAAACGCAACAGAAATATGGCAAGCCCGAGCGGGGCTGGCGCGAAAAGATGTA
This sequence comes from Janthinobacterium sp. GW458P, assembly GCF_002127585.1. Lineage (GTDB taxonomy): Bacteria > Pseudomonadota > Gammaproteobacteria > Burkholderiales > Burkholderiaceae_D > Janthinobacterium. The sequence goes on from NZ_NEGZ01000001.1 coordinate 346,811, forward strand.
CACCGTCATCTTCGAGGCGGAGACGCGCACGGGCCGCGCCTTCGACCTGGCGCTGATCGCCGCCATCCTGATCAGCGTCACCGTGGTCGTGCTCAGCAGCGTCGCCTCGGTGGCCGAGCGCTACGGCGCCTGGCTGACGGCGCTCGAATGGTTTTTCACCATCCTGTTTACCATCGAATATTTCGCCCGCCTGTCGTGCCTGCAGCACCCGGTGCGCTACGCCAAGAGTTTTTTCGGCATTATCGACTTGCTGGCCATCGTGCCGACCTACATCGGCTTGCTGTTGCCGGGCGCGCACGTGCTGATCGATGTGCGCATCCTGCGCCTGCTGCGCATGTTCCGTATCCTCAAGCTGACCTCCTACGTGCATGAATACACGGTGCTGGGACGCGCTTTGCTGGCCAGCCGGCGCAAGATTCTCATTTTCTTGTCTTTCGTCATGATGGTGGTCTTTCTGCTTGGTACTGTGATGTATGTCGTGGAAGGACCGGAGAACGGCTTCAGCAGCATTCCCACGTCGATATACTGGGCCATCAGCACCATGACGACGGTGGGCTTTGGCGATATCACGCCAAAGACCGATTTCGGGCGCACGATCGCCTCGATGATGATGTTGCTGGGCTGGGGCATCCTGGCAGTGCCTACCGGCATTATCAGCGCCGAAATGACGGTACAACGCAGTTCCAAGCTCGTTACCACGCGAACCTGCCCTACGTGCCTGAAGGAAGGGCTCGATGACGACGCCAATTTCTGTAAGAACTGCGGCGTCAGGCTGCCGCCGCTGGCACTCGATTGAGCGTGTCCCATTAACCGCATTTTTTACATTTAACCTATATAAAGGCCAACATGATTCCAGTTCGCCTGATCGCGACGGGCAAAGCCGTGCCCTCGCATAGCGTGACGTCCGCCAGCCTGGACCTGAAACTGGGCCACCCGCCCGGCTATACCCAGCGCAAGAGCGGCGTGCTGTCGCGCTTTGTCGCCGCACCCGACGAGTCGCAAAGCCAGCTGGGCGCCGCCGCCCTGCGCGACGCGCTGAAGAACGCCAGCCTGCGCCCGGCCGATATCGACCTCCTGATCTGCGCCTGCGGCGTGCCCGAGCAAGCCTTGCCAAACACGGCCTGCTTCGTTGCCGAACATGCCGGCTTGCCGCCAGGCACGCAAAGTTTCGACGTCAACGCCAGCTGTCTCAGCTTCATGGCCGCGTTCCGCGTGGCCGCGTCGATGCTGGCGGGCGGCGCCTACCGGCGCATCGCCATCGTCTCGTCCGATCTCGCCTCGCGCGGGGTCGACTGGAGCGAGCCGGAAGCGTCGATGATCTTCGGCGACGGCGCCGCCGCCGTCATCGTCGAGCGGGGCGATGGCAGCGCCGGCATCCGCGCCTACAAGATGGGCACGTATCCGGAAGGGCGCCGCTACTGCGAAATCCGCGGCGGCGGCACCGAGCGCAACCCGCGCAACGGCTGCGAGCCGGGCGACTATCTGTTCCGCATGGATGGCAAGGCCGTATTCCGCCTGGCTCTCAAGGTGATGCCGGATTTCCTTGAGGAATTAATGCAGGAATCGGGCGCGGGGCTGGAAAAGGTCGACGTGGTCGTGCCGCACCAGGCCAGCCCGCTGGGTCTCGCGCATGCGGCGCGCATTCTCGACGTTCCCGATGCTAAAATCATCAAGATCTTTGAAAACCATGGCAACCAGGTGGCCGCGTCCCTGCCCACGGCCCTGCACGAGGCGGTAATGACGGGGCGCGCCGTGGCCGGCCAGCGTTTGCTGATGATGGGGACGGCTGCGGGCCTGACCATCGGCGGCATGATCGTCGATTTATGAGGGTGAAGTGATGAGGCGGATACTGGTCACGGGGGCGACGGGCGGGCTGGGGCGCAATGCCGTGCGCACCTTGCTGGCGCAGGGCGTGGAAGTGCGCGCCACCGGCCGCAATGCCGCCGTGGGCCGCGAACTGGAACGCATGGGCGCGCAGTTCGTGGCGCTTGATCTGGCGCAAGCGACGCCGCGCCAGGTCGATGAGCTGGTGCGCGGCATGGACACCGTCTGGCACTGCGCCGCGCTGTCCTCGCCGTGGGGCCCGGAGCGCGACTTCATCGCCGCCAATGTCACGGCCACGGGCCAGCTGCTGCGCGCGGCCGCCAGCCAGCACGTGGAGCGCTTCGTGCACATTTCCACCCCGGCCATCTATTTCGATTACCACCACCGCTACGACGTGCCGGAAACCTTCCGTCCCGACGCCTTCGTCAACGCCTATGCGCGTTCCAAGGCGATGGCGGAAAAGCTGGTGCAGGAGTCGGTCGAGCGCCACAGCGGCATGACCTGCGTGATCCTGCGCCCGCGCGCCATCTTCGGCCCGCACGACCAGGTGCTGATCCCGCGCCTGGCGCGCGTGCTGCAGGAGCGCGGCGGCAAGCTGCCGCTGCCTAACGGCGGCGCGGCCACCATTGACGTCACCTATGTCGACAACGTCGTGCATGCGATGTGGCTGGCCACCGTGCACAAGACCGTGCAGTCGGGCGCCGCCTTCAACATCACGAACGGCGAGCCGGCGCGCCTGTGCGACATCCTGCGCACCTTGTTTTGCGAGCACCTGCAGCAGCCGTTCGAAATCGTCAGCATGCCGTACCGCGTGCTGGCGCTGGCGGCTCGCCTGATGCAGTTCGCCTCGCGTTTTACGCGCCGCGAACCGGCGCTGACGCCCTACAGCATCGGCGCGCTCAGTTTCGACATGACGCTCGACAGCGCCAAGGCGCGCAAGGTGCTCGGTTACCGTCCCGTCGTCAGCCTGCAGGACGGCATCGCCCGCACGGCGCAGTGGATGCGCCAGGAAGCGGCGGCGCACAAGGTGGGCAAGGAGCGCAATGGCTAGCATCACCGCGTTTCGCGTCGGCCACTGCACCCATCCGTCCTGCATGGTCCTGAAAGGCAGCGGGCTGGCCAGCCGCTGCTTCCCCTCGCGCGCCTATCTGATCGAAACGCGCGCGGGCCTGTACCTGTGGGACACCGGTTACGCCGAACACTTCCGCGCCGCCACGTCGAAAGGGGTGTACCGCATGTACGCGTGGGTTACGCCGATATCGTTTGACGAGAATGAATCGCTGCACGGCCAGCTGCGCGCGCATGGCGTATCGCCCGGCGACATCCACACCCTGCTGCTGTCGCACTTCCACGCCGACCATATCGCCGGCCTGCGCGACTTTCCCGGCGCGCGGCTGATGGCCTCCAGAACGGGCTGGGACGCCGTGCGGGGCCTGTCCGGCGTGGCCGCCGTGCGCCAGGCCTTCGTGCCCGAGCTGCTGCCGCCGGACATCGCGGATCGTCTCGATTTCGTCGAAAGCGTGCCCGAGACGGCCTTGCCGGCGGCCCTGCTGCCGTTTACGCACGGGCGCGACGTCAGCGGCACGGGCGAAATCTACATCGTCGGCCTGCCCGGCCACGCCATCGGCCATCTGGGCGCCTTCGTGCTGCAGGACGGCGGCTGGACCCTGCTGGCGTCCGACGCGGCCTGGGTGCCGGAAAGCTTCCAGCAGCTGCGCGGACCGTCGGAATTGTCCTTCCTCATCCAGCACAAGCGCGCGCCGTACTTTGCCACCCTGAACCGGCTGCACCAGCTGCACCGGTCGGGCAATGCGCAGATCCGCATCACGCATGAAGATACCAACGATTATTTGCCTGTGGCGGGCCGCCCGTGAAGCGTATTGTCTGGCTGTTATTGTCGTACTGGCGCACGCGCCGCCTGCATTTTGCTGACCGCGCGCAGCTGGAACGTTACCAGCAGCGGCAGCTGGCGCGTTTCGCCGATGTGCTGGGCGCGCGCAGCCGCTACTTTGCGCCATACCGGGCGTTGCCGCTCGATGCCTGGCCCACCATGAACAAGGCGCTGATGCTCGAGCATTTCGACGCCATGAACACCGAGGGTGTGACGTTGACGCAGGCGATGGAGGCGGCCATGGCGGCCGAGCATAGCCGCGACTTCACGCCGGCCGTGGGCGACATCACGGTGGGCCTGTCGTCCGGCACCTCGTCGCGGCGCGCCGTATTTACCGTCAGCTCCCGCGAAAAGGCCCAATGGGCGGGCGTGATGCTGGCCAAGGCGCTGCCCGACGGCCTGTTTTCCGGCGAAAAGGTGGCGCTGTTCCTGCGCGCGAACAGCAATCTGTACACGGCCGTGCGCTCGCCATGGCTGACGTTTGCCTTCTACGATCTGTTCGAACCGTTCGACAGCCTGTGCGCGCAGCTTGCGCAATATCAGGCAACTGTGATCGTCGCGCCGGCCCAGGTGCTGCGCCAGCTGGCCTTGCGTGTCATCGATGGCAGCCTGGCGCTGGCGCCGAAAAAAGTCATCTCCGTGGCCGAAGTGCTGGAAGCGCAGGACCGCGCCCTGATCGCGCAGGCGTTTGGCACCGTGCACGAGATCTACCAGGCCACCGAGGGTTTTCTTGCCAGCAGCTGCGAGCACGGCGTGCTGCACCTGAACGAGGAATACGTGCACATCGAGCCGCAGTGGCTTGATGCGGAACAAAGGCGCTTCGTGCCCGTGATTACCGATTTTACGCGCATGACGCAGCCCATCGTGCGCTACCGCCTCGACGATATCCTGATTGCGCGCGCCACGCCATGCCCGTGCGGCCGCGCCACGCGCGCCATCGACGGCATCGAAGGACGCTGCGACGACATGCTGCTGCTTCCCTCTGCATGCGGCGGCGCCCCCGTCGCCGTGTTTGCCGACGTCCTGACGCGGGCGTTCGCGCAAGCCTTGCCGGCGGACGCCGACTACCGCCTGCTGCAGTCGGGCGACAACGCCCTGCAGCTGCATGCGGCCCTGGACGACGCGGGCCTGGCCGCCCTGCGCGCCCATCTTGACGCGGTGCTGCGCGGCCTGGGCGTGGCCGTCGACAGCCTGGCCTGGACGACGAGCGGCGAACTGCCTCCCTTTGACCCCACCATGAAACGGCGCCGCATCCGGCGCCTTGCCAGCGCATGAATCACTCTTCCATGACTTTGACTTCCCGCCTGCTGCATTTGCTGGCCGGCTGGGGCAGCGTCGGCCTCGTGTATTTTTCCAGCGATGTGCTGCAAGGGCAGGGGGTACTCCTGCCGGAAACAGCGCTGGACCGCGCGATACCCTACACGGATGCCGCCATCTGGCTGTACCTGTCCTTCTTTCTCCTGATTCCCTACGCCTACCTGGCGGCCGACGCGGCGCGCGTGCGCTGGCTGGCGCGCGCGATGGCGCTTTCCGCGCTGGCCTGCGGCGTGGTGTTCCTGCTGTATCCGAGCACGCTCGCGTATCCGCCCGTGGGTGATGGTCATGCCTGGAGCACGCAGGCGCTGCGCCTGCTGCAGGCGGCGGACTCCGCGCAAAATTGCCTGCCCTCGCTGCATGGCGCCCTGACATTGCTGTGCGTGTGGGCTTTATGCGACAAGCGCCACCTGCTGCGCTCCGCGCTGGCCATGCTGCTGGGCGTGGCCATCTGCTACGCCATCATCGCCCTGCGCCGGCACGTGAGCATCGACCTGGCCGCCGGCCTGGCCGTGGGCGTGGCGGGCGGCATGTTGGCGAAAATGCAGGTATTCTGGGCAGCCCGCCGCACCGTTTCCATAAAAGCCGCATCATGATGAATCCCTTTGCCCTTTCTTTCCTTGTCATGCTGGCCTTCGTGCTGGCCGAACTGCTGATCCTCAAATGGGTGCGCCAGACGCCCGTGCCGTGGAAAGACGTCGTCTTCAACCTCAATTCCGGCCATATCCTGATGTGGGTGTTCCGCGGCGTGGAAGTGGCGGCGTTCGCCCTGCTGCTGCGCCATGTGAACCTGCACCTCGTCGATCAGTGGCCCGTGGCCGCGCAATGGGCGTTCGCTTTTTTTGCCTGGGATTTGTGCTTTTACTGGATGCACCGCCTGCACCATAAAATTCCGCTGCTGTGGGCCGTGCACGTGGTGCACCACCAGGGCGAACATTTCAACCTGTCGCTGGGCGTGCGCAATTCCTGGTATTCGTCGCTGACGAATTTCCCCTTCATCGCCATCCTGGCCGTGCTGGGCGTGCCGCTGGAAATCTTCCTCGTCGTCTCGTCCCTGCATTACACGGTGCAGTTCTACAATCACAATGCGCTGGTGAACAAGTCCGGCATCCTCGACAAATTCATGGTCACGCCCTCGCACCACCGGGTCCACCATGGCACCGATAAACGCTACATCAACCGCAATTTCGGCGGCACCCTGTTGATCTGGGACAAACTGTTCGGCAGCTTCCAGCCCGAACTCGAGGGCGTGGAAATGCGCTATGGCGTGAAGGGCATGACACCCACGCACAATCCGCTGCTGGCCAGCAACGGCAAACTGTTCAAGTGGCTGCGCGCGCGCTTTCCCCACTGGCAGTCGCGCGGCACTTTCGAGGTGCCCGAGCTGTTCATCGGCATCGGCGGCGTGATCCTGTTTGGCCTGGTGATCTATTACGTCAACCACGAAGCGGTGCTGGCCGGCGCGCAGCAGGCCATCCTGTTCGCGCTGATCTTTGGCGGCACGCTGGCGCTGGGCGGCCTGTCGGACGCGCGCCGCTGGGGCGCCATCGCCTGGGTGCTCATCGCCTTCGCCATGCCCGTGCTGTTCCTCGGCTGGTATGGCGCGCGCGACGCGTGGGGCATGGTGTTTTTGGCCGCGCTGCTGGCGCATGGCTTCGATGGCGCGCGCCGCCTGTGGTGGCCGGCCGCGGCGGGGACGCGCGCGTGAGCCAGCTTCCCCCGCTGCGCTTTCAGCCCGCCCGCGATTCCGCCTTCCGCCGCGAACTGCGCGCGCGCGCCGATGCCTACCTGGCGGCCGAGGGAAAACACCGCTTTGGCGATGCGCGCCTGCATGCGAAAACCGTCTTCCTGGCCGCCCTGACGGCGGGGCTGTATGCGCTGGCCTTGAGCGCCGGCAGCACCTGGCCGTTTGTCGCTGCCTATGTCGCCTGCCTGGTGGCGGCCATGACGCTGGCCATGAATACCCTGCACGACGCGGCCCACAGCGCCGTCTTCCGCCAGGGACGCCTGAATCGCATCCTGATCCGCCTGGTGGGCTTGCCCGTGGGCGTGGACACGGATTTCTGGACCATCCGCCATGTGCACTTTCATCACACGTATGCCAACGTGGAAGGCTATGACCTCGACACGGAACCGAACCCTTTCCTGCGCCAGACGCCGTTTCAACGCTGGTCGCCCCAGTACCGCTATCAATACCTGTACTGGCCCGTGGTGGCGGCCCTGTCGCTGCCTTACCTGAACTGGTATGGCGACTGGCTGGACCGCTTCGGCAAGACGCCCGTGGCCGCGCACAGCCGCCTGCAGGGCTGGCGCGGCTGGCTGTCGTTCCTGGGCTGGAAGGTGGGCCACGTGGCGCTGGTGCTGGCGCTGCCCATGTGGGTGCTGCAGCAGCACGGCATCGGCTGGGGCGTGGTGCTGGGCGCGTATTTCCTGGGCCAGATGCTCGCCTCGTGCGCGCTGGTGGCGCTGATTCTCGGCACGCACTGGGCCGAAGTGGAATTTTTCCAGCCGGGCCAGGACGGCACCTTGCCGCACGACTGGTACCAGCACACGTTTTACACGGCCTGCGACTGGACGCCGAAACCGCGCGCGCTGCGCTGGCTCGGCTACTGGCTCGGCGGCCTGAATCTGCACCTGACGCACCATTTGTTCCCTACCTGGAGCCACCGCCACTACCCGGCGCTGGCGCGCATCCTGGCCGAACTGGCGCCGCGCCACGGCCTCGTCTACCGCGAACTGGGCTACGGCCAGCTGCACGCCTCGCAGCAAGCCTTCCTGCGCGCCATGGGCCAGCCGCCGACACAGTCCTGATGAATCGTGCTTGACTGGGTTTCTCTTCTGTCTTACATTTCTGTAACGACAGAAATAAGAGAAAATCATGAAATCAAGAACGCCTGACAGAACCGTAGCGAGCGGCAGTGATTTGTGGCCGAGAAGCGCAGCTGTGCTTGAGCACAGTGAGCATCGCAGACCGCAAAGCGCGACGCGGAGTAGATTATGGTAGGCGTTCTGAGTCCGACGACGCAGAAATATATTCTGCACTGGGGGGAAATGGGCACCCGCTGGGGCGTCAACCGCACGGTGGCGCAGATCCACGCGCTGCTGTTCCTGGCCAATGAACCGCTGACGGCGGAAGACATCGCGGCCAGCCTGAACGTGGCCCGCTCGAACGTCAGCAACAGCCTGAAGGAATTGCAAAGCTGGGGCCTGGTGCGCATCACGCACGTGATGGGGGACCGGCGCGACCATTTCGTCGCCCTGCAGGATGTGTGGGAAATCTTCCGCGTCATCATGGAAGAGCGCAAGCGGCGCGAGATCGACCCCACGCTGACGGTGCTGCGCGAGTGCGCGATCGAGGGCGAGCATGATGCGGCGATACCGCCGGCCACCCTGGAGCGCATGGGCGAGGTGCTGGCCTTCCTGGAAATGCTCAGCTCCACCTACAGCGACTATAAAAACCTGCCGCCGGCGACCCTGCAGCGCATGCTGTCGATGGGCGGCAAGGTGGCCAAGTTCCTCAGCCCGGACGACAAGCCGGGCAAGCCGGGAAAAACATGAACGGCCCGTCCGAAGGGGAGCTGTTCAAGAAGGTCATGGGCGAGCAGTGGCTCGCCCTGCACCCGGACATCCGCCGCCGCTTCGAGAAAAATCCCGCGCCGGGCCAGCCCCTGTATTACCGGGGCGAGCTCAGTGAACTCACGAGTTCGCGCCTGGGCAAGGTGCTGGGCTGGCTCACGCGTCCCTTCATCGACGGCGCCCTGATCCCGCATGACGATCACGACTTCCCCGTCGATATCGAAGTGTATTCGCGCCCCGGCTGTCCCTTCATCTTCAAGCAGCGCACCTACCGCCTGCACGGGCGCGCGCCGATCCGCTTCACGTCCTACATGGCGGAAAGCGCAACAGGCGAAGTGCTCGAATACGTGGGCATGGGCCTGGGCATGAAGCTGGTCCTGCACGTCGAGGATGGCAACCTGCATTTCACCAGCGACGGCTATTTTTGGGATCTTTTCGGCTGGCGCATGCCGCTGCCCGGCGTGCTCACGCCCGGCAAGACCTATCTGTGCCACCGCAACGATACGCCGCAGCAGTTCAACATCCGCATCGAGATCCGCCACGCCCTGTTCGGCACCACGTTTACCCAGGTCGGCGTGTTCCGCGAGTCCGCCGCGCCGGGAATTCACAAGGAGACACCATGAATACGCATCTGCTGGCACTGCAACTGATGGCGGCGCAAGGCTGCCTGGGCGCCTTCGACACCATCTACCACCATGAAATCACGGAAGCGCTGCCGCAAAAAGCCTCGGCGCGCCTGGAACTGACCATCCATGCCACGCGCGCGCTGATCTACAGCCTGCTGTTCGTCGGCCTGGCCGCCTGGGAGTGGCACGGTGCCTGGGCCTGGGTGCTGGTGATCGTGTTTGGCGTGGAAATCGTGCTCACCCTGTGGGACTTCGTTGTGGAAGATCAAACCCGCCTCTTGCCCGCCACGGAGCGGGTCACGCATACGGTGCTGGCGATCAACGCGGGCGCCTTCATCGCCCTGCTGGCCTTGAACAGCAGCGAATGGGCGAGCTTGCCGACGGCCCTCGTGTGGCGGCCGTATGGCTGGCTCAGCGTCTTCCTCGCCCTGTGCGGCGTGGGCGTGGGCCTGTCCGGCCTGCGCGACGCGTATGCCGTGTGGCAGCTGGGCCGGCGCAAGGTGCAGGAGACAGCGGAGCAGGAGGAGCGCCTAAGCTTTGCCGCCGCGCCGCAGTCCGTGCTGGTGACGGGCGCCACGGGTTTCATCGGCCAGCAGCTGGTCAGCGCCCTGCTGGCCGACGGCCACGCGGTGACGGTGCTGACGCGCCAGCCCAAGCAGGCCGCGTGGACCTTCGACGGCCAGGTGCGCTGCATCGACTCGCTGGACGCATTGTCGGAGGCGCAGCGCATCGACATGGTGGTCAACCTGGCCGGCGCGCGCATCGTCGGCAAGCGCTGGACGCCAGCGCGCAAGGCGGCCCTGCGCCGCAGCCGGGTGGCGCTGACGCAGGACCTGGTGGCCTGGATCGCGCGCGCGCAGCACAAGCCGAGGGTGCTGCTGTCGGCGTCGGCCATCGGCTATTACGGCGTGCAGCCGCAGGGAGACGCCACGGAATTGACGGAGGACAGTGCCCCGCAAGCCATCTTCATGTCGCAGCTGTGCCAGGAATGGGAGGCGGCCGCGCGCCAGGCGGAGCAATATGGCGTGCAGGTGGGCCGCCTGCGCTTCGGCCTCGTCTTCGGCCACCAGGGTTCGCTGCCGCAGATGCTGCTGCCGATCCGCTTCGGCGTGGGCGGCCCGCTCGGCAGCGGCAGGCAGTGGGTCACCTGGGTGCATGTGCGCGACGTCATCCGCGGCATTGCCCACCTGGCGCGCCGCAGCGAAGACCATGCGGTGAACGGCGCATATAACTTCTGCGCCCCGGACGCCATCGAACAGCGCCGCTTCGCCCAGGTGGCGGGCGCCGTGCTGCACCGGCCCGCCTTCATGCCCATGCCGGCGTGGCTCATGCGCGCCTTGCTGGGCGAGCAGGCTGACCTGCTGGTGGAAGGCCAGCGGGTCGCCCCGCGCCGCCTGCTGGCCGACGGATTTAGCTTCCGCTATCCGCAGCTGGAAGGGGCGCTGCGCAGCCTGTAGCCTGGCGTAGAATGGGCCATTGGGATGCCTTGGAGCACAATCTATGCCCCGCTTCAGCCATACGATAGACAGCCATGTTTACCAGTTTGCCAGCCTGAAGGAGCTGCTGGCCAAGGCCACGCCGCCGCGTTCGGGCGACGTGCTGGCCGGGGTGGCGGCCGCCAGCGCGCGCGAGCGGGTGGCGGCGCAGCTGGCGCTGGCCGAGGTACCGTTGTCGGCCTTCCTCAATGAGGCGCTGGTGCCGTATGAAGACGATGAAGTCACGCGCCTGATCGTCGACACCCACGAGCGCGCCGCCTTTGCGCCGATCTCCCACCTGTGCGTGGGCGACTTTCGCGACTGGCTGCTGGACGACGCGACGGACACGCCCACGCTGTCGCAGGTGGCCGCCGGCATCACGCCGGAAATGGCGGCCGCCGTCTCGAAAATCATGCGCCTGCAGGACCTGGTGCTGGTAGCCCGCAAGTGCCGTGTCGTCACGGCTTTGCGCAATACCCTGGGCCTGGAAGGGCGTCTGTCCGCGCGCTTGCAGCCGAATCATCCGACGGATGACGCCACGGGGATTGCCGCGTCGATGCTTGACGGCCTGCTGCTGGGCAGCGGCGACGCCGTGATCGGCATCAATCCCGCCACCGACAATGTGGCGCAGGTGATGTCGCTGCTGCAGCTGCTCGACGCCGTCATAGCTCAATATCAGATTCCCACGCAGTCCTGCGTGCTGACGCACATCACCAACACGATCGAAGCGATACGCCGCGGCGCGCCCGTCGACCTGGTGTTCCAGTCGGTGGCGGGCACGCAGGCGGCCAACCGCAGCTTCGGCATCGACCTGGCGCTGCTGGCCGAGGGCCGGGCGGCGGCCCTGTCGCTGGGGCGCGGCACGGTGGGCAACAACGTCATGTATTTCGAGACGGGGCAGGGCAGCGCCCTGTCGGCCGGCGCCCACCACGGCATGGATCAGCAGACGTGCGAGGCGCGCGCCTATGCGGTGGCGCGCGCCTTTCAGCCGCTGCTGGTCAATTCCGTGGTGGGCTTCATCGGCCCCGAATACCTGTACGACGGCAAGCAGATCATGCGCGCGGGGCTGGAAGACCATTTCTGCGCCAAGTTATTGGGTTTGCCCATGGGCTGCGACGTGTGCTACACCAACCATGCGGAAGCGGACCAGGACGACATGGACGCCTTGCTGACCATGCTGGGCGTGGCCGGCTGCAATTTCATCATGGGCGTGCCGGGCGCGGACGACATCATGCTCGGCTACCAGAGTACCTCGTTCCACGACGCCCTGTATGCGCGCCGCGTGCTGGGTTTGCGCCCTGCGCCCGAATTCGAAGCCTGGCTGGCGCGCATGCAGATCACGGATGCGCAGGGAAATCTGAACGTGGCGCTGGCGCCGGCCTTCCAGGCGGCCCTGCTGCGCCTGGGCGGCTAGGGAGGATACATGGACAAGAATATACCGAGGCAAACGCTGCGCGCGCATACGGCGGCGCGCATCGCGCTGGGGCGCAGCGGCGTGAGCGTGCCGACCCGCGCGCAGCTGGCGTTCCAGCTGGCCCACGCGCAGGCGCGCGATGCCGTGCACGCGGCGCTCGATGGCGAGGCCCTGGCGCGCGACTTGGCCGCGCAGGGGCAAGCCTGCGTGCCCCTGCACAGCGCCGCCGCCACGCGTGCCATCTACCTGCAACGCCCCGACCTGGGACGCCGGCTCGACGACGTATCACGGGCGCGCCTGACCGGAAATAGCAAGGGCGTGGACCTGGCGCTGGTGGCGGCCGACGGCCTGTCGGCGCTGGCCGTGCAGCGCCACGCGGCGCCCTTCCTGGCCGCTTTGCGCGCACGGCTGGCGCTGGAGGCGTGGACGTTGTCGCCGCTATACATCGTGGCGCAGGGCCGGGTCGCCGTTGGCGACGAGGTGGGGGAATTGATCAAAGCGCGGGCCGTGCTGGTGCTGATCGGCGAGCGGCCGGGCTTGAGTTCCCCGGACAGCCTGGGCCTGTACCTGACGTGGGCGCCCAAAGCAGGCTTGCTGGACGAGCGCCGCAACTGCATCTCGAACGTGCGCCCGGAAGGCCTGGCATATGCGCCGGCCGCGTACCGGCTGCATTATTTGCTGTCGCAGGCATTTACCCGGCAGTTGTCGGGCGTGGACTTGAAGGATGAAACGGTGGCAGAGGGCGCGGCCCTGGCGGGCGCGCGCAATTTCCTGCTGGCGTGATCAGACTTCGCGGATTTCGTCCAGCGGCCAGCGCGGGCGCACGTTGAACGAGTAATCGTGCTTGGCGGCGTCCGGGTTGATCTGCAGGCGCATGGCGCCGGCAAAGGCGATCATGGCGCCGTTATCGGTGCAGAACTCCAGCTCCGGGTAATACACCTTGAAACGCTTCTTGGCGGCGGCCGCGTTGAGCGAGGCGCGCAGCTGCGCGTTGGCGCCCACGCCGCCGGCGATCACCAGGCGCTTCAAGCCAGTGTGCTTGAGGGCCGACACGCATTTGGCCGTCAGCACGTCGACGATGGCGTCGACGAAGCCGCGCGCGATATTCGCCTTGTCCTGTTCGCAGATATTGGCGATGACTTTTTCTTCATGTTTCTTGACCACCGTCAGTACGGCCGTCTTCAAACCGGAGAAACTGAAATTGAAATCCTTCGAATGCAGCATGGGGCGCGGCAGTTTATACGCCAGCGGGTCGCCGAATTCGGCCAGGCGCGAAATGGCGGGGCCGCCCGGATAGCCAAGGCCCAGCAGCTTGGCCGACTTGTCGAACGCTTCGCCGGCCGCGTCATCCAGGGTTTCGCCCAGCATCGTGTACTGGCCCACGCCGTCGACGCGCATCAGCTGCGTATGGCCGCCCGACACCAGCAGCGCGATGAAGGGGAATTCCGGCGGCTCGGAGGCCAGCAGCGGCGACAGCAGATGGCCTTCCAGGTGGTGGATGCCCAGCACCGGCTTGTTGATGGCCAGGCCCAGGCTGCAGGCGACAGACGACCCCACCAGCAGCGCGCCGGCCAGTCCCGGCCCTTGCGTGTAGGCGATGGCGTCGATCTCGGGCAGGGTGATGCCGGCCTTGGCCAGCGTTTCATCGAGCAGCGGGATGGCGCGGCGGATATGGTCGCGCGACGCCAGTTCGGGCACCACGCCGCCATATTGCTCGTGCATGGCGACTTGCGAGTAGAGGGCGTGCGACAGCAGGCCGCGTTGCGTGTCGTACAAGGCCAGGCCGGTTTCGTCACAGGAGGATTCGACGCCAAGAACAATCATGAAGGTACTGAATAGGGAGGAGTAATCCGCCATTGTAAAGGAAAGCCGGGCAGTCCACCGTGCGGCCGGCGCACCATTTCGGCGGCAGTGTGCACTTGCGCAGTGCGGCGCGGGCCGGTTTTGGCCGGGATTTCGCCCGCCTTGCGCCTGGGCCGGCACTGGCACCGCTCTTGCTTAGACAAGCGTGTGCCTTTTTCAAGGGAGCTTGCGATGCCGGAACAATGGAAAATGATTTGCCGCCTGAAGGACATGCCGCTGGCGGGCGCGCGCATGGTGCAGCGGGGGCTGGCGTGGCAGGATTTGCCCGGTGTGGCGCTGTTCCGCGCGGCGGACGACACGGTGTATGCGCTGCTCGACACGGTGCCGTGCCTGGGCGGCCCGCTGGCGCATGGGGTGCTGATGGAGAAAAACCTGATGGGGCCGAAGCACGGCTGGATCATCGAGCTCGATTCGGGCCGCCTGGTGGCGCCCGTGCAGGCCATGGCGCGCATGTATGCCGTGCGCATCCAGGATGGACGCATCTACCTGGACGTCAATGAACTCAATATCCCGGCCAGCAAGGCGGAGCAGGCGCTGGCGGGATCGTACGCCGTGCTGCCGCATGTGCAGATGGCAGTATGAAGAAAAAAAACGGCGCACAGGGCGCCGTTCATTGAGGGGGGCAGGCTAGACGACGCCAGCCAAAACCGCAACTACCGACGCGCAGCAGGTTTTGGCAGGCGTATTACGCCGGGCGGCTTAGCAGGTGCGCATGCGCATCGCGCAGCATGGTGGCCGTCGTGTCCCAGTCGATGCAGCCGTCCGTGACGGAGCAGCCGTAGGTCAGTTGCGACAGGTCTTGCGGGATCTTCTGGTTGCCGCTGACGATGTTCGATTCGATCATCACGCCCACCAGAGAGCGGTTGCCCTGGCGGATCTGGTTGACCACGTCGCCCATCACCAGCGGCTGCAGTTCCGGCTTTTTATAGCTGTTCGCGTGCGAGCAGTCGACCACCAGGTTGGCTGGCAGCTTGGCCTTGGCCAGCGCCTGTTCGGCGATGGCGATCGAGACCGAATCGTAGTTCGGACGGCCGTCGCCGCCGCGCAGCACGACGTGGCCGTAGGCGTTGCCGCGCGTGCGCACGATGGCCACATTGCCTTCGCCGTTAATGCCCAGGAAGGAGTGCGGGTGCGCCGACGACAAAATCGCGTTGACGGCGATGCTGATGTCGCCGTCGGTGCCGTTCTTGAAGCCGACCGGCGTCGACAGGCCCGACGACATTTCGCGGTGCGTCTGCGATTCCGTCGTGCGCGCGCCGATGGCCGTCCAGGCGATCAGATCGCCCAGGTATTGCGGCGAGATGGGGTCCAGCGCTTCGGTGGCGGTGGGCAGGCCCAGTTCGCACACGTCGAGCAGGAACTGGCGCGCCTTTTCCATGCCTTCGTTGACCTTGAACGAATCGTCCATGTACGGGTCGTTGATGTAGCCCTTCCAGCCCGTGGTGGTACGCGGTTTTTCGAAATACACGCGCATCACCAGCAGCATCGTGTCCTTGACTTCCTCTTGCAGCGCCTTCAGGCGGCGCGCGTAATCGAGGCCGGCGACGGGGTCGTGGATCGAGCATGGCCCGACGACGACGAACAGGCGCTGGTCCTTGCGGTCGATGATGTTGCGCAGCGCTTCGCGGCCGCGGCTGACGGTGTCGAAGGCGCTTTCCGACAGCGGCAGTTTGGCGTGCAGTTCGGCTGGCGTCGGCATGGGCGCGAAGGAGGTGACGTTGATATTTTCGATGTCTGGCGTATTCATGATTCTGGCTCGGCTTTCGCTATTGCGTTCTTTAAGAGGCAATAGTGTAGCGGAAATGCGGCCTGGCGGCGGGGATGGGGCCAAAACGGGAATGCATGAGTTGTTTTTATGGCAGGGCCGGCACGCCGCCGGCCCCTTGCCGCCGGACGCTCAGTGGCCGCCGGCCAGGCTGGTGCCGGCGCTGTAGCGGGCGATGCGCTGGTAGTTGCCGGCCAGCTCGGGCGGCCGGGCCAGGCCGGGATGGCGCCGCACATGCGCGAGGATGGCCGTTTCATGCTGGCGTATCTGCGCGTCCAGGCAGGCGATTTGCTGGCGCAACAGGGCGTGCAGCGCGTGCTGGCCAGCCCGCAGATAGGCGTCGAGGCGCGCCGACTCCTGCTTGCGCACGCCTACGATGGCGTGCAGGCGGCGCAGCCACAGGCGCAGTTCCACGTAGGCGGGCGAGGGCGGCGTCCAGCAAGCGGGGCGTTTGTCCTCGCAGTAATTGGCCAGCACCACGGCGCCGTGCGCCGCGTTCTCGGGCAAGCCTTGGCCGTGCAGATAGCCTGCCAGCTGCGCGGGCTGGGCATCGCAGACCAGCATGCCCATGTCCGCCAGCGCGCGGGCCGGCGCCTCGCTGTACGGGGCGTCGAGGCGCATGCAGACGCGCAAGCCCATGACGGGCACGTCGTTCCTTTGCAGCCAGCTGCGCAGCCAGCGGTAGCCGGCCACGTCGTTTTCCAGCACCTTGCACAGTACGTCGCCGCCCGAGCGCAGCACGGCTTTCAGCAGCAGTTTGCCCGTTTCGATGCCGACAAAGGCAGTTTCCTGTTTGATCGCGTGTTCCATGATGAGTCCTCCCTGCCATCTTGTACGCTGGCGCGGCGCCGGCGGATTCAGGTTTTTTCGGGCGGCGGGCGGGCCGCGCATGCGCGTGCCCTGTTGCATCGGCGCCAATCACGGCGCCAGGGTAGCGGCCCCGCGGAAAATCCGTGTAAGCTGGCGCCATGACGACTGTACCCATCCCCCATACCGACGTGGCCGGCGAGCCATTTCCCGCCGCGCGTTTCATTAAAGAAATAGGACGCGGCAAGAACGGCGCGCGCAGCATGACGCGCGATGATGCCCGCGCCCTGTACCGCGCCATGCTCGAGGGCCGCGTGTCGGACCTGGAGCTGGGCGGCATTTTGTTGTCCATGCGCATCAAGGGTGAGTCCGTGGACGAGATCGCCGGCTTCCTCGACGCTGCCGAGGCCTCGTTCGCGCCGCTGGCCGCGCCGGCAGGCGCGTTCGCCCCGATCATCATTCCCAGCTACAACGGCGCGCGCAAGATGGCGAATCTGACGGCCCTGCTGGCGCTGCTGCTGGCGCGCGCGGGCGCACCCGTGCTCGTGCATGGCGTGACCAGCGACCCGGGCCGCATCACGACAGCCGAAGTGCTGGCCGCGCTGGGCGTGCCCGCTTCGCTCGACCATGCGCAAGCCGAGGCGGCCATGGCGCGCGGCGAAGCGGCCTTCCTGCCGATCGAAGCGCTGGCGCCGCGCATGGCGTATCTGCTGTCGCTGCGGCGCGTGCTGGGCGTGCGCAATTCCACGCACACGCTGGTGAAAATCATGCAGCCGTTCGCCGGACCCGCCCTGCGCCTGGTGTCGTACACGCACCCCGAATACCTGGAAATGCTCGGTGAATATTTCCTGAGCGCCTGTGATCCCGCGCGCGGCGACGCTTTCCTGATGCGCGGCACGGAAGGCGAAACGGTGGCCAACGCCAACAAGGCGCAGCAGATCGACTGGTTTCACGACGGCGAGCGCACGGTATTGGTGGAAAAGCAATTGCTGGTGGAAGAACTGCCGCATTTGCCGGCCGAGCGCGACGCGGCCACCACGGCCGCCTGGATCGCCGCCGTGCTGCGCGGCGAGGTGCCCGTGCCGCCGTCGATCGCGGAGCAGGTGGAACAATGCCTGATGGCATCGCGGCAGATTGCAGCACGGCCGCGCTAGCCGCGCCGCCGCAGTTTACAATGGCGTCTTTGTAATCAGCGGTGACCGGAATTCTTATGGCAAAACAATTTGATGTGGCAGTGATCGGCGCGGGCGCGGCCGGCATGATGTGTGCGGCTGTTGCCGCCCAGCAAGGCAAGCGCGTGGTATTGATCGATCACGCGGCCAAGCTGGCCGAAAAGATCCGCATCTCGGGTGGTGGGCGTTGCAACTTTACCAATATCAACGCCACCCCGCAAAATTTCCTCTCGGAAAATCCGCATTTCTGCAAGAGCGCGCTGTCGCGCTACACGCCGCAGGATTTCCTCGCGCTGGTGAAAAAATACCGGATCGGCTACCACGAAAAGCACAAGGGCCAGCAATTCTGCAATGAATCGGCCGAGCAGATCATCGACATGCTCAAGGATGAGTGCGCCGCTGGCGGCGTGCATTGGCGCATGCCGTGCAAGATCGACAATGTTGCCCAGCAAGCCGACGGCGGCTTCGTGCTGCAGACGGACAGCGGCGACATCGAGACGGCCAGCATCGTCATCGCCACGGGCGGCCTGTCGATCCCGAAGATCGGCGCCACCGATTTTGCCTACCGCATCGCCAAACAATTCGACTTGCAGATGGTCGAGCCGCGTCCGGCCCTGGTGCCGCTGACGTTCGACCCGGCCAGCTGGGCGCCGTTCGCGGAATTGTCCGGCATCGCGCTGGAAGTGGACGTGGAGACGGGCAGCCTGAAAGGCCGCAAGGCCACGGGCGCGCGCTTCCGCGAAGACTTGCTGTTCACGCATCGTGGCCTGTCGGGTCCGGCAATTTTGCAGATTTCCAGCTACTGGCTGCCGGGCGAGCCCATCGTCATCAACCTGCTGCCGGAAGTGGACGTGGCGCAGACCTTGATTGAAGGCAAGGGCACGCTGAAGAAGCAGCTGGGCAATATCGTCGCCCAATGGCTGCCGCAGCGCCTGGCCGACTGCCTGCTGGCCACGAACGGCCTGGCGCCGGACGCGCGCATCGCCGACATGCCCGACGCGCAGCTGCGCAAGCTGGGGCAGGCCATCAATGCCTGGTCCATCGTGCCCAACGGTTCCGAAGGCTACCGCAAGGCCGAAGTGACGCGCGGCGGCATCGACACGCGCGAGCTGTCGCAGCAGACCATGATGGCCAATAAGGTGCCGGGCCTGTATTTCATCGGCGAATCGGTGGACGTGACGGGCTGGCTGGGCGGCTACAACTTCCAGTGGGCCTGGGCTTCCGGCGTGGCGGCAGGTATTGCCTTGCAGTAAGCAAGTCTGTAGGATGGGGTTCTGGCGCCCGGTGCGCCGCCCCCGGTGCGTGGTTTACGCCACATTCCGGCAATGACTGCAGGCTGCATGCCGCACGCAAGTGGGGAGGGGCTTCCCTTTCGCAATAAAAGCTGCTACTATCTATCTCTTCCTATACACCACCTCAACGGTTTGAATTTTACATGACCACTATTCGCCTTAAAGAAAACGAGCCGTTCGAAGTCGCAATGCGTCGCTTCAAACGCACCATCGAAAAAACGGGTCTGCTGACCGAATTGCGCGCACGCGAATTCTACGAAAAGCCAACAGCTGAGCGCAAGCGCAAGCTGGCAGCTGCTGTCAAGCGTCATTACAAACGCATCCGCAGCCAACAACTGCCGAAAAAATTATTCTAAGACTGTTCAGTCAGAACCAACCCGGGTAGTTCGGCGCATTGTACGCCACGGGTTTTGTTTTGATTCGCCTGGAGTGATACTTCAGATGAGTCGCATACCCGCTCCGGTTCGCCGCAGCGGGTTTTCGCTTTTGTGGCCCTTACTTGTTTCTGGCCGCGCACGAGCACCGTTCCCATACTGACCAACGAGGATTGCCATGAGCTTGAAAGAACAAATTACCGAAGACATGAAAAACGCCATGCGCGCCAAGGAAGCGGGCAAGCTGGGCACGATTCGCCTGTTGCTGGCGGAAATCAAGCGCAAGGAAGTCGACGAGCGCATCGAATTGACGGACGCCCACGTGACGGCCATCGTGGAAAAGATGATCAAGCAGCGCAAGGATTCGATCACCCAGTTCGAAGCCGGTGGCCGCGCCGACCTGGCCGACATCGAAAAAGCCGAACTGGTGCATTTGATCGGCTACATGCCTGCCGGCCTGTCGGACGAGGAAGTGGCGGCCGAGGTGGCTGCCGCCGTGGCCGCCTCGGGCGCCGCCGGTCCGCAAGACATGGGCAAGGTCATGGCCATCGTCAAGCCGAAGCTGGCCGGCCGCGCCGACATGACGGTGGTGTCCGCCCTGGTCAAGAAGGCCTTGACGCCGGCAGCCTAAGCCTCATATGCAGTGTATTGGCTGCCGGCCCAGGTCGGCAGCCGCTCAATCGCCCACACGTTGACCTGGCTCAACCTCCGGCCACGTGCGGTAGTATAGTCTGACCTATAACAAGACCCGCCCTCGCCAGTGATACCTCAATCCTTCATTTCTGATTTGCTCAACCGCGTCGATATCGTCGATGTCGTGGGCCGCTATGTGCAGCTGAAAAAAGGCGGCGCCAATTTCATGGGCTTGTGCCCGTTCCACAGTGAAAAGTCGCCCAGCTTTACCGTCAGCCCCACCAAGCAGTTCTATCACTGCTTCGGCTGCGGCGCGCATGGCACCTCGATCGGCTTCCTGATCGAGTACTCGGGCATGGGCTTTGTCGACGCCGTCAAGGACCTGGCGCAGAACGTGGGCATGGTCGTGCCGGAAGCGGACGACAAGATCCCGCCGGCCCAGCGCGCGCAGATCCAGGCGCAGAGCCTGGCCCTGTCCGACGCCATGACGCAGGCCTGCGATTATTACCGCGGGCAATTGCGCCACGCGCCGGAAGCCATCGCCTACCTTAAAAACCGGGGCTTGACGGGCGAAGTGGCCGCGCGCTTCGGCATGGGTTTCGCGCCCGGCGGCTGGGACAACCTGCGCTCCGTTTTTCCCGACTACGACGTGGTGGCCCTGGCCGAAGCCGGTCTCGTGATCGACAAGGTCGATGAAGAAGGCAATAACCGCAAGCGCTATGACCGTTTCCGCGAACGCATCATGTTTCCGATTCGCAATACCAAGGGCCAGGTCATCGCCTTTGGCGGCCGCGTGCTCGACCATGGCGAACCGAAATACCTGAACTCGCCGGAAACCCCCTTGTTTTCCAAGGGTTTCGAACTATATGGGCTGTTCGAGGCGCGCCAGGCCATCCGCGACGCCGGCTACGTGCTGGTGACGGAGGGGTATATGGACGTGGTGGCGCTGGCGCAGATGGGTTTCCCGCAAGCCGTGGCGACCCTGGGCACGGCGTGCACGCCCACCCATGTGCAAAAACTGCTGCGCCAGACCGATAACGTGATTTTCAGCTTCGACGGCGACAAGGCCGGCCGCCGCGCCGCCCGCCGCGCGCTGGAAGCGAGCCTGGCCCATGTGTCGGACAATAAAACGATCAAATTCCTGTTCCTGCCCTCGGAACACGATCCGGACAGCTATATCCGCGCATTCGGCGCCGAGGGTTTTGAGCAGCAGGTGCATGAAGCCATGCCGCTGTCGCAGTTCCTGCTGAAAGAAGTGTCGGGCGAGCATGATCTGTCGGAGCCGGAAGGGCGCGCCCGCGTGCAGTTCGACGCCAAGCCCCTGCTGCAGCTGATGGCGCCGTCGTCCCTGCGCCTGCAGATCGTGCGCGGGCTGGCGCAGCTGACGCAGTCGACGCCGGCCGAGATCGAAGCCCTGTTCGAGCTGGCGAAACCCGTTGCCGTGGCGCACCGCGCGCCGCCGAAATCAGGCCGCCCCGTACCCGTGGGACTGGAATTGAAGATCATGCGCATGCTGGTGGCGCATCCGCCGCTGACCTTGCAGATCGACGAGGCCGCGCTGACCGCCTTCCAGCACCTGGGGCCCGACGCGGCGCACAGCCTGGGGCAGCTGGTGGCCGTGGGCCAGGCGCTGGGCGAGCACGGCAGTTTTGCCGCGCTGGCGCAGCAGTTGAAGGAACTGGGCAGCGAGTACGACGAGATCATCGGCGAGATCGCGGCCGGTACGGAATCCGATTACGACAGCGAATTGTCGTGGCTGGTGAGCACCATCCGCGAGATCAAATTGAATGCCTTGAAGGCGGAATTGCAGCAATTGTTTGCGTCGGGTTTGCCATCGGAGAAAATTGGTGTACGCTACCGCGAAATCATGCAGGAGCAGGGGGAGCTGGAGCGCCAGCGCGATGCCGAGTTGGTGAATCGCTAATCTTGCCCTGATGGTATGGCGCGCACTGGAAAAACATTTTTCGCGTGCTATAATTAAATGCTAAGTATTGTGTGCTTTGGCAAGCTAGTTCTGTTTCGTAAATAGTATTTGTTTTCAGTAAGTTAGGCTCTTGATCGGCGCGGTGGATCGTGTCGGCAGCCAGGGCCAACTGGCGTTTTCGGCGTTGCGGGCAAGGCTCGCAGGCGCTGGCAAGCCGCGCCAGGCTCTCGCTCCCAACGCGGTCGATGCAGGAATTTTTGCCGAGGCGGCTGGCAACAGCCGGTGGACAGGAATTGCTGCGCTTCCCGCGGATCGTGGCCGATGAGGTGTAAGTAACGTAACAGTGTCGAACCTGAGTTGTCGGCAGGTTCGGAGATGGTGGTTCCCGCAGGTAGACAGGGAACTGGCAGCAAACTTTATCCTAATCCACCGTAAAGCAAGTCGTTGTGTAATCGAAAGCGCCTGTGCCAATCAAGAAACCCGAATCCAAAGCGGCTGCAAAGCCCACCAAAGTTACCACGAAAGCCGAAAAGGCGCTCGACCGGCCCGAAGCGCGCGTCACCAGCGCGCCCGTGGTCAGCCAGACCACCGACGCCGCCACCCTGGCAGCCATCGATACGTCCGGTTATGTCTTGCCATCGGTAAAGGTGCCAGGCCGCCGCGGCCGCAAGCCAAAAGAATTCCAGCCAGAAAATGATGAAGTCGCCGCCCTGAACGCCGTCGAGCGGGCCGAACTGAAGGCCGTCGACAAGGCCAAGGCCAAGGACCGCAAGGCCAAGGAGCGCGCGCTGCTGAAAGACGCGTTCTCGTCCGACACGGAAGCGAGCGAGGAAGAACTCGAGCGCCGGCGCCAGAAACTCAAGACCCTGATCAAGTTCGGCAAGGAACGCGGTTTCCTGACGTATGCGGAAATCAACGATCACTTGCCCGAAAACATCGTCGATCCGGAAGCCATCGAAGGCATCATCGGTACCTTCAATGACATGGGCATCGCCGTCTACGAACACGCGCCGGACGCGGAAACGTTGTTGCTGTCCGATAACGTTGCCGTCGTCACCAGCGACGACGAGGCGGAAGCGGCGGCCGAGGCCGCATTGTCGACCGTCGACTCCGATTTCGGCCGCACCACCGACCCCGTGCGCATGTACATGCGCGAGATGGGCTCGGTCGAGCTGCTGACGCGCGAAGGCGAGATCGAGATTGCCAAGCGCATCGAAGATGGCTTGAAAGACATGATCCAGGCCATTTCCGCCTGTCCCGTGACGATCGCCGAGATCATCGCCGCCGCCGACCGCATCGCCAACGAAGAGATCAAGATCGACGAAATCGTCGACGGTCTCGTCGATGAGAACGAACCGGTCGCCGCCGCCCCTGTCGTGGCCGCGCCCGTCGAGGAAGACGAGGAAGAGGGCGAAGCGGAAGAAGAGGAAGAAGAGGAAGAGGAAGAAGCGAGCGCTTCGGGCGCCGCCGGTTTCTCCGCTGAACAGCTGGAAACCCTGAAACGCACGGCGCTGGAAAAATTCGCCGTCATTTCGCAGCAATTCGACCGCATGCGCCGCGCCTTCGAGAAGGAAGGCTACAACTCCAAGCCCTACGCCAAGGCGCAGGAAGCCATTTCGCAAGAGTTGCTGGGCATCCGCTTCACCGCCAAGGTGGTGGAAAAGCTGTGCGACACCCTGCGCGGCCAGGTGGACGAAGTGCGCCATATCGAGAAACAGATCCTCGACGTGGCCGTGAACCGCTGCGGCATGCCGCGCGCCCACTTCATCAAGGTCTTCCCCGGCAATGAAACCAACCTCGATTGGGTCGATGGCGAAGTCAACGCAGGACACGCCTACAGCGCCATCCTGGGCCGCAACATTCCAACCGTCAAGGAACTGCAGCAGCGCCTGATCGACCTGCAGGCGCGCGTCGTGCTGCCGCTGCCGGACTTGCGTAACATCAATCGCCAGATGGCGGCCGGTGAAATGAAGGCGCGCAAGGCCAAGCGCGAAATGACGGAGGCCAACTTGCGCCTGGTCATTTCGATCGCCAAGAAATACACGAACCGGGGCCTGCAATTCCTCGATTTGATCCAGGAAGGCAATATCGGCCTGATGAAGGCCGTCGACAAGTTCGAGTACCGCCGCGGCTACAAGTTCTCGACGTATGCCACCTGGTGGATCCGCCAGGCGATTACCCGTTCGATCGCCGACCAGGCGCGCACGATCCGCATTCCCGTGCACATGATCGAGACGATCAACAAGATGAACCGGATTTCCCGCCAGATCCTTCAGGAAACAGGCGCGGAACCCGATCCGGCCACCCTGGCGATCAAGATGGAGATGCCCGAGGACAAGATCCGCAAGATCATGAAAATCGCCAAGGAACCGATCTCGATGGAAACGCCGATCGGCGACGACGACGATTCCCACCTGGGCGACTTCATCGAGGACAACAACACCCTGGCCCCGGCCGACGCAGCGCTGCACGCGTCCATGCGGGGCGTGGTCAAGGACGTGCTCGATTCCCTGACGCCACGCGAAGCGAAAGTGCTGCGCATGCGTTTCGGCATCGAAATGTCCACCGACCACACGCTGGAAGAAGTGGGCAAGCAATTTGACGTGACGCGCGAGCGCATCCGCCAGATCGAAGCGAAGGCGCTGCGCAAGCTGCGCCACCCATCGCGCTCCGACAAGCTGAAAAGCTTCTTGGAAGGCAACTAGAAGCCAATAGGGCTTGACGTGCGCCCCTGATACCCCTATCCTCGCGTGTCCGTTTCCAAAACGGCCGCGCGAGGCAGGTTTCAATAGCGCCGCCACGCCGCAGTCCCCCTGGGCCTCTAGCTCATGCTTGGTTAGAGCAGCGGACTCATAATCCGTTGGTGCCGTGTTCGACTCACGGGAGGCCCACCATTATCTTGCAACTGCAATTTGAAATTTTTCGATTTGTGGTTGCGTTCTTCTTCTGCTAGCGCCTCAAAGGCCACGGCAGGGTCTACGCCAGCTTCTTTTACGATCTTCAGGGCCGTATTGAAGTCTGGCATACGTTCCCCCTTCACATACTTCACCAGCGTTGAGTTTGGCAGTCCCCACAGCTTGGACATCGCCAGCGTTGGGCGTCCCTTCATTGCATTTTCTATCAATTCTGCATAGTTCATAGTTATTTCCTGTTTGCAATTTACACGTTTGGACAATATTATGTGTTTGTCCAAACGCGCAAATGCTTGTCCGTTTGGGTAAGTAAACGATAGCACATCTAGGTTGAATGTAAACCGCTCAGTCTCCGGCCCACGGGCCGCCTGTTTGCCCACTGGTACGCCTTGGGAGGTTTTTTCGGCTGCTGATCCGTGCAAAACACAATCGCTCTAGCGGGCGACTTACTCCAAGGAAAAGACCATGAAAAACACTATCCAAATTTTGCACGTCACCCAAGTGGCTGGCCGTTCGAAAAAAACCGGCAATGACTACGATATGCGCATGGCGCAATGCATCGTCCATAAGCCAAACCGCGATACCGGCGTCATCGAGCCGTTAATCGGTGAGCTGGTCTTGCCGGAGCGCTTCAAAGATACGCAACCGGGCATGTATGAGGTTGAGTTCGAAGTGTCGATCTCGCAGGACAAACGTGTCGGCGCGCAGGTCTTTTCTATCACTCCAATTTCCGCTGCTTCCCAAGCAAAACACGCTGCAGCGGCTCCCGCCGTCAAAGCGAACCCAGGTCAACAAGCCGCCTCGTAATTTCCCATGCCTTCCTGCGTCGATTCCACACAAATGACCGGGCCGGATGCTCCGTCCGGTGCCGTGCTGTACACGGTGTCTAGCGCTCCTACTGAGTTGGCTGCATGTGCCTATGTGGTTGAGTCAGGCCCTGAGTATGTGGCTGCTGTGGCGGCGCAGGAAAAGGCTGTTGATATATTTTTTGTGGCGGCGGTGGTGGTGCTGTTCGCGTTGGGCTGGATTGCAGGGGCGCAACGATGATGCTGCTTGAAAGTCTTTGGCCGATTCTGTTTTTAGCTGGCCTGTTCTTCTGTGCTGTGCACTTGGTTAAGTACATCATTTCCCGGTTTTTGGAGCATAAATAATGACCGTTGCCGCTGCTGTTGGTTACGCCTTGAGTGCGTTTGGCATCGGGTATGCCGCTGGTGCGATACAGCGAGTTATTCGGCGCTCTATCGAAATTTTGGATTAGTAGTCTTTTGGCGCAGGGTCGTCGTCAATCGTATGTAGACCGTTATTTTTAAAGGATGTGCAAATGAACAAAAATATCATGCGTGGTTTGGCTTTGGTGGGCGCGGTTGCTGGTTCGGGCGTCGCTGCTGCTGCTGATGATCCGGGCGTGGCTGCGATCACGGCGTTGTCCGGTCAGGCTACGACCTACATCACGGCGGCCTTCGCCGTCGCCGTTCTGGTCGCCGGTGGCTTCTGGGGCATCAAGATGATGAAGAAGGCGTTTTCGAAGGCTGGCTAATTCGTCGGCGTTCGGGCGTACAGGGCGGCTTATGTCGCCCTTTTTTATTGGATAGAAATGAAAAATATTTTATTCCTCTTGATGATGGCTTTTTATATTCAGCCAGTCTCTGCTGGCGGCATTTATTTCCAGGGTTCTGATGGACTGATATATACAAGCGTTGAGGAGGCTTGCCAGAAATATGCTGCCCCGGCCGGGCGCCAAAACGAAATAGTTAGTGTTAAAGAATATGAGGAGGATAAATTTTATTGCGAGGTTAAGCCATATGGCGGCACCGTTACACGCGGTGTATATGTCACTAAAGTTGGTGACTGCCTAGATGGTGATAGTGCTGGAACGTATAAAATTTCATCTGCCTATTACAAGCGGCTTCCTAACGGTGAATATAAAGTAGTTCAACAAATTATTCAGGATAGTAGTTTGTTGAATACTTCATATTGCATTGATAAATGTATAGCCAAGGTTAGGTCTAAAGACGATTTAGGCAAGTCGACTGAGGGGCCTGCTGATCCTAATGGCGTGTTCTTGTTTTCTTGGAATATGAAGCTGACGCAAAACGGTGCACGCTGTACCTCTAAAAAATTACCTGATACGGTCGTTCCGCCTTATACGGGGTCGGGTGACCCGCCTAAGCCGACTGATCCTACTGATCCGACTAAGCCAACTGATCCGACTAAGCCAACTGATCCGACTAAGCCGACTGATCCGACTAAGCCGACTGATCCGACTGATCCGACTAAGCCGACTGATCCTAGTAATCCTGGCGGCACTCCTGGCGGCACCCCAGGCGGCACCCCAGGCGGAACTCCTGGCGGAACCCCAGGCGGAACCCCGGGCGGAACCCCAGGCGGAACCCCGGGCGGAACCCCGGGCGGAACCCCAGGCGGAACTCCTGGCGGAACCCCTGGCGACAATCCTGGAGGCAGTAAGCGCGGTTGCGGCTTACCGGGTGATGCTCCATGTCGCATTGATGAAAGTGGTATGCCGGATGTTGATAGGGCTTCGGGGGATGTGTGGCTCAAGGAAGTTAGTGATACCAATGAAAAGGGATTGGAAAGAATCGGTTCTCTTGTTAAGGAGAAATTCGGTGCTGGTGATTGGTTCCCGACAATTAGTACCGCTGTTTGTAGGAATCCGATCGTAGCTAATCCGGTGACTGGTGGTTCATATGAGGTAGATGTTTGCACGTATGTAAATATATTTGCTAGATTTATTTCAGGCGTTATTTGTTTCTTCGCTCTTATTGGTTCAATTCAACAAATTTCTTCAGCTTATAAGGCTTAATCATGCCGCTTCTTGGTCAATTGCTCGTATCGATCATTACATTTTTGATTACTATTTTTGGAAGATTTATGGTTGCTGAGAAGGCGTTTAGGCTCTCGGCTGTATTGATATTTGTAGGTTTGGCTTCGGCGCTTTTGGCGACAGGACTTTCTTGTGCTCATGGTGTTTGTGCCCAGGGTATTTCTGGCATTTCTTCTTCGCATCCTAGTTTTGCAATCGGTCTTGGCATAGCTTTTAATTCGACTACGATGGCGGCTGCATCTTGTTATTCGACGGTGTGGCTTGCTTGTCAGATATATGTGATTAACAAAAAAGGTATTAACCTTGTGACTAAGTAGGCGGTTGAAATGGCTGTTTACGCAATTACGGGCAAGCTCGGGAGTGGCAAGGGCAAGGCGGCAATCGATCAGATCAGGCGTTACCTGCGTGACGGTAAGAGGGTGGCTACAAACTGTGATGTGTTCCTCGAACACCTGATGCCAGCTCGGGATAGGAGTGTTGTTATTCGGGTTCCTGATAAGCCGTCTGCTGTGGATTTGTACATGATCGGCAGTGGTAATCGCTTTATCGATTTTGAGCCGATATTGCAGCATGGCCGTGCCGGGATCACGGCTGTTGCGCCTTCGCCTAAGTTGCTGGCGGGGTTTGACGAGCATCACAATGGTGCGCTCATCCTCGATGAATGTGGTTCCTGGCTGAATACCCGCAATTTTCAGGATAAGGGCCGTGCTGAGATGCTGGAATGGGCTATCCATGCGCGCAAGTATGGATGGGATGTGTTTTTCATCATGCAGAACATCAGTCAGGTCGATAAGCAGTTGCGTGATTCGCTGCTTGAATATGTTGTCAGGCTGAACCGTTTGGATCGTATGCGGGTGCCAGTCTTAAGCCCTGCTATTGCGTTGATGACTGCCGGTGCTGCTAGCGGTAGCATGCCTCGCTTGCATATCGGTGTGGTGCGATTGGGGGCGTCTCCTGACGCTTTGGTGGCGGATCGTTGGTATTTTCGTGGTGATGATCTGAACAACGCTTACAACACGACGCAAGTCTTTTCCGATACCTATCCGCACGGTACCCACTCGCTGCTCTCGTCTTGGCACTTGTCCGCCGTTGCTGGTGTTCCTCCCGATTTCATCGGGCCATTGCAGGCGACGCCTGCTGCTTTGCCGATGTTGAGCTATCGCGCTCTTCCTCCTAAGCCACCTCACAAACATATGACTAAATTTCTCTTTGTTGCGCTGTGCCTTGGCGCCGCCCTGGGCGTGTTTGGCTATCACTTCGGTAAGCCAGTGCTTGCGCCGACGATTGTCCAAAAACAGCCCGAAATAGTTGCATCAAAAAATCTCACTGGCATTGGTTATATCGCGCGGGGAAGTGTCTACGTTGTCACTTTGTCGGATGGCCGTAGTGTTACCGCGTTGCGTTTTCGTTTCGTTGATGGCGGTTGGCTTGCGCTGGTCGATGCTGATACCTGGGTGAAGGGTTCGATGTGAAAAAATTATTTATACTGTTTATTTGGTTGCCGTGCGTTGCTTTTGCCGCAGGTCAGCCAGTCTCAATACAGCTTTCTTCCGTGTCGCTTGTCGCGTTTGCGCAGGCTACTTTCAAGAATATGTTGGCGCGTGATTTTGTCATTTCCCCGGAGGCTCAGGCCCTTGATCGCAAGATTACGGTGTCGGTGAGTTCCCTTGATGCTGATCGGTTGCCGACGTTTGTCGAGGGTATTTTGCGCGACCAGGGCATAGCATCTGAATTGCGCGATGGCGTCTACTACCTGCGTGCTGCGCAGTCTTCGGCTTCTGTTTCATCTGCTATTCGTCTAACGTCCGTTGATGTTCCGGGCGGCGATGCCGCTTCTGCGTTTTTTGATAGGCCGATATTGCGCCCTGTGCGTGCCGATGTTGAGGGTGGTGCTGTTGATCCGGTGCCGGGTGCCTCTGGCCGGCGGCGTGATGCTGAGTCTGAAGTGTATGCGCCGGCTGGCCGTTCGGCTGATTTCTTGGCGGGGGTTGTCGCGGCTGCGTTTGGTCCGCGTAGTGCGGTTGCGGCTGGCAATCAAATTGTGCTGACGGGTAGCGCGTCCGAGTTAAACAAAATGCGTGTCTTGCTCGGTGCGCTCGATCAGTTGCCGCGCATGGTCGATGTGTCTGCGTCCTGGGTCGAGGTCACGGATAACGCCAGCTCGGGCCGCGGTATTTCCATCATGGCCAATGTGCTGGGTGCTAAGTTCGGCGCGTCGCTTGGCAGTGTCAATTCGGCCTCCGCCATCAGCTTGCGCAACACCAATTTCCAGCTGGTGATTGACGCGCTCAATACCGACGGCCGTTTCAAGCAAGTGTCGAATAGCCGCATTGTGGGCGACGATTATCAAAAGATGGTGCTGACGGTGGGCGATGAAACGCCGACTATTGCCAGCACGGGCAAAGACAATTCCGGCAACAGTGTTCAAAACATCGTTTACCGGCCTTCTGGCGTCATTGTCGACGTACTGCCCAAGGTGCTCGGCAACGGCAAAATCAATCTTGCCATCGATGGGCAAATATCCAGTTTCAAACCAACTGCCAGTGGCGTGACAGGTTCTCCCACGCTGATTAAGCGCCAGGTGAAAACGGCGGTGACGGTCAACGATGGCGAAGTGCTGTTGATTGGCGGCCTGAACGATGCGCAAACCGTCGATAGCTCCTCTGGCTTCTCGTTTCTGCCGTCTTCGTGGGCTGCTCGATCGGGGACGAAGCTGCATACCGATCTGGTGCTGATCTTGAGTGCGCAGGTTCCCCGAACGTCAGAAAAACGGTGACTTGTCACGTTAATTCCGGGGTGACGGCACAAGCGGCCCGGAGGGCAAAATCTTTGAGGGCATATCGAAGTCGGCGGTTGATTTTGAAGTAATGGCGTCAGGTGGCCCGTGCGCATCGGAGCGAGGAGCGACACGTTTTCAAAGTTTTAGCGGGCAGTCCGCCGCCACGCTTAGTACCGCGTCGCTTCACGTTGGCCAGTACGGCCCACCTCTGAAAAACCGTATTGAAAGTATGTACATGAAACAGCTTGAGGAAGACAAGACGATTGATCTACTCGGCCCGATTAAGCGGGGCAGGGGGCGTCCGGCAACTGGCGCGGCAAAGACCAGTGCACAGCGGCAAAAAGATCGCAGGGATCGCTTGCGTGACGATGGCAAGGCATTTTTGACGGTGCATGTCGATGCGCAGGTGCTGGAAGGATTGAAGGCGTATATCCGCTTTAAAGACATTACGCCGGATCAGGTGATAGAGAAATTATTGCGTCAGCAATTGCTGCGCAAACGGTAGCGGAAAGCTTGGTGCCGCTATCTGCGCGCAGCGCGGGTGGCGGCGCGAAGCGCCGCTAAACTTGTATAAGGGACACTCAAGAACATAGCAGTAGGAAACGCAGTTACAGGCAAGTGCAGTACAGGATTTCAGATCAGTTTTTGATGGACAAAAAAAAGCCCCGGGCATCTACTAAATGTCCGGGGCCTTCGATAAACCTGCCGTTACAGGACTACCGAATGACCGAATTAGATTATGAAAACGCTTTAGCGTCAATTGATTTCTCGCCTATAGAGCCATCTGTGCAACATCGCCCGGAGTGGTGGGACGATGATGGGATTAAGAACACATGGAACGACAACTATACGGCCCGTAAGCGCGTTTTTCCGGACGGGCAGTGCGAAGTGACGGTAACCAAGCAACGGCACTTTGTAGGCCCGGCTATGCTGCTCAAGACGCGTGCTAAGCGTGGCGAGTCCGAGAACCGCGAAGCAAACGACGATGATGCTGGTCGTCGTGCAAAAAAGAACGTTCGGCTCTGTTGTAAGCAAATTGGCGCTGATCGTATGGTTACGTTGACATATCGGGAAAACATGGTGGATAGGGAAACCGCACTTAAACATTGGAAGGCTTTTTGCCGCAAGCTCGGCAAACACAAGCAATTTCACTATGTCGCTGTCATTGAGGAACAGGAGCGCGGCGCGTTGCATTTTCATGTGGCGGTGGCCGGTCGTCAAATGTATGCGCTCCTGCGCTCCATCTGGCAAAGTGTCCTGGGCCGTGGACCGGATGGGGAGCAAATGGGGCAAGTCAACGTTCGTGATCCGCATCGTTTCGGCTTTGGTGTCACTGGCGCGCATAAAATCGCCAGCTACATTGCCAAGTACTGCGGAAAGGAAATGCAATGCCGTACGCTTGATCAAAAACGTTATTTCCGGTCTAGGGGCATCGTGGTGCCTGAGATTCAATCGTGGCGGCTGCTTGGCTGTACATCCATGCTCGGGGCTGCCCAGGCGGCTTTTGCGGCCATTGCTGGGCATTCTATGGAAGGTTTGCAGACTTGGTGCAATAACGGGCTTGGCGTCGTCTACTTGGCAACTGCGCCGGGGGTGTCTAACCCATTGGATGGGTGCCCGTTTTAACTGCTATGAGGTCTTTTGGAATTCCTTATGATTATGAAGTGTGTTGATGGTTTGAGTGAGTAACGCGCTAAGGTGGGTTGGCGTGCCGGGCTGATGTAAATTGATTGCCATCACAAGGAATTGGGTTTCAATGTCAGCAATTTGTTCGTCTGATACTGTGTTGATAATTATTTGTGCAATTTTCTCACCAAGTTTTTTGTAGTGCGGACGCTCTTTAAAATATGCATCCAGTTCGCCGTCGCCTGTTAGCGTATGTAAGTCCATGATCTAATTCTTTCTAAATGAAAGTTTTACATCATTCTGAATTGCAGTTTTTCGATAGCTTTGATGAATGTCAAGGTTTCTAAAGATTAACGACATTTTCATGTTGGTTCGTAGCATAACGCAAATATTTACACTGTTGTATAGTTTGCATGGGGCAACATTTAAGGATTTGTAGATGGCTGGATTAGTTCTTGAAACTTTGCATGGAAAGACTTGGCCTGATGCGGTCGAACGCTGGCTTTCTGAAAAGTCGGACAAGGCTTCTCTGAATTCTGACAAGTGCATTTTTCGATGGCTGGAACCGTTGTTGGATGGATATGATATAAACGATATAAATCGTTCTGTGGTGGATGCTGTAACTAAGAAAAAGCGTGCTACCGGTGTCAAGAATGGAACTGTTAATAGGACGTTAGCGTTGTTGCGTTCTGTGCTAATCCGAGCTTGTGTCGATTGGGAGTGGGTTGATGCAATTCCGAAGGTTCGATTGTTGAAGGAGCCTGATCGTCGGGTGCGTTATTTGACTCACGAAGAGGCGTCCGCGTTACTGAATGAGTTGCCTGAGCATTTGTCGCATATGGTGGCCTTTAGTCTTGCTACAGGACTACGCAAGGGGAACGTAATTGGCTTGTGTTGGTCTCAGGTCGATCTTGTGCGCCGGGTCGCCTGGATCCATCCTGATCAAAGTAAGACACGTAAGGCTATTGTGGTGCCTCTCAATGATGATGCTATGCGCGTGCTTACTTTGCAGCATGGCCGTCATGCGGTGCGCGTTTTTACGTACAATGGTGAGCCTGTAATCGCCGCTACAACGGCAGCTTGGTATAAAGCGCTTAAGCGCTGTGGTATTGATGATTTTCGATGGCATGATCTGCGGCATACATGGGCCAGTTGGCATGTGCAGCAAGGTACGCCATTGCATGTATTGCAGGAGCTAGGTGGTTGGCAGTCGGCTCAGATGGTGAGGCGGTATGCGCATTTTTCTGCGGGGCATTTGGCTGTTCATGCCGCCAATTTGCCAGTGCTGATGGTGGCAAATGCTAGAATGCAAGTCGTGGGGCCGGAGGCTTCGGTGTGATGAGGTCGATGATGTGTCTCATAATCCGTTGGTGCCGTGTTCGACTCACGGGAGGCCCACCAGAATTCACAGTATCGATTGAAGCCCCGGCGGGCCACTGCCGGGGCTTTTTTCGTGCTGTCGTACAATCGCGGCATTGATATTTCTCAAGGGTGAAACGAGATGACGGCGGAAGTGAAGATGGACGATATCGTGGTCGGTGACGGCAAGGCGGCGGCGCGTGGCGCGCTGGTCACGGCGCATTACCGGGGCTGGCTGGAAGACGGCACGGAGTTTGACTCGTCGCACAAGCGGGGCGAGCCGTTTCGCTGTGTGTTGAGCAACAACAAGGTGATCCAGGGCTGGATTCTGGGTTTGCATGGCATGCAGGTGGGCGGCACGCGCAAGCTGTGGGTGCCGGCGGCGCTGGCGTATGGCGAGCGGCAGGTGGGCTTGATACCGCCGAACTCCAATTTGATCTTCGAGATTGAGTTATTAGAGGTGCTGACGCGCGATTGATCGCTTGACGCGCAATCAGGCGGGCAGGGGGTTTGCCTTCGCTCCGGCTTGTTGCGTGAGCAGTTGCTCGATATCGGCGCGCAGCGCCTGCTGGGTGGGGAAGTTGGCATAACGCAAGGTGACGTAACCGGCTAGCCTGAGCATGGCGTCGCGCTCCTGGTCCTGGCGTTCGCGCCCGGCGTGGCTGCTGTCGTCGAGTTCGATGATGGCGATGACGTTCAGTTGCTGGCTGCACAGGACAAAATCGGCCACCTTGCGGTCGAAACGGTTTCTGTTTGTCCGCCCCAGCGCCGTCACCAGCGCGGAAAACGCCACTTGCGCCAGCACCGTGCATTCCGGCAAGGCCGTCTGCAGCAGGTGGTACATCTGTTGCTCGCGCGCCGTCATGACGGGTTTCCTGTGCAGCCGCAGCGGCGCACGGGACCTGGCCGTCTGGCGCTTGGCCCGCATGACGTACAGCAGGACGAGCGCCGCGATGATAATCAGGAAAGTGAAATTCGGCATGGACTCGCTTCAAGGTGCGGAGTCCTGATGGTACGCGAGAAGCTGGCCATTTTGGCGTCTTCCCGCGCATTTCACATGGTGCGCTTGTTGCAGATCAAGCCTGTTTCATGTTGACTTGCATCTCGTTCAGCGCCGGCACGATGTCGTGCAGGCTGGCCACTTCATGGGTGGGGATGGCGGCCGAGGTATTGGCCATGCCGTCCGGGTTGAACCAGCAGCTGGCGATGCCGTAGCGGTTGGCGCCGAGGATGTCGGCGTCCAGCCGGTCGCCGATGATAATGCTTGTATCCTTGCTGAACGCGCGCGCCATGTTGGCCGCGTAGTCGAAGAAGCGCACGTCCGGCTTGGCGTGGCCGCACGCTTCCGAGGTGGCGACGAAGGAAATGTAGTCGCCCAGGCCGGAGGCGGCGATGCGGCGGTTCTGGATGGAGTCGACGCCGTTGGTGATGATGCCCACTTCGCCGATGCGCGAAAGCGTTTCGCACACCTGTTTGGCGCCGTCGATGAGCACGACCGTGTCCGGCAGCGAGTCCAGATACAAACGGCTGGCCAGTTCCGGGGCGACATCGATGCCTCCCTGGGCAAACGTCTTGCGGAAGCGCTCGACCTTCAGGAAATCCTTGGTGACGCTGCCCGTCTCGAAACGTTTCCACAGGTCGACATTGATCGCCTGGTAAAGGGTAAACAGCCCGTCGATGCCGTCGCGCAAGCCCAGTTCGTGCATGGTGTGCAGAAACGAGCGTTTTTCGGATGCCCGGAAATCGAGCAGGGTATCGTCGAGGTCAAACAGGAATAGCTGGTAGCTCATGGTATGTGTTGAAAGGAACTTGTCTTGCATCGTAGCACGTACTGCCGAGTTCGGTTGAGCGTGCCTTGTGCGGGGGATCCGCTACAATCGCTGCCAGACCCCTTACTTTCACTTCATTGCCTTTCATGACCCAGCTCTCCGTCAACGTCAATAAAATCGCCCTGCTGCGCAATTCGCGCGGCCGCAATTTCCCGGACCTGCTCGCGTTTTCCGCGCGCTTTCTCGACTTGGGCGCCGCCGGCATCACCTTGCACCCGCGCCCGGACCAGCGCCATGCGCGCTACGATGATGTGGCTGCTTTGCAGCGCCTGTGCGCGGAACGTGGACGCGAGCTGAACGTGGAAGGCTATCCGGCGGCGGAATTTCTGGAGGTCGTGAAAAGCGCGCGCCCGGCGCAATGCACCCTGGTGCCCGACATGCCGGGCCAGCTGACGTCCGATCACGGCTGGGATATCGAACGGCATGCGGCGCTGTTGCGCCCCGCCATTGCACAATTGAACGACCTGGGCATCCGCGTCAGCCTGTTCGTCGATGCCGGCTACCCGGCGCTGGAATGGGCGCGCGAGGTGGGCGCGGCGCGGGTCGAGCTGTACACGGAACGGTTTGCCGAGAGTCATGGCGGCGCGCAGGCCGATGCCGTGTTTGGCACATATCGGCAGGCGGCGCGGCGGGCGCAGGCGCTGGGGCTGGGCGTGAATGCCGGGCACGACCTCGATTTGCACAACCTGGCGCGCTTCCTGGACATACCCGGCATCCTGGAAGTGTCGATCGGCCACGCACTGGTGGTCGAGTGCCTGGAATTGGGCATGGACACGGTGCTGGGCCGCTACCTTGAGATATGTCAATCGTAGAGGGCTTGGGCGGCGACGCCCCGGTCGCTGCAGCCTGAGCCGGACTGGCCCTTCTTTGCTTTCCCCGCCGCCGAACGGCCACAGTAGATCGCGCAGGCGGGCGGTTGCGCCACTGGTCGAAACTCAATGCCGCCAGGCACCAGGCGAATGAATAGCGCCGCATGGTTGCCCTGCCGCAGATTCTGATAGCGGCCGTTGACGAAGGTGGCAATCACTGTGCCTTTCGTGATACCGCCTTTTTGCAAGGCATGGCGTTCCTCTGTGTGGCTGACGAAAGAGAGCGTACACAAGGCGTGAGTCAGCATCTTGACGTGGGCCAGGGCAATACGGAGCATTGACGCAGGTCATATCCCCACCTGTCACGTCAGCAACCTTACATATCCACCCACCAGTTAAGCAAGGTTTCATCATCGTCGTCATCAAGGTTGACGTAGATGTTGGCGAAGTACCATTCCACGCCCGTTGCCTCGCGGAAGGCGTCGAAGGGGCCGTTGACGCTGTAGATGCCGTGGTGTCCCGGCACGCTGAAGGTGAGATTGCCTTTGTACTGGCCGTCCAGGGTGCCGCCCAGCTGGTTTTGCACGTCGCGCTCGAGCAGGTCCACTGCCTCTTGCGGCACGTCGTCGGCATCGTAGATATGGATGCAGAAGTTGCCGCCGCGTTTTAAGACTTCGGCGGGGGCGAGCGGGTTGGCGATGTTGACGATGTCGCCGCGTGCCAGGTTCAGAGTCAGGCCGGGCGAGGCCAGCAGTTCGTAGACGTGCTCGTCGATCTGGCGCGCCGGCAGGGTTTCATACACGGGGCCGCTGCTGTTTTCACCTGCCAATACGCGGATGTGCGGCAAGCCTTCGCAATTGATGTCTTCCATTTATTCTTTCATAGTGCCGGCGCCATATTGTATGGGTGCGCCAGGGAGGGGGTTATGGCAATATTGTACCGGGTACGTACCGCCTGGCCAGGTACGCAACAGTGTCAACGGGGAGATACGATGGAGAATGCAGTGCAGGCAGGCGGCTGTTTATGTGGCGCCGTGCGCTTCGAAGTGACAGGCGAGGGCAGCAATCCGCACAGCTGTTCCTGCCGCAATTGCCAGCAGCACACGGGCGCGCCGACGGTGGCATGGGTGGAGTTTGCGCGCGATCAAGTACGGTGGACGGGCACAGCCGGCGCGCCGGCCACCTATCGTTCTTCCGAGTATTCCAGCCGGGCCTTTTGCGCCGCTTGCGGCAGTTCCATCGGCGCCATCGACGATGCGCCGACGGTAGCCTTGCTGGTGGGCAGTTTTGATGATCCAGCCCAGGCGGCGTTTGCGCCCGCATATTACTCGTTTGACGATGTCAGGCCGGGCTGGTGGCTGGTCGCCAGCGCCGCGAC
Source organism: Janthinobacterium sp. GW458P (assembly GCF_002127585.1). Classification (GTDB taxonomy): domain Bacteria; phylum Pseudomonadota; class Gammaproteobacteria; order Burkholderiales; family Burkholderiaceae_D; genus Janthinobacterium. The sequence goes on from NZ_NEGZ01000001.1 coordinate 384,294, forward strand.
GGATTAGTTGCACCATGCCGCACCTGGCCTGCGGCGCGGCCTCAAGAACCCTGAATATGCAAAAGGCACGCCGCAGCGTGCCTCGATATCATGCCAGGCGGGTTGGCCCCAGCTTAGAAGCGGTAGCTGGCGCTGATGCGCAGCACCGGATATGCCTTGAAATCCTTGACCTTGTCGGCCAGTTTGTCATTTTCAGCGGCCACGTCCGTTTTCAGGGCGGCGCACACCAGCGGGTCGCAGCCGGTATTGCGCAGCGAGGTTTTTGGCGCCCCCTGGAACAATACGCCGATGTCGCTGGAAATGCCCCAGCCAGCCTCTTTCACCGGGTTGCCCCAGCCGATGCCGATGTAGGGGGCGGCTTTGCGGAAATCGATGGTGCCGTCGAGCTGGCCGGCGCTGGCCGCCGTATAGGTGTTGCCGTTCAGTGTGTAGCTGCCATTCTTGTTGGGTTTGCCCTTGGCATCGATTTTGTTGCCGTTGTACACCACGCCGGCGCTCACGCGGAATGCGCCGTCCATGGGGAAGTAGTCGAGCAGGGCGTCGAAGGTGCGCAGCTTGAGTTTCAGCTTGTAGTCGACGTCTTCGGTACTGGAGTCGTAGGAGTAGTTCAGGAAGCCGACGCCGAAGCGGGCATGCAGATTCGATTGCAGCGGCACGCTCAGGTGTGCGCCGACGCCAGTCGTGCCCAGGTCGGCTGTGACGGCCATTTCGGCCTGGGCTAGGCTTGCGCAGAACATGCCAGCCAGCAAGGCGGCGATCAGGGGTTGCTGTTTCATGCTTACTGACTCCAGTCGTTGGTCTCATTACGCGTTAAATATTCCAATGGAAACAAAAGTTTCCATTGGGTAATTCCTGCGGGAATGATAGAGGCTGGATTGTTGTAAGGCAAGACGAAGTGGCGCATGGTGGTGCGAGGTGTTGCTTTCCTGCCGCACCACCTTGCGACGTGGTTTAATTGTGTGCACTGATTCCGCTGCGGAATTGTTCAAAACCGGCGCGGGCTGCTTTGTAGCAATTGCCGGCAGCCGCTTCCAGGCCTTCGCGGTCCAGTACTTCCACGGTGCCGCGGCGATACTGGATCAAGCCTTCGTCCTGCAGCTTGCGTGCCGTGACGGTGACGCTTTCGCGGCGCACGCCCAGCATGTTGGCCATGGTGTCCTGCGTGACCTTCAGCTCGTTCGACAGGGAGCGGTCGAGGCGGTCCAGCAGCCAGCGGCACAGCTTTTGTTCGATGCTGCAATGGCGGCCGCCGACGACGTTCTGCGCCATCTGCGCAAACATGGCGCTGGTGTAGCGCATCAGCAATTGTGCCAGGGCGCCGCCTTCATTGAACACTTCGCGCAGGAAAGCCGTTTTCAGGCGGTAGCCGTAGCCGGCGCTTTGCACGATGGCCGTGCAGGTGGCCCGTTCGGCTTCGTACAGCACCACGCCCGCCACGCCTTCGCGGCCGACGACGGCGATCTCGGTGGTGGCGCCGTCTTCCATCACATACAGCAGGGAAACGATGGCGTTGGTGGGGAAATACGTATATTCAATTTTTCCGCCGCAATCGAACAGGTGCTTGCCCGCAGGTAAGGCGACCAGTTCCAGTTGGCAAAACAGGCGTTCCAGGTCGGTGCGCGACAGGGCGCGCAGCAATTCGTTTTGTTGGGCGCCGGTGATGCTGATCATGGGCGTGGCCGGGGCTTTGGCCAGGGGGGCTTCCCAGCCATGCGGGGATACGGCGTGGCTGTTCGTTGCTGGGGTCAGGTTGCTATAAGCTTTGTACATGATATGGCCTCGTCTTCTGATTTTGTTGGATGGCGCTGCGCTTCCGGCTTGCTAGCGTTGTGCTGAATGTTGTATCCACTATAAGACGAGGGGGCGCGCACGGGCATCGGATGAGCCGACGTGCTTATGTAGGCTAGGAACATTGCCTCGTGTCATCCGACTCCTACGCCGTTTTTTCTTCATTTTTCGTCCGGCGATTTGGCAAAAATGTGACATGAAGCGGTATAAAGCGAACTTTAGCCGCGCATGGCGATCAAACCGGACTGCGTCCAGGAGGCGCGGTGATAAAATGTTGCAGTGCGGAAATTCTCTTGTCCGCCTCCCTGGCTCGCCGTGCCTTGCCCGCGTGTTTCCATCTCGCCCGCTTATCGCCTGGCTGTTGCCTGTTTATTTGCTGTTTATCGCCCGTTTGATTATCGAAGGAAGCAACGCATGAAATGGTTTTTTGATCTGAAAATAGCCACCAAGCTGATCTTGTCGTTTGGCGCCGTACTGCTGCTGACGGCGGCATTGGGCGTGTCGGCGATTTTTTCCATGGCGCGCATCAATGACGCGTCGACCGACCTGTCCGCCAACTGGATGCCCAGCGTGCTGGCGGCCATGTCCATGCGCGGCGATGTCAGCGATTTACGCCGCTGGGAACTGGCGCACATGCTGGCGGCCGCGGATTCCGACATGGCGCTCAACGAAACGCGCATGACGGAAACCCAGGCCAGGCTGAAGACGGACGGCGACAAATACCGCACTCTGATTTCCGAACCGGGCGAAAAGGAACTCTTCGAGCGTTTCCTGGCGCTTAACGATGAATTCATGCGCCTGCACGCGACCATGCTGAGCCTGTCGCGCGAGATGAAAAAGGAAGAGGCGCGCGCGCTGGCCGTGGGGCCTTCCGCCAAGGTCATGGCGGACATGATGGTGGTCCTCGACAAGCTGGTAAGCATCAATGCCGACGGCGGCGTGCGCTCGAGCGCCAGCGCCGACGCCACCTATGCCGCATCGCGCGCCAGCCTGATCGGCCTGCTGGTGGGGATCGTGGCGGTCGGCATGCTGCTGGCGCTGTGGGTGGCGCGCAGCGTGTCGCGCCCGCTGATCGAGGCTGTCGGCGTGGCGCGCCAGGTGGCGTCCGGCGATTTGACGGCGCATATTGTTGTGCAATCGCAAGATGAAACGGGACAGTTGATGCATGCGCTGAAGGACATGAACGCCAGCCTGCAGAATCTGGTGGGCCAGGTACGCAGCGGCACCGATACCATCGCCACGGCATCGAGCCAGATCGCGGCCGGCAACCAGGACCTGTCATCGCGGACGGAAGAGCAGGCCAGTTCACTGGAAGAAACGGCCTCGTCGATGGAGGAGCTGACGTCGACCGTGAAGCAGAATGCGGACAATGCGCGCCAGGCCAATACCATGGCGCAAACCTCGTCGAGCATCGCCGTCGAGGGCGGCAAGGTCGTCAGCGAAGTGGTGGGCACGATGGCGTCGATCAATGCATCGTCGCGCAAGATCGTCGACATCATCGCCGTCATCGACGGCATCGCTTTCCAGACCAACATCCTGGCGCTGAATGCGGCCGTCGAGGCGGCGCGCGCGGGCGAGCAGGGGCGCGGCTTTGCCGTGGTGGCCACCGAAGTGCGCAACCTGGCGCAACGGTCGGCCGCGGCGGCCAAGGATATCAAGGTCCTGATCGGCGACTCGGTCGACAAGGTCGAAGCGGGTTCCCGGCTGGTGGATCAGGCTGGCCGCACGATGGATGACATCGTGGCCAGCATCACGCGCGTGACGGACATCATGAGCGAAATCACGGCCGCCAGCAACGAGCAGAGCGCCGGCATCGAGCAAGTCAACCAGGCGATTGCCCAGATGGACCAGGTGACCCAGCAAAATGCGGCCCTGGTCGAAGAGGCGGCCGCGGCGGCCGAATCGATGCAGGAGCAGGCTGCCAGCCTGAGCGAGGTGGTCAGCATCTTCAAGCTCGATGCCGCCAGCGCCGCCGTGCGCCCGCCGCGCCCGGCCGTGAAGGCCGCCGTGGCGGCGCGCTCGCCGGCGCCGATGCCGGCGTCCCGTCAACTGGCCGCCACTACGCGCGCCGCGCGTCCGACGGCGCCCGCCGACGAGTGGGAAAGCTTTTAAGAGGCCTTGCGCGCTGTCCTGGCGTGTTTTTTGGCAGGCGGCGTGGCCGCCGCCTGCTGGCGCTGCTGCCATGCGCGCAGCGCGTCCTCGTAGGCGGCCAGGTCTTCCTGGTACATTTCCAGCACGCAAAAGGTGCAGCCGCTGTGGCAGCATTCGTCATTGCCTGGCTTGACGGGCGGCTGGGGCTGGGGATCGTGCGGACGGGAAACAGTGGACATGGTGGCGGGAGCGGGCGGCAAGGGCGTCAGAGCAGGCATGATACGGCATTCGGGCGGGCTGTCGCTGGAACGCTTTTTGCTCAAAAATCACGGTTTCCGTGTACAGTTGCGGTGAATTAGGGTATCGTTTACAGCACTGATATTGTATCTTCTGCGCGCGATGTTCCGCCGGCGCGATCTCCGCCGCCATCGCAGCACGCCTCCCTAACGCTCCCGCACTCGCCATACAGCATGTCCCGGAGCACTGAGGTGCCGCAAGAACGATGCTTTATGGCTTGCAAAACGAAGCTGTCTGCGCCCCGAAATGTTGTTTATTGAGAAAGCATGGCTTCCGCAGTGCGGAGGCACACCAGAAAATTTATGTCTGAAACTGAATCGACTCCTACGCCTAGCCCGGCGATTGCCACTGACGCGGCGCCAGCCGCCGCAGCGGTCCCTGTTGCACCTCCCGCCCCCATTGCCGCCCGCACCGTGAGTTTTGCCGATTTTGGCCTGGCCCCTGAAATCCAGCGCGCCTTGACCGAGCAGGGCTATACCCATCCCACGCCGATCCAGGAGCAAGCCATTCCCGTGGTGCTGCAGGGCCGCGACGTGATGGGTGCCGCGCAGACGGGTACCGGCAAGACGGCCGGCTTCTCGCTGCCGATCATCCAGCTGCTGCTGGCCCACGCCAGCAGCAGCATGTCGCCCGCGCGCCATCCGGTGCGCGCGCTGATCCTCACGCCGACGCGCGAACTGGCGGTGCAGGTGGCGGAAAACGTCAAGGCCTACGCCAAGCACACGCCGCTGCGCTCGACCGTCGTCTTCGGCGGCATGGACATGAAACCGCAAACGGTGATCCTGCGGGGCGGCGTGGAAATCGTCATCGCCACGCCGGGTCGCCTGCTCGACCATATCGAGCAAAAGAACATCAGCCTGGGGCAAGTGCAGATGCTGGTCATGGATGAGGCGGACCGCATGCTGGACATGGGTTTCTTGCCGGACTTGCAACGCATCATCAACTTGCTGCCGAAACAACGCCAGAACCTGATGTTCTCGGCCACGTTCTCGCCAGAAATCAAGAAGCTGGCCGGTACTTTCCTCAACGATCCGCTGACGATCGAAGTGGCGCGCAGCAACCAGACGGCCGACAAGGTCACGCAAGTGGTCTACAAGGTGCCGGAAGACCAGAAGCATGCCCTGGTAGCCCATCTGCTGCGCCAGCGCGACCTGAAGCAGGTCATCGTGTTCTCGAACACCAAGATCGGCGCTTCGCGCCTGGCCCGCGTGCTGGAGCAGGAAGGCATGAGCGCCACGGCGATTCACGGCGACAAGAGCCAGCAGGAACGCATGGCGGCGCTGGAAGCGTTCAAGAAGGGCGAAATCGACGTGCTGGTCGCCACCGACGTGGCGGCGCGCGGCCTGGATATTTCCGACTTGCCTTGCGTCATCAACTTCGACTTGCCGTACAACGCGGAAGACTATGTGCACCGCATCGGCCGCACGGGCCGTGCCGGCGCTTCGGGCGACGCCATTTCCATCTATTCGGACAAGGACGAGCGCCTGCTGACGGACATCGAGAAACTCATCAAGCAAAGCATCAAGCGCGGTGAGCTGGGCGGCTTTTCGCCTGCACCTGCGCGCAGCAGCGACAACGAGCGCCGTCCGCCGCGCCGCAGCGAAGGCGGCGAAGGCCGTCCCGCGCGCCCGGCCGACAGCCGCCATGCCGGCGAGAGCCGCGACAGCCGCTCCGCCGAGCGCGGCGCGCGTCCCGCCTTTGGCGCCGGCGCCCGCCGCGACAAGGTCGATCCCTGGTTCCTGAAACCGTACGAACCCGCCAAGGCCGCGGCCCCGGTTGCCGGCAGCACGGCGCCCATGCCAGTGAAGCCAAAGCAGAAGGTGGCGGCGTTGCTGGGGGGATTGTTGAAGCAATAATATCTTCCCGTGTCAACGCAATGTATCCTGTGCGTGGCAAAAAAGTAGGGAAGATCGACCGGCCAGTTTTTTCTGAGCCAGTCTGAATAAAAAAAACCGGCAACGCTCTTGTGAGCATTGCCGGTTTTTTTACATCACCTGGCGAGCATACAAGATATGGGTGGATGTCTCCAATGTTTGAGTGCGACATCATTATCAGGCAGGTATGGCGTCAGGATCGATGATTGCCAAGGGGAGAGGCTGCGCCATGAGCGTGGATGCCCGTGGCGCATCTGTAGTGCCGGGTTTACTTTTGTAGTTTCAGGGTGTTGTTTTTCCACCATAAACGACCGCCAACAACACTTACGGCCAATATGAATCCCACGATCAGGCCCGTCAATAAAGCTATCAACAAGCTCACTGTGCGATGTTGAGGCATGTCTGGCCCGGCAATAAAACGGCTCTTTTCTAAATATATGTTATTCGCGGTCTGATTTTCAATGGTAAGCCGGTTGAAAACTTCCTTGATAATTTCATTATCCAGATCCTTGCCCTTGAAGGTGGCTATCTTGATAGGTTCAAGACCACGCAGAACGGCTTCGCCGGATTTGCTTCCATCTAGCAGAGCTTTAGTGTTTCTGTAATACTCACCTAATATGGTCGTTTGTGTCTTGTCGCGCTGGATTTTTAACAGTTTCTCTTTCGTTTCCGCAACTTCAACTTCATTAGTTGTTAATTGGGCGGTTGGCGAAAGGTAGCGAGCGGTTTCTTCGGTTACCGAGACGACCTGACGTGCTCCCTGCTCTGTGGCGGCGGGATAGCGAGAGATGATAGATTTCAAATCACGGTTTTTTCGCAACAACTCTTCAAGTTTCTCATTTGACTCGATAATTTCATTATCGAGTTTAGTAATTTTTGTGGATATTTCAATATCCTTGAAGCGCAAGATGTCAGAGTAAGTTTGATATATGATAGCGTCCATCACATAGCGACCTAATAGTAAAACGGTATTGCGTGCCATATCCGGCGTTGCTGCTGAATAATTAATCCGCAAGCCGATGATATTATTGCTTTCATCTTTGTTGGATTCCATGCCAAGTTTTTTGGCATCAAGCTTTGTAAACGGGAAAATTGGTTCAATCAGATTGCCAATGCCTTCGCGCGAATTGATTTTCTGTAGCAGCGATTCGGCACTGACGTCTCCTGCAAGTTTATTTTGTACGTAAAAATCAGAATACTTTTCGGCGCTGCTATAAACTGCTTCATAACGTTTATAGTTCGACAGGCTGATTCCCGGAGGTGGCTCCTTGGTCAGCTTATCCACAACCTTTACTATCGGGATTGCGCCGCCAAACTGGAAAAAACCTTCACTCTTATACTTTCCTGTCAAAATGGTGGTGGTGAGCGTCAATGCCATGGTCAGAATTGTAATGCCAGCAACCATTCCGCGCGCACGCCATAATATGACGGCGAGATCTGTCAGATTAAGTTCGGCGCTGCCTTTATCTATTGAGACTGACTCATCGTGTTTTTTTTGAATTTCTTCTTTTATATCACTTTTTTCGATAGGCATTTGTTGCTTTCAATTGTGCAGAGTTATTGGGGTAATTTTACGTCCCTGCTGTTATTGTGAGGAAACTTAAAATTTATTGGCTGCAAAGTTTGAAGATTTTCGTTAATGCGTCAAAGGTCGCGTTCTGCGCGGAATTCCCAATGAGTCATGATGTTTTTAACGGAAGTATTTTGCAAATCATTGATTTTTAATGGCTGGACAGCTGCGCTGAGACTGGGTGAGAAATAAAGGGAACTGCAGCTAAAAGTTGAACATAAGAAAAAATTTCCTTGAGATTGCTCAGTTCGGCACAGATACTAAGCCCAGCGGACAACATTATAAGGGGTTGTGGGTAATTCATCATAGGCAATTGTGACAAGGTGTAAAAGCTTGCTATTTCCATGGTGCGCAAGCGGCGCGCGCGTATATCATAAGGGAGGCGATGCCGGGCGTAGGCAACATATTTCTACACTATCCAGTGTAGGGGCGAGAACGTCAAGTCAGGCGCCAGCTTGCCCTTTGGGGGATGTGCTTTGCGATGCGTAGCTCCCATCGACGTTACATTCTGTAAGGCGTGAAGAAGACAAGGAGGCATTGCTGTTATGGGGCTTGGGTCGGGTGCCGATGAGTTAGTGCCAGGGTGTCTTGCCCAGCCCGAGGTATGAATGGCTAACCGGTTTTTTCTGATGCCTGGTGCGCAGCTGGGAGGCTTTGTCAACAAAGAAGATTACCTTTGCGCTACTGCGCAGCATTTGTCACTTCACCCTATTGCGGGTGCCGCAACGGTGAGCATGCCATCCGCCTGTGGAAAACTCGAAACGGTCGTGATGTCTTGCTATAAATTTAAAAGTTGAGAAGTGTGCCATTTTTATGGCCTGACGAGATGCCTGGCACATAAATTACGACGCAATATGTTACCCGAAAGTTATTAAGCCATGTCTTGTTGTTCAGCACAGTCTGGAGGGTGGACTTCGTTTAAAATGGTCGGTTCTGGTGTGCAGAGTTAAATAGGGCATTAATATGATATTAGTAAGTGGCGGCGCCGGTTTTATTGGTTCCAATTTTGTGGTGGATTGGTTGGCGCATGGCAATGAATCGGTGATTAACCTTGACAAGTTGACGTATGCTGGCAATCTGCAAAATCTGCATTCCTTGAATGGCGATTCTCGGCATATTTTTGTTCACGGTGACATCGGCGACACGACTCAGGTGGCAGCCCTGCTGAAGCAGTATCGGCCGCGTGCCGTGCTGCATTTTGCTGCAGAGAGTCACGTCGATCGCTCCATTCTTGGGCCGGCAGCGTTTGTTGAGACGAATGTCAACGGAACCTTCAATTTGCTCGAGGCCGTGCGCTGTTATTGGTCGGCGTTGCCAGATGCGGAGCGCCTCGCTTTTCGTTTTTTGCACGTCTCCACTGATGAAGTGTATGGCACGTTAGGGCCGGATGATGCGCCGTTTGCCGAAACGACGCCGTACGCACCGAACAGCCCGTATTCTGCCACCAAGGCGGCATCGGATCATTTGGTGCGTGCTTACCATCACACCTATGGCTTGCCTACGCTGACGACGAATTGTTCCAATAACTACGGGCCATGTCATTTCCCTGAAAAATTGATCCCGTTAGTGATCGCCAACGCCCGTGCTGGCAAGGCCCTGCCTATCTATGGCGATGGTCAGCAGGTGCGGGACTGGCTGTATGTCGGTGATCACTGCGCGGCCATACGCCGGGTACTGGAGCAGGGTGCCATCGGCGAAACTTACAATGTCGGCGGCTGGAATGAAATGACCAATCTGAGCGTCGTGCATGAATTGTGCGACATTCTTGACCGGCTCGATCCAAGGCAGGACGGAGCGTCTTACCGTATCCAGATTGTTTATGTCGCGGATCGTCCGGGGCACGACCGTCGCTATGCGATCGATGCGCGCAAGATTGAACGTGAACTTGGCTGGAAGCCAGTGGAGACCTTTGAAAGCGGCATCGCCAAGACGGTGCAGTGGTATCTCGATCATCAGGACTGGGTGCAGAATATCCAGTCAGGGGCGTATTTGAGCTGGGTCCAGCAGAACTATGCGCAACGCGCCATCACGGAGCCAACGTTATGAGTACGCCGCGTAAGGGAATTATCCTGGCGGGTGGGTCGGGTACCCGCTTGTATCCGGTCACGATGGCTGTTTCGAAGCAGTTATTGCCTGTGTATGACAAACCGATGATTTACTATCCGCTGACGACCCTGATGCTGGCGGGTATCCGCGAAATCTTAATTATCTCGACGCCGCAAGACACCCCCCGCTTTCAGGAGTTGCTGGGTGATGGACGCCAATGGGGGCTGGAGCTAAGCTACGCTGTGCAACCTTCGCCTGATGGTCTGGCGCAAGCCTTCATCATCGGTCGGGAATTTATCGGCGACGCGCCGTCTGCCCTTATTCTGGGCGATAACATCTATTACGGACACGATTTCGAATCCCAACTGCTTGCGGCATCCTGTCGTACGGAGGGGGCTACGGTATTTGCGTATCATGTGCAGGATCCCGAACGCTATGGTGTAGTTGAGTTTGACGCGCGGCGACGCGCCGTCAGTATCGAAGAAAAGCCCTTGCAGCCCAAGTCACATTATGCGGTCACAGGCTTGTATTTCTACGACAAGCAGATTGCGGACATCGCTGCGTCAATCCGGCCATCGGCGCGCGGCGAGCTGGAAATTACCGATGTTAATCAGGTTTATCTGCAACGTGGCGAGTTGACTGTCGAACATATGGGGCGTGGCATGGCGTGGCTCGACACGGGAACACATGAGTCATTGCTGGAGGCCGGGCAATTTATAGCCACGATTGAGAACCGACAGGGCTTGAAAGTGGCTTGCCCGGAAGAAATAGCTTTCCGTCGTAAGTATATTGATGCTGAGCAATTGAGCAAGCTTGCGCAATCGTTGAAAAAAAATAGCTATGGTCAATATTTGCTGCGTTTGTTAAATGAAGAAGTATTTTAATTAATTATTATGCAAATTCAAAAGACGGCGATTGCCGACGTAATGATAATCGAGCCGAAGGTGTTCGGCGATGATCGTGGTTTTTTCTACGAAAGCTTTAACCAGAAACAATTTCAGGAGCTAACGGGCGTTAGTACCCATTTTGTTCAGGATAATCACTCAAGGTCCGCCAAAAATGTATTGCGTGGTTTGCATTACCAGATTCAGCAGACACAAGGTAAGCTGGTGCGCGTCGTAGCCGGCGAGGTGTTTGATGTTGCAGTAGACTTACGCACGAGTTCTGCGACTTTCGGTCACTGGGTGGGAATTCTCCTTTCCGCCGAAAATAAGCGACAGTTATGGATACCGCCTGGTTGTGCGCACGGCTTTATGGTAACCAGCGAATCGGCCGAATTCCTGTACAAAACGACCGATTACTGGGCGCCGCAATTCGAACGCAGCCTCCGATGGAATGACCCTGCCATCGGCATCGAATGGCCGCTCGATGGGGAGCCACTGCTATCGGGCAAGGACCATGCGGGCGTATTGCTGGCCAATGCAGAGGTATTTGCATGAAAATCTTGTTGACAGGTGGTACTGGTCAAGTCGGATATGAATTGTTCCGCAGTTTGCAGGGCCTCGGTGATATCGTCGCTCCTGGCCGTGCGCAAATGGATTTGTCAAACCTGGACCAGGTGCGCGACGTCATCCGTGCAGTCAAGCCTGACTTGATTGTGAATCCAGCCGCTTATACGGCAGTAGACCAGGCGGAGTGTGAGCCTGAATTGGCCATGCTGATCAACGCTCGCGCGCCAGGGTTGATGGCTGAGGAGGCTCGCAAGCTGGATGCGGCCATGATTCATTATTCGACCGACTATGTGTTCGATGGGGCAAAAAGCGAGCCTTATTCGGAAGAGGATGCAACAGCACCGATCAATGTCTATGGACGAAGCAAGTTGGCTGGAGAGCAAGCAATTCAGGCGGTAGGCATCGATCATCTGATCTTGCGCACCAGTTGGGTGTATGGGATGCGCGGCAAGAATTTTCTGTTGACCGTGCTGCGCTTGGCGCAGGAGCGTCCTGAGTTGCGTATCGTTGGGGATCAGTATGGCGCACCGACCTGGTGTCGTACGATTGCTGATGTTACAGCGCATATCGTGGCGCGGATAGAAGGAGATCGGGCGGACTGGTGGCGCCGTCATGGCGGTGTATATCACTTGAGTGCGCAAGGCCGCACCACATGGGCTGGTTTTACTGAGGAAATCCTTCGAAATGCCGCTCTCGCATCCTCGCCACAGATAAGGGCAATTACGACGAGTGAGTATCCCTTGCCCGCTCCTCGCCCGGCTTCTTCCTTGTTATCGAGCGAACACCTGCGGCAAGTGTTCTGCGATTTACCTGAGTGGAAAGAGGCTTTGCGCCTATGCATGGAGTCCTGATTGAAACCAGCTGTATCTATTTTTCTTTATTGAGATGTGCGTGGTGATGTGATTGTGGGCAACATGGAATGCACGTCAGGAGGTGTTTTTTAGCGAAAAACCGCATTTTAGACTACTCAATAATGTTAAAATGTGGTGGAAATTTTAAGATGGCAATGAAAAATATTTCTTGCTAGTTCTAATTTCGCTAATTTTTGTTGTCAATAAAGTACTTTTTTAAAAAATAAGTCAACATTCGAGAGTTGCTGAAAATAAAAGTTTGCCTCATTTCTCTATTTTTGAAGAAATATTTCATTTTCTTTACTGGCTATGTTTTTGATGCGTTGTCAATTGTCGCATCAGGTGTGCAGCCAGGTGCTCCATTTTTCGGATTGTCCGGAGGCGCTCGCAATATGGCTGCGAAATAGCATGGTATATGTAAATGAATTCTTTCAATTGATTAATATTGTCAAAGTATTCTGAGGCTGTACTCCGTCTTAATTTTGTCATTCAATTTAAGTTAAATATAAAAATGTTATCAGATAAGTCTATTCTCATTACCGGTGGAACCGGTTCATTCGGCAAAGCATTCGTGAAAACCGTGCTGGAACGCTATCCAACGATCAAACGTCTTGTGGTATTTTCGCGCGATGAATTGAAACAGTTTGAAATGGCGCATGAATTTTCGGATGAAAAATATGCCGGTATTCGTTATTTCATTGGCGATATTCGCGATGAGGCCCGCCTGCGCCGCGCGCTGGAAGGTATCGATATCGTGATCCACGCGGCTGCACTGAAACAAGTGCCGGCTGCGGAATATAATCCTTTCGAATGCATCAAGACCAATGTGCTGGGTGCGCAAAACCTGATTGAGGCTTGCCTGGATACCAAGGTGCAGCGTGTGGTTGCCCTGTCCACCGACAAGGCGGCTGCGCCTATCAATCTGTATGGCGCCACCAAGCTGTGCTCTGACAAACTGTTCGTTGCCGCCAACAATATCGTTGGCAATCGCGACTTGCGTTTCAGCGTCGTCCGTTATGGCAACGTCATGGGTAGCCGCGGTTCGGTGATTCCGTTCTTCCTGGAACGCCGCGCGACGGGCGTGCTGCCGATTACCGATACGGCTATGACCCGTTTTAATATCAGCCTGCAAGAGGGCGTGGATATGGTGCTGTGGTCCCTTGAGAACGCATGGGGCGGTGAGGTTCTGGTGCCGAAGATCCCTTCCTACCGCATCACCGATGTAGCCGAAGCAATTGGACCTGAATGCAGCTTCCCGGTCGTCGGCGTGCGTCCAGGTGAAAAGATCCATGAAGAGATGATTACCTCCAGCGACAGTTTCAATACCGTTGATATGGGTAGCTATTACGCCATCTTGCCGATGAGTGCCAAGTACTCGACGCAGGAATATTGTGACAAGATGGGTGCCAAGCTGGTACCGCCGGGATTCTGCTACGACAGCGGTAGCAATACTGATTTCTTGACAAAAGAGCAATTGCGCGAGCTGATCCAGACTCACGTCGACCCAACTCATACCGTGTAAAACATGACAATGATTCCATATGGCCGACAAGATATCTCTCAGGCCGACATTCAGGCGGTGGTCGATGTCTTGCGCTCTGACTTTCTGACACAGGGGCCGGCAGTGCCGGCGTTTGAGCAATCGGTGGCAGAGTATTGCTGTGTCCCCCATGCGGTGGCTGTCAATAGCGCGACCAGTGCCCTGCACATCGCGTGCCTGGCCTTGGGTGTCGGCCCGGGGGATCTGGTCTGGACCAGTCCGAATACTTTTGTTGCCAGCGCCAATTGCGCTTTATATTGTGGCGCTGATATTGATTTTGTCGATATTGATGCCCGTACCTACAATCTGAGCATCGAGGCATTGACGCAAAAGCTTGCGCAGGCGAAACAAGCCGGGCGTTTGCCGAAAGTGCTGATTCCCGTGCATTTGACGGGCCAGCCTTGTGATATGGCCGCCATCTATGCCCTGAGCCAGGAATATGGCTTCAAGATTATCGAAGACGCTTCGCATGCGATCGGCGGAAAATATCGTGGTGAGCCGATCGGCAATTGCCGCTATAGCGACATTACCGTTTTCAGTTTTCACCCAGTGAAAATTATCACCAGCGCCGAAGGCGGTATGGCCACGACACAGAATGCGGATCTGGCGATCAGCTTGCAGCAACTGCGTAGCCATGGCATTACGCGCGATCCGGAGCAGATGACGCATGCGCCCGATGGCGCCTGGTATTATCAGCAGATCACACTCGGTTACAACTATCGTATGACGGATATGCAGGCGGCACTCGGCTTGAGCCAGATGGCTCGGCTCGATGAATTCGTGGCCTACCGCCATGCTATGGCGCGTCGCTATGATACATTGCTGGCGGAATTGCCGGTTATTACGCCATGGCAGCATACGGATGGCTATTCGGGCTTGCACTTGTACGTAATTCGCCTGCAAACCGAGCGCCTGACACAGTCACACCGCACCATCTTTGACGCGCTGCGCGCGCAGTCAATTGGTGTCAATCTGCACTATATTCCTGTGCATACCCAGCCTTACTATCAAGCAAAAGGCTTCAAACCTGGCGATTTTCCGGAAGCGGAGCATTATTATGCACAAGCTATCAGCTTGCCGATGTATGCCACCTTTACGGAAGAGCAGCAGGATCGCGTGATCGAGGCCTTGCGGAAAGCGCTGAAATGAAAATTGGATTGGGTGCAGTACAGTTCGGACTCGATTATGGTATTGCAAATGCGGCGGGCAAGGTCTGTCAGTTGGAAGTTGCAGCCATTTTGGCAGCTGCGGCCGAGCTGAAATTGAAATTGATCGATACTGCGGCGCTATACGGTGATAGCGAAGCTGTGCTCGGACGTACCATGGCGGCAGACACGTCTTTCGATATCGTGACCAAGACGCCGCAGTTTTCCGGAGCCGTGTTAGGTGCTGTTGATGCGCAACAACTGGAAGAGAGTTTGCATGTCTCGTTGCTGAAACTGCAGCGCACCGCTGTGTATGGCCTGCTGATACACCGGGTGGATGATTTGCTGTTGCCTGGTGGCGAAGTATTGATGGAACGCATGGTGCAGTTGAAGGCGCGTGGCCTGGTGAGAAAAATTGGGGTGTCCGTATATACCGGGCAGCAGATTGATGCCGTGTTGGCGCGTTTTCCGATCGATCTGATTCAATTGCCCATCAATGTACTAGATCAGCGTCTGTTGCATGCCGGCCATTTACGCAAGTTGAAGCAAGCGGGTGTTGAAATACATGCCCGCTCTGTTTTCCTGCAAGGTTTGCTATTGATGGAGCCCTGCGATCTACCGGCACATTTTGATGGCGTGCGCGAGCACCTGGCTACCTATCACCGCTGTATCGCTGCGCAAGGCTTGACGCCGCTGCAAGCCGCGCTGGGTTTTGTGACTGGCCTGGAAGAAATCGACCAAGTCGTTTGTGGCGTCAATTCTAGTGTGCAACTGCAAGAAATATGCATGGCGGCGGGATATATGGCTGCGGGCGGAGAGCATGTGGGCTATGAGGCCTTTGCGATCAGCGATGAAAGGATCGTCAATCCTGCCTTGTGGCAACAGACAAAGGAGAAGTAATGATACTTGCAATATTGCAAGCTCGTGTTTCGTCGTCGCGGCTGCCAGGCAAGGTGCTCATGCCTTTGTTGGGCGAGCCGATGCTGCTGCGTCAGCTTGAGCGCTTGCGTGACGTACGCCAGATCGATCACTTGCTGGTGGCCACCAGCAGTGAAGCGCCGGATGACGCCATTGAAGCATTGTGTCAGGCAAATGGTATTGATTGTTTCAGGGGCGATTTGAATGACGTGCTTGAGCGTTTTCACCAGGCAGCGCAAACGTTTTCTCCTGAACATATAGTCCGTTTAACGGCCGATTGTCCACTGACCGATCCAGCATTGATCGATGAGGTTATCACTTTTTATCTAGCAGGTGACTACGACTATGTCAGCAATTGTGTCGAGGCCACCTATCCAGATGGACTCGATGTGGAGATTTTCCGTGCCTCTTGCCTGGATGATGCGTGGCAAGAGGCGCGCCTGCCGTCGCAGCGCGAGCATGTCACACCCTTTATCCACCAGCAGGCGCAACGTTACAAGGTTGGCGTGTACCGCAGTGTAAGGGATTGGTCGCATTTGCGCTGGACCGTGGATGAGCCGAAAGATTTTGAGCTGGTTTCCATTATTTATGAAGCACTTTATCGGGAAAACAAGCGCTTTTCCATGCAGGACGTCTTGTTGCTGTTGGAGCGGCGCCCTGAATTAGCAAATTGGAACACCATGCATGGACGTAACGAGGGATTGCAGAAATCACTCGCTGCCGATGCCGTATCGATTATCACCCACACTATTGAGAACTAATATGTCTACACGCTATCAACGCTCTGAGGAATTATTGGAACGCGCCCTTAAAACGATCCCGCTCGGCTCTCAGACTTTCAGCAAGAGCAAAACGCAATATCCTTTTGGTGTTTCGCCGTATTTTATTCAACGCGGCAAGGGTAGCCATGTATGGGATGTTGATGGCAACGAGTACATCGATTTCATCAGCAGCCTGGCCTCTATCACGTTGGGCTACAACGACGAGGATGTGACCAACGCGGTGAAAGCGCAATTGGATGAGGGAGTGATTTTCAGCCTGCCGCATCAGATTGAAATGCTGGTCGCTGAAAAAATTTGCGAAATCGTTCCTTGCGCTGAGATGGTGCGTTTCGGGAAAAATGGTTCGGACGCCACGTCCGGCGCCATTCGTTTGGCGCGCGCCTACACCAATCGAGAGCATGTGGCTGTATGTGGCTACCATGGCTGGCAGGACTGGTATATTGGTTCGACCGCGCGCAACCGCGGTGTGCCAGTCGCTACACGTGAGTTGACGCATACGTTTGCGTATAACGATCTGGCATCACTTGAAAAGTTGTTCGCCGATTTCCCCGGGCAGATTGCGGCCGTGATTCTTGAGCCGATGAATGTGTACCAGCCGAAGGACGCCTTCCTGGAGGGGGTCAAGGAGCTGGCCCATAAGCACGGCGCTCTGTTGATCTTCGATGAAACCATCACGGGTTTCCGGTACGCCAATGGTGGCGCGCAAGAACTGTTCGGCGTCACACCTGACCTGGCGACCTTCGGCAAGGGACTGGCGAATGGCTATCCGGTATCGGCTGTGGCTGGCCGGGCCGATGTGATGAAGCTGATGGACGAGATTTTCTTTTCGTTTACCTTCGGAGGCGAAACGCTGTCGCTGGCGGCGGCCCTAGCGACGATGGAGAAACTGCAGCGCGAACCGGTAGTGGCGAGGATCCGGGAGCAGGGCCAGAAAATTATCGACCGTATCAATGCCATCATCGAGGCGAATGCCGCACAGCACATCATGAGTATTGCTGGCCATCCAAGCTGGAGCTTTGTGTTGATCAAGGATGCTGGCCCCTATACGCAATGGCAGATCAAGACCTTGTTCATGCAAGAAATGCTGGCGCGCGGTATTTTGACTTTCGGTACGCATAACGTCAACTATAGCCATAGCGACAGCGATCTCGGAAAACTGTTTGCTGCCTATGAAGAAATAGTGCCCATGCTGGTTGCTGGCGTCAAGGATGGTAATCTGGAAAGTATGTTGCGTTGCAAGCCGCTGGAACCACTGTTCAAGGTACGATGAATAGTTCCGTCGTTATTCGCGTGGATGCCTCCTTGCACATGGGAGGCGGACATGTCATGCGCTGCTCGACCTTGGCCGAAGAGCTCAGGTCGCGTGGAGCGACGATCACCTTCATTTGTCGGGAACTTCCGGGCAACTATATTGACTGGCTTCGCGCACAGCAATTCGAGGTACTCAGCCTCGCAGCAGCTGAGCCCAGTGAGACAACGGAGGCGGGTATGTCGCCTCCGCATATGGCGTGGCTGGGGGTTCCTCTAGAGCAAGAGCTTACCGAGGTGCGCGCGCTGCTGTCGGAACGGCCCACAGCGGACTGGGTCATTGTCGATCATTACGCACTTGATGCGCGCTGGGAGCAGGCGGCCAGGGCGTTTGTGCAGAAGATCATGGTAATCGATGACCTGGCTGACCGCGCGCACGATTGCAATATTTTGTTGGATCAAAACTATTATCATGATATGCGGCAACGTTACGACGGCTTGCTGCCGTCGGCTTGTTTAATGTTGCTGGGGCCTAAACATGCCTTGCTGAGGAATGAGTTTGTCCACTGGCGCGCTGAGTGTGGTCCGCGGGGGGCTGCGGTAAGCCGTGTTCTGGTGTTCTTTGGCGGTATCGATGCAGGTAATTACACGATGCCGGCCATCGCCGCGCTGGTCCGGGCAAGCCGGCCGGACATACAGGTCGATGTGGTGATTGGCACGCATCATCCGGCGCGCGAGGCGATTGAAGATGTATGCTTGCAGCACGGTTTTATTTGCCATGTACAGACCTCGCGCATGGCTGAATTGACGGCGGCAGCCGACCTTGCCATTGGTGCCGGCGGGACGGCGATGTGGGAGCGTTGCAGCCTGGGCTTGCCGAGCCTGACTTTGTCCGTGGCCGAAAATCAACGACAACTGGTTGATGACGCCGCGCTCGGTGGCCTGGTGTATGCACCGGATATTCGTCTAGGGCCTGAATTGGAGGAACGGTTGCTGCTCCATTAGACCTCCTTGCTTGATAATCCGGCCTTGCGGCAGTTCCTGTCACAGCAAAGCCATGCCATAGTTGATGGATGTGGCGCAGCACGCGTGGCGCGTAAGCTCGGTATGTGCTCGGTTGTCTTGCATGCTGCCAGTGAGGCGGATTCGGCCAACTTGATGCCTTGGCGCAATCATGATTCGATTCGCGCGGTGTCGCGCAACAGCGCGCCCACTCCGCTGGAGAACCATGATCGTTGGCCAGCAGTACGATGGCCAACCAGTTGGCATGGTTTGTTTTGACGTAGTGCAAAACAGTACGGAAGTATCATTTATCTCTCACCGGGTATGCAAAAGCATGGTCGCGGTTCTGAACTGCTTGCCAGTGCGGAACAATGGCTGCGCAATATGCGTTCTGATATAACAATAATACGGGCGGAAGTACTGGCCGATAACCAGCCTTCGCACCGTCTGTTCCTTGCTGTTGATTATGCAAGAGACTCCACTAGCTATTTTAAGAAGGTGTTGCAATATGACTGACTCCATCAAAATTGGTAACCGCCTGATAGGCAAGAATCATCCACCTTTCGTGATTGCCGAAATGTCCGGTAATCACAACCAGTCGCTGGAACGCGCGCTGGAAATCGTCGAGGCGGCTGCAAGAACGGGAGCGCATGCGCTGAAAATTCAGACGTATACACCCGATACCATGACGCTCGATCTGGACGAACGTGAATTTCATATCAGTGATCCGAATAGTTTGTGGACAGGAACTTCCCTGTACAAGCTGTATGGTGAAGCCTATACGCCGTGGGAGTGGCATAAGCCGATTTTTGATCGCGCTCGTGAATTGGGAATGATTCCGTTCAGCACTCCGTTCGATGATACGGCGGTCGATTTYCTGGAAACACTGGACATGGATTGCTACAAGATCGCCTCGTTTGAGAATACCGATCTGCCATTGATACGCCGCGTGGCCGCCACTGGTAAACCATTAATTATCTCGACCGGCATGGCCAGCATCGCAGAACTGGATGAGACGGTGCGCGCTGCGCGCGAAGCCGGTTGCAAGGACTTGATCTTGCTTAAATGCACCAGTACATATCCTGCTACGCCGGAAAATACTAATATTCTGACGATTCCACATTTACGCGCGATGTTTGATTGCGAAGCTGGCTTGTCTGACCATACCATGGGCGTGGGCGTGTCGATTGCCAGCGTGGCACTTGGTGCAACTGTGATTGAAAAACACTTCACGCTGAACCGGGCCGATGGTGGTGTTGACTCATCCTTTTCCATGGAACCGCACGAAATGCAATCGCTGGTCGTTGAAACGGAGCGCGCCTGGCAGGCACTGGGCAAGATCAGTTATGGCGTCACCGAAAAAGAAAAGAAATCGTTAATGTTCCGCCGCTCCTTGTACATTACCAAAGACATGAAAGCTGGCGATATCCTGACGCCGCAGAACCTGCGCGCTATTCGTCCGGGACTGGGCTTGCCAACCAAGCACTATGAATTAGTGATGGGACAACCCGTCAAACACGATGTGAAGGCCGGCACTGCGCTTAATTGGAACATTATTTTGGGATAGAGTTTCGTGATCTACAGTAATACTGCAGCCGAGGCGAAGAATTCTGCCTCGGCTGCAGTATCTGATGACTTGTCCGCATATTTTTCTTTCCGCGCTATTTTTATCTGGTAGTGAGGGGCCTAAATATAGAAACTACGAGTAAGTTGCGCAATGTGATGAAAGATGGCATTTTAAAATATGAGTGAAATCAGATCTGGTATGTTTTCCATGGCCATTCATGGTGGTGGGTTGGCAATACGTCTTGGTTTCATGCTGCTTTTATTGCGTTACACGAGTCCGGCAATCATGGGGCTATACGGACTGGCTGTCGCCATGGAATCTGTTGCCATTTACATGGCAGGATTGGAGTTTCATACTTTTACATCAAGGCGATTTGCGCGCAGTGCGAGTCAGCAGCGGCTTAAGGTACTAATGCGTGTTCACCGCCGTTTGTTGACATTCACGGCGCCATTGGCCACATTGTTGGGACTACTAGCTGCGCATATATTGAACTTTACGACAGATACCTTAAGTTTACTGTACTTGGGTATTTTGTTGTTTAGCGGAACAATAATGCAGGAAATATCGCGTTATCTGATACTAAACAGGCAGCCCGTGCACTCGATATTTATCGGTTTCCTGCGTACGGCGGCTTGGCAGCCTATTGCATTCTTTTTCCTGCATTCCAACGAAAATGTGCTGCGCGACATTTTATTTTTATGGGCCATATTTTCCTTGTTGGGTGTTATTTGGGGTGTTTGGATACTGAGAGAGTTGATTGTATGCAAGTGCAGGCCAAGAAAAAATTATCTTTTTCGTGGTTTGTATAATGCGCGCGCCTATTATTTTATTTCCGCTGCAACTGTTCTGCAGGGAAATTTGGAGCGGTTTATTTTGCAAATGCTGCTTGGGCCAAGCTCGGTTGGCGTATTTTCATTTTTTCAGACCCTCGCCAATACGCTGGGTTCTGTTGCGCAAACGGTGGTAACAAATATTGCGCTGCCAGAGTTATTGATGCGATTTGGACAAAAACTCAAGGGAAGGCGGGAATACATGCAGCACGTAATGAAGCGATTGCTGATTTGTTGTGTGGGGCTGTCTGCTGCTATCTGCGTGACCGCGTGGCCACTCATTTTATTGTTGTCACGGCAGGAATATACCGACAAACTGTGGATGTTGCCGTTTCTGTTGCTGGGCCAGGGATTCGTTGTGTGGACTCAACCGATTCATTTGGCGCTATATGCCGGACATAAGGATTGGATCTTATTGATCATGATGGGCGGGGCTCTGTTGGCGTCCATATTGGCAAATTTGCTTTTCATCGAGCTTTTTGGAATTGCCGGAGCGGTCGTATCCCCCTTGGTGATAGCAATACTGATTTCCGCGGTAAGAAAGTACTGGTTCGATCGTCTTAGTGAAAATGGTGAATTGTGAAGAAAATAGTTAATGGATTGATTGCCGGGCTGGCCACCTCCGGCTTAGGTAAGTGCTCTTACAAGATAAGCAGTCTTGTCTGTGAATTGATATTGCGTGCCTGTTCACTGGCCAAGGGTGCGGCTCTCTTTCCCGATGCTGGCGATTTGAGCTTGGACATTCGAACGGATTTGAAATATCCTGAAAATATTTCCATCGGTAGTAATGTCATTATAGGTGCCGATTGTCAGATCGGAGCGATGGCGCCGGTCGTTTTGGGAAATTATGTACGGATATCACGTGGTGTGACAATTGAAACGGCTACACTTGATTTAACCGCTGCCTTGCCGTATCCACATATCGCCAAGCCAATTTTCATCGGTAACGGTGTTTGGTTGGCGGCCCATGTTACGGTATTGGGTGGAGTGCGTATTGGCGATGGCGCCATTATCGGTGCTGGGGCTGTGGTCAGTCGTGACGTTCCCGCAGGTGCCATTATTGTGGGATGTGCAACGCGTGAGTTAAAACAGAAGTCGAAAATAGTTGAGGAGTGGAAATCGTGAAACTGTTGGCGATTGAAAAAAAAGGTGTTCAGCCGAGGTTGATCACCCGTGCTTGGCATCGTGTACAGGAACGCATACGCAATCCGGTAACGCGTAGCCGTCTCGCGAACATGGTTACTTGGCTGCGCCCGCGTGGTGTACCAGCTAACACCGATATTGGAATCACAGAGTTAAGAAAATACGGCGTATGTATGATGCCGGGATTTATGAGTGAAACAGAGATTGCCAAGTTGCGCATGGCCTTGTCTGAGTTCAATTGCTTTGATCCCTGGCGTGTGCAATTGGGCGAGTTTCGCCATGATCAAATTCCGCAAGGAACTCATGTGGCACAGATTCCCTGTGCCGCACAAATCGAACAACTGCATGCTATTGCCTACGACCGACGGCTAATTGATCTGGTTACAGCCTATTTTGGCTGTCGGCCCTACCTGGACAGTATTCAGGCGTGGTGGTCGGTATCCGGCAACGAAGAGCCAGAAGAGGCGGAGAATTTCCATAGGGATAACGATTCTATTCGTTTTTTGAAATTCTTTTTGTATGCTACCGAGGTGGGAGAAGAAAATGGGCCTCACGTTTTTGTGGCCGGTTCACACACGCAAAATACTTTAACCGAGCATCGTCGATTGTCTGACGCTGAGGTTGAAGCTGCATTTGGAGTGGAACGGATACGTATCATGACTGGAAGAGCTGGTGATGCGTTCATGGAAGATACCTTTGGAATACACAAAGGACAGTTGCCAAAAGCAGGTAAACGGTTATTGATACAGCTCCGTTATTCCGTAACTGAATCTATTTTTCGCTCTCCATTGATTGTGGCTCCGGCATCGAATGTGCAGCCAGATCTGGCAACATCATTAATAAATGACTGATATTATTTTGAAAAAGAAAACTATTTTATGCCTGATTAATGCAGCAGCATATTCGCGCGCATATTTTGAAGAATTAGCTCCCCAGCTGATAGCTGAAGGTTATCGTGTAGTTTTTGCTTTGGATTCTCATCTTTCTGATGTCTTGTACGCGGAAAGTTGCAGTTTGAAGGAAGCATGGTATTTTACCGATTACCTTAAAAGCAAGCTGCCGCTTGGTGAAACCGCATTGCAATCGCAGAAAAGCTGGGCATCGTTGTATTCTGATTTCGATCGTTTTCTGACCATGAATATTGCCCCACCGCTCAAAACCAATGGTCCTGTACAGTATCACGATATCCCCGAAATGTTGGCGCGATTTTTTGCGGAAATTTTCATCGAAGAAGAAGTCACGGCTGTCCTGTACGAACCGGTCAGCAATAGTTTCGCCATTGCTGCTTTTGAACAGGCGCAAGCTGTTGGCTTGCCATTTCTTAGCCTTAGCCCATCGAGAATACCCGGACGCATTGAGTTGAGCAGCACTGGCGCATTGGCAGATGATGTCACCATTGGAAATCTATTTGCGCGTAGGCTTACTGGTGGCATATCGGAGGAGTCGCGACAAATTGCGGCTCAATATGTTGCGCATATTGACCATAGTATTCCTGACTATATGAAGATAAATGGCCTCGACCAGATCAGTTTGTTGGGGAAATATTTTAAGATTGACAAAATTCAGCATTTTCTGCGTGGTTGGCGCTATAGCCGCCAGTATCGTGAAGATTGTGCATTAGCGTACCAGCATGGTGATCCGGTCAAGCTTTCTATTGCCTATTTTAAGCGCTCATTATCTCGTCGCCTGAAATTAAATCGAGCGATGAAGGAATATGCAGTTACAACCAAGGATGAACCGTATTTGCTCTATCCATTGCATTTTCATCCAGAAGCTTCCACTTCCGTGTTGGCGACTGATTATGTTGATGAGATGAGCACCATTAAGGCTATTGCTTTTCGTCTGCCTGTGGGCGTAATGCTGTATGTGAAGGAGCATCCTTCCGCCGTAGCATTGCAACCGCTGTCCTTCTATCGGCAGCTCAATGCTTTGCCGAATGTAAGGTTACTGGCAGCGCATCTGCCGACCAAAGAAATAGTGCGACGTAGCCGCGGGGTTATCACCTTGACGAGTACTGTAGGATTTGAGGCGGCAGTCTTGAACAAGCCTGTTATTGCCCTTGGAACGGTGTTTTACAGTTACTTTCCGAACGTTCAGCGAGTATACGATTTCTCCGAGCTGAGGCCTGCACTGGAGCGCCTGCTTAGCTATCAACCTGTTCAGAAAGAGATCTTGATCGACGCCACCGCTGCGTATGTTGAATTTGGTACGCCTGGTTCATTTGATTTCCGTAATAGTCTAGGTAATACGGCTGCATTAAGTGGTGTAGCCCGGTTGGTTCATCTTAAGTTGGATGCGCTGTTCGCCGCGAACGAAAAGGTGGGATGATTCATGCTGGCTAGCAGAAGTTGGGTAGTGATCGCATTGTTTTTGATCATTACCGTTGCTCAAAAAATGATGGAGCCGATGTATAACGGCTACTTCTTTGCTTTTTGTACATTATCCCTCATGGTTGCCTGGAAATGTAGGTATTCGCGCTTTATCAAAGCACCAGAGTTGAACGTAGATTTTTTTGCAATTTTCCTGGTGCTAACCTTTTCCGTCTTTCTTGCGATAAAAATGCATCAAGATGCAAGGGATATTTTTCGAGATATTGGTGCGATATTTGCTTTTATAATAGGGCGCTATGCCATACCCTTGTGGGTTGGGCGGGGGAATGTCAAGCTTCTGTTGCAGACCTTGTCGGACATTGGTGTGGCAATATCGGTGATCACTATCATGTTTGCCTTTATAGCATATCTCGATGGAGCGGATGCCTATCATTGGCGAGGTGCTTATGTTCCGCTTTCGCATGGTTGGCTCCCTTATTTTTTGATCGTTAATATTGCCTTGCTGCGACAAACGCCACAACATACCTCCCATTATGGCTATCGGATATTTCTCTGCGTTGGCGGTACGATTGCTGCGCTATCACGCACCGATGTACTGATTGATTTGTTTATCGGTCTGGTGTTGCTATTGACAATAGGACGGTATCTCTTCAGCAATGTTCGAATCATGCGGAAGTTATTTCTTATTAGTATTATTGTTGTTGTCTTTATGCCCAAGATCGTCGAGTTGGACGTGGTACAGCAGCGTTTGACCAGCAATGCCGAGGATGCCGATCCTTCACTTGGATGGCGATACATCGAAAATCAGGCTTTATTTGATTATTTCGACGAAGGCGGGGCTTTGCCTGTTATCGTTGGTTATGGCCTGGGCGCACGTATTCCATTGCCAGATGGTGTACTGGATTTCGATGGCAATGACACGATACCGCTGTTGCACAATAGTTATCTGACGATCGTGCTGAAATTCGGGCTGCTTGGGCTGTGCTTTTTTGCACTGTATATTGTGAGGAAAATCCGTGTCTGGATGGCATTGCGTAAGACTCCGCATGCGATATATGCATGGACCGGCAGCTGGATCATGTTGATTGTGTTGGCGAAAGGAATCATATTGCAAGGGCTGACGGAATGGAGCCATGTCCTTTTCTTCGGCCTGGCTTGTATGCTGCTGTCTTTTGATACTTATAAAAAAGAATCGAATAAATAAATATGATGAAGATTGTTTTTTGCCATTTACTCAACGATTTTTCAGGTAGTCCAAAGGTGTTGCGTGACACTATTTCAGCATTGAAAGGTGAAGCGAAAAACGAGAAACTGTATGTTTCTGGCAATACTGACGGATTTCTTTCTGATTGTCAGATTTCACGAGGTAGGTACTGGTATATTCGATCACAGAATAAATTTGTCACTTTATTTACCTTTTTTTTTAGTCAAGTATGTTTGTTTTTTAAACTTCTTTGCGATAGGAGTATTGCTTCAGATGCAATTATTTATGTAAATACTTTGCTTCCATTTGGCGCAGCCATCTATGGGAAATTGACAGGACGTTTGGTTATTTATCATGTTCATGAAATTTCGATCCGGCCAGCCCCTCTCAGATATTTTCTGGTGAGCTTGGTAAGATGGACATCATCTTTGAACATGTATGTATCCAAGGCACATATGCAATTGTTGCCAATTCCTGGAGTGAAAAGTCGTTGTATCTACAATGCACTGGATCATTTTTTTGAGGAAAAAGGCTGGAGCTCCGTTTACCAGTCGCACCGTCAAGGTGTCTTCAATATATTGATGATCGCATCGCTGCGTGATTACAAGGGAATAGTGGAATTAATTGCGCTGGTTAACTCGCTGTCTGGACGGATTGATATTCATTTTGATCTGGTCATTAATGGAGATCAGTGTGAAATCGATGCATACTTTTCGGATACGTCTTGCCCGTCGCAATTGACGGTGCATCCCAGAACGCTGAATACACCGGCATATTATGCCGAAGCGAGTCTGGTATTGAGTCTTGCGCGTGTTGATCTCTGGCAGGAAACTTTTGGCTTGACGGTGCTGGAAGCGATTACATTTGGCATTCCTGTGATTGTTCCCCCAGTAGGAGGGCCTGCGGAAATCATTCGTGATGGAGTCGAGGGCTTTCTTATCGATTCGCGTGATACTGACAGGGTGCGGACGCATGTCTTGCGTCTGGTCGACGACGCGGTACTGTGCCACAGGATGTCCGAGGCTGCCCGCTTGCGCGCTAAAGATTTCATGCGTGACAAATTTATCGCTGAAATGAACGCCGTGATCATGGATATACGTGCAAGTCGCAGTGCGACTATTCGGAATGAATAGAAGTATTG
The DNA here is from genome assembly GCF_002127585.1 of Janthinobacterium sp. GW458P. Taxonomy (GTDB): domain Bacteria; phylum Pseudomonadota; class Gammaproteobacteria; order Burkholderiales; family Burkholderiaceae_D; genus Janthinobacterium. The sequence continues at coordinate 411,112 of NZ_NEGZ01000001.1, forward strand.
GTCGTTTTTTTGTAATTTTTAAATTGCACAATATTTACAGTGGAAAATTGGTTGTCATTTATGTTGAAGAAAATCGCAATTGTTGGTTCTGTTGGACTTCCTGCGCGTTATGGCGGTTGGGAGACCCTGGTCGATCATCTGACCAGACATTTAGCCACACGGTATGAATTTACGGTGTACTGTAGCGCGAAGAAATATGATGAAAAGCTGAGCAGTTATAATGGCGCAAAACTGGAATATATCGATCTGGATGCCAACGGCGTGCAAAGTATCCCTTATGATGTGGTCTCTATGCTGAAGGCCTGCCGTTTTGCCGACGTAATTGTGGTTCTTGGTGTCTCTGGATGCATTTTTTTGCCTTTTATTAAGCTTATCACCAAGAAAAAGATCATTGTTAATATCGATGGCCTTGAATGGCGTCGTGCTAAATGGAGCAAGTTTGCCAAATGGTTCCTAAAAAAGTCCGAGGCGGCTGCCGTGCGTGCGGCTGACGTGGTGGTAGTGGATAACCAAGCCATTCAGGCCTACGTCCAGAGCCAGTACGGACGCACGGGAGTTTTGATCGCATACGGCGCTGATCATGCGCAGCATCGTAATCTTGCCATTGATGCGCTACAAAAGTACGCCTTTGCATCCCGGCGCTATGCGTTCAAGGTTTGCAGGATTGAGCCGGAAAATAATATTGATATTATCTTGGAATGTTTCTCGATGTATTCTGATATGGATATGGTTATGATAGGAAACTGGAATAACAGTTCTTATGGTGAAGATTTACGCAAGAAATACTCACACCTTCCACATCTGCACTTGTTGGATCCTATTTATGATCCCGAGATACTCAATCAAATTCGCGGGAATTGCCATATTTACATCCATGGACATAGCGCGGGTGGCACCAACCCTTCGTTAGTCGAGGCCATGTATCTGGGGCTGCCGATTGCGTATTTTGACTGCGACTTCAATCGCTTTACGACCCATGGTGCAGGACTGCCTTTTGCGGATGCCGCGGGGCTGAAAGTGATACTTGAAACAAGTTCCGCTGAACAGCTCACGGCCATCGGTGTGCAGATGCAAGCCCTGGCAGGGGAGTTTTATACCTGGGATCGTATCGCGAACCAATATGCACAGTTGTTTTGATGCTCTCGCTTGTGGAACACAGAATGCCCGATAAAATACTCGTTACAGGCGCAAGCGGTTTTGTTGGCGCGGCTTTGTGCGCGCATCTGGACGCGCTCAATATGTCTTATGTAGGAAGCGCGCGCCAGGCGTCTGGTTTACCTTCGCGTGTGTTGGTGGGAGCGTTGACTGCGCAAACTGATTGGTCTGTGGCATTGTCTGGTTGCGACGTAGTGGTTCATCTGGCTGCACGGGTCCATGTCATGGATGATCAATCGAGTGACCCGCTGTCGGCATTTCGCGCTGTGAACGTGGATGCTACTTTGAACTTGGCCCGGCAGGCTGTGCGCAGCGGCGTGCGGCGCTTCATTTATGTCAGTAGTATCAAGGTGAATGGCGAGGCTACCCACGGTACACCGTTTACTTCGCAGGATCAGCCAGCGCCATTGGATCCTTATGGCTTTTCCAAGCTGGAGGCTGAGCGTGGTTTGCAGGTGCTGGCGCAGGAAACCGGTCTGGAATTGGTTATTGTGCGTCCGCCGCTGGTGTACGGTCCCGGTGTCCGCGCCAATTTCCAGCGCTTGATGCAGTTGCTAAGGAAGGGGATTCCCTTGCCATTGGGGGCGGTACATAATCGTCGTAGCATGGTCGGCCTTGATAATTTGGTCGATTTGCTAACCGTGTGTTGCAGCCATCCGCGTGCATCTGGCGAAGTTTTTCTGGTTTCCGACGATCATGACTTGAGTATTACCGAATTGTTGCGTTCCTTGTCTTTTGCCATGGGTAAGACGCGGCCCCTTCTGTTTTCGATGCCCGCGGGAGTGCTGACAGGCGTCGCTGGTGTGCTGGGAAAATCTGCCGCCGCTAGCCGCTTGCTTGGATCTCTGCAAGTGGACATTGCGCATACCCGCACGACGCTCGACTGGGTGCCGCCGGCAAGTGTCGATGACAGCATTCACAAGACAGTAGCGCATTTTTTATCTTTAGCTGATCGGTTGTAAATGAAAAGAGTATTTGATCTTTGTTTTGTTTTATTTTCCCTGGCGATTTTTTGCGTGCCCTTGCTACTGGTGGCGGTTGTCGTCCGCTTGACTTCGCGCGGACCAGTCCTGTACTGGTCGGATCGCGTGGGGCGCCATAATCGCATATTCAAGATGCCGAAGTTTCGCACCATGCGTGTTGATACGCCGGCAGTGGCTACCCATTTATTGAAGAATGCGGCGCAGTTCTTGACCCCGCCAGGTTCTTTCTTGCGCAAATCTAGTCTCGATGAGTTGCCGCAGTTGTGGAGCATCCTACGTGGGGATATGAGCGTCGTTGGCCCTCGTCCTGCTTTGTTTAATCAGGATGATCTGATTGCCCTGCGTACGCAGCATAGCGTCGATGCCTTAAGGCCGGGCTTGACTGGTTGGGCCCAGGTCAACGGACGTGATGATTTGCCTATTCCGCAGAAGGTCAAGCTGGACATGGAGTATGCGCAGAGACAGTCACTGGTATTCGATATGCAGATCATCTTCATGACATTGTTTAAAGTACTGCGGCGTGATGGCATCAAACATTGATGCAAAGAAAGGGTTTCTTGCTGTAACGCGACCTGAACCCGGTGCTGTAGGTATGCATGGATTGCGTGCTGGATTGATAGTGTAGTTCTTTTACTGGATGTCTTAATGAAGCTGTTATTGGAATTTCCCCGCAGACGCAAGCAAATCGTCGCAGTGACGACGGACTTGATTTTTCTGCCACTGACTTTTCTTGCGGCCATTTTTCTGCGTTTCGATAGCGTTGGACCCGACGTAATTCGCCCCTATCTGTGGCTGATCATGGCTGCGCCATTAGTCTCGATTCCGATCTTTATTCGCTTGGGTTTGTACCGGGCAGTTATCCGTTTCATCGATTACAAGATTATTTATGTGGTGCTGTTTGGTGTCACGCTTTCGGTGGCAATACTGCTCGCCGTAACTGCGTTTGCCACCAGTATGATTGGTCTTTCTCGCGGGGTATTTGGTATTTATTGGGTCAGCGCCATTATGTATGTCGCTGCAAGCCGCTTTATTGCGCGGGGCTATTTTTCGCATGCAAGCAGAAAAATGGACAGCGTTCGTGTTGCCATTTATGGCGCCGGAGTCTCTGGCAACCAGCTGGCTCAAGCCCTGAGCCATGCTGGAGAGTATCGTCCTGTCGTGTTTATTGACGATAAGAAGGAATTGCGGGGCGCCACGATTGCTGGTATTACCGTGTATCCGTCCGACGCTTTGGCTGATTTGATTGAATCCAAGGAGATTTCCAAAATTGTCTTGGCGATGCCGTCCCTGTCGAAGGCGCAGCAACGCCTTATTCTCGACAAACTGGAGCCACTTAAGGTGAAGACGCTGGTGGCGCCTCCGATCAAGAATTTGATCAATGGATCTGCGCGCATTCAGGATATGCGGGAAGTCGAAATTGAAGATTTGCTGGGACGTGATGCCGTTGAGCCAAATCAAGATCTGATGGCAATGTGTATTACTGGTAAGGTTGTTATGGTTACCGGAGCGGGTGGATCAATCGGTTCTGAACTGTGCCGCCAGATTTTGAATCAGCGCCCGGCGCAAATGATTTTGTTGGAAATGTCGGAGTTCGCACTTTACTCTATTGAACAGGAGTTGCAAGGATTATTACGCCTGCGGAATATTCAGGTGCAATTGATGCCATTTCTCGGTTCTGTACTCGATACCGAGAAATGTGAAAAAATTCTGTGCACTTTTGGTGTTGAAACGCTGTATCACGCTGCCGCCTACAAGCATGTGCCTTTGGTGGAACATAATCCGATCGAAGGTATACGTAACAATGCGTTTGGCACATTGAGCATGGCGCGTGCGGCCATTGCCGCCAATGTTAAGCGCTTTGTGCTGATTTCCACAGACAAGGCAGTACGGCCAACAAATGTCATGGGATCCACCAAACGTCTGGCGGAACTGATCCTGCAGGCTTTTGCTCGCGAACAGGACAAGACACGGTTTTGCATGGTTCGTTTTGGAAACGTACTGGGATCTTCCGGCTCAGTAGTTCCCTTGTTCCGCAAGCAGATTATTGCTGGGGGACCCATTACGATTACCCACCCTGAAATTACCCGCTATTTCATGACGATTCCAGAGGCAGCGCAATTGGTGTTACAGGCCGGTGCCATGGGGGCTGGCGGCGACGTTTTTGTTCTGGATATGGGGGCGCCGGTGAAAATTGTCGACTTGGCCAAGCGTATGATCCATTTGAGTGGCTTGGACGTCAAAAGTGAGTTAACGCCCAATGGCGCGATAGAAATCCAGCATGTAGGTTTGCGGCCTGGCGAAAAACTGTATGAGGAACTTCTGATCGGGGATAATGTGGAAGGAACCGAGCATCCATTGATTATGCGCGCGCAGGAGGCCGAAATTCCATGGGCTAGACTCGATGGCATGTTGCAGGAGTTGGGGGCCGCCTGTGATCAATTTGATCATGTCGCCGTACGCGCCTTGTTGCTGCGCATTGTGATGGAGTATGAGCCGCAATGTGATATCGAAGACCTAATCTGGTGCGCCAATGATCTGTCGTCGCGCGATAGCCAGTCCGGGCTCAAGTCTTCACTTCATTAATTCGACATTCGCAGGCTGCGTCAGCTGCCTGCATCGCAATCAAGCTTGGCTATGCCGATGGTAGCAATGCGGGCATGACACCTCGTACACATATTCCGGCGCCAGTTGCTGGCGTGGCGTGACGACGGCGCGGCAGACGAAGCACTGCACGGTTTCCGTCGGTTCCAGTTTCGGGTTCAGGGCCGTGCGGTAGTCGAAGACGAAGCAGTCGCCCGTGTAGTGGTCGCCGCCCACTTCCTCGAAATACTTCAAAATGCCGCCATCGAGCTGGTACACGCTGTCATAGCCGATTTCCTTCATGTGGATGGCGGCCTTTTCGCAGCGGATGCCGCCGGTGCAGAAGGTGACGACGGTCTTGCCTTCCAGTTCGTCCTTGTGCGCGGCGGCCACGGCCGGGAATTCCGTAAACTTGTCGATACGATAATCGAGCGTGTTGTTGAACGAGCCCACGTCCACTTCAAACGCGTTGCGCGTTTCCATCATGACCACCGGTTTGCCCGCATCGTCGACGCCGGCGTCAAGCCAGCGCTTGAGCGTGTGCGCATCGACGGACGGGGCGCGGCCCAGTTCCGGTTTGATCAGCGGCATGCGCATGGTGATGATTTCTTTTTTCAGCTTGACCAGCATGCGCTTGTGCGATTGCTCGTTCGACAAGCTTTCCTTCCATTCCAGGTCCGCCAGGCGGGCGTCCAGGCGCACCCATGCGAGGAAGCTGTCGATATGCTCGCGCGTGCCCGACAGGAACATGTTGATGCCTTCCGGCGTCAGCAGGATCGTGCCCTTCAGGCCCAGCGCCAGGCATTGCTCCTGATACAAGGGACGCATGGCTTCCGTATCGGCCAGCGTGATGAATTTATACGCTGCAATATTGACAAAAGTCATGGCGGGTGTGGCGGCCAGGGGGCTGGCGGCGGCGGAAACGGCGGGTGTTGCTTGGGTGATGGCTTGCATGATGGCGATCGGCTTAGACTGAACAGCCGATATTATAAGCCCGGCTGGCCAGGCGGGATACCCGCCGTGCCGCGTATTGCCATGCCGTCTGGCTGCGCAGGGCGGTAATTTCTTGCCCGCAGCGTGAGCCGGCAACGCCGGTCCGGGGCCGCGACGCGGTAGAATAGACCCCATTGAATTTTGCACGAAACGGTACACAGGATGGAAATGGTAATGCAAGAGGCCGGCGCTCCGGCAGGTTCACAGCAAGCGGTGCCGCAGGGCCCCGCATTCGTCCACTTGCGCGTGCACTCGGAGTACTCGATCGTCGATGGCCTGGTGCGCATCGACGACGTGGTCAAGGCGGCGGCCAAGGACAAGCAGGTGGCGCTGGCCGTCACCGACTTGTCGAACCTGTTTGGCATGGTCAAGTTCTACAAGGAAGCGCGCGGCAAGGGTATCAAGCCCATCGTTGGCGTCGATGTGTGGATCACGAATGACGACAACCGCGAAAAACCGTCGCGCCTGCTGCTGCTGGCGAAGAACCGCATGGGCTATCTGCAGTTGTGCGAACTGCTGTCGACGGCCTGGCTAACGAACCAGTACAAGGGCCGCGCCGAGCTGCGCATCGAGTGGCTGCAGGCGCTGGCGACGAATACCTACGACCTGTACCCGGGCGAGAGCGCGGCCAATGGCTTGATCGCGCTGTCCGGCGCGCATTTTGGCGATGTCGGCATCGCCATCGAGAATGGCAACCTGGCCCTGGCCGAGCGCAATGCGCAGCGCTGGGCCGAGATTTTCCCCGGCCATTTCTATGTCGAGATCCAGCGCGGCGGCCAGGCCAACCAGGAAGCGCAGGTGCGCCACGCGGTGGCCCTAGCGGCCAAGCTGGGCTTGCCCGTGGTGGCCACGCATCCCGTGCAATTTATTTCCCCTGAAGAATTTATTGCCCACGAAGCCCGCACCTGTATCGCCGAAGGCGAAATGCTGGCCAACGCCAAGCGTGTCAAACGCTTCAACGACAGCCAGCGCTTCCTGTCGCAGGCCGACATGGCGGAATTGTTCGCCGACCTGCCGGCCGCGCTGGCCAATTCCGTGGAAATCGCCAAGCGCTGCAACCTGACTTTGACCCTGGGCAAGCCGCAACTGCCGAATTTCCCCACCCCGCCGGGCATGACGATCGACCAGTTCCTCGTCGCCGAATCGCAGGCGGGCCTGGAAAAGCGCCTGATCCAGCTGTATCCGGACCCGGAACGGCGCGAAAAGGAGCGCCCGCGCTATGAATCGCGTTTGAAATTCGAGACGGACACGATTTGCAACATGAAATTCCCCGGCTACTTCCTCATTGTGGCCGAATTCATCCAGTGGGCCAAGGAAAACGGCGTGCCTGTCGGTCCGGGCCGCGGTTCGGGCGCCGGTTCGCTGGTGGCGTATTCGCTGCTGATTACCGATCTTGATCCATTGCAATACAACCTGCTGTTCGAGCGCTTCCTGAATCCCGAACGCGTCTCGATGCCCGACTTCGATATTGACTTTTGTCAGGAAGGGCGCGACCGCGTCATCCAGCACGTCAAGGATCTGTACGGCAAGGAGGCCGTCTCGCAGATCGCCACCTTTGGTACCATGGCGGCCAAGGGCGCGATCCGCGACGTGGGGCGCGTGATGGATTTCGGCTATAACTTCTGCGACGGCATCTCCAAGCTGATCCCGTTCAAGCCCGGCAAGCCCGTGTCGATCGCCGACGCCATCGAAGAGGAGCCGCTGCTCAAGGAGCGCCTGGAAAACGAGGAAGAGGTCAAGCAATTGCTGGATCTGGCGCAGCAAGTCGAAGGCATCACGCGCAATATCGGCATGCACGCGGGGGGCGTGCTGATCGCCCCGGGCAAGCTGACGGATTTCTGCCCGCTGTACACGCAGGGCGGCGACTCCGGCGTCGTGTCGCAGTACGACAAGGATGACGTGGAAGCCGTCGGCCTCGTAAAGTTCGACTTTTTGGGTTTGACGACGCTGACGATTCTCGACCGCGCCGTGCGCTACATCAAGCAGCTTGATCCTGCGCAAGCTAATTTCGATCTGGCAACATTGCCGCTGAACGACAAGCCGTCGTACGACCTGCTGACCAAGGCCAAGACGGTGGCCGTGTTCCAGCTGGAGTCGCGCGGCATGCAGGGCATGCTGAAAGACGCGCGTCCCGACCGCTTCGAAGACATTATCGCGCTCGTGGCGCTGTACCGTCCGGGGCCGATGGACCTGATTCCCGATTTTTGCAAGCGCAAGCACGGCGAACGCTTCGATTATCCCGATCCGCGCACGGAATCGATTCTGTCCGAAACCTACGGCATCATGGTGTATCAGGAGCAGGTGATGCAGATGGCGCAGATCGTCGGCGGCTACTCGCTGGGCGGCGCCGACATGCTGCGCCGCGCCATGGGCAAGAAGAAGGCCGAAGAGATGGCCGAGCACCGCGAGATCTTCCGCGCCGGTGCGGCGAAGGACGGCTTGACGGCGGAAAAGGCCGACGAGATCTTCGACTTGATGGAAAAGTTCGCCGGCTACGGTTTTAACAAATCGCACGCTGCCGCCTACGCCCTGCTGTCGTACCACACGGCCTATTTAAAAGCGCACCACACGGCCGCCTTCATGGCCGCCAACTTGTCGCTGGCCATGGACGACACGGACAAGATCAAGATTCTGGTGGAAGATTCGCTGGAAATCTGCAAGCTGACCTTGTTGCCGCCAGACATCAATGAGTCCGATTACCGCTTCACGCCGAGCGGCGCGCCGCCATCCGTGAGCGGCAAGAAAGTCACGCAGATCCGCTATGGCCTGGGCGCCGTGAAGGGTTCCGGCCAGAACGCCATCGAAGCCATCATCGCCGCGCGCGAGGCAGGCGGTCCATTCACGAGCCTGTTCGATTTCTGCAAGCGTGTTGATAAAAAGCAAATCAACCGCCGCACCATCGAGTCCCTGATCCGCAGCGGCGCCTTCGACTGCCTGAAGGTCGACCGCGCCATCCTGCTCGCATCCGTGGCGTTCGCCATGGAATGCGCCGACCAGGCGGCCAAGGCGGCGAATCAGGTGAGCCTGTTCGGCGGCGATGACAGCGACATGGTGGCGCCGCCCGAGTACGTGAAGGTTCCCGTGTGGACGGATAAACAGCGCCTGACGGAAGAAAAGATTGCGCTGGGCTTCTATTTGTCCGGCCACCTGTTCGATTCGTATGCACCCGAGGCGCGCCGTTTTGCGCGCACGAAATTGTCGGAACTGTCGCCATCGCGCGAACCGCGCATGATGGCGGGCGTCATCACGGGCTTGCGCACGCAGATGACGCAGCGCGGCAAGATCCTCATCGTCACGCTCGACGACAAGAGCGGCACGGTGGAAGTGACGGTATATGGCGAATTGTTCGAAGCCAACAAGAAAATCTTCAAGGAAGATGAATTCCTCGCCGTCGTGGGCAAGGTGTCGGAAGACCGTTTCTCGGGTGGCTTGCGCATCACGGCCGAGAGCGCCTTCGACATCATCGCCGCGCGCGTGCAGTATGGCCGCCAGTTGGGCCTGACTCTGCCCACGACGCTGGACATGAAACGCATCAGCGACGTGATCATGCCGCACCGGGCTGAAGACGGATTGCCGATCGCCGCCAAGGTCAGCCCGCAAGGCGTCAGCTGCGTGCTGCAATTCGGCGATGCGTGGCGCGTGGCGCCGTCCGACGAGTTGCAGACGGCGCTCGAGCAGGTGCTGGGCGCGCAAGAGGTGGCGGTCGAGTACTGACCGGCAACGGTCCAGCTCGTAAAACAAAGCCAAACCGCAGATATTCAGGTTTGGCTTTTTTCGTTTACATGTCTTTCAGGCCCGTGATCGCATAGCCCTTGGCGGCGATCTGCTGGTGCGGCTGTTCGATATGGTAGTCGGGCAAGATTTCGGCATCGTCGGCCACTTCGCTGGCGCGTACTTCGAGTTGCCAGTCGGTGTTGGTCACCTCTTCAGGAATGATCTTTCCTTCCGGCACGGCGAGGTAGGAAAAAATGCCGTCGTGCTCGGCCCGGCGGTAGATGTCTACGCGCATGACTTGCCTCCTAGTAAGCGTTTGGGGAAACCGGCGCACCCGAAGTGCCTACCGATAGTGCTAGCGTAACAGGATTACGCCCCAGACGGATTGTGCAAGTGTGCTACAGGGAAGAACGGCGGATGGCAATGGCGGCGGGCCGGGACGCAGGGGCGGGGCGTCATGCACTGGCCATCCCGCGTCAGGCGATGGCGGAGGCGTAATCGTCGTCGTCGAGATCGGCAAACTGGCGTGTATCGTTGGTCGCTGCCGCGGCGCCGGCTGAGGCCAGCTGGATCTGGCAGCGATGGGAGTCGAGGCCGCTGCGCAGGCTGGCGATCATCGCCAGCGTCAGCTCATGGCGCTTGCGTGCTTCCGAGCGCTTTTTGGAAGGAATTTCTTCCAGTGCCGGCAAGGGCAGGTTTTCGCATGGCAACTCAAAATCACCGTCCTGGCGTACTTGTGCTCCCAGTTCTTGCCACAATGCATTGTAGTCGGCGAACAAACGTCCTTTCTTTGCGGAATGGTGCACGGCGCGGTTGATATTGCCGACAAGAAGCATCTTGCTGCAGCCATGTTCGTATCCCAGTTGGCGCACCAGGCGCACCATCAGGGTCTTGGGACGCATGCCATGCAGGTCGCGCGTGGCCTCGCGCACGCGGTGCACGCTTTCCTGCCCCTTCGGACCTTGCACGCAGCCGACGCTCACGCCCAGGGTGGCACGCAGCTGGCTACCGAAGAAGGAGAAGGCGATCGAATAGAGCACGTCGTCGTCATGCATCAGTTGCAGCACCATCTCGCCTTCGCGGTCCATCGGATGCAGCGAACACAGTTGCAGGTGGTAGGGAGCGCCCGATTTGCCGTGCACCGTGCCGAGGCGCACGGGGCCGCGGGCCGCTTGACTCATCAGCTTGCCCCAGCCTTGCTGCAGGATGAAGTGGTAGTGTTCGGCCAGCAACTCCACACGCTGGCGGCAATTCAGTGTAAGGCTCAGGTAGGGGCGGTAGACCTTGTGGATCATGTGCGGATACGCCTGTACCAGCTCATGAAAAACCGGATTCGAGTTCAGCAGTTGCAGCCAGAGGCGGGTTTGGCGCTGTTGCACGCGGGCGCGCAGATGCAGTTTGAGCATTTCACGCCAGCGGCGTAGGCCGCTCGGCATCGCCATCAAGCCGTCTGACAGGGTAATAGTTGGCATCATCGTGCGCATGTCCATGGTAAAGAGAGAACGTCGAAGCCGTTTCGGCTCAGACGGGTACCGGGCTGCTGACGCCCTCGTGGTTTGCCAGCAGGATGGTGGCGCAGCGGCTGGCACGCGCCAGCTTGCCGGCCAGCCCGCCCGAAAAATGACGCGGCCAGCCGCTATGCCTGTGCGTTGGCAAGATAACTTCGTGGCATCCCAGCAGTTCTGCCGTATCGAGTATCGTGAACAGCAGTTCGCCGGCGAAAATGTGGGTGCTGAAATCAATATACGAACGGCTCAGGTACAAGCCCGCCTCGTGCATCATCTGTTGGGTGGCAGCATCGAGCATGCTGCCCACGCCGTCGCCGGCGCTTTGCTGCGGCACTCCCTTCGCCTGCCGGGACGGCGCCGGCGTCACGTGCAGCAGGCTGACGCGGACCTTGATGCCCCATTCCTGCATCCGCCTGGCGTAGCGCGCGCCGTAGATGATGTCGCTGGTATGCTTGACGGGCAGGAGCAGCTGCAGCGTCGCCTGGCCCGGCTGGCCGCAAGTTCCCGCGGCGCTGTCGGGAGCGCGGGTACGTTGCGGGACAAGGCGCGATGCATGCATGGACGGGGGGCAGTGGAGGGAAAACCATGTCATCTTATCCATGCCCTCAAGCCGTGTAAATTGGCGAAACAGCGTACGGGTTTCCCTTATGCCGCGCCCGTTTTAATAGCGGTAAGTGACATACACGGCGCCGATCGGCGATGTCTTGCGCTGCACGATGGGGCTCTTGGCCGCGTCGCCCAGACGGCTCTCGACGCCGATCAGCGTATTGACGCCCCAGCGCGCATCGATGCGGTGCTCCCAGTTGACGGTGGCTTGCGCTTCATAAAAGCCGCCTTTGGGCGTGTATTGCTTGAACGAGGTATTTGCCGCCTGGGCCGCCGTCACGCCATACATGGTCTGCACGTACTTGCGCTCGCCCCAGCCCAGCTGCCCGCCGATGGTCACGCTGTCCTGCTGTACGCCCTTGGCGTCAGCCCTGCCGTAGACCTGGCCGCTGGCGCCGAAATGCACGTTCGCGCCATTTTCGCGATTCGACAGGGGGATGTCGCTCGAGACGCTCAGCGACACGCCCGGCATGGGGGAGTAGGCGGCGCTCAGCAGGGCGCTGGCGTTGCCCTTGACTTCGCCCATGCCCTTCAGGTAGTCGCTGCCGCCCCAGCCGTTGACGCCCTTGCGCTTGTGGTCTTCGCGGTTGCCGCGGTAGCCCAGCGCGGCGCTGTAGCTGAAGGGGCCGGCCTGGCCGCCGTAGCCGATGCCGCGCGAAGTGCTGAAGAACAGGCCGTTGGCCATGGCGTAGTCGAGAATGACCAGCGGCGAGGCGGACAGCTTGTCGGAGCCGGAATAGCTGGACACGGCGGCAACGCCGCCGCCGATGGTGAAGACATTTTCCGGGGCGGGTTCGGCGGCGGCTGCGGCCAACGGGTTCAGGGTCAGGCCGCAGGCCAGTGCCAGCGAGGTCAACAGGGTAGTAGGTGCGTGCATGGAGGTTTCCGTCAGGTGGAGAACCGAGGCCGGAGTGGCTCGATTGACTGCGGCTAGTATCGGCCTGTGTCATGAAGGAAAAATGAGCCCTTTATGAAGATTGCATGAAGGCTGCTTCTTTACCTATTCTTCAGCTAGCGGTGGTTTAATACGATGCATGAAGATACTGCTGATTGAAGATGATATGGACCTGGGCAATGGCGTGCGCATCGCCCTGCGTGACCAGGGCATGCAAGTAGTCTGGGTGCGCAGCCTGGACGATGCGGTGCGCAGCCTGGAGCACGACAGCTGCGAGCTGGTACTGCTGGACCTGGGCTTGCCCGACGGCGATGGCCTCGACCTGCTGGCCAGATTGCGCACGGCCCGCCTGCCGGTGCTGATTCTCAGCGCCCGCGACACGCTGGAGCAGCGCTTGCGCGGGCTGGACGCCGGCGCCGATGATTACCTGGTGAAACCGTTCGTGCTGGCCGAGCTGCTCTCGCGCGTGCGCGCGCTGGCGCGCCGCAGCTACGGCTTCGACGGCGATACCATCGAGCTGCGCGGCCTGCTGCTGCAAGTGCCCACGCGCCGCGTCAGTGTCCACGGCCGTCCCGTGGAGCTGACGGCCAGCGAATATGCGCTGCTGAAAACCTTGCTGATGCGCGCCAACCGCGTCATCACGCGCCGCGTGCTGGAGGAACACATCCTGCCGGGCGGCCTGGCCAATGCCAGCAATACCCTGGATGTACATATGGGTAACCTGCGCCGCAAGATAGGCGAAGGCTATATCCGTACCGTGCGCGGCGTCGGTTATGTGATCGACCAGCAGGGCGATACGCCCGCTCAGCCTGGCGCCGGCACATGATGGGGCGTTTCTGGCGCATGTTGTGGCGCCCCACGCTGGTGCGCCGCCTGATGATGGCGCAAATGCTGATGCTGACAGTGTTGTGGAGCCTGGCGGTCGCGTATGTGCTGATCGAGGGCACCGGCGAAGCGAGCAATGTGAGCCGCGGCGTGCTGCGCGCCATCATCAGCGTGGCCGACAATCTGGCCGACCAGCCGCAGCGACAGCAGCACAGCCTGCGTGCGATCGATGAAGCCTTGCGCGAGGAGTTTGAAATGGGGCAGTTGCCGGAGCTGGCGCCGCGCATTCTGGTCTGGCGTGACGGCAAGCTGGTCTACAAGTCGCCCGACGCGCCCAGCGGTATCCGCAGCGCCGGCCCGGAGCAGATGGAAGTGGTGTATATCAAGGGCCAGGCCTGGCGCAGCCGCAGCCTGGTCGAGGGCGTCACGCGCGTGACCGTGCTGGAGGCGGGCGGCGCCTGGCAATTCTTCGTCACCATCAATTCACATGGTTATTACTTGCTGCCGTTACTGATCAGCTTGCCTTTTCTGCTGTTGCCGGCCTGGCTGTCGATCCGTCTGGCCATGCGCCCGTGGCGCAAGGTGGCGCAGGAGGTGGCGGCGCGCGGCCCGCAGGATTTGCGTCCGCTGACGTTCAAGCCGCCGCACGGCGAACTGGCGGCGCTGGTCGACAATATCAATGCGCTGTTGCAGCGCGTCGACACGAGCGCCGCGCGCGAGCGCAGCTTCATCGCCGACGCCACGCATGAACTGCGCACGCCGCTGGCGGCCATGCGCGTCAATGTCGAGGCCCTGCAGGGCCAGACGCATGACCCACGCCAGCAGGAGTTGCTGGACGGCATCCTGAACAGCGGCAACCGCGCGGCGCGCCTGGTGGGCCAGTTGCTGCAACTGACGCGCAGCGAGGTGCAGGCGGAGGCGGGTGAGCAACTCCGGCTGCAGGCGCTCGATACCTTGCTGCAAGACCGTCTGGCTGCCCTGTCCGGCCTGGCACAAGCGGGCGGCATCGAACTCGAGCTGCAGGCCAGCGTGTCGCTGCGCGTGCCAGGCCAGCGTGAAAGCCTGGTATCGCTGATCGACAACCTGGTGGAAAACGCCATCAAGTACAGTCCGCGTGGCAGCAGCGTGACGGTGTCGCTGCACGCGGAACGGGGCCACGCCGTCGTGCATGTGGCCGATCAGGGGCCAGGCATCGCGCCGGCCCTGTATGAGCGCGTGTTCGACCGTTTCTTCCGCGCGCCGCAGCAGCCGCAGCCGGGCAGCGGCCTGGGCTTGTCCATCGTTGCCTCGGTAGTACGCCAGCATGGCGGCACGATTCAGTTGCACCGTGGCAATGGTGGCCTGGGCTTGCTGGTGGAGGTACGGTTGCCGCTGGCCGATGCCTGACTGCGCGTCTTGTGGTATTGCATGAAGATTATTTTATGTGTATATAACGCAAGATGGCATGGCGTGGCGCACGCCTGCGATGCATAATGCGGGACAGTCAGAAAACACCGTTATGCGCCCATTCCTGTCCCGCTACCTGCCGTATCCCGCCTTTGTCGGCCTGTACCTGCTGTTCGACTGGGCCACATATATCGACCCGATGTATGGACTGAACATCACGCCCTGGAATCCGGATCCCGCGCTGGGCCTGGTTTTTTGGCTGATCCATGGCCGCAAGGCGGCGCTGCCCTGGTTTATTGCGCTGCTGGCCGGCGAGGTGCTGGTGCGCGGCATGCCCGCCGGCCTGCCATTGACCGTGCTGTGTTCGGCGTGGCTGGTGCTCGGATATGGCGGAATCGGTACTGCCCTGCGCCGCAGTTTCAGCAGCAGCGATATCTTCGATAACCGGCGCCGGCTGGTCACCTGGGTCGCCATCGTCTTGCTTGGCACCATGTTCAACGCCTTCGGCTATATTTCGCTGCTGTCGCTGACAGGGCGTATCCCGGCCGGCGAGTGGGGGACGGCGGTGTGGCGTTTCGGCATCGGTGACACGGTAGGCATGGTCGTGTCGATGCCGCTGATATGGGTACTGTTCAGCGAGCGGGGACGCGAGCGCCTGAGGGCCGCCGTCTGGCGCTGGGAAACCCTGGCTTATCTGGCCCTGGCCAGCTTCGTGCTGTGGAGCGTCTTCGGCTCCATCGTGCGTTCGGAATACAAGCATTTCTATTTCCTGTTTCTTCCCGTGATCTGGGCCGCCTCGCGCCAGGGTTTGCATGGCGCCGTACTGGCCGTGTTTGTGCTGCAACTGTGCATCATCACCCTGGTGAAATGGTCGCATGCGGTCGATATCCAGTTTTATGAATTGCAGATGCTCGATGCCGTGCTGGCGCTGGTGGGGTTTTTTATCGGCATCGTCGTCGATGAAATGCGCCAGGTGGCCGATGAACTCAAGCACACGATGCGCCTGGCGGCCGCCGGCGAGATGGCCGCTGCCCTGGCGCATGAGCTGAACCAGCCGCTGACGGCCTTGTCGACCTATGGCAAGGCGTGCGAATACCTGCTGGAGCGTGGCGAGAACGGCGCCTTGCTGCAAAGCGCGGTCGGCCATATGATCGTCGAATCGGGACGCGCCGCGGAGGTGGTGCGCCGCCTGCGCGACTTCTTCCGCACGGGCGCGATGCAGCTCGAAGCGGTGGAGGCGAGCGCCCTGATCGATGGCATGGCGCGCCAGTTTACGCCGCTATTCCATGAACACGGCATCGAACTGGTGCTGGCGCCGCCGTCGCCGCTGGCTGTGAACGCCGACCGCCTGCAGATCGAACTGGTGTTGCGTAACCTGCTGGCCAATGCGCAGGATGCGGTGCTGGGCCAGCCGCGCGGCCAGCGTCGCATCACGGTGTCGGCCGAGCGGCTTGAAGGCGGGCGGCTGCGCTTGTCCGTGGAGGATAGCGGGCCCGGCATTTCCAACAGCCTGGCGGCGCGTCTGTTCGAGCCCTTTGTGTCTTCCAAGGCCAGTGGCCTGGGGTTGGGCCTGGTGCTCAGCCGCGCCATTGTTGAAGCGCATGGCGGCCAGCTATGGGCCGAAGTGGGCAAGCATGGTATTTTTCGTTTTGTTCTGCCCCTGGCGCGCGCCAGCACGGCCGTTACTGGAGAGTATGGTGACAAGTAATTTGACGGTGTTTATCGTAGATGATGACCCCGCTGTGCGCGATGCGCTGGGTTTGCTGCTGGGTGTCCGTGGCTACCGCACGGCCCTGTTTTCCTGCGGCGAGGATTTCCTGCACAGCTGGCGGCGCGAGTGGGCCGGTTGTTTGCTGATCGATATCCGCATGTCGGGCATGGATGGCTTGAGCCTGCAGCGTCGTTTGCTGGAGCTGAAGTGCATGTTGCCCATCATCATCATCACGGGACATGGCGACGTGGCCCTGGCGCGCCAGGCGTTCAAGGCGCAGGCCAGCGATTTCCTGGAAAAGCCATTCGACCACGACAAGCTGCTGGCCGCTATTGAGGAAGCGTTTTCGCGCGAGGCGCACGCACGCGGCCAGCTGCTGCGCCAAGTCGAGGGACAGGCCTTGCTGCGCGCCCTGACGCCGCGCGAGCGGGAAGTGATGCAATTGGTGGTGACGGGGCAGCATAACCGGGACATTGCCCCGGCGCTCGGTATTTCCGTGCGTACCGTGGAAGTGCACAAGGCCAGGTTGATGGACAAGCTGGGCGTCGATAACGTGGCCGACCTGGTGCGCATCAGCATGCTGGGCCCAGGCTAGCCGCGGCTGAGGGCTCTAAGCGATGGCCTTCAATACCTGATCGCTTGAAATCGCCTTGACCCAGTCGCTGCGCCGCGCCACCGTGATGACGGTGCTGTTGGCGCTGTCGAAGGGCGCCCATTCGGGATTTTTCTTGCGCATCAATGCCACCACGGGCACATGCACGGCGTTCGCCAGATGCATGATCGATGTTTCCACCGAAATAATCAGGTCGCATTGGGCCAGCATGGCCGGCAGCTGGAAAAAGTTGTCGACGGCGCTGAAGGCCTGCGTGCGGGGCAAGTTGCGCGCCTGCACGACGGCATCCACCTTGGCCAGTTCCTGCGGCATGGCATTGATCAGGAAGCAGGCATGCTGCCATTTCGGCATCGCCTGCATGCGCGCGATCAGCTCGGCAATGCGTTCCAGCGGCCAGCCGCGCTTGTGCGACTTGGCGAATGGATTCAACAGGACGAGCGGCCCCTGGCGCGGTGCAAAGCCCCAGGCGGTCAACTGCTCCTGCGCCTGCTGCAGCGCATGTTCGGGAATGTGCACGAAGGGATAGCGTTCGGCCACGGGAATCTCGAGTCCCGTCAATTGATGGAACCAGTCTGCATACACGCTGCTGATATGGTGCTCGCCCGCATCCTGTCCCGCATACGACGCCAGCACGGCGTCGATCTTGCGGTAGGCCAGATAATGCCAGGGACGTAGCGGGCTGAACGGCTTGCGCGTGCCGATCACCAGCCCGTGCGGACTGATTTCGCGGGCAAGATCCGCATACTGCTGTGGCCGCACGTGGGCCAGCGAGACGACGACCGGATACTGTTCTGCCCGGGCCTCTTGCAGAGACTCCTCGTACAGGGCCGGGCTGTAGGTCTTGCGGTAGACCTTGGCGAACAGACCCGACTGTTCGACCCAATCGTACAGCGAATAGGTGCGCAAGCCTTCCCATTGCCTGGCGTCCGACGTGCGCCGGACCTCATCGACCCACAGGTGGATTTTAATATGCGGGTAGGCCGCGGCAAAGGCGCGGAAGCCATTTTGCAGATAGGTGAAGTCTCCCAGCGCCAGATGGGCGATGAAAAGAATTTTGTCCGACTTTTGTAGAAGTTCGGCGGGAATCAAAGGCGTCATGTATCAATACGATTTCAGGGTATTCATTCGATGGTGTCAAATTACTTGCTGGGAAAATTGCAGGCGATGCAGATTGGCATACGCGCCGTTGGCATCCAATAATTGTAGGTGACTGCCCGTTTCCATTATTTTCCCGTGTGACAATACCACGATACAGTCCGCACGTTCAATTGTTGATAGTCGATGAGCAATAACTAAGGTGGTTTTACCCTGCATCAGGTGCTCCAGCGCCGCCTGCACGGCCCGTTCCGCCTCCGTGTCCAGTGCCGAGGTGGCTTCATCGAGGATCAGGATGGGCGCATCCTTGTAAATGGCGCGGGCGATGGCCACGCGCTGGCGTTGGCCGCCGGACAGGCGCGAGCCGTTGTCGCCGAGGCGCGTTTCGAGTCCGTCGGGCAAGCCATCGATCACGTCGGACAGGAAGGCGGCTGCCGCTGCCGCTTCGATGCGCTGCCGGTCCGGCGCCGCGTCGCCATATGCGATGTTGGCGGCCAGGGTATCGTCGAACAGCACCACTTGCTGGCTGACCATGGCGATCTGCTTGCGCAGGCTCGTCAGGGCGATATCATCGATATTCTGTCCGTCGAGCAAAATCTGGCCGCCGGTAGCCGAGTAAAAGCCCGGCAGCAGGCTGACCAGGGTCGATTTGCCCCCGCCGGACATGCCGACAAAAGCCACCGTCTGTCCAGGCGCGATGCTCAGATTTATGTGTTGCAAGGCCGGTTCCGGATGGCCAGGGTAGGTAAAGCTCACGTCCTTGAATTCGATGTGCCCGCTGCAGCGGCCAGCCAGGGGCTTGCCGCCCGTGCGTTCCGGCGTCTTGTCTATCAGCAGAAAGACTTCCTCGGCGGCGGCCATGCCGCGCTGCAGCGGGCCATTGACTTCGGCCAGCTGTTTCAGCGGCGTCAGCAGCATCAGCATGGCCGTGATGAAGGAAACAAAGCCACCTACGGTGATTTGTCCGTGCTCCGACTGGAACAGGGCCATCACGATGACCAGGGCCACGGCGGCGGCCGTGATCACCTGGGTAATGGGCACGGTGGCGGAAAAGGTGGTGGTCATGCGCATGCTGTAGCGGCGCAATTGTTCGGCGCGCTCTTCGAAGCGCGACTTTTCGTAGTCCTGGCCGCCGAAGATCTTGATCACTTGCTGCGCGCGCGTGGTTTCCTCGATGACCTGGGTCAGCTCGGCATTGACGGCCAGCGAGTCGCGGTTGAGTTTTTTCAGGCGCTTGCCCGTGGTGCGCACCACGATGGTCAGCACGGGAAGCAGCACCAGGGTCACCAGGGTCAGGGCCCAGTTCAGGTACAGCAGCCAGGCCAGCAGGCCCAGCACAGTCAGCGAGGAGCGCACGATCGAGGTAAACACCTTGGTCACCATCTCGATGATCTGCTGTACCTCGAACATGATGGAATTGATGACCTTGCCGACCGTATGCGTGTTGTAAAAGTCGATGGGCAGGTTGAGCATGCTGGCAAACATCCGCCGCCGCAGTTCGTTGAGGATGCGTGTGGAGACATAGCTCATCAGGTAACTGCTGGCAAACGTCGAGGCGCCGCGCATGGCAAAGATGCCGACGACGATCAGCGGCACCAGCCAGAACGAGAAATTGACCTTGCCGCCGAAGCCATTGTCGAGCAGCAACTTGAGTGCATAGGGCAACAATGGTTCTGTCGCCGCCGTGACGACCATCGCCAGCAGGGCCAGGGCCAGATGTTTTTTATACGGCGCGTGCAGCGCGGTGAGGCGCTTCAGGTCGGGCGTGAGCATCAATACGGTTCCTTGCAGGGGACAGCAAAAACGGTTGGGCGGAAAACGAACTCAGGTAGTACGTTCTTGATGGCGCAGCATGGACCACAGTATCACCATCGGGAAGACCAGCATGATGATGCCAATGTTCAAAGTTAGCGAGCTCGTCGTCAGGCCAAAAATCATGTAGCAGGTGCACAGTACCACGCCGGCCAGCGCATACGGCTGGGCTGGGCTGGCGCTGTGGCGCAAGGCGCGGGCAAACAGGGCCAGCGGCGCAAGGAAGAGCAGCAACAGGGCCAGCAGGCCAGTGATGCCGCGTTTGACCAATGTGTCGAGATAGTCATTGTGGGCATTGGTATAGTTACTGATGACGTCGCTCATTTTTCCTTCTGCCACCATGATGCGTTTTTCCTCCAGATAACCAGTACGGCCGATGCCCATCCACACGTGCTCGCTTGACATCAGCAGGGCCGTGCGCCACATCTCAAGACGTTGGCCGACGGACGACCACTTGAGGTCAGCGCCGTATTCAAAATCTTGCATCTCATTGACAGCGATATCCATCCGTTTGCGTATCTGGGAGTTGGGCAATGCGTAGGTAAGCGAGCCCAGTGTGATGATGATGACAATGACCGCTCCTATGATATAGCGTTTGTCATGTGTTTTTGCATGGTGCAGTGCAATGATCCCCGTACAGACAGGCAAAACCAGCCAACCGCCGCGACTGCCACTGACGATGGAACCGAGGACGCCAGCCAAGGTGCCTGCGAGGATTAATAATGTCCATGTCGTACGATTGCGTTGTTCACGAGCCCAGCCCAAGCCGCAAAGGAGTAGCATGCCTAGCAACATGCTGGCATTGCCGTAGTGAATAGCATTGCTGGTTGCCGCTTGTGGACGCTCCAAATGCAGGACGATCAATTGCCAAAACGCCAGTGCAGCGCTTGCGATTGCCCCGATGGCAACTCCACTCCACCACGCTGCGGGGCGAGGCGGATAGGCGAGCAGTAACAGCAGTACCGGTGCTGCCAGTAGCGCGCGCAGAGGGATGTCGAGTTCGCGCGTCGGATCGGCGTGGTACAGCATGTTTGCCGTGAAAACGAAGAAATACAATAGTAGCGTGCCCAGCAGCAGATAATCCTGGCGCTGCAGATTCAGGCGGGGCCGTTTCCATAGCAGACAGGTGCTGGCAAGCAGAAGGGGTAAAGCCCCGAATGAGTATCCGCTGGTAACTGCCAACGACAATGCAGAAAAAAGAAATATACAAATAGAAGTCAGACCGAGCATGAATATCCTTGGTAACGCATATCGTCGCCAATCTGGCAACTGTAGCAACATAAAGTAGCCGTCATTGTAATCGAAGGTTTATGCAAAAATACCTTCAGATAATTTCATTGTTGGCAACTATCCAGGATAGACCAAGGGGAAGCGAGAAAAACCATGGTTTTTGGCCATGGTTTTTTTGTAAGCAATGGTAACTTGCTATGGTTTTGCTAAGGGCAGAGCGTCTTTCTCATGCGCTTCAGGCAGTCGCCGGCACGCGCGTGGCCACGCCGGTGGCGATTGCCGCTTGCGAGACGGCCGGGGCGACCCAGCTGCGCAGGCGCTCGTCGAACGGCGATGGTATCAGTTGCAGCGGCGTCAGCGCGCTGGTTTCGTGGCCTGGCAATGGTTCCTTGGCCAGTGCGGCGATGGCGCGCACGCAGGCCAGCTTCATTTCTTCATTGATGGTGGTGGCGCCCACGTCGAGCGCGCCGCGGAAGATGTAGGGGAAGCACAGCACGTTGTTGATCTGGTTCGGGTAGTCCGAGCGGCCCGTGGCGACGATGGCGTCGTCGCGCACGGCGTGCACTTTTTCCGGGGCGATTTCTGGATGCGGATTGGCCAGGGCGAAGATCAGCGGCTTGGCGGCCATCGATTCGACCATCTGCGCGCTCACCACGCCGCCCTTCGAGACGCCGATGAAGATGTCGGCGCCGACCATGGCGTCAGCCAGGTCGCGGTCGCTCGTGTCATTCGCGTAGCGTGCCTTGTTCTCTTCCATGTTGGCGTCGCGGCCCGGATAGATCACGCCCTGGCTGTCGCAGACCTTCAGCAGCGACTTGTTCAGGCCGAGCGAGACGAGCAGGTCCAGGCAGGCGATCGAGGCGGCGCCGGCGCCCGAGACGGCCACCTTGACGTTGCCGATATCCTTGCCCACCAGTTCCAGGCCGTTCAGGATGCCGGCCGCGACGATGATGGCCGTGCCATGCTGATCGTCATGGAAGACGGGAATGTTCATGCGCTTGCGCAATTGTTGCTCGATATAGAAGCAGTCGGGCGCCTTGATGTCTTCCAGGTTGATGCCGCCGAAGGTCGGCTCCATGCGCACCACGGTGTCGATGAACAGGTCGGGATCGTTTTCCGCCAGTTCGATGTCGAACACGTCGACGTCGGCAAACTG
Organism: Janthinobacterium sp. GW458P; assembly: GCF_002127585.1. Lineage (GTDB taxonomy): Bacteria > Pseudomonadota > Gammaproteobacteria > Burkholderiales > Burkholderiaceae_D > Janthinobacterium. The sequence continues at coordinate 433,374 of NZ_NEGZ01000001.1, forward strand.
CTTGAACAGGCAAGCCTTGCCTTCCATCACGGGTTTGCTGGCCAGCGGGCCGATATCGCCCAGGCCCAGTACGGCCGTGCCGTTGGTGATCACGGCCACCAGGTTGCTGCGCGAGGTGTAGGTGCCGGCCGTGCGCGGATCGTCCACGATGGCTTCGCAGGCGAACGCCACGCCCGGCGAGTACGCCAGGGTCAGGGCGCGGGCATCGCCCAGCGGTTTGGTTGGCGTGACGGAAATCTTGCCTGCGCGCGGTTCGGCGTGATAGGCGAGGGCGGCTTCTTTCAGGTTGAAAGTTTCGCCGTTCTGGTCGGCGTGCTTGCTGTGGGAAGTAGACATAGGAATTCTGGGAAGGGCATACAGGGCCCGAGTGGTCAATCTGAGCCATGTTATGCAAGCGTTTGCACGCTGTCAAGGCTCGTTTGAGGGGAAGTCGATCAAAACCGCTTTGGGCGAGGGCTTTATTTCAATGCAAGCGTTTGCTCGGTTTTTGACGGGATGGGGATTTTTTGCGATAAAATCGCGGTATTGCGATCCGGGAAGCCCATGACAAACAAGAACCCCACCTTAAGCGACGTAGCGCGGGCCAGCGGCGTGCATTTTTCCACCGTCTCGCGCGTGATGAATCCGGCAACGCGGCAAATGGTCAGCGCCGAAGTGGCGGCACGCGTGCTGGCCGAGGCGGGACGGCTGGGCTACCGGCCAAACCGCGCCGCTTCCACCTTGGTCACGCGCAAGTCGCGCATCATCGGCGTGGTCTTGCCGGATATCACGAATGCCGTGTTCCCCCCCATCCTGCTGGGCATCGAGGAAGGCTTGCGCAAGCATGGCTACCTGGCCATCGTCGCCAATGTGGGCGCCGACGAGGAAGAGCAGTTGTTTGTCATTAACCGCCTGCTGGGGCAGCAGGTCGATGGCCTGATCCTGGCCACGGCGCGTCGCGATGATCCCGTCATCAAGATGTGCATCGACCAGAACGTGCCCGTGGTCACCGTCAACCGCAGCGACGAGACGGGCGTCGCTTCCTGCGTCGTCAGCGATGACGTGGTCGGCATGCGCCTGGCCGTCGAGCACCTGCTGGCGCTGGGCCACCGCCATATCGCGCACATTGCGGGACCGGAAAACCTGTCCACGGGCCACGTGCGCCGCCTGGGCTTCCTGGCCGCCATCCAGGCCAGCGAACTCGATCCGTCGCAGGCGTTCGTCTTCGAGAGCAGCGGTTACTCGCGCGAATGCGGCAAGGCGGCCCTGCTGGAACTGCTGCGCCAGTCGCCGCAGACGACGGCCGTGGTGGCCGGCAGCGACCTGGTGGCCATCGGCTGCTATGACGCCATCCGCGAGCTGGGCTTGAGTTGCCCCGAAGATATTTCCGTGGTGGGCCACAACGATATGCCCTATATGGACATGATCCGTCCGCCGTTGAGCACCATCCGCATCCGCCATCATGGCATCGGCACGGAAGCGGCGCGCCTGATCCTGCAAACCATCGATACACCCGATGCCGCCGTGCTGGACGTGCGCCTGAAGCCGGAACTCGTGGTGCGCGAGTCGACGGCGCCGCCGCGCGCTTGCCGCTGATTGCGCTTGTTTTGCTTGAGTATGTTTAAATCTTGATATTGATAATGATCAAGACAAAACCATGCAGATGACAGGCAAGCAACAACAGCGGCGCTCGCCTCGGCGGGGCAGCTGATGCCGAAGAATTTCGGCATGCCCGGCAATGCCTGGCGCTATGCGCTGGGCAGCGACTATGGCTATTGCTCTCCCTTGCTCGAAGGCATAGAGTTTGAAAACGAGTGGGTGACGATACGCGAATCGGCGATCCGCATCCGCGCCGGCTATGCCTGGGATGGCTGTTCGCCCTGCATCAGCGTGCTCGGCCTGTTTTACGTGGGCACGCCCGATGGCGCGCAGCACCTGGGCCTGCCGGCGACCTATCATGCCAGCCTCGTGCATGACGTGCTGTGCCAGTGGCGCGCCGATATTCCCGTGACCCGCGCGCAGTCGATCGCCATTTTCCATCAATTGCTCAAGGAAGTACGTTTTCCCCTGGCGGGACTGTATGCGGGCGCTGTTTTCCTCTTCGGGCCGCGGCGCGCTTTCATGCCGCCCGCCGCGCGCGCCGCGGCCCTTGCACCATCGCGTTCCCACCCGACGTAGCAGGAAAGCGCCGGCAAGGCATGCCGGCGCTGTCGCAAGGTGTTAAACTGGCGCCCCTCATCGTTTCTCTTGCCCTCTATCGCCATGACCAAAACCAATACGCCATCCCCCAAACGCCGCGAAGAGGGCGTCGCCAAGCTGACCGTCAATCCCTTCCTGGACGCCGAGTTTTATGCGCGCATGCGCGATTACACGGAACGCGATGCGGCCATCATCAAGGAACTGAAAGCGATCGCCGAGATTCGCGCTGGCAACAAGCAGCCCGATCCGCGTCTGGCGCCGTCGCTGACCGCCCTGCGCAGCACCGTCAAAAAGGGCCTGACTTTCGGCGAGATGCTCGACCGCATGGCCGCCGGCAAGGAAAAAGGCCTGTGGGAACCGTGGATGACGACCTTCGGCATCGAGATCCGCGCCGTCAACTACGGCGCCGGTCCGCGCAACGCCTGCCTGGTGCTGGACCTGGCGGCCAACGCCCCTGCACACGCGATGTTCGCCAAGGCGGGCATCCAGAACTGGCGCAGCCTCGCCGCCGACGACTGCTCCGTCGTGCGTTCGGAAAAGGCCACGGAGACCACACCGTTGAAAGTGTATGCCGTGTTTTACCTGGACCCGCTGCCCGCCTGATCCGTCAGACACTGCTGCTGGCGACATTTACCAGCAGCAGCACCGCCAGCACGATCAGCATCACGCCCGATAGCCGCTCCAGGCTCGGCAGCGCGCGCGCGAAGCGCTGCCGCAGCGTGCCATTGCCGATGGCCAGCGCCACCGCCATGTCCCACGCCAGCACGGCACACACCATCCACACGCCATACAGCACGACCGAGCCGCTGTCCGTTTGCCGGCTGGCGACGACGGACGCCAGACTCACGTAGAACAGCGCATTCTTCGGATTCAGGATGGCAGACAGGAAACCCATGCCCAGGCCGTTGCGCCAGTGCGCCTTGCCGGGCGTGGCGGCCGGCGCTGCCGTCAGCGTCGTGGTGCCCGCATGGCGCAGGAATAGCCCGCCGAGGTACAGCAGATAAGCGCAGCCCGCCAATTGCACGGCGATAAACAGGGGACTGCCCGGATGCAGCACGGCGACGCCGCCAAACGCCGCCACGATGAACACGCCATTGGCCAGTGCGATGCCGATGCACGCTGGCATGGCGCCGCGCCAGCCGTGCGCCAGCGCGCTGCGGGCGACGAGGAAAAAATCGGGCCCCGGCGACAGCAGCGCGAGGAAGTGGGCGGCGGCGATAAGGAGAAAATCCTGCATGAAACGCGACTCCGGCAATGGCGATGCGCGAGTATGCGGGGGGACGCTCCGGTCTGTATTGAAGAAAATTGCAGGCGCTTCAGCCGCGATAGCGTCCCGGCGTGATGCCGGCATGCGCCTTGAAGACGCGCTGCAGGTGGCTCTGGTCGGCAAACCCCAGCTCACAGGCGATGTCGGCCAGGGCGTTGCCCGCCTGCAAGCCGCTGCGCGCGCGGTTGACGCCCAGATTCAGCTGGTAGGCATGCGGCGTCATGCCGGTGGCGGCGCGGAAGGCGCGGATCAGCTGGTAGCGGCTCATGCCGGCCAGTTCGGCCAGTTGCGCCAGGCTGGCCAGCGGTTGAGACTGCAGCTGCTGCACTACCGGGCGTAGTTGCATCGGGATGCGGGCAGCGTGCGAGGGGAGGGGGATTGCCCCGCAGGCATCGGCACAGGCGTGTAGCAAGGCCAGCAGGGCCTCTTGCTTGGCGGCCGCGGCTGCGGGCGAGAACAGTAGCGCATTCATGGCACAGAACTGCGCATACAGGACAGGTTCGTGCAGTACGCTGGCGCTGCTTGCATCCAGCTGCGGCACGTGGCTATGCAGCCACTGCGCATCGAGATGCAGCATCTGGTAGCTCCAGACGGCGTCAGGCAGGGGATTGCAGGCGTGCACGCAGCCGGCCGGCACCAGCACCAGGCTGCCATTGCCAAGAGCCACCTTGCCCTCATTGCTGCCCGTAAAGATGCTGCCGCCCGAATCGACGGCGCCGATGGAAAACGTGGGATGGCTGTGCGGCTTGTAGCACGCCCGGCTGTGGCACGCGCGCCGGCTTTCCACGTGGGGTAGAAGCGGATCGCGCCAGAAGGTCGTGCTGCCGGGCATGACTACATCAAAATCACGTCGTACTGCTCCTGGTGGTAGGCATTTTCCACCTGCAGCGAAATTTTCTTGCCGATGAAATCACCGAGCATGGCCAGGTGCTGCGATTCTTCCTCTAAAAACAAATCGACGACTTCCTGCGAGGCGAGGATGCGGAATTCGCGCGGGTTGAACTGCTTCGCTTCGCGCAGCAGTTCGCGCAGGATTTCATAGCAGATCGTGCGCGAGGTCTTGACTTGGCCCTTGCCGGCGCAGGCGGGGCACGGTTCGCACAGGATGTGGGCGAGCGACTCGCGCGTGCGCTTGCGCGTCATTTCCACCAGGCCCAGCGGGGAGAAATTGCTCACCGAGACCTTGGTGCGGTCGCGCGACAAGGTGCGTTTCAGTTCGGCCAGCACGGCGTTGCGGTGCTCGGCATTGTCCATGTCGATGAAGTCGAGGATGATGATGCCGCCCAGGTTGCGCAGGCGCAGCTGGCGCGCGATGGCGTGCGCCGCTTCCAGGTTGGTCTTGAAAATCGTGTCGGCGAAATTGCGCCCGCCGACAAAGCCGCCCGTGTTGACGTCGATGGTGGTCATCGCTTCCGTCTGGTCGACGATCAGGTAGCCGCCCGATTTCAGGTCGACCCGGCGCCCCAGCGCGCGCAAAATTTCTTCTTCCACGCCATATAAATCGAACAGCGGGCGCTCGCCCGTGTAGTGCTGCAGGCGCGTCAATTCGCTGGGCGTGTAGATTTCCGCGAACTCGCGCAATTTCACGTAGTTTTCGCGCGAATCGACCTGGATGGTGGCCGTTTCATCGCCGACGAAGTCGCGCAGCACGCGCTGCGCCAGGTTCAAGTCCTGGTGCAGCAGGCTGGTGGCGGGACGCGTGCGCGCGCCGTGCGTGATCGTGCTCCAGGTTTTTCTCAGGTAGTCGACGTCCGCCTTCAGGTCCGCGTCGGACGCGTCCTCGGCCATGGTACGCACGATATAGCCGCCCTTTTCGTCGGGCGGCAGCAGGCTTTGCAGGCGCACGCGCAACTGCTCGCGTTCCGCTTCCTTCTCGATTTTCTGCGAGATGCCGATGTGTTTGTCTTGCGGCAGGTAGACCAGCATGCGTCCGGCGATGGAAATCTGCGTCGACAGGCGCGCGCCCTTGGTGCCGATCGGGTCCTTGATCACCTGCACCGTCAGCACCTGGCCGTCAAACAGGATTTTTTCGATCGGCGCCGGCGTGGCGTTCTGGCCGTCGTGGCCGCGCGCTTCCCAGATGTCGGCCACGTGCAAAAAGGCCGCGCGTTCCAGGCCGATGTCGATGAAGGCCGACTGCATGCCCGGCAATACCCGCACCACTTTGCCGGAATACACATTGCCGGCCAGGCCGCGCGTGAGCGTGCGCTCGATGTGCAGTTCCTGCACGGCGCCCTGCAGGATGAGGGCGACGCGGGTTTCTTGCGGCGTGATATTGATCAGGATGTCTTCGTTCATGGAGGCGCGGGAGTGGAGGCAACGAATGACATCATACCCGTGTTCAGGGCAAGGGCAAACCTGCCAGCCGTAGCAACTGTGCAGTTTCGTACAGGGGCAGGCCCATGATGCCGGAATGGCTGCCTTCGATGTGCTCGACGAACAGCGCGGCGCTGCCCTGGATGCCGTAGCCGCCGGCCTTGTCGTAGGGTTCCGGCGTGGCGCAATACGCAGCGATGGAGGCGGGCGAGAGTACGCCGAAGCGCACTTGCGACACCTGCGTGCGCTGCTCGGCGAAATCCTTGTAGTGTACGGCGATCGAGGTGAGTACTTCGTGCGTGCGTCCCGACAGCTGCTGCAGCATGGCCACGGCTTCCTCCCGGCCCGCCGGCTTGCCGAGGATGACGCCGTCGATGGTGACGGTGGTGTCGGCCGCCAGCACGGGGCGCGGCGTCAGGTGGCGGCGGCGCACGAGGTCCCAGGCAAAGGCGGCTTTTTCATTCGCCACGCGGGCCACATAGTCGAGCGCAGACTCGCCATCGAGGACTTCCTCGGTGACGTCGGCGCCGCGCGGGCCGTCGCTGCGCAGCAGCAGCAATTCGAAATCGATGCCGATCTGGCGCAGCAGTTCGCGCCGGCGCGGGCTTTTGGAAGCGAGATAGATCTTGTTATCAGCCGGTTTCATGGGGAAGTTCAGACGCGGTGATAGGGATGGTTTTGCGTGATCGACCAGGCGCGGTACAACTGCTCGGCAAGGATCACACGCACCACGCCGTGCGGCAGGGTCATGCTGGAAATGCGCAGCATGCCTTCGGCACGTGCCTTGAGTTGCGGATCGAGGCCGTCGGCGCCGCCGATCAGGAAAGCCGTATCGCGGCCATCCTGCTGCCACGCCATCAATTGCTGCGACAGGCCGACGCTGGTCAGGTCCTTGCCGCGTTCGTCGAGGGCGATGATGCGCACGCCCTTGGGCAAGACGGCTTCGATGCGTTCACGTTCCAGCGCCATCGCCGTGGCGGCGGTCTTGCTGCCGGAACGCTCCACCGGCTTGATTTCCTTCAGCACGATGCGCAATTCCGGCGGCATGCGCTTCGCGTATTCCGCGAAGCCCGTCTCTATCCACGCCGGCATTTTATGGCCGACTGCAGCGATGATGAGCTGCATCGATGCTTACGCTTCGACTTTTTTGATACGCTTGATCACGGTTTTTGCCGGTGCAGCATCGGCTGCCGGCTTGGCCGCGCGTGGGGCGCGTACTTTTTTCTCCGGCAGCGCTTTCAGTGCTTTCACTGCGGCCGCTTCGGTCTTGGTCGGCGCGACTTTCACGGTCTTGCCGACAGCTTTGGGCGCGGCGGCTTTTTTCGCCGGAGCTTTCTTGGCGGCGGTGGCAGCCGTGGCCTTCTTCGCTGGCGTTTTCTTTTCGATCACGGGCGAAGCTTCCACATTGGCCTTGCTTGCCGCCAGATGGCCGCTGACCTTTTTCGGCTCGTCGCCGGCCGCTTTTTTCGGCGCGCGCTTGGCGGCACCCAGCTTGACGGGGGTGTCGCCCCAGATTTCTTCCAGGCGGTAGTAGGCGCGGATAGGCGCTTGCATGATGTGGACGATCATGTCGCCCAGATCGACCAGCACCCATTCACCGGTGTCCTCGCCTTCCATGCCGATGATCTGGCCGCCGGCATCCTTGACCTTGTCGCGCACCGAGGCGGCCAGCGCCTTGGTTTGGCGGTTCGAGGTACCGGAGACGATCGCGATGCGGTCGAACAGGCTGGTCAGGTGACTCGTTTCGAAGACGGCGATGTCTTGACCTTTGACGTCTTCAAGGGCGTCAACGACGAGGGTTTGCAGTTTTTTGATGTCCATTTAGCTTTTGTATAAATTATGTTGTTCAATATAGTCTAGCACTAGCGGGGAAACAAGCGAGTTTGCCCGATTCCCTCGTTGTAATGCCGCACGTATTTCGGTGGCGGAGATATCCACCGCGAAGTCCTGTGCCAGATAAGTCAGACCGTGCGGCGTGTTGCGGATGCTGTCCAGAGACCCCAGGCGGCGCGAAAATTCGTCGGCGACCACTTGCGGTACTGCTGTGTCATTCAGCGCGAAGCCGGGGCGGGCCGCGACGCAGATATGCGCGTATTCAAATAATTGCTGCCATTCTCGCCATGTCGCAAGCCGCTGCAGCTGGTCCGCGCCCATCAGGAAAACGATGGAAGCGCGCGGTCCCAGTTCGGCGCGTACCTTGCGCAAGGTATCGATGGTGTAGCTGGCCTGGCCATGCTCGCTGCGCTCGATCTCCTGGCGGTCGATCACCACGGGCAGGGGCAGGCCGGCGAAGGCCAGGCCGGCCATCTCGGCGCGCTGCTGGCCGGTGGCGCCCAGCTTGCCCTTTTGCCAGGGCGCGCCGGCCGGAATGACGCGCAGTTCATCGGCGTGCAGCAAACTGGAAAAATGCGTGCCCAGCGCGACGTGGCCACAATGGACCGGATCGTAGCTGCCGCCCAGCAGCGTCACGCATGCCGTGCTACCCGCCGTACGACCTATTGTCACGCCTGCAGCCAGTCGCGATGCACTAGGAAGTCAGTATACAGCGCCGCTTCGGGACTGCCCGCCTCCGGGTGCCAGTCGTAGCGCCACTTGACCACGGGCGGCATCGACATCAGGATCGCCTCGGTGCGGCCGCCTGACTGCAGCCCGAACAGGGTGCCGCGGTCGAACACCAGGTTGAACTCGACATAGCGCCCGCGCCGGTAGCACTGGAAATCGCGTTCGCGTTCGCCGTAGGGCGTGTCCTTGCGCCGCGCCAGCACCGGCACATACGCATCGATGAATGCGTCGCCCACGCTGCGCAGCATGGCGAAACTGTCGTCAAAGCCCAGGGCATTGAAGTCATCGAAGAAGATGCCGCCGGCGCCGCGCGCTTCGCGCCGGTGCTTCAGGTAGAAATAATCGTCGCACCACTGTTTGAACTTCGGATGCAGCTGTGCGCCAAACGGCGCCAGCGCATCATGGCACACCTGGTGGAAGTGCTTCACATCGCCCGCATCGCCATAATACGGCGTCAGGTCCATGCCGCCGCCGAACCACCATACGGGTTCGCCGTTCGCATTCACAGTGCTGAAAAAGCGCACATTCATGTGCACCGTGGGCGCATACGGGTTACGCGGATGCAGCACCAGCGACACGCCCATCGCTTCCCACGCCTTGCCGCCGAGTTCAGGGCGCGCGGCTGCGGCCGATGGCGGCAATGCCGCGCCGGTGACGTGCGAAAAATTCACGCCGCCCCGTTCGAACACATTGCCTTCTTCGATCAGCCGCGAAATGCCGCCGCCGCCCTCGGGGCGCTGCCAGGTATCGGTCAGGAAGGGCTTGCCGTCCTGCGCTTCGAGCGCCTGCACGATACGGCTTTGCAAATCAAGCAGATAGGCTTTGACGGCCGAAGGAGAGGGAGTTGACGACATCGCGTGGGCCGACGAGGCCGAAATAAAAAAGTAAGGACGGATTGTACCCTGTTACGCGTTTTTGTGATAGGGCGGCGCTGGCGCTGTGGTTTTGCGGCCGGCGGCGGGCACTGTCCGTGGCCAGCACCCTGCCGGCATCCTCTACAGCATGCGCAATTGCTGCAGTACGGGGAGTTTGTCCCGCATGAACTCATCGATGGCGGCGTTGAGCAGCTGCCGGTGCGCCGCCTCGTCGGCGCATGCGGCACCTTCCTTGAGCAGGCGGCGCCCGTACTGCGCCATGCCGCTGGCCGCCTGCGCCCGCAGGGTGGCCAGGTCCGGCTGCTCCCGCTCGGGGATCAGCAGCGAAAACAGCAGCCGGTCGATGAATTCCGTGTCGATACCGCTGCCCGTCAAGGGCGAGCACAGGACGCGGTAGTCGTCGCCATAGCGCAGCTGCGCGACGATGGACTGGTTCAGGCGATGCGCGGCAGCGCCGTCGCTCTCGCACTGCGCCGCATCCGGAAAATACATCACGACCTGGCTGCCGGTGACCAGCATGGCCGCCACCTCTGCCAGGCTTTGCACGCTCTGTCCGGGCAAGGCGGGCAGTGCGGCCAGTTCGACCAGGCTGTGCGGGCGTATGGCCAGCGCGTCGCAGACGGCGCCGTAGACTTGCTCGTTGCCTGTCACCACGCCAGCCTTGGTCTGGAAGGTAAAGGCCATTTTTGCGCGCGGTACCAGCATGGCCAGATGCACGTCGGCCAGGCACTCGGCCTGACGCACCGTCCCCATGCGGCGCGCGCCACGTACCAGCACATCCTTGCGGAAGCTGGTATTGAGAAAATAATCCTTCATCATTTCGCGCATGGCCGCGTCAGGCAGCAAGTCGATGGTGGCTTGCTGGTCGGCGTTCAGATACAGCTCGGGAAAGGCAAAGGGCAGGTCGGAAGAGCCGGCAAAATCGAGCTTGGCGCCCGCCACGTCGCGCATCACGTCGGTGTGGTACAGCGGCTCCCAGTCCTGATTCAGGTATTCATGCACGCTGTAATGAGGATCGCTGTTCACGAGTGCGTTGAGGCGCGGCGCGAGTGCGGGATTGTCCGCGATATAGCCGGCCTGCAGGCTCTGCAACTGCTGCACATAGGCGATGCCGGCTTGCATCTGCAAGTCGCTGCGGCCGGGGAAGCTGGCGGCAAACTCGAGCAGCAGGCGTTGCAGGGGCAGGGCGCAGCTCCATCCGGGCATGGCGTTATAGCTGAGCGAAACGATGCCGCCCGGTTTCAGATAGCGGGCGATGAAGTCAACGATATGCTGGCGGTTCTCCCGGCTGACCCAGGTATAGATGCCGTGCAGGGCAATGAAGTCGAACTGCGGCAGGCCCGATACGCGGCCCTGGGCCAATTCTTCAAAGCTGTATTCCAGCAGGGTCAGATTGTTCAACTGTGCCGATGCCGCCAGGGCGCGTGCGCCTGCGACATGCGCCGGATTGAAATCGTTGCCGTAGAACTGGCCGTTGGCATTGGCCGCCGCCAGTATGTTGAGCGTCTGGCCGCGGCCGAAGCCCAGTTCAAAGTAGGTGTAGGGCTGATCCAGGGGCACCGGTTCGATACCGTTGAGGATGCAGCTGAAATTGAGGTGATGCGGACTGAGGTCGCTGTAAAAGCCGTTGGTGTACTCGATATCCGACACGTATCCTTCGTTCCAGGCCATGGTTTCCCCGCAGTGGTGGCAAAACGGCAGTATGCCATCAGTGCCAGCGGCGCGGGGATGTCGGGCGTGTCAAAAACGATGAATCCGTGCTTCAGGTCGCGCCCGCCGATGTCATCGCGGTACTGCGCACCGGCGCAGCGGCTTTCTTCGCCGGATTTGACGGCATGAGGGGCGGGTATTGCTGCCATCGCGCGGGCCGACGTGGCCGGAAAAAAGCAAGGACAGAATGTACCCGGCGACGCGTTTCTGTGAGGGCGGGCCTTGCGTTACGGCTCAGGGTGCCGGCGGCGCGGCGCCTTCCTGCACGACGGTGATGGACAGGTCCGGCCCGGCGCCGGGTGCGCGCGCACTCTCCACGGCCTGTGCGGCGCGCTGCCGCAGGTCGTGCCGCTCGACGCCCGGCTCAGTGATGGCGGCGACCGGGGCTGCGGCGGGAGCGGACGCCTGCCTGGAAACGATGGCGCGGCCGGCAAAGGCCAGTACGACCAGTAGCAGCGCGGCCATCACCCAGGTTCCCTGGCGAGCATGGAAAGGGCGCTCCCGCCGAGCCTGGCGCGCGGCGCCGTCGACGATGATGCGCGCCAGCTCCGAGCCGTGCTGGCGCTGGCGCATGGCCTCGAATTGCTGCCCGGACAAGGTGCCCTGCCTGAGCATGTCGCGCAGAGCGGCGATGGGCGAAGCGAGCAGGCGGTCCTCGGGCAAGCTGGCGTGCGCGGCGTCGCGCTGCCACTGGTTGATCAGGTCTTCGTCGTACAGGGTGTCGATGGCCAGGCGGTTGACGTGCCGCAGCGCCTCGGCGGTCAGCTGCTGGCGTTCGAGCAGGGCCGCGCCGCCATGCCGGCGCGGCAGGTCGTGCACGCGCCGCAGGAAATCCTCCTGCGGCAGCAGGTCCGTGAGCAGCAGCCATGCCAGCGCATCGGCGGCACTCGCGCCGGCCGCCAGTTCCGGCGCCGCGACGTCGTCATCCGAGGGATGTGCGCGTTCGAAAGCGACGATGTCCAGTTCGGCGATGGCGTCGTCGAGTTCATTGTCCGTGATCAGGCCGAGCTGGCGTACCTGGGCGAGGGCGGGATGGGAGTGGCTGGTCATGGACTCTCATTTTGTCAGGAAGGCAGAATCTTAGCGCAAAGTCCGATTTCCTGGCACGCGAATGACAACAGGGCCGGGGCGGAGAAGCTCCGCGCCGGCCCTGCCGTGCGCCACAGAGTGGCCGACTAGTGCTTCAAGCCGCGCCAGCCGATGTCGCGGCGGTATTGTGCGCCATCGAAATGGATTTTTTCCACGGTTTCATACGCCTGCTTCTGCGCCATCTTGATGCTGTCGCCCAGGCCGACCACGCACAGCACGCGCCCGCCGTTGGTGACCAGGCGCTCGCCCTCGATGCGGGTGCCCGCATGGAAGGTGACGGAGTCGGCGGTTTCGGCCGGGATGTCGCCGATGGGCGTGCCCTTGACGGGATCGTCCGGGTAGCCGGCGGCGGCCATGACGACGCCAACGGCCGTGCGGCGGTCCCATTCCAGTTCCACGGCGTCCAGGGTGCCGTTGACGGCGTGCTCCATGACGGTGACCAGGTCGGTCTTCAGGCGCGCCATGATGGGCTGCGTTTCCGGGTCGCCCATGCGGCAGTTGAATTCCAGCGTCTTTGGCGTGCCCTTGTCGTCGATCATCAGGCCGGCGTACAGGAAGCCCGTGAACGTGATGCCGTCCTTGGCCATGCCCTGGATGGTCGGCACGATGATCTCGCGCATGACGCGCGCATGCATGGCCGGCGTGACGATCGGCGCCGGCGAATACGCGCCCATGCCGCCCGTGTTCGGACCCTGGTCATGGTCCTTCAGGCGTTTATGGTCCTGGCTGGTGGCCAGCGGCAGGATGTTCTTGCCGTCGCACATGACGATGAAGCTCGCTTCTTCGCCGGCGAGGAATTCCTCGATGACGATGCGCGCGCCGGCGTCGCCGAACTGGTTATCGGACAGCATCATGTCGACCGCCTGGTGCGCTTCTTCCAGGGTCATGGCAACGACCACGCCCTTGCCGGCGGCCAGGCCGTCGGCCTTGATGACGATAGGCGCGCCCATGGCGTCGACGTAGGCATGCGCGGGAGCGACGTCTGAAAACGTCTGGTAGGCCGCCGTCGGGATGCCGTGGCGCTGCATGAAGGCCTTGGCGAAGTCCTTCGACGATTCCAGCTGCGCCGCTTCTTTGGTCGGGCCGAAGATTTTCAGGCCGCGCGAGCGGAACAGGTTGACGATGCCGGCTGCCAGTGGCACTTCCGGGCCGACGACGGTCAGGCCGATGTGTTCCTGCTGAACGAAATCGGCCAGCAATTGCGGGTCGCTGATGTCGAGATTGACCAGGCGCGCATCGCGCGCGGTGCCGCCGTTGCCCGGCGCGACATACACCATCTGTATGCGTTCGGACTGGGCCAGTTTCCAGGCCAGGGCGTGTTCGCGGCCGCCAGAGCCGACTACCAGAATTTTCATAGGGACCGTTCGTTCAGTGTGGGTTGCAGGGCGGCGCTGCCGCCCTTGTGTGCAGAGTGATTAATTCTCAATGAGGGCGTTGGTGAACACTTCCTGGACATCGTCGAGCAATTCCAGCGCATCGATCAGCTTTTGCATCTTGATGGCGTCTTCGCCCGCATACACGGTTTCCGTCGCCGGCTTCATGATGACTTCGGCCACTTCGGCCTTGAAGCCGGCCGCTTCCAGCGCTTCCTTGACGGTGGCGAAATCGTGCACGGGGGTCAGCACTTCGAAGCCGCCTTCCTCGTCGGCGATGACGTCTTCGGCGCCCGCTTCCAGGGCCGCTTCCATCAGCTTGTCTTCGTCGGTGCCCGGCGCGAACAGCAGCTGGCCGCAGTGCTGGAACATGAAGGCCACCGAGCCCTCGTTGCCCATGTTGCCGCCATTCTTGTTGAAGGCGTTGCGCACTTCGGCCACCGTGCGTACGCGGTTGTCGGTCATGCATTCGACGATGACGGCCGCGCCGCCCACGCCGTAGCCTTCGTAGCGCACTTCTTCGTAGTTGGCGCCATCAACGCCGCCGCTGCCGCGGTTGATCGCGCGCTGGACGTTGTCTTTTGGCATGTTCGCGTCAGCCGCCTTGTCGACCGCCAGACGCAGACGCGGATTGGCCGCGATATCGGCGCCGCCCATGCGGGCCGCCACCGTGATTTCCTTGATCAGGCGCGTCCAGATTTTGCCGCGCTTGGCATCGGTGGCAGCCTTTTTATGCTTGATGTTGGCCCATTTGCTATGTCCTGCCATGTCGAATCTTCCTTAGACGGGTGTTCAATTGTGGCCGACATTTTAGCATATCGGCCCCCTGCCAAGCGGCATGCTCCCGTCATCAAGCGGACACAATCTGTTGCTAAAGTGACGCGCTTTCACCATATTGAGGGCGCGACATCATGGCAAGTCAAATGGACAGGCGGCAATTTCTGAAATTGGGCGGCTTTATTACGGTTTCCGTGGCCACCGTCGGCCTTGCCGCCTGCGGCAGCACCGATTACAGCGATCCTGGCGTGCCGCTGGCGTCGGGCAGCGACTGGAAATTCCCGCAAAGCGTAGCCTCGGGCGACCCGCGTCCGGATAGCGCCATGCTGTGGACGCGCGTCGTGCCAGCCAGTTTCGATGCCGTCGCGCCTGCCGTGGCAGGCAAGTCGGACGTCGCCGTGCGCCTGATCGTCAGTTCGGCCGACAATACGGCCGGCCTGGGCGGCAACGCGGCCCTGGCCGGCACGCCCATCGTCGATGCGAAATTGCCTCTGAAAGCCGACTTTGACAACACGCTGCGCCACAAGGTGACGGGCCTGCAGCCGGGCCAGGTGTATTTTTACCAGTTCATCGCCGGCGACGTGCGCTCGAACGTGGGCCGCTTCAAGACGGCGCCTGCCGCGACCAGCGACGTGCCGCAGCTGCAGTTCGCCTATCTGACGTGCCAGGACTGGAGCATCAACCACTGGGGCGCGCTGTCGCACATCGCCGCCAATGAATCGCTCGATTTCATCGTCCACCTGGGCGACTACATCTATGAAACGGTGGGCGAAGCCTTCCAGAGCGGTGCCGTGGAAAGCCGCCACGACCAGCTGAAATTGCCTGACGGCACGTACAAAAGCGGCAACGCCGGCGCAAAATATGCCACCACAGTGGCCGATTACCGCTACCTGTACAAGAAATACCGCACCGATACGCGCCTGCAAGCCGTGCACGAACGCTTTGCCTTCATCGCCATCTGGGATGACCATGAATTCACGGACGACGCCTGGCAGGATGCCTCCACCTATGAAGGCATCGCGGCAACGGATGGCAGCGACCTGCACCAGCCGGCCCGCCGCCGCAGCGCCAACCAGGCGTGGTTCGAATACATGCCGGCCGACGTCACGTTCGATAGCGCCGCGACAACGTTCCAGAACATCCAGATCTACCGCGATTTCCAGTTCGGCAAACTGATGCAGCTGGTGATGACGGACGAGCGCCTGTACCGCGCCGACCATGCGATCGCCGAGTCGACCATCAACCCGGCCACGGGCAAGCCGCTGGGCAGCATCGGCAGCCGCTACCTGGTGCCGCAAAGCCTGTTCGACAGCGTGGAGGGGCAGAAAATGGCTGCCGCCACGAAAGCCGGCACTGACCCGCTGGCCGCTGTCGGCATGCTGGGCAGCACGCAGCGCGACTGGTGGAAGGGCAAGATGAAGGCGGCGACCTCGACCTGGAAGCTGTGGGGCAATGAGGTGTCATTGTTGCGCATGGGCTTGAACGGCACGGATGCGATCGCCACCTTGCTGGCATTGAGCGCCATGTCGACAGTAGGCCAATCCATCGCCACGACCTTGCCGCTGGTGGGCGGCAGCGTGCCGCTGGCGTGCGCCATCGTGGCCGCCTCGACGGCCGGCGCATCGCAGTCCGTGGCGCAGGCGGCGGCCATGGCGATCGCCGGCGCGGCAGCCAACGCCAGCGCGCAGGGCGCAGCGGCCGTGGGCGCGGGCTTGAGCGCGGCCCAGGCCGGCATCGCGGTGGCTGCCTACAACAGCGCCACGCCTGCGGCCGCCGCGCAAGTGATCGCCTTTGGCTGGATCAAGCCAGACGTGCAGGCCAAGGGCGCGGCGTCCAGCTTTGTCGCCGCTTCGGGCCAGCAAGCGGCGCTGGCGCCGTTCTTCACGCGCTTCCTGCTCAATTGCGACCAGTGGGACGGCTACAACAGCGAGCGCAAGAATCTGATGGCGCACCTGAAAACAAATGCCATCGGCAACGTGGTGGCCATCACGGGGGATATCCACTCGTTCTTCGCCGGCACGGTCAGCGACGACTTCGACGCGGCCGGTGGCGGCACGCCCGTCATGGTGGACCTCGTCTCGGCCGGCGTCAGCTCGGATTCCTTCTTCAGCTACCTGAAGTCGGCTGCCGGCAGCATGGGTGACATCGGCACCCTCGTCAGCTACCCGCTGGCCATTCCCGTCACTGGTCTGGGCACGGTCAATCTCGACGTCAACCTGCTCGACTACACCATGGGCAAGGCTGTGCCCACCGTCGACAGCCTGCTGGAGCAATTGCGCGTGCAACTGCGCGGCGCCCTGGCCGCCAAGGGCGTGCCGGAAGCGCAACTCGACGCGACGGTGGCGGCCGTGCAGGCTGGCTTGAAAGCAAGCACTGACTTCAGTGCGACTCTGCTGGGCCTGGCGCAGCAATTGTCCGGCCTGGGCAACAACCCATGGATCAAGCATCTGAACACGGATGCGCAGGGCTACACGGTGGTCACCTTGACGCCGGGCAAGCTGGTGGCGCAGTTCAAACAGGTGAATAAACTGATCGGCACGGCGGCGCCTTCGAACGTGATTGCGCGCGTGACGACGGCCACTGTGGCGGCCGGTACGGTGGGAGTGAATATTTCCTGACCTGTCGCTGGAGTCGGGGCTGGCGGCCGGCCTGGAATGGCCGGCCCGGCAAACTTGTGCTTATCCATTACAATCTGGGCATGAGCTCCAGTTCCCCGCAAGCATCCCCCGCACCGATTCCCCGTTCCGTCTACCTCGGTGGCCTGGCCATCGCCGTGGGCGGGGCGGTGTTGTTTTCCACCAAGGCCATCGTCGCCAAGCTGCTGTACCGCTACCAGATCGACGCCGTCACCCTGATCGCCTTCAGGATGATTTTTTCGCTGCCCGTGTTCGCCGTCATTGCATGCTGGAAAATGCGCACGGAGCCGCCCCTGTCAAACAGCGACCGCTGGCGCCTGGTCGGGCTGGGACTCGTCGGCTATTACCTGTCCAGCTATCTGGATTTTCTTGGGTTGCAATACATTTCCGTGGGCCTGGAGCGGCTGATTCTGTTCCTTACGCCCACTTTCGTGCTCCTGATAACCACCGTGTACTTCAAGCAGACCATCAGCCGCCTGCAGTGGCTGGCCTTGCTCACCTCATATTGCGGCATCGTGCTGGTGTTCGTGCATGACTTGCAGGGCGGCGCCAGCAATGTGGCCCTCGGTTCGACCCTCGTGCTGGGCTCGGCCTGCTCGTATGCCGTGTACCTGCTGGGTTCAGGCGAACTGGTGAAACGCATCGGCTCGATGCGCCTGGTCAGCTACGCGATGTGCGTGGCCAGCTTTGCCTGCATCTTGCAATTTTTCATTTTGCGCCCTGTCGAGCTGCTGATCCAGCCCATGCCCGTGTATGGCTTGTCCTTGCTCAATGGCATCTTTTGCACGGTGATGCCCGTCTTCATGACGATGATCGCCGTCGAGCGCATCGGCGCGCCCGTCGCCTCGCAGGCAGGCATGATCGGCCCCGTGTCGACGCTGTTCCTCGGTGCCATGATTCTCGATGAGCCGATTACCAACTGGCAGCTGGCTGGCACCAGCCTGGTATTGGCCGGTATTTACTTGCTGTCGAAAAAGAAATAATTCCTTCACTCACTGAAATGGCCCGCACCATGAAAACACGCATCGCCCTGATTGCCCACGACAAGAAAAAAGATGACATGATTACCCTGGCGGGCGAATACCTGGATTTCCTCAAGGGTTGCGAACTGTCGGCCACGGGCACCACGGGCGGCCGCCTGATCAACGAGCTGGGCTTGCAGGTCGAGCGCAAGCATTCCGGCCCGTTCGGCGGCGACTTGCAGATCGGCTCGCTGCTGGTGGAAGGCTTGATCGATTGCGTGATTTTCCTGCGCGACCCGATGACGCCGCAGCCGCACGAGCCGGACATCAACGCCCTGGTGCGCGCCTGCGACGTGCACAACGTGGCGTGCGCAACGAATCTGTCGTCGGCGCACCTGGTGCTGTCGCAACTGCAGGCGCGGGCCGTCGCGGCAGTCTGACGTTTTTCCCGATTCTTCTTCAAGGAGCATATTGTGAGCGCAACGATTACCACCAAAGCCATCCGCGTACAGCGCGTGGGCGGCCCGGAAGTGATGGAATACGTGGATGTGGAACTGCCGCCGCCCGGTCCTGGCGAGGCGCGCGTCAAGCACGAGGCCATCGGCCTGAACTTCATCGACGTGTATTTCCGCACGGGCCTGTACCCGCAGCCGCTGCCCAATGGCTTGGGCGTGGAAGGCGCGGGCATCGTCGAGGCGGTGGGCGAGGGCGTTACCGAAGTGAAAGTTGGCGACAGGGTGGCGTATGCGGCGCGCATCAATGGCGCGTATGCGCAGCAGCGCAATCTGCCTGCGGCCCTGCTGCTGGTGCTGCCCGAGCGTATCGCTTTCGATACGGCCGCCGCCATGATGCTGCAAGGCTTGACGGTGCAATACCTGTTCCACCGCACGGTGGCCCTGAAGGCGGGCGACACGGTGCTGTTCCACGCGGCCGCGGGCGGCGTGGGCCTGATCGCCTGCCAGTGGGCGAAAGTGCTGGGCGTGAACCTGATCGGCACGGCCGGTTCCGATGAAAAGGCGGCCCTGGCCAAGGCGCATGGCGCGGCCCACGTCATCAACTACAACACGGAAAACTTCGTCGAGCGCGTGCGCGAGATCACGGGCGGCAAGGGCGTTTCCGTGGTCTACGACTCCATCGGCAAGGATACGTTTACGGGTTCGCTCGACTGCCTCGCGCCGCTGGGCATGATGGTCAGCTTCGGCAATGCGTCCGGTCCCGTGCCGGCCTTCACCCTCAGTGAGCTGGCGTCGCGCGGTTCACTCTTCATCACGCGACCGGCCCTGTTCAGCTATGCCTCGAACCGCGCGAACCTGGAAGAGATGGCGGCCTCGCTATTCGGCGTCGTCAGCAGCGGCGAAGTGCAGATCGAGATCAATCAGCGCTACAGCCTGGCCAATATCGCCCAGGCCCACGCGGACCTGGAAGGGCGCAAGACGACCGGCTCGACCATCATCGTGCCATGAGCGGCGGCAGCGAAAGAGACGGCACGCCGAAGTTCGGCCGCCTGCTGATCGTGCTGTTATTGGCCGTGGCCCTGATCGGCGCGCTGACCTTTGCCGCCGAGGCGTATTATTCATAGGCATAAAACAGACATGAAAAAACCGGCTGGCACATTGCTGCACCAGCCGGTCTTTTTTTAAATTACTCCGGACTTCTCGCGCCTGACAAAACCGTAGCGAGCGGAAGGGAGCTGCGGTCGAGAAGCGCAACTGTACGAAGGTACAGTGAGCATCGCAGGCCGTAGATCGCGACGCGCAGTAGGTTTTGGCTGGCGCTTTCAGTCTATCTTGACTTCGACCTTGCGCGGCACGCCGCTCTGACCGGGGAAATCGGCAAAGGCGCTGGCCACCATGGCCGGCATCACTTGCGACGTGGCGCGCTTGTTGCTTGTCGATTGCACGGTCACGTCGTACAGTTTCTTGCCGCTGCGGTCATTGATCGTCACGCGCAATTCGCGTTCGTACTTATGGCGTACGCTCTCTTCCATTTCCAGCGGGCCATACCAGTAGGGGTTATAGCCAAAGCGGCCATAGCCTGGCCAGGCGCCATAGCGATATCCGTAGCGGCCTGGCCAGTAGCCGGGGCCATACCAGAATGGGTCCGAAGCTTGCAGTACGCGCTCAGGATAGTCGACGGTGGAAAAATTCATGGCCACGCGCAAATTGGCCGCCGCAGGGCCCGAAGCTTCGCCGAAGCCGTGTTTGGCCAGTTCCGCGCGCACCAGGTTCTGGTAGCTGCGATACTCCAGGGTGTCGTCTTCCGCCACTGGCGCCTCGAATACATATGATTTGTCCTGCAACTGTGCGGGCCATTCGTGGAAGGCCGTCACGTCGCTGCGTATGGTGGTGGCGCAGCCGGTCAGCAACACGGTCAATGCGGCCATCATAATGGTGAGATATCGTTTCATTGCATGATCTCCTTAGATAAGCTGCAATTCATTGTTGGTAGACGCAATTCATCGCCTAGTATTATAAGAATAGTTCTATTTGTTTCCATTCATTATTACAGAATGTTACCTGGTATGTCGGCGTGTAAGGGAATCCAACATTCCTGAGCCGAATCGCGACTATCGGGGTCGGGTGTTGGTAAAATAGGCTTTTGCCTCCGCTCCCACCCAAATCCCTATGCGCACAGACAGCCCTCAGACGATTTACCGCAAAGATTACACGCCGCCCAGTTTCCTGGTTGACAGCGTCGAACTTGGTTTCGATCTCGATCCCGCCCGCACAGTGGTGGCGAGCCGGATCCGCATGCGTCACAACCCGGCCAGCACCAGCCGCAGCATCGAATTGCACGGCGAACACATCGAACTGGTGATGGTGCGCCTGAACGGCAAGGTATTGAAGCCGTCGCAGTACAAGCTGACGGCCGGCATGCTGACTATTCCGAAGGCGCCCGACGAGGTGTTGCTCGATATCGAGACCGTGCTGGCGCCGCAGGACAATACCTCGCTGTCCGGCCTGTACGTGTCGAACCATAATTTCTTTACGCAATGCGAAGCGGAGGGCTTCCGCCGCATCACCTTCTTCCCGGACCGCCCGGACGTGATGGCCAAATATACGGTCATGTTGCGCGCCGACAAGGAACGGTATCCGGTGCTGCTATCGAACGGCAACCTGATCGAAGAGGGCGACCTGGGCGACGGACGCCATTACGCCAAGTGGGAAGACCCGTTCAAGAAGCCATCCTACCTGTTTGCCCTGGTGGCGGCGCGCCTGGTGTGCCAGGAAGAGCGCTACACGCTCAAGTCCGGCCGCGAAGCGCTGCTGCAAGTGTGGGTGGAGGACGGCAACCTCGATAAAACCGACTACGCCATGCAGTCGCTGAAGAATTCCATCCGCTGGGACGAGGAACGCTTTGGCCTGGAACTGGACCTGGACCGCTTCATGATCGTCGCCGTGGGCGATTTCAACATGGGCGCCATGGAAAACAAGGGCCTGAACATTTTCAACACCAAGTACGTGCTGGCCAATTCGCGCGTGGCCACCGACGTTGACTACGCGGGTATCGAAGCGGTGGTGGGCCACGAATACTTCCATAACTGGACGGGCAACCGCGTAACGTGCCGTGACTGGTTCCAGCTGTCGCTGAAGGAAGGCTTGACCGTGTTCCGCGACCAGGAATTCTCGGCCGACATGATCGGCACGGACACGGGCCGCGCCGTCACGCGCATCGACCAGGTGCGCACCTTGCGCCAGGCGCAGTTCCCGGAAGACGCGGGCCCGATGGCCCATCCCGTGCGTCCCGATTCTTTTGTGGAAATCAATAACTTCTATACGGTCACGATCTACGAGAAGGGCGCCGAAGTGGTGCGCATGTACCAGACCCTGGTGGGCCGCGACGGTTTTCGCAAGGGCATGGACCTGTATTTCGAACGCCACGATGGCCAGGCCGTGCAGTGCGACGACTTCCGCGCCGCCATGGCGGACGCGAATGGCCGCGACTTTACCCAGTTCGAGCGCTGGTACAGCCAGGCCGGCACGCCCATCGTCACCGCTGCCACGCGCTACGACGCCGCCAGCCGGACGTTCGAGCTGACCCTGACGCAAAGCTGCCCCGCCACGCCGGGCCAGCCGGAAAAGCTGCCCTTCCACATCCCCGTCACCGTCGGCTTGCTGGCTGCCGATGGCCGCGACCTGCCGCTGCACGTCGATGGCCTGGCGACCAAAGGCGCCACCAGCGTCGTGCTGGAGCTGACCGAGGCGACGCAGACGTTCCGCTTCACGAATGTGACGGAAGAAGCCGTGCCATCGCTGCTGCGCGACTTTTCCGCGCCTGTGGTGCTCGAATACGACTATACCGACGCCGAGCTGCTGCACCTGTTCCGTCACGACAGCGATCCGGTCAACCGCTGGGAAGCGGGCCAGCGCCTGGCCATGGAGCGCCTGCTGAAACTGACCGGCGCCGTCGCCGCCGGCGAGACCCTGGCGCTGGACGACACCTTCATCGCCGCGCAGCGCGCCCTGCTGGCCGATGACACGCTCGATCCCGCCTTCCGCGAGCTGGCCCTGATCCTGCCGTCGGAAACCATCATCGCCGAGCGCATGGCGCAAGTCGACCCGCAGGCGATCCATGCGGCGCGCCAGTTCATGCGCCGCACCATCGCCGCGGCGCTGAAACCTGAATTGCTGGCGCAATACCATGCCAACCAGACGCCGGGCGACTACAGCCCCGACGCCCTGTCGGCCGGCAAGCGGGCCTTGAAAAACCTAGCCCTGTCGTATCTGCTGATCGCGCCCGAAGCGGCGGAGCTGGACCTGGCGCGGCTGCAGTTCGACAATGCCGGCAACATGACGGACCGCGCCGCAGCGCTGGCGGCCCTGATTCATTCCGGCTCGCAGCCGCATGCGCAGGCGGCCTTGAGCAGTTTCTATGCCGACTTCGAGAACGAGGCGCTGGTGGTCGACAAATGGTTCGCCATGCAAGCATCCGCGCCGACGACCGATGTGCAGGCCGTGCGCCAGTTGATGACGCATCCGGCTTTTACCTTGAAAAATCCGAACCGCGCGCGCAGCCTGATTTTCAATTTCACCAACGGCAATCCGTCCCAGTTCCATGCTGCTGACGGCAGCGGCTACGCCTTCTGGGCCGAGCAAGTCATCGCGCTCGACGCCCTGAACCCGCAAGTGGCCGCGCGTCTGGCGCGCTCCATGGACCGCTGGCGCCGTTACGTGCCGGCGCTGCAAAACCATATGCGCGACGCGCTGGAGCAAGTCGCCGGCCAGGCCAGCCTGTCGAACGACGTGATGGAAGTGGTTTCCAAGGCATTGGCCAACTAATTTTGGGGTCAGACCCGCCGGGTCTGACCCCAGCTGACCCCAACTATTACCTTGGGTTAAGCAAAGAAATACCATTAAAAAAAGGGGTTTCATGAAACGCATCAGTCTTACGCAATACCTGGTTGAAGAGCAGCGCTCGAACAACAGCATTCCGGCCGAACTGCGCCTGCTGATCGAAGTCGTCGCGCGCGCTTGTAAGACCATCAGCCACGCCGTCGGCAAGGGCGCCCTCGGTGAAGTGCTGGGCACGGCCGACACGGAAAACGTGCAGGGCGAGGTACAGAAAAAACTCGACATCATCTCCAACGAGATTTTGCTGGAAGCGAATGAATGGGGCGGCCACCTGGCGGCCATGGCGTCGGAAGAGATGGAATCGATCCATCCGATTCCGAACCGCTATCCGAAGGGCGAATACATGCTGCTGTTCGACCCACTCGATGGCTCGTCGAACATCGACGTCAACGTCTCGATCGGCACCATTTTCTCCGTGCTGAAGGCGCCGGACGGCATGGGACAGCCGACGGAGCAGGACTTCATGCAGGCGGGCAGCAAGCAAGTGGCGGCCGGCTATGCCGTGTACGGCCCGCAAACCATGCTGGTGCTGACCTTCGGCAATGGCGTGAACTGCTTTACCCTGGACCGCGAAATGGGTTCGTGGGTGCTCACGCAAAGCAATATGCAGATTCCGCCGACGACGAAGGAATTTGCCATCAATATGTCGAACGCGCGCCACTGGCATCCGCCCGTGAAGCGCTATGTCGACGAACTGCTGGCCGGCGACACGGGCCCGCGCGGCACCAACTTCAACATGCGCTGGATCGCCTCGATGGTGGCCGACGTGCACCGCATCCTGAACCGCGGCGGCATCTTCATGTACCCGGCAGACCTGCGCGACACCTCGATGCCGGGCAAGCTGCGCCTGATGTACGAAGCGAACCCGATGGCCTTCATCGTCGAGCAAGCCGGCGGCGCCGCCACCGACGGCCAGCAGCGCATCATGGACATCGCCCCGCACAAGCTGCACCAGCGCGTGCCCGTCTTCCTCGGCTCGAAGGACGAAGTGGCCCGCGTGACGGCCTACCACGCGGAGTAAACCTCGCACTTTTCCACGATTTTCAGCGGCCCGCAGCCGGGCCGCTAAAAAAAATGAAAAAAGTTCGCGTTGACACTAGCAAATTTTGTGCATTGTTTGTAGAATGTGGGTCTTCGCCGTTGTAGCTCAGTTGGTAGAGCAGCACATTCGTAATGTGAAGGTCGCCAGTTCGATTCCGGCCAACGGCACCAAGTATTCGTTGTAGAAAAAAACCCACCGCTCAAACGGTGGGTTTTTTTTCGCCTGCAGCATTCTCGCCCGCCAGCCTGCGCCGGCGAGTGGCGCATCCGTCTAAATGACAAATTCCCGGCTCACGGCCGGCTTGTGCGCCAGCAGCAGTGATAATTTTTTTAATGCGTTGGCCAGGCGCGCGCGGTCGCGGATGCTGCCCAGCGAGATGCGGATGGCGTTCGGCGGGCGGTTGTCGTAGAAGGCGTCGGAAGCCGTCACGGCCACGCCTTGCGTGCGGGCAGTGGCGGCCAGTTCGCGCGAGGTCCAGTAGCTGGGCAGCGAGAACCATACGTGGATGCCGTCGCTGCGCGGGTGGCTCGTGCCGGTGAGGATGGTGCGGATGACGTCCTGGCGCGCGGCTGCTTCGCTGCGTACGCCGGCCAGCAGCTCGTGCGCCGAGCCGTCGTGTATCCATTGCGTCGCCAGCGCCGTCGTCAGGGGCGTGGCCATCAGGCTGAAGGAACGCAGGGCCTGCACGAAGCGTTCGCGCCGTTGCACGTCGGGCACCAGCGCATAGGCCATGCGCAGGCCGGGCGCCAGGCATTTCGACAGGGTGGCGATGTGGGACACGTGGCCTGGCGCGTAATGGGCCAGCGGCGGCGGCGCGTCGCTGGCCAGCAGCCAGTACGGGTCGTCCTCGATGATGTGCATGCCGCAGCGGGCCGCCACTTCCGTGATGGCCAGGCGCCGCGCGTCCGGCATGGTGTGCGCCGTGGGGTTTTGCAGGGTCGGATTCAGGTAGATCAGGCGTGCATGGTGCTTGCGCCAGGCTTTTTCCAGCGCTTCGGGCAGCATGCCGTCCGCATCCGTTTCCACGACGATGAGCTTGCGGTTCAGCTGCCCCGCCGCCGAGCGCAGGCCCGGATACACGGCCGCCTCCGTCAAGATGGTGTCGCCGGGCCGGCTCAAGGTCAATATCAGCGCCGCCAGCGCCGCCTGCGCGCCAGGACAGGCCACCACGTGCTGCGCATCGACGTCGCCAAACATGGGCGCCAGCCAGACGGCGCCCGCCGCGCGGTCGGCTCTGCCACCGCCGCCCAGATGATAGCTCATCAACAAGTCGCTGTCCGTGCGCATCAGCACCTGCGCCACGCCCTGTTTCAGCAGGTCATTGAAATCGACGCCCACGGGCGGCGGCGGGATATTCATGCTCAGATCCAGCAACTGCGTCAATTCCACCTTCGGCGCGGCCACGTAGGTGCCGCGCGCGCCCTGTCCCTCCAGCAGGTTGCGGCGCTTGGCCTCGTCGTATGCGCGGGTTACCGTCGTCAGGTCGACCCGGAGCAGCTCGGCCAGGCGGCGCTGCGGCAGCAGGCGGTCGCCGGGACGCAGACTGCCGTCCGACAGCGCGCGCTCGAGCATGTCGGCGATCTGCAGGTAGCGCGGGCCGCCATGTTGCACGAACGGCGTGACCCATGCGCTGGCCTGGCTTTCTTCTTGTATGGATTTTGATTTGGACATTTTGCCTTCATGTATGGGTATTGCTTCCCGTTATTATGGGAAAATTCCCCATAAAAATCCATACATTTGTGTGTGCAACCCCTGTATCTCAAGCAAAAGACGATGCATAGCCCATCGTTGTTAGCGCCACGATGCCTGGTCGCTGCAGGGCGTTTTCTGTGCCGCAGCGCACTTGCGATAGCTCCGCAATCCCTGTCCGTTCCACCAGGCCGGCGGCGTTTGTTATTTTGTCATTTCCAATAGGAATTTAAGTCTGCGCTTCAAGGTGTGGCAGCGCACGGTGGCGCGCGGCGGGCGCGGTTAAGGTGGTGTCAACAGCTTGCTGCTGATCCAGAGTTTGATATGGCTCAGCCCGGCAGCGTTTAGCCGCTTCTTTTTTCCCGGAAGCGAGGAGAATCATGATTCGGTCACGGCATCGAGCATGGTTGATTTATTCACCTTTGAAGGAAACCATCATGAACGCGATTGAAAAAGCCAGCTCCGATTTGAACGGTAACACTCAGGAGACCCGCCAGGACTTGCACCGCACCATCGATAAGGTGGCAGACCAGGCCCAGCCTCTGATCGACAAGGTCGCCACGCGTGCCCACGAGGGCGTGGACCAGGTGGGCGAGCGCATCGAGAAGGTCAGCGACAGCATGTCGAAAGCGTCCGAACGCCTGATGGCGCGCGGCAAGCAATTGGGCGCCGCCTGCCAGCGCGCCGGCGAAACGGGCCGTGATTATGTACGCGAGCGTCCGGCCGTGTCGCTGCTGGTGGCCGTGGCGGCCGGTTATGGCCTGTCGAAACTGCTGGGTTCGCGTAAATAGTAAGTAGCCGTCGGTTTACGCATTCCTGCCGAGTAGTTCTCGTGGGCGCCTGCCCGCTTCGCCATCATGGCGAACTGAGCCGGCGCCCACGCGCACGAGGTAGTGGTAGCAGGCAGTAAGGAGGGTGGAACATGCGCTCCATTTTGTTGTGGTTGATTGGTGTACCTATTCCCATCATTATTTTGATTGCCCTGTTCGTGCGCTGAATGAGGGAGTTGTAGCGTTACTTCCCGGGGCAGACTACTCACAGGAGATGTAATGGCTACCAACAAGAAAACGCCGTCCACGGACGGTGCGGGTTCCGTATTGAGCAGCATGTCCGGCCCATCCGAGGCCGATCCGCCGCAGAGCCTGGGCAGCGACCACGCCGCGGCCCAGGCGCTGCTGAAGAAAGCCGCCGCCGGACAGGCGCTGTCGGCCGCCATGCCCGACAATCCGAATGTCGCTGGCCAGTATGGCGAGGCGGCGCGCGCGCCGGCCGAAGGCGTGCACGTGACGTCGGGCGAAGCGCTGGCCTCGGCCAGCACGACGGGCGAAACGACGCCCTCGCCGAAGGTGGGCGACGGGCAGCCGGCCTTGGGCGAGAATGCGCGCAATGCCTCGCTCGACGGCGCCCGTAGCGATGACAGCGGCTGCGTGCTGACGACCAACCAGGGCGTGCCCGTGGGCGACAACCAGAACTCGCTGAAGGCGGGCTTGCGCGGCCCCACCCTGATGGAAGATTTTATTTTGCGTGAAAAGCTCACGCATTTCGACCATGAGCGTATCCCCGAGCGCGTCGTGCATGCGCGCGGCTCCGCCGCCCACGGCTATTTCGAATGCTACAAGGAGCAAAGCAAGCTGACGCGCGCCGCGCCGTTCGCCAAGGCGGGCAAGCGCACGCCCGTCTTCGTGCGCTTTTCCACCGTGGCCGGCGAGCGCGGCTCGACCGACACGGCGCGCGACGTGCGCGGCTTTGCCGTGAAGTTTTATACGGACGAAGGCAACTGGGACCTGGTCGGCAATAACATTCCCGTCTTTTTCATCCAGGATGCGATGAAGTTCCCCGACCTGATCCACTCCGTCAAGCCCGAGCCGAACAACGGCATCCCGCAGGCCGCCAGCGCGCATGACACCTTCTGGGACTTCGCCTCGCTGTCGCCGGAAATCACGCACATGCTGATGTGGGTCATGTCCGACCGCGCCATCCCGCGCAGTTTCCGCATGATGCAGGGCTTCGGCGTGCACACCTTCCGCCTCGTGAACGCCAAGGGGCAGTCCGTCTTCTGCAAGTTCCACTGGTCGCCCTTGGCCGGCACGCATTCGCTCGTCTGGGACGAAGCCGTGAAGATCAGCGGCGCCGATTCCGACTTCCACCGGCGCGACCTGTGGGAAGCCATCGAGTGCGGCGAGTATCCCGAATATGAATTGTCCTTCCAGGTCTTCACGGAAGAACAGGCCGAAGCGTTCCCCTTCGACGTGCTCGACCCCACCAAGCTGATTCCCGAAGAACTGGTGCCCCTGATCCCTGTCGGGAAAATGGTCTTGAACCGCAATCCCGATAACTTCTTTGCCGAGACGGAGCAGGTGGCCTTTTGCACGGCGCACATCGTGCCCGGCATCGATTTCAGCAACGATCCGCTGCTGCAGGGCCGCATTCACTCGTACGTGGACACGCAGATCACGCGCCTGGGCGGCGCCAACTTCCATGAAATCCCCATCAATTCGCCGCTGGCACCGCTGCACAACAACCAGCGCGACGGCATCCACCGCCAGGCCATCAACCGGGGCCGGGTCGCCTACGAACCCAATTCGCTGGCGGGCGGCTGTCCGTTCCAGGCGGGCGCGAAGGGGTTCAACAGTTTTCCCGCCCCCACCGAGGGCGACAAGGTGCGCGGCAAGCCCGAGAAATTCGCCGAGCACTATGGCCAGGCGCGGTTGTTCTGGATCAGCCAGACGCCGGTCGAACAAGACCATATTGTGCATGCGTTCCGCTTTGAACTGAGCAAGGTGCAGACGGTGGCCATCCGCAAGCGCGTCGTCGCCATGTTGCGCAATGTCGACGAAACCCTGGCGCAGCGCCTGGCCGATGCGCTGGGCCTGGCGCTGCCGCCCGTCATGCCGCCCGTCGCCATGCTGCCGATCCCTAGCTATCCGCCGTCGCCGGAACTGTCGCTGTTTTTCCGACCCGGCAAGACGGGCATCCACACCCTGCGCGTGGCCATCCTCGTGGGGCCGGGCAGCGATGGCGCGCAGGCGCGCAATATCTATGCGTCCCTGCTGGCCGACGGCGCCGTGCCGCGCCTGGTGGGCAGCCACCTGGGCAAGGTCGACACGAGCGGCGGCGCGCCGCTGGCCGTGGAAATCTCGCTGGAAACGGGGCCGTCCGTGTTGTTCGACGCCGTCGTGGTGCCGGACGGCGAGGGCGCCGTGCAGCAGCTGGGCAGCGATGCCAATGCGCTCGACTTCCTGCGCCTGCAGTACCGCCACTGCAAGCCGATACTGGCCGTCGGCGCGGGCAAGGGCTTGCTGGACCAGGCTGGCGTGCCGACGACCCTGCCCGACGGCAAGCCCGATCCCGCCGTCATCGTCGCGCCGTCCGCCGATGTCGTGAAAGCCGTGGCGGCCTTCAAGAAGCTGCTGGCCGCCCACCGTTCGTTCGCGCGCGAGACGGACCCGCCGCGCGTGTGATGACGTGAAGTGGGCCAGGCCTGCCGGGCCTGGCCCTGGATCTGCATGGTCTGCTTGCCCATCGCCTTCAGCGCAGCCTTGTTTTTCTCCTTGGCAACACCATCGATCAATTTAACCAATCAAAACCTGCTGCGGTGATATGCTGCGCATGAGAACTGTTCATATGCAACTGTTTGCTTAACAACAGCAAAGCAGCAAAGAACGGCTTCAGCAAACCAGATCGTGATTGCCGCATGGACAAGTACACACCACGGACCTGGGGGCCGGGCGAACGCCCGAACTTGCCCGGGTCGCCATCGACGCCCGAACATTCGACGCCCAGGCGCGTCGCGTATTTCATCGTCGGCCTGATCGTCGCGCTGACGGGGGGGCTGGGTAATGGCCTGGTGACGGCCAACCTGCTGAATCTGCAAGGTTCGCTGGCCGCCTATGCCTACCAGATGCAGTGGCTGCCGGCCGCCTATGTGATGACCATCGTGTCCATGAATCTGCTGCTGGTGAAATTCCGCCAGCAGTTCGGCCTGCGCCTGTTTACCGAATTTTTCCTCGTGCTGTACGCGCTCGTCACCTTCGCCCACCTGTATGCGAATACCTTGCCGTCGGCGATCGCCGTGCGCGCTGCACACGGCATGGTGGGCGGCGCGCTGGGCGTGCTGGGGCTGTACTACACCTTGCAGGCGTTTCCCGCGCGGCACCGCCTGAAGGGCGTGGTGCTGGGCCTGGGCTTTGCGCAACTGGCGCTGCCGCTGGCGCGCATCTTCACCTCCGAACTGCTGCAGATCGGCGAATGGCACGGCCTGTACCTGTTCGAGCTGGGCCTGGCCCTGCTGGCGCTGGGCTGCGTGCTGGCCCTGAAACTGCCGCCGGGCGACCGCGTGCAGACCTTCGAGCCGCTCGACTTCCTCACCTTCATCCTGTTCGCCCCCGGCGTGGCCCTGTTGTGCGCCGTGCTGGCGCAGGGACGCACGGCGTGGTGGATGGAGGCCGAGTGGGTAGGCGTGTGCCTGGCGGGCTCCATCGTGCTCATCGCCGCCTCGCTGGCCATCGAGCATAACCGCGCGCGCCCGCTGCTCAACACGCGCTGGCTCACCACGGGCAAGATCGCCAAGCTGTTTTTATCGGTGCTGCTGTTTCGCATCGTGCTGTCCGAATCGACGGGCGCCGTCGGCTTCCTGCAGGCGCTGGGCCTGAACACGGACCAGATGCAGAACCTGTTCGTCGTGGTGCTGCTGGGCAGCGTGGCAGGTTTGGTGGTCAGCGCCCTGACGATCAACCCGGCCACCACCCACCGCTCGCTGATGTTCGCGCTGCTGCTGATCGCTGCCGGCGCGTTGATCGACGCGCACGCCACCAGCCAGACGCGCCCCGTCAACATGTACGTGAGCCAGTTCCTGCTGGCCTTCGGCGGCACGTATTTTCTCGGCCCCACCATGGTGTCCGGCATGGGCGCCGTGATCGCCGAACCGCGCAACCTGGTCAGCTTTTCCGTGATGTTTACCATGACGCAGAACCTGGGCGGCTTGCTCGGTTCGGCCATCGTCGGCACCATCCAGACGGCGCGCGAAAAATACCATTCCAGCTATCTGGTCGAACACCTGACCATGCTCGACCCGCAGGTGGCTGCCCGCCTGCAGTCGGGTGCAGCGGCCTATGGCGGCGTGCTGGGCGACCCCGCGCTGCGCAGCGCCCAGGGCGTGGCGCGGCTGGGCGCCATCGCCACGCGCGAAGCCAATGTACTCGCTTATAACGACGTTTTTCTGATGATCGCCGGCGTCGCCCTTGCCACCTTGCTGTGGATGCTGGTCAGCCAGTCCTGGACCCGCATCACCATGGGCGCGCGGCGCCTGGTCGGCCCCGTGCGCGACGCGCAAACGGCCATGGCCATCGTCCCCATTACCAATTCGGAACCGAGCAATGACAGAAAATAGGAATCCACCGCCAGCACCGGCAACGCCTCCAGCCGCATCCGCGCCGGCGCCCGCCACTACTTCAGCCTCGGCGCAGCCGGACCGGCGCCACCAGTGGCTGTCCGCGCTGGCCTTTGCCGCCGTGGCCCTGGTGGGCGTGCTGATCGTGCTGTATGCGTGGCGTTTGCCGCCGTTCACCAGTCCCATCGTGACGACGGAAAACGCCACCGTGCGGGGCCAGGTGACCATCATCGGCACGCAGCTATCGGGCTATGTGGTGGAAGTGACGGTGCAGGATTTCATGGACGTCAAGGAAGGGCAGTTGCTGGTGCGCATCGACGACCGCATCTACCAGCAGCGCTACGAGCAGGCGCAAGCGCAACTGGCGGCGCAACAGGCGGCGCTGTCGAACTGGGCGCAGCAGAAGGCCAGCGCGCAAGCCGGCATTTCCGTCAGCGAGGCGGCGCTGGCCAATGCGGAAGCGCAGGCGCGCAAGGCCAGCGCCGACTTGAACCGGGTGGAGCAGCTGGTGGCGGACGGTTCGTTGTCGCAGCGCGAACACGACCAGTCGCGCGCCACGCAGGCGCAGATGGCGGCCGCGCTGGCGCAAGCCCGCGCCAACCTCGACATCGCCCAGCAAAGCGTGCATTCCGTGGTGGTCAACAGACAGGCGCTGGAAGCGGCCGTGGCGAACGCGCAGGCGGCCGTCAAGGCGGCCAGGATCGACCTCGATAACACGCGCATCGTGGCGCCGTCCGATGGCCAGCTGGGACAGGTGACGGTGCGCCAGGGCGCGTACGTGAATTCGGGCGCGCAGCTAATGGCGCTGGTGCCGCGCCAGATGTGGGTGATCGCCAATTTCAAGGAAACCCAGATGAACGGCGTGCAGGAAGGGCAGAGCGCCACCTTCCACGTCGACGCGCTCGATGGCGCCGTGCTGACGGGCCAGGTCGAGCGCATCTCGCCGGCCACGGGTTCCGAGTTTTCCGTGCTGCCGGCCGATAACGCGACGGGCAATTACCTGAAAATCGCCCAGCGCATTCCCGTGCGCATCCGCATCGATCCGGGGCAGGGGAATGCGCGCCGCCTCGTGCCGGGCATGTCGGTGGTGGTCAGTGTCGATACCTCCGCCGTGCTGAATGACTCGGCGGAGAATCCCGCGCCGCCGCCCCCGTCGAAGAAGGCGTCCGCGAAGGCCAAGCCATGACACGCCGCCGATTACTGATGGCCGCTGCGCTGGCGCTGGCCGGCTGCGCCGCCAAGGCGCCGCCACAGCCCGCATCGACCTTGCAGCTGCCGTCCGGCTGGCGCGCGCCGGCCGATGCCGCGACGTCGCCGGCGAACGGCGCCCATGTGGAGCTGCTGTGGTGGCAGGCCTTCGGCGACCCTGTTTTAAGCAATCTGGTGGGCGAGGCGCTGGCGCGCAATGGCGACTTGCGCGTGGCGCGCGCCCGCGTGCAGGAATACCGCGCGCGCCTGGCGCAGGCCGACGCCAACCGCGCGCCCAACCTGGCCTTCGACGGT
This sequence comes from Janthinobacterium sp. GW458P, assembly GCF_002127585.1. Classification (GTDB taxonomy): domain Bacteria; phylum Pseudomonadota; class Gammaproteobacteria; order Burkholderiales; family Burkholderiaceae_D; genus Janthinobacterium. The sequence continues at coordinate 466,093 of NZ_NEGZ01000001.1, forward strand.
TCGCCCACGCGCACGCGCACCCTGGCGTCGAGCGGCAAGCCGTATGTGACGAACGTCTTCCAGGCCGAACTGCAGGCCAGCTATGAAATCGACGTGTGGGGCCGGCTGGCCAGTCTGAGCGATGCAGCCGGCGAGAGCTACCGCGCCGAGCAGGCCAGCCTCGATGCGGCGGCCCTGTCGCTTGCCGCCAGCGTGGCGACGAGCTACCTGAACCTGCGCGGCCTCGATGCCCAGCTGGAGCTGATCCAGTCGACCCTGCAGCTGCGCGAACAGTCGCGCGAGCTGGCGCGCAAGCAGTTCGAGGTGGGCTACAGCTCGCGCCTGGAATGGCTGCAGGCACAATCGGAATACCATGCGGCGGCCGAACAGGTACCGCAGCTGCAGCGGCAGATATTCGAGCAGGAAAATGCGCTGGCAGTCCTCGTCGGCGGCAATCCCGGCCGCATCGCGCGCGGCTTGCCGCTGGCGCAACTGAATGCACCCTCCGTGCCGGCTGGGCTGCCATCCGAACTGCTGCGCCGCCGGCCCGACATCGCGCGCGCGGAACACAATCTGGCGGCCGCCAATGCCAGCCTGGCCGCCACGCGCGATCAGCTGCTGCCCTCGTTCAAGCTGACGGCCGTCGGTGGCGGACAAGCCACCACCTTGACCGACTTCCTGCATGCGCCCACGGCCCTGTGGCGCCTGACGGCGCTGGCGGCCGGCCCCCTGTTCGACGGCGGGCGGGTGCAGGCGCAGACGGAGGCCGCCGGCGCGCAGCGCGACCAGCTCGTGTACGCGTATGAAAACGTGGTGCGCAACGCGTTCGCCGAAACGGAGAACAGCCTTGCGGCCATCTACCGGCTGCAGCAGCAAGCCGTGGAAAACGACGCGCGCCGCGCCGCGGCGGCGGACACCCTGCGCATTGCGCACAACCGCTACCGCAATGGCTACGCCTCTTACCTGGACGAACTCGATGCCCAGCGCACCCTGTACAGCGCCGACGTGGGCTTGCTGCAGCTGAAAACCCGCATCCTCGTTTCCTCCGTCGACCTGTACCGCGCCATGGGCGGCGGCTGGTCGGCCAGGGGCCAGTAACGCCGGCATGCCCGACGCGGCGGTTTGCCGCGGCCGGTGTAATATCTCGCTGGGGAAAGCGGCGGCATGGTGCCAGCTGCTCCCATTACGAACGAGGTCGCGGCATGACGATTTTTGGCATAGGCATCCACATCCTGATCGCGGTATTTTTTGCGATTCACGTGGTGCGCAACGGGCAGCAGCTGTACTGGCTGCTCATTTTATTCATGTTTCCGCTGCTGGGCAGCGTGGTGTATTTCTTCGCCATCTACCTGCCCAATTCGCGCCTGCAGCAAGGCGCGCGCAAGGTCGCATCGGTGGCCGTGCAGGTACTCGATCCGAACCGCGAGCTGCGCGAGGCGAAGGCCGCCTTCGAGTACACGCCGACGGCGCAAAACCAGATGCGCCTGGCCAGCGCGCAGCTGGAGGCGGGTGATGCGCAGGAAGCCGCATCGACGTACGAAGCCTGCCTGCGGGGAGCGTTTTCATCGGACCTGGAAATTCGGCTGGGCGCGGCGCGCGCCTATCTGGAATGCGCGCGCGGCGCCGAAGCGCTGACGCACCTGGAATTCATCCGCCGCACGGATATCCATTTCCGTCCCGAGATGGTGTCCCTGCTGACGGCGCGCGCCCTGGCGCAAAGCGGTCGCCAGGTGGAAGCGAAAGCGGAATTCGACGATGCGCTGACGCGCTACAACAGCTTCGATTGCCGTGCCGAGTGCGCGATCTGGGCGCTGCAACAGGGCGACAAGGTGCTGTCGGAACGCCTGCTGCTCGATATCGACAGCGCCATGGCCCGCTGGAGCAGCCATACGCGGGCTATGTATGCGCCGCTGCTGGCGCGCCTGGAGGCGGCGCGCAGGTAGCTCGCTTGCGTGGGGGGCAGACCCGGCGGGTCTGACCTCATTAAACGCCAGGTACTGGATTCTTCCCCTCAACTAATTGATAGCCCTTGCCATCGAAGCCATAGCGCGCGTGGCCGTTCAGGGGCGTGGCGATGCGCGGCGGGTCTTGGTCCGGTTTGACCGTGACGCCCGGCTTGATCTTTTCGGTGGCGCCCTTGAAATCGATCAGCAAGTCATCATACGCGCCGCCATTGCGTGCTGGCGCGAAGCGCCAGTTTCCCTTGACCATCCAGCACTCGTCCGTTTCAGGGCCGCAGGCGCCCATATTGTCCGAGTACAGGTCGATGGCGCCATCGAGTGAGGTGACCTTGCCGTCGCCGATTTCAAACAGGGCCAGTTGCGTGATGGTGTAGCCCTGGCCCGTATAGCCGTGGCGGATCGCCAGTCCCGGCTTGTTCGCGCCCAGCATGATCCAGTGGACTTCGCCGAGCTGCCCCGAAGAGCCCAGTGCGGCGATGTTTTCCAGGCGTTTCACGACTTGCCACTGGCCGTTTTCCGGCGTGCCCTTGGGCGCCAGGAAAAAGACATTCAGCAGCCCCGGCGAGGCATGCGCCGATTCGGCCGTGCCTTCCGTGTTGGCCGTTTCCGCATTCGCCACCAGAATGGCGCTGCCATCGGGCAGCAGCTTGTGGCTGACGGCGCTGACGACGTAACTGAGCTTGTCGACGTGGTTGTCCGGATCGGACAGGTCGGCCAGCGCATCGTCGCTGTCGCTGCGGTAGTCCTTGCCGAAGACGGCGCGCATCATGCCTGCTTCACGCTCGCGCGCCTGCGGCGTGTTCATCGCTTCCGTCCTGGGCGCGGTGGCGGACGGCGATGGCACGTGTTCGGCCGATGCCGTTGCGTCGGCAGCGGCGGGGGCAGCGGCTGCCACGTCGGCTGCCAGCTCGGCGCTGGCGGGGGCGGTCTTGTCCGAGCAGGCGCCGAGCAGCGCAGAGGCCAGTAGCAGGACGAGCGGGGTGCGGTAATTCATAGGCAGGGCAGATTGCGTTCATGGAGAATGGGCGCAGTATGCCAGATAGATGAAAGCGAGGGAGCGCGGCCTGACGGCCGGTTCCTCGCTTCCTTGCCCGCAGGGGGCGATTTTTCAATCAGCCTGGCGCCTATTTTTCCAGCACCACCCTGTCATCGCGCCGCGCGGGCGCCTTCTGGCGGCGCAGTTTTGCCATGCCGCGCTTGAGCAGGTGCTCCAGGTCGTCGATGTAGGTGAACACGGCCGGCACCACCAGCAGGCTCAATAAGGTCGACGTGATCAGGCCCCCGATGACGGTGATGGCCATCGGCGAACGGAAACTGGGGTCGGCGCCCCAGCCTAGCGCCAGAGGCATCATGCCGGCGCCCATGGCAATCGTCGTCATCAGAATGGGGCGGCTGCGCTTGTGGCAGGCGTCGACCAGCGCATCGAAACGGTTCATGCCCGCCTGGCGCGCCAGGATCGCATAGTCGACCAGCAGGATGGAGTTCTTGGTGACGATCCCCATCAGCATGATCAGGCCGATCATCGACGGCATCGACAGGGCGCTGCCCGTGACCAGCAAGGCCACAAAGGCGCCGCCGATGGACAGCGGCAGCGCCGCCAGGATGGTCACCGGCTGCATGAAGTCCTTGAACAGCAGCACCAGCACGCAGTAGATGCACAGCACGCCGATCAGCATGGCCAGGCCGAAGCTGGCGAACAGCGACGCCATCTCCTGTGCGTCGCCCAGCTCGGCGATCTTCACGGACGGCGGCAAATTCTTCATCGACGGCAGGGCGCGCGCTTCTTCGTTCAGTTCGCCAAGCGTGCGGGAACCGAGTTCAACGTCCAGTGTGACGTTGCGGCTGCGGTTCAGCCGGTCGATCTGCGCCGGGCCGCTTTCCATGGTCACCGTGGCAACGTTCGCCAGGCGCACGGGACCATTCTTGCCGGGCACGGTAAGGCGTTCGATGGCGGCCAGGTCGGCGCGTACGTTATTGGGCAGCTTGACGCGGATCGGCACTTGCCGCTCGGGCAGGTTCATTTTCGTCAGGTCCGTGTCGTAGTCGCCGGCCGTGGCCACGCGTACGGTCTCGCCGATGGCCGCCGCCGTCACGCCCAGGTCTGCCGCCTTGGCAAAATCGGGACGCACGATGATTTCCGGGCGCACCAGCGAAGCGCTGGAATTGACGTTGCCGATGCCTTTCAGGCCGCGCAATTCGCGTTCGACCTTTTGTGCTGCCTCCATCAGCGCCACCGGGTCTTCCGAGCGCAGCACCAGCTGCATCTTGACGCCCGTATCGGGCGGACCAACCGTGAAGCGGGCGCCGGGAATCGCATCGAGCTTGTGGCGCAACTGCGTTTCCAGGCCTGCCATTGATTCCTTGCGCTCGGTACGGTGTACGGTGGTCAGGGTCAGTACGGCGCGGCGCGCTTCGGCCGCCGCGCCGGGGGCGAAGGCGTCGCCGCTGGAGCCGCCGCCGATCGAGCTGAAGACGCCCTTGATGCCGGGTGTCCGCATGGCCGCGTCGCGCGCCATGGCCGCGACGGCTTGCGTTTCACCCAGGGTGGAGCCGGGCGGCAGTTCCAGGTTGATCTGCGTTTGTGCGCGGTCGGCGGCAGGCACGAAGCCCGTCGGCAGCAATGGCACGAGCATGATGGAACCGACAAAAAACAGGGCCGCGGCGATGGCCGTGATGCCACGGTGCTTGAGGCACCAGCGCATCACGCGCAGGTAGCGCGTCATCAGCCAGCCATCCTGCTCTTCCTTGTGGGGCAGCGGTTTCAGTATATAGGCCGCCATCATGGGGGTAAGCAGGCGCGCCACCACCAGCGAGGCCAGCACGGCCAGCACGGCGGTCCAGCCGAACTGCTTGAAGAACAGGCCGGGAATGCCGCTCATGAAGGCCGTCGGCAGGAACACGGCCACCAGCGCGAAGGTGGTGGCGATCACCGCCATGCCAATTTCATCTGCCGCTTCCATGGCCGCTTCCATCGGTGACTTGCCCATGCGCAGATGGCGCTCGATGTTTTCGATTTCCACGATGGCGTCGTCGACCAGCACGCCGACGACCAGCGCCAGCGACAGCAGGGTGACGGTATTGAGCGTGTAGCCGAACCAGTAGATGCCGAGGAAGGCCGGCATCACGGACAGGGGCAGGGCGGCCGCGGCCACCAGGGTGGCGCGCCAGTCGCGCAGGAACCACCACACCACCAGCACGGCCAGCAGAGCGCCCTCGTACAGCAGCTCCATGGAGCCTTCGAAGTTTTCCTCGACGGGGAAGGCGTTGTCGATCGACTGCTGCAGCACCACATTCGGGTTTTCCTTCTGCAGGTCGGCGATGGCGGCGCGCGCACCATTGGCGACGGCCACCTCGCTGGCGCCCTTGGTGCGGAACACCTCGAAGGCGACGACGGTCTTGCCATCCTGCTCGGCCAGCGCGCGCGGTTCGGCAATGGTGTCGCGCACGGTGGCCACCTGGTCCAGGCGCACATGGCGGCCGTCCGGCAGCGGCACTTCCACGCGCGACAATTCATCGGCCGTCTTGACGGTGGCGATGGTGCGCACCGATTGTTCGGCACCGCTGACGTCGCCCCGGCCGCCCGGCGCTTCGCGCTGCACCAGGCGCAGCTGGCGCGAGACGTCGAGGGCCGAGACCTTCAATGCGGCCATGCGCGCTTCGTCGAGTTCCACCTGGATCTCGCGGTAGACGCCGCCCACGCGGGTGACGGCGCCCACGCCGGGCACGGTCAGGAGGCGCTTGGCCACCGTATTGTCGACGACCCAGGACAGGTCGGGCGCGTCGAGCGGGTTGTCCACGCCCCCTTTCGCCGTGGCGATAAAGGTCAGCACCACGCGCCCGGCCGTGGATGCCTTGGTGACGGTGGGGTCGCGCAGTTCGGCCGGCATGTCCGCCTTGACCCGCGCGACGGCGTCGCGTACGTCGTTGACGGCTTCGGCGATCTGCTTTTCCAGGATGAATTCGACGGTCACCGTGACGACGCCATCGAGCACCTTGGTGTAGATGTTTTTCACGCCTTGCAGGGTGGCGACGGAGTCTTCGATCTTGCGCGCCACTTCCGTTTCCAGCTGGGCCGGCGCGGCGCCGGGCAGCACCGCGCTGACGGTGACGATGGGCAGTTCGATATCGGGGAAATCCTGCACCGGATTGGCCTTGTAGGCCAGCAGACCGGCCAGGGTCAGCAGCGCGAACAGCATGATGGCCGGGATCGGATTCTTGATCGAGAGGGAGGAAAAATTCATGGCCTCTCCTTACTTTTTCGCTGCGGCCGGCTTGGCTGCTGCTGCCACCGGGGATGCCACCGGGTTTTGCACATTGCGTACCAGGTCGCCGTCATTGAGGAAGCCGGCGCCGCTGACGACAATCGTCGTGTCGGCCGTGATGCCTTTGATGATCTCGATGCGGTCCGTCAGGCGCCGCCCGGCCTGCACCTTGATCTGGCTGACCCGCTGGTCGGGATTGAGGCGGAAGACATAGCTGAAGCCGTCGCGCACGGCGATGGCCTGCTGGGGCACGGTCAGCGCGCCCGACGTGCCCAGTTCAAATTCGCCGCTGGCGTACATGCCTGCCTTGAACGGCGCGTTTGTGCCGGTACTTGCCGGCAGATCCACGTACACGAGGGCCGAGCGCGTCTGCGGGTCGACCGTGGGGGCGATCATGCGCACCTTGCCCGTCAACACGCTGCCATTGGCCGCCTTCACCTGCGCCAGGGTACCCGGCTTCAGGTTCAGCAGCTCGGTGGCCGTCACTTCGGCGCGCCATTCGAGGCGGCCCTGGCGGATCATGCGGAACAGTTCCGTACCGGCGCCCACCACCGACCCCACGGTGGCCGAGCGCGAGGAGATGATGCCGCTGTCGGGAGCCACCACCTGCGTGTATTTCAGGCGCAGCTGCTGCGACGCCAGTTGCGCCTTGGCCGATGCAATGCGCGCATTGGCAGTCTGTTCCGCCGTCAGGTACTGGCTGATTTGCTGCGCGCTGATGGCGCCCGTGCTTTGCAGCGAGCGGGCGCGCTGCGCATTGGCCGCCGCCTCGGCCGCATTCGCTTCCGCTTCCAATACGGCGGCCCTGGCCTGCGCCACGTCGGCGTTGACCGTGTCGTTCGAGAACACGGCCAGCACCTGGCCGGCGCGCACGACGTCGCCGACATTCACGCGCACGTCAGTGAGGCGCAAACCGTTCGACTCGCTGCCGATGACGGCTTCCTGCCACGCTGCCACGTTGCCGTTGGCGCTCAGCTTGATGGGCAGGCTGGCCGTCTGCGGCTTGGCCGTGGTGACGGTGAGCGCGGGCTTTTGCGTCGCGTTCTTGTCCTTCGCCTCGTCGGCCGCCGTGGAGGCGGGCGCATACAGGGCAAAGCCGGCACCGGTGGCAACAACGAGGGCGGCGAGGGCGATGCCGAGGGGTTTCAAGGTCAGTTTTTTCATGTTGTCGTATCCGTCAGGGGGCGTTGTTGGCGATGGCGGCAGTGTTGTCCCAGCCGCCGCCGGCGGCGCGGTACAGCGCCACCCAGGCGGCGCTGCGTTCGCGCTCGAGGTTGACCACCGTGTTTTCGGCGGCCAGGCGCGTGCGGCGTGCGTCTTCCAGTTCGATCAGGCTGGCCAGGCCATTCTTGTAGCGCTCTTCCGTGGCGACAAACGACACGCGGTAGCCTTCCAATGCCGTCATGGCGTGTTCGCTGCGCGCTTCCGTGCTGCCCAGGTTGACCAGTGCTTCCTCCACTTCGCGCACCGCCTGGCGCACGCCGGCGCGGTATTTCACCACTGCCTCGTCGTAGCGCGCCGTGGCCGCGTCTACCTGGGCGCGGCGGGTGCCGCCATCGAAGATGGGCAGGCTGACGGCCAGCGGGCCGATGCTCCAGGTGCTGGCCGTGATGCTGCTGCCGCCGGAGCGGATATTGCCCTTGCCAATGGAGCCAGTCAGGCTCAGGCGCGGGTAGCGCTGCGCCTGCGCGCCGCGCACTTCGAAGCTGGCGGCCGCCACTTCGCGCTCGGCGCTGTACACGTCGGGACGCTGGGCGAGGGTCTGCGCCGGCAACGCCGCGATGGCTACGGGGGACGGCAGGACGGCGGGATTGGCGTCGAGTTTGCGGCGCAGGGCGTCTTCCGGCATGGCTGACAGGGCCACCAGCGCTTTCACCTCCACGTCGCAGGAGGCGCGTTGTTCGATCGCGCGGCTGGCGCCTTCGGCGGCGCTGGCGCGGGCCAATGCCGCGTTGGCGGGCGGCTGGAAGCCGGCGCCGGCGCTGAGCGCCGTCAGGCGCGCCGAGTCGCGGCGCGAGACGGCATCCTGTTCGGCCACGGCCTGCAATTGCCGGCAGGCGCGCAGCAGGTAGTACTGGTTCGCCACTTCGGCTGCCACCGAGACGCGGGCTTCGTGCCAGAGCGCGCGGGCGCTGTCGTAGCGCTCCTGCGCCGCATCGCGCGTGGCGCCGTTGGCGCCGAAGACGTCGATTTCCCAGGACGCCTGCAGGGCCGCCTGCGAGGTGGTGCCGCCCGGTTGCAGCGACTGCTGGCTGGTGCGCACCACGCTGCCTGTCGCGTCGAGCTTGGGCGCCAGCGTCGCGCCGCTAGCCACGCGATCCGCGCGCGCCTGCACGATGCGCGTGCGGGCGGCGGCGACGGTGGGACTTGCCTGCTGGGCGTCGGTGATCAGCTCCACCAGCAGGGCGTCACCCTGGCGCTGCCACCAGCCGGCCAGCTCGGGCAGATTGCCATTATGCGGCAGCGGCGCCTGCCACTGCGCGGGATCCTTGGCGGCCACGGTGGCGGGTGGTCCCTGCAGGGCGCAGCCGCCCAGCGCCAGCACGATGCCGGCGGCCAGGGTACGTCGAACGGCGCATCGAATAGTTGTCATGCTGGTCCTTGTGCTTGTCGTTGAGCGGTAGCGGTGGATGCTGCTTTGGCGAGGCGCTGGCGCTCCACGTCGGCCATGGCCAGCGCGTAGTCGGTCATGCGCGCCAGCCAGGTGTCGAGGGCGCATGGCGTGTCCAGCAACTGCGGGCGCAGGGTTTGCAGCACGTCGGCGCCCACCATGTGCTGCAGGGCCAGCGAGGCGATGGAGAACGCCAGCCGGTGCATGTCGTCGCTGTTGTCGGGCGCGCCCAGGTGGCGTGCCAGCACGCGCGTGAGCGCCTCGTGCTCGGGGCGGATGTTCTGGTCGATCTCGTGCGCCCACAGTCCCGTCGGTTCGAGCATCTCGCGGCACCACAGGCGCATGCAGTCGCGCGCAATCTCGCCCTGCTGCATGGGGGCGAGCAATTGTGCATAAAAGCCTTCCAGGCTTTGCCGCAAGGTGAAGTGGGGCTGGTCGTACTGGACGATATTGTCTTGCGGATTCGACGACTGCTGGGAGAAGGCGGCGCGGTACAGCCCCGCCTTGTCGCCAAAATAGTAGCGGATGGCAGCCGCATTCGTGCCGGCCGCCTGCGCCAATTCGCGCGTGGAGGTCTTGGCGTAGCCCTGCCCGGCAAACAGGCGGATGGCGCTATGCAGCAAGCGCTCGCGCGACTGCTCGCCATCGGAACGGGGCTTGCGCCCGTCATCGACGGGTGACGTGGAGGAAATGTTTTTTTCAATCATGCCGGAGATTTAAGCACATATCTCAAGCGTTTGATATAACTAAATCGATTGATTTAATTAAGAAAGCATGAAGATGCGTGGAAAACGCAGGCAAAAAAAAGCCCGCGAACTGGCGCGGGCCGAATCCAATGTTCGGAGAACGAATTGGAGGAGACAGTGCTACTATAGCGCTGAAAATGGTGCAGTGCAATACCGTAGAACTACTGTATTCAACTCTTGTTGATGGCAAAAAAACAGCATTCCATGCTGCAGCGCACAGAAGCTCAGGCCTTGCTGCGCAGCGCCAGCGTGAAGGTGCTGCCGGAGCCGTAGTCGCTGTTGAAGAACAGGGCGCCGCCGATGGCGTTGGCCAGGTTCTGGCACAAGTACAAACCCAGTCCTGCGCCTTCCACGTGGCGCGTGGAGGTGGAATCGAGTTGCGAGAAGGCCTGGAACAGCTTGGCCTGGTCCTCTTCCTTGATGCCGGCGCCGCTGTCGGCAATGCTCATTTCCGTCACCCGCACGCCGTCTTCCTCGCGTTGGGACAGGCTGATGCGCACCGTGCCCTGTTCCGTGAACTTGATGGCGTTGTTGAGCAGGTTGATGAGGATTTGCGTCAGCGCGCGGCGGTCCGTGTCGATGATGGCGGGCGCCTGGTTTTCCGTGCCCAGCTCCATTTCCAGCGCCAGGCCTTTTTGCTGGGCCAGGGGGCGCAGGGTGTCGGCCACTTCGGCCATCAGTTCCTGGCAGTGCACGGGTTCGATCGACAGGGTCAGCTTGCCCGCCTCGATCTTGGCCACGTCGAGGATATCGTTGATCAGCGAGAGCAGATGGCGCGCGCTGGCGCGGATGGTATTGAGTTGCTTGTCCTGGTCCGATGTCAGGGGGCCGGGCAGTTTCATCAGCAGCGCGCCCGTGAATCCAATGATGGCGTTGAGCGGCGTGCGCAGTTCATGCGACATGTTGGCGATGAAGGCGGACTTCATGCGGCTCGCTTCGGCCAGTTCCAGGTTTTTCAGCGCGATTTCGCGGTTGATGGTTTCCAGCTCGGCCGCATGGTGCGCCAGCCGCATGTTCAGCTCGATTACCTGGCGTTCGCGCGCCTGCAGTTCGCCGTTCACCTGCACGGCCTGCTCATAGGTGGAGATCAGCAAATCGAGGATTTGCTGGCGTTCCGCATTGATGAAGTGCTTCTGGTCGCCCAGGTACAGCGCGATGCCGATTTCGACATTCTGGTTCTTGCGCAGCTTCTGGTTCATCAGCATGTGGCTGATGCGGTTGAGCAGGTAGTCTTCCGCGTATGGCTTGCGGATGAAATTGTCTGCGCCGCATTCGATGCCGCGGATGATGTCCTTCGGGTCGTTGAGCGAGGTGACGAGGATGACGGGAATGTCGCGCAGGGTAGGATCGGACTTGATGGCGCGGCACAGGTCGTAGCCGTTCATTTCCGGCATGACGATATCGGACAATACCAAATGCGGCTTGCGCTCGCGGATGGCGGCCAGGGCCAGCTGGCCGTTGGCCGCCACGCGCGCATTGTAATGCAGGGACTGGATCAGGCGCCGCAAGCGCTCGGCCTGGGTCGGACTATCCTCGACGATCAGGATCTCGATTTCATCAGGCTTGATTTGGTTGTTGGAGTCCACAGACCTCTCCTAGAATTTCAGTGTGGTGATGCTGGGCGCGGCGAGCGCACAATATCGACATCGTATGACTATATCGGATTTAGGTCTGTAAAAGTAACTTCCAAGTAACTATTTTGGCCACTGGGAATGCTGTGGCCGCCTGTCAGTTTTCGCCCTGGAACTGGCCGGCGCGATAGGTCAGCACGAGCGTGTCGCGGTGACCATGGTCGCCGACGGGCTGGATCGGCGTCGATTCATGGATCACGGCGGCATCGTCGAGCAGCAGCAGCGACCACGGCTCGGTGAGGGTAAAGCGCTTGCCGTTGGGGCCATCTGCTTCGAAAATTCGCGTCTCGCCGCCCTTGACCTGCTCGCGCCCGATCAGCAGCACGGCGACGAAGTCGACCCCGTCGCGGTGCGCGCCTTCCGGCGTGGGGCGGCCGATGCCGTCGGTGGTGTCGATGCGGAACTGGTGCGCCTCGATGAACCACGGCTGGCTGCCCTTGACCTGGGAGCAGGCGTCGCCCAGCGCGCGGATCAGCTGCTGCCAGGCCGGCTGCGCCACGATGGCCGGTTCGACCGGTTCGAACAGGCGGTGCATGCCGCCGTGCAGGGCGTTGTATTCCACCGGTTGCCAGTGCGGGCGGTGCGCCGTCTGCGTCAGGCGCGCGCCATCCTGCACGAAGCACGAGTGGCGCCGCCGACGATAGCGGCCGCCATCCTTCAGGTAATTGTCCAGCGCCAGCGCATTCCAGCTTGGTTCGAGCGCGCGCAGCGCGTCGAGCGGGCAGCCGGCCAGCGCGGCCACGTCCTGCGGGCGCAGGACGGCATAGCCGTCGTCGCGCAAGGCGTCCTTGAGGCGGGACGGGGCGGTAAAGATCGGTGCGGAAGTGCTCATGGCGGTGCCGGCCGGAACGCGGCCTGTATCAGTTTGTCCAGCCTGGCATTCTACGACTTCGCGGCGTTTCCTGTGCAGTGTGCGATACGAATTATTCTTGTTGAGTTAAAAATTCTTTACCAGGGTCAGACGCAGCGAGCGCGATTCCACCGGATGGAAGTGGATATCGTCGACTGGCTGCGCCTCGCCGGGCAGGCGCGAGGCATAGTAGTAATCGATGGCCGAGTCGCGCCGGTTGGCCAGGTTGTAGCCCTCCAGTTCCATGCGCAAGGTCTTGTCGATCCGGTAGGCGATGCGCCCGTTCAGGCCCACGCTGGCGGCGGAGCGCACGCTGTTATCCTCGATCAGCGGGCGCGGGCCGAAGTAGCGCAGACGCAAAGAGCCTGACCATGGCCCCTGCGGCGTCAGCGTCATGGCCAGCTGGGCCACCCCTTCGATGGCGCCGGGGATGAAGCCGCCTGCCGGGTCGCCGCCGCGCGAGCGTGCGCGCGCATACGCCAGGTCCAGGTCCAGCGACAGCCAGCTGGCCGCCTTGTAGTAGCTGGAAAACTCGATGCCGTAGCGGCGGCTGGGACGGCCCGCCTCGGTGGCGCCGGCGTCGCCGATGAACAGCAGTTCGGAATCGAAGTCCAGGCGGTACAGCGACAGCGAGGCTTGCAGGCCGGCGATGGCGGCGCTGCGCAAGCCCAGTTCCAGGGCGCGCGAGCGCACCAGGGGCGTGACCTTGTCTGCCGCCTCGCCCGTCTTCGGATCAATGTTGATCGTCGTGCCGCGCGCGTCGTTGCTGTGAAAACCATTGCCAATATTGAAATACGCTTCCGTGTCGCGCCACGGCCCCGCGATCACGCTCAGGCTGGGGCTGAACAAATGGTCGCTGGCCTGGCCCGAATTGGCGGCGCGGTCGCTGCGCACGTCGAAGCGGTAGGCGTCCGCGCGCAGGCCGGCCACGGTGCGCAGCGATCGCGACCAGCGCGTGCTGTTTTCGCCATACACGCCGAGGCTCGTTTCGACGATATGGTCTTGCCGCGTGGTCGACAGGACCTGGCGCCGGCGCGTGTGGTACAGGCCATTATGGATATTGTCGTTCTGCAGCTGCACGCCGATGGTGGTGTCGCTGCTGCCCCTGTCCGTGTGGCGGTGCCAGGTATGGCTGGCATCGAGGCCGGCCGTCACGCGCCGGTCGGGCTGGGCGAACTGGTCGCCGTTGACCGGGTCGTCCATCGCATACGTAAAATTCGAGAACAGGGCCAGGCGGTTGGCGATCATGTACGCGCTGACCCTGGACGACGCGTCGTCCGTCGTCTGGCGCCAGGCGCCAGACAGGCTGTAGCGCTGCGCCTTGCCGCCGTCGCTGGCATCGATGGCGTCGAAGCGGCCCAGCGCACCATCCTGCACGGCGCGCAGCGGAATCTGGTCGGTGGCGTACCAGCTGGCGTCATACGCCATGGCCGTGACGTTGAAACCGTTGTTGGCATAGCCTTCGCTGTAGCGCAGCACGCCATTGCGCTTGCGGTAGCGGTCCGGCTGCGTGAACGGACCATCGTTGTGCTGCGTTTCGAGCGCGTACAGCAGGCTGCCGTCGCCCGCATCGAGCGTATCGGCCAGCAGGGCGCGGCGAAAGCCGTTTTGCCCGATGCCCGCGCTGGCGATGCCCTGCGTCAGGCGGTTCGCATAGACGATGGACGCCGCGCCCGCCGAGGAAAAATCGCCTTGCGCCGCCGAATACGGCCCCTTTTTGTAATCGAGGCGCATGGCCAGTTCGGGGATCAAAAAGTTCAGGTCCGTCCAGCCCTGGCCGTGGCCATGGCTGCGCTGGTTGACGGGCATCTCGTCGACGGTGGTGCGCAAGTCCGTGCCGTGATCGAGGTTGAAGCCGCGCAGGTAGAACTGGTTGGCCTTGCCCTCGCCGCTATGCTGGCTGGCGATCAGTCCCGGCACGGCTTCAAGCAATTCGCCGGGCCGGTAGCTGGTGCGCGCGTCGAGCTGCTGTTGCGTGACGCTGCCTGCGTTGGCCGAATCGGCCACGCCCAGCTGGTTCAGGCGCGAGCCGTCGACCAGCACGCGCTGGAAGATGTCGTCGGCGTGGGCAGCGCTTGCTGAAAACAGGGCGGCGAGGAAGAGGGGAAGAGAGCGTGGCGTCATGGGGGATAGGTGTGCCCGGGCTTAGCGGATCGGCAATTCCGTGTTCTGGCGGTCGAAGATCAGCGTCTGGATGCTGCCGCTATCCTGCACGTTGAGGGTATTGCGCTGGCTGGGCAGGAAGTCGGTCAGCAGCTGGTTATGGATGCGCGTGGCTGGCGCCAGGCGCGTGTGCTCGATTTCCTGGAAGATCACCACGTTGTCGGCGTTGACCTTCATGCCGACCCAGTTCAGGCGTAATCGCTTGCCGTCCGGCCCCACCAGGTAAAACTGCTTTTCGACATAGCGGCGCAGGGCCGCTTCGCTGTCTTCCTGGCCCAGGTCGAACTGGCGCTGGTACAGATTCGTCAGCAGCGCCTGCACGTCGTGGCCCGTGTAGGTGTGCACCACTTCCGTGCTGCCGCTGGCACCGTTATAACTGATGTCGGCGATGCCCATGTGGAAGTTATGGGCGCCGGCCGCCATGCTGGCGCAGGCCAGCAGGCTTGCCGCGAGAAGGCGCCAGCGCTTCACGCCTCGTCATCCCCGGCCGCGCCGCCGTTCCTGCTTTTCAGGGGCGTATGAAAATCGCGCATCAGGTTATCCTTGGGCGATTTTTCGCTCTTGAACAGTTCCAGGCGTGAAGGCGCGATTTTTCTTGGCCAGCTGTTGTTGCTCGTGTCGATGTCGGCCGTTTCCCAGTACGGGTCCTGTACCAGGCCAACCATCGGCTCGTCCGTGATGACGACCTTGGTGATTTTCTTCGGCGAGTAGCGCCATATCTCGGCCGGCACGCGCTCGACGTATTTTTTGCCGCTTTTCAGTTCGATCTCGAGGATCAGGGGCATGACCATGCCTCCCACGTTCGACAGGTCGACCAGGTACAGGTGCTTGCCCTGCTTGAGCAGGTCTTTTTCCCACGGTTCCAGCGCGGCCAGCGCTTCGGCGTAGGCGTTGCGGTCCTTGTTGGTCACCGTGAAATCGTCGTGCTGATTGTAGAAATCCTTCAGTTCCGGATGCGCATCGACGCGGCGTGGCATGCCCTTGTTGGCGCGGTTTGTGACGGACTCCGGCTGGGCGTCCTTTTGCGCTTTTTTCCAGGCCTTTTCCGTTTCCGGATTCTTTGAGCTCACGCCGTACTCCGTGATGCCGTCGATGCTGATGTCGACCGGGTCGGTCGTATAAAACCAGCCGCGCCAGAACCAGTCGAGGTCCGTGCCGGAAGCGTCTTCCATGGTGCGGAAGAAGTCGGCGGGGGTGGGGCGCTTGAATTTCCAGCGCTGCGCATATTCCTTGAAGGCGTAGTCGAACAGCTCGCGCCCGAGGATGGTCTCGCGCAGGATGTTCAGGCCCGCTGCCGGCTTGGCGTAGGCGTTGTTGCCGAACTGCAAGAGCGATTCGGAATTGGTCATGATAGGCACCTGGTCGCGGCTACGCATGTAGTCGACGATCTCGCGCGGTTCGCCGCGCGAGGCCGGGTAGTTTTCTTCCCACGCCTGCTGCGCCAGGTATTGCACGAAGGTGTTGAGGCCTTCGTCCATCCATGTCCACTGGCGCTCGTCCGAGTTGATGATCATCGGGTAGTAGTTGTGGCCCACTTCATGGATGATGACGCCGATCAGCCCATACTTGGTGCGCTTGGAATACGTCAGCGCGCCCGTTTTCTTGTCTTTCACCGGACGCGGGCCGTTGAAGGAGATCATCGGATACTCCATGCCGCCCACGGGGCCGTTGACGGAGATGGCCGTCGGATACGGGTAGGCTATGCTGTACTTGTTGTACTGTTCTATCGTGTGCACGATGGCTTGCGTGCTGTACTTTTCCCACAGCGGATTGCCCTCTTTCGGATAGTAGGACATGGCCATCAGCTTGCTGCCGCCCTTGTTGTAGCCCTGCGCATCCCAGATGAACTTGCGGCTCGAAGCCCAGGCGAAGTCGCGCACGTTGGCCGCCTTGAAGTGCCACGTCTTTTGCGCGCGGCTGACGGATTTTTCGGCCGCTTCCGCTTCCTTCTGCGTGACGATGATGACGGGCTTGTCGCTGCCGCGGGCCTTTTCCAGGCGCTCGCGCTGCGCGGCGGACAGCACGTCCTGTGGATTCTGCAGCTCGCCCGTGGCGGCGACGATATGGTCGGCAGGAACCGTCAGCTGCACGTCGTAGTCGCCGAATTCCAGCGTGAATTCGCCCGAGCCGAGGAACTGCTTGTGCTGCCAGCCGGCCGCGTCGTAGTAGGCGGCCATGCGGGGGAACCATTGCGCTACCTCAAACAGCGCGTTCTTGTCGTCGAAGACTTCATAGCCGGCGCGCCCGCCCAGCACCTTCTGTTCGTTGATGCGGTAATCCCAGTCGATCTGGAAGACGAAATCCTGGCCCGGCTTCAGGGGCTGCGGCAGGTCGATGCGCATCATGCTGCGGTTGATCACGTGCTTCAGGGGCAGGCCGTCCGCGCCTTTCAAGGCGCGGATATTGAAGCCGCCCTGGAAGTCGCCGCGCGCCAGCATGCCGCGCAAGCCTTCGAACTTCATCGTGTCTTCGCCCGCCGTCTTGGCCCACGCCTGGCGCGAGGGCGCCGTGGTCATGCGGCGCGCATCGGAATCGGGCCGGTAGATATTCTGGTCCAGCTGCAGCCACAGGTAGCCGAGGGTATCGGGCGACCGGTTATGGTAGGTGATGGTGCCGCTGCCGGCGATTTCGCGCCTGGCTTCATCCAGGGTGGCGCGTATCGTGTAGTCGGCGCGCTGCTGCCAGTAGGCGTGGCCAGGCGCCCCCGACGCGGTGCGGTAGGTGTTCGGGGTGGGCAGCAATTCTTCGAGCTGGCGGAACTTGTCGTCGAACGGTTCGGCGGCGAAGGCCGACACGGTAAAGCACAGAGCCAACGAGGCTACGGAGCCGAAAGGTATGCGCATGGTCACCCTGATGTTGTTGTAAGGAAATAGTGGCAACTATTCTATACGCAGGGTGAGGCCCTCCTTGTATCGATTTGTAATAAAGAAAGGCGGATTTCGCGCCAGCTTATGCCTGGCGCTGTCAGGGCGATGCTTTACCTGATTTTGCTCGGGAATGCGGCGCTTTTACTCACTTTTCATCAGGCTGTCGCGCAACTGGTTCAGTTGTTGTTTCATGTCCACAACCTGCTCCACGCTGCAGTGGCTGGCCGTCAGGATGGCTTCGGGCAGCAGGGCCGCTGCATGGCGCAGCTGGTCGCCCTGCTGCGTGAGGGAAATGATGACCTGGCGCTCGTCGCTGGCGGCGCGCGCGCGCGTCAACAGGCCTGATTGTTCCATGCGCTTGAGCAAGGGCGTCAGCGTGGCAGAATCGAGAAACAGGCGCTCGCCCACTTCCGACACCGTCAAGCCGTCGCGTTCCCACAGCACCATCATCACCAGGTATTGCGAATAGGTGAGACCGAGCTTGCGCAGCAGCTTGCGGTACAGCTTGTTCATGGCGAGCGAGGTCGAGTACAGCGCAAAGCACAGCTGGCTGTCCAGGCGCGGCACCTGGTGCAGGGGATTGGGAGCGGTGGTGGTATCCATGGGCACAGTATATATAGCGCACTACCTAATTGCAATGCGCGGCGCCGGACCTGGCGATCCGGCACGGGGCGCAGGCGCCTAAGCGGCGTAGCGCGCGCGCAGCAGGGCAAGCATGGCGACGTTCTGTTCCCACGCATCCGTCACCGGCTGCTGCGTCCAGGGCAGAGTTTGCGTGTACGGCGCGGGGCCGAATTCCGGCGTGAACGTCAGGCGCTCGGCGCCGGCGGCGCGACGCAGGGCGACGATGGCGTCCCACCACGCCAGGTGGGCGTCGAGCGCCGGCTTGGCTTCCGGCGCGCGGAAGTCGGCCACCTGCGGCCCCTGCGCATGGCCCACGCGCGCATGCACGTGGCGCACCTGCGGCAGTACTTGCGCCAGGGTCTGCGGCTGGTCTTCCAGCAGCGATTCGCAGGCGCAGCACCAGTGCGACAGGTCGGCCGTCAAGGGCAGCTGCGGATACTGCTGCAGATACGGCAGCAGCAGCATCGGATGGCCGGAAAAGCGGCTGCGGTGGATTTCATGCACGATGGGTACGCCGTGCTTTGCCGAGATGGCGGCGGCCAGGTCGATCAGTTGCCCGTTCTGCGCCGGCGTATAAAAATCCTTGCCCGTGTGCGTGTTGACCAGCACGGGGCGGGCCAGGCAGGCGTTTTCCAGCAGTTCCGCCAGGGCCGCGCGGTGCAGCTCGAAGTCAGCGTGGAAGACGGTTTCCCACTGTGCGGCGATCAGGTCCAGGCCAGCATCGGCGATGCGCCCCGTCCATTCCTCGCGCAGGGCGGCGTCCAGCGGCAGCGACATTTCGATGCCGTCGAAGCCGGCCGCCGCTACCCTGTCGATGAAGACTTCGGGCGGCAGCTCGTTATTGCCCCAGTGGGCGGCGAAGACGTCGATGCGCATCAGACGAAGCCCCGCACGGGGAACGCCGCGTCGCGCTGTATCCAGTTGTGCGCCGCGTATTCGGTCTGGCCGTCCGTGGCATGCAAGGTATAGGCGTGGCGCGAGACGGGCGAGCGGTTCGGCGCGCTGTAATGGGGCAGCAAGCCGTGGAAGCAGACGAGGGCGCCGGCCTTGACTTCGAGCGGCACGGCCGTGCTGTCGTCGGGCCAGGGCATGGCGTCAAGCTTTTCCACGCGTACCTGGTCGCCGTTGCGGATGAAGCGTTCGCGCAGGGGGCCGCGGTGGCCGCCCGGTTCCGCCCACAGGCAGCCGTTGTCCAGGGTCGCGTCTTCCAGCGCGAACCAGAACGTGGTCACGCTGATCGGCGTGGTCTCGAAATATGTGGCGTCCTGGTGCCAGCGCACTTCGCCGCCGATGCCGGGCTGTTTAAATATGTACATCGATTGCCACACTTGCGCGTCCGCCAGGCCCAGGTCGCGCGCCACTTCGGCCAGCTTCGGGTCGGCCGAAAAGGCGCGGAAGACGGGGTCCAGGTCATGCATGGCGTGGCCGATCTTGTTGATCGACAGCGACTTCGCCTGCTTTAACTGGCCGTCCGCGCCGAAGGCCTCTTCCTCGAAGAAGCAGCGGATGGTGTTGTCGGAGGCGAGGAAATAATCGTTGGTGTTTTTTGCCTGGTCGCGCGTGGTGAAGATGGACTGGCTGACGCTGGGATCGAATTCGTTGACAATCTGCTCGGCGCGCGCGCGCAGGGCGGCGATTTCGTCCGCACCCTTGAAATCGGGCAGGATGATGTAGCCATCGCGTTGGTATTGTTCTTGTTGTTCGATCGTCAGCATGGCGGCGGCTCCGGAGATTGGTAGAAGGCGCCATTGTAGGATGGGGACAGTGTGCAAACAATCGCCCGGCGGTTGACAGATTGTCGTCAAAACGAAGACAATCTTTGATATGGATCAACTAAAAGCGATGGAAATCTTTGTCGAAGTGGCGCGCCAGCGCAGCTTTACGGTGGCCGGGCAGCGCCTGGGCCTGACGCGCGCCATGGTCAGCAAGACCATCATGCAGCTGGAGGAGCGTCTGCATGCGCGTCTGCTGCACCGCTCCACGCGCGAAGTGAGCCTGACGGACGCCGGCCGCGCCTACCTGGCGCCGTGCATGGCCACCGTCAGCCAGGCGCAGGAAGCGGCGCGCATGGTGGCGCACGTGGCGCAGGCGGGCGCCGCGCTGGCAGGGCCGCTGCGCATCCAGGCGCCGTCGAGCTTCGGCAGCGCCTGGCTGGCCGACGCCGTCGCCCGTTTCAGCCTGCTGCACCCGCAGGTGCAGGCCGAGCTGTTTGTCGACGATGCGCTGCTCGACCCGATACGCCACGGCTTCGACTTGACCATTCGCGTGGGCGGCATCCCGGACAGCAGCGCGCTGGCCATGCGTCCGCTGGCGCCGTGCCGCGCCGTGCTGTGCGCCAGCCCCGCCTATCTGGCGCAATGGGGCGTGCCGCAGACGCCGCAAGACCTGTTGCAGCATCAGTGCCTGCATTTCAGCCACCTGACCGATGGCACGAACTGGCATTTCCAGCGAGGACAAGGGGAACAGCGCGAAGAAGTGAGCGTGCGGGTGCAGGCGGGTTTCACGGCCAATAATGGCCTGGTGCTGCAGCAGGCGGCGCAGCGGGGGCTGGGCATCGTCTACAGCACCACCTTTCTCGCCTGGCGCAATCTGCTCGATGGCAGCCTGCTGCCCGTGCTGTCCGGCTGGGAGCTGCCCTTGAATCACTTGAGCGCCCTGTATCCGGCCAGCCGCCAGATGTCGCCCAAGGTGCGCGCGCTGATCGATTTCCTGGTGGCTGAATACCAGCCCGTGCCGCCGTGGGACCGCGAGCTGGACGCCGCCGGTTTTCTTAATTGACGATCAGCTGAAGGCGACGGCTTCCACCGTCCACGCGCCATCGGCGTACACGCGCTCGTCGTCGAGGTAGACGGCCTCGGTGACGGCGAAGATATCAACGTGATAGCGTGCATCCTTGCGCTTGAATTGCGGCTTGGTGTAGACGCCATGCTTGGCGCCCAGCGACAGGTGGATGCCGCACATGCGTTCATAGGTGCCGATGTCGTTGACCAGCTGTTCGCGCGAAAAGGCGCGGTTCATGCCGAAGCCCAGTTCGCGCACCCACACTTCGCCTTCGTGCGCGCGGATGATCTCCAGCATGGCCAGAAATTCCGGCGTGGCGTGCTCCGTGCCCGTCACGCGGCCCTTGTCGATGATCAGGGTGATCGGCGTGTCGGGGCGGTTGACCATGAACTGCGTGTCGCCAAAGACGAAGATGCGCACGCGCCCGTTCACCGCTTCCAGGTCCTGCGCTTCCGTAAATACTTCGCCCAGGGGGAACTGGCCGCCGATATTGTTCATGCCGCTGTAGTCGCCGATATTGAGCTTGGCCGATTCGAACGGGGAAGCGAAGACCAGCTGCTCGCCGCCGCTTTCCACCATGCCGTGGCGGGCGCGGTCGATGCGAGCCTTGAGCGCGTGGCCGACGCCGCGGTAGTAGGCGGGGTCATAGGCCAGCGAAGCGATGTAGTGCAGCCCCTGCACGCCGGGCATGCGCGACAGATGCACGTGCTCGATGACCTTCAGGCCCCGCTTGAACAGCTCGATGCGGATGCGGAATGCTTCCAGTCGGAAGCTGGTCGACTGGATCAGCACGACGAGGCTGCCTGCCGGCAGGTCGGCAAACGCGGCCAGCACGGCGTCCGGCGTGACGTCGTCGAAGTCGATGAAGGCCGCGTCCGGCAAGGCCTGGCGATACGCTTCCGTCAGCACCACGTTGAGCCAGCTGCGCTTGTCGCAGACGACCAGCGCCGGTTCGTCGGGCCGGTGGCAGATGGCCATGGCCAGCAGGTCGGCCACGTTCTGGGCCGCCACTTCGGTGGCGGCGGCGCTGATGGCATCGAGCCGGCTGGTGTCATTTTCGGGTAGCGTCATGGTGGCGAGGTCGTCATGCGGATGGAGTAGGTAAGCGGGGCATTATAAGGCGATTGCCGCGCCCCCCGCCATTCCCCATCCGGCGGAGGACGCCATGGCGCCAGTCCCCTGATTTTCTTGTGTAGTGCCCTATGGCAATGTATTATTTGATACATAGCATGGCAGCGAGGCTGGGAGCTGTCAGGCGCAGCGGCCCGGTCCGCCTGCGCATGGCACGTTTTCGGTGATAGATGGAAATACAACAAGCCAACAGGCGATGACTAAGAGTGTGATGCGATGAGCATAATCGGACAAGATATTCCCATGGAGCGGCCCGACACGGACGGCCGTGCTGCCGTGTTTGTTCCCGTCACGGGCGTCAAGGAAGATGTCCTGTTGACCATACGCAAAGGTGCGGCCATTGTCGGCTTTGCCAACCACGACCGCACCATTACCGTGTATTTTGAAAGCAACCGATTCGATGACCCCGTGCTGGCCAAGTGGGAGCACAAGGCGCGCAAGGCGTATGACCGCCTGATCGACAATGCGCCCACCGTGTCGAAGCTGACCACCAGCCCCGCCAATTTCGAGCAGATCGGCTACATCAATGGCAAGGGCATCACCATCCGCCGCATGGAAAGCCTGCAGCGCTGGCTCGCGTATTCGGATGCGATGGATTCTTGCCCGGCAACGGATATTATTCCGCGCACGGTGATCGCCAAGCCTGAAAGCGTCAAGGTGTAGGAGCGGTTGATAAAACGCCCATGGCGTTGTTGCCTGCCCCGTTTTTACCTTACTGTACTGAAGTACTGCCTTCGGTGCGGCGCCTGGCCCTGAACATGTTTCCCGCCGCTCCTGGTGTGCCTGCATGGGCATCCAATAATGCTGCTGGCGCCTGTCCGACCCACGCCTGCACCTGGGATCAGACCCGGCGGGGCTGATCCCATACATTACACCACGACGATATTCGCCTGCGCCTTGAGCGGGCAGGGCAGGGTGTCGTCGAAGGTGATTTCGATGGCGCTGGCGACGAACATGCCGCCGATGTGCCGGGCGGCGATTTCCGGCGGCGTGCCCGGCTTGGTCAGGTTGACGTCTTGCGCAAAGACAAATATGCGCCAGGTGCCGTAGACTTTTTGTCCATATTGCAGCAGGGTCCGGTAAGCCCGCTTCAAGTCCAGGCTGGCCGCGTACACGCCGTCGTTGGCGCCGGGATCGAAGCCCAGGCCGTCGTCCGTCAATGATTCCACGAAATACAGGCCCTGCGGCGCCTGGAACAGCACGAAGGCATACAGTTCCGTGCCGCGGAACACATTGCCATTGTCGCGCCTGAAGCTGGCGCGCAGCCACAACGGTTCGTAGGCTTGCACGACGGCGGGCGTATCCGTTTCCACGGGCCCCGCCACGTGGATGTTGACTTGCGTTTCGCTCACGGCATGCTGGTAGGTGGCGCCCGTGGTGAAACGCTCATACTCCCAGCTGATGTCGGCCGTGTAGGGCAGGCCCGCGTTCGGCGCTTCCGGCAGCACCCATTTCGCCACCACTCGTTCGGCCAGGGTCAGTTCGCCGGCGGCTGGCGGTGTTGCTTCCTGGCCACGCCAGAACGGGTCCGCGACATCGGAGCAGGCGACGGCGATGGCGCCCGAGGCGATGGCCGAGGCCACGCCCGCCACCGTGAACTCGGGCTGGCCCGAGCCTGCTCCTTCCAGCGAACAGCAGTGCACGTCGGGCTGCGTTTCATCGAAGGTGCCGC
The DNA here is from genome assembly GCF_002127585.1 of Janthinobacterium sp. GW458P. Lineage (GTDB taxonomy): Bacteria > Pseudomonadota > Gammaproteobacteria > Burkholderiales > Burkholderiaceae_D > Janthinobacterium. The sequence goes on from NZ_NEGZ01000001.1 coordinate 489,371, forward strand.
CCACGCTGAAGCTGGCCTTGCCGGAGCCGAGCGCGGCGGCAATGATGGCCACCAGCGCGGCGATGATGGCGATGATGATGGCGAGGATTTTCCACCACGGGTCGGCAAATGGCAAATCCCCGTGCGTGCCCGCGTAGGCGGGGTTCGGCGTCCAGACGAGCGTCATGCCGGTCGGCACGATGGGCCCCAGGCCGGGCGGGCAGCGGCACTCCTTGCCATCCGTGCCCGTGCTGCCCCAGCGCTTGCCCGGCACGTGACCCTGCGGTTTGGACAGTTCCAGCGTGCCTTCCTCGACCGTGCAGGTATAGGTATTGGTGCTGCTGTCAAAGCGCGTCTGCGAGACGAAGATCTGCTGGATCGAGCGGCGCGGCGTGTAGCCGTCGGCCTTGGCGACAAAGCTGACCAGGCGCTTGCCGGGTGTGGCGTGCTGGAAGTCGGCATCCCACATCACCAGCATGGCCGCGCCGGCGGGCACGCTGGCAAAGAAGAAGGTGCGCGCCACGGGCGCGATGCCGGGGTCGCCAACGCTTTCCAGGTACACCGTGACGTTCGTCAGCGGGTTGCCGGACGTGTTCGTGACGTGGGCGGCGACGCGCAAGCCATAGATGGCATTGTCGAAGATGCCGTCCGGCAACATGATATTGGTGACGGGCTCGATCGCGAACGGCCGCGTCAGCACCTGCATGGGGGTGTCGCTCATGATGCCTGCTCCTCGGGGCTTTGCCGCTCTTGAGCTTGTTCTTTTTCCAGATCGGTGACGACATACGTGATGCCGCCCATGACCTTGCCTTCCTGCGTTTCCAGCACGCGCAGCAGCGCATATTGGCGTGGCGGCAAGGCTTCGGCGCGCACGCTCAGGTACACGGCCTGCGCCTGGCCGCGCGGCACTTCCAGCGCCAGTTTTTGCTCGCCGGGCACGTCGCCATTGCAGTGGGGCGTGCGCGCCAGGCCCGCCACCAGGCGTGCATCCCTGGCCGGCTGCCATCGCTCAAGCCCGAGCGTGGCCAGCAGGCGCTCCGGCAGCGCGCCGCCATACTCGATCTGCAGTTCCACTTGTTTCGTTTCGCGCGGCAGGGCGGCCACCGCGATGGTCAGCAATTGTGCGCGCCGGGCCGCCAGCACCACGGTGACATTGCGCTGGGCGATCTGCTCGTGCTGCTTGGGCTGGAAGGGAAAGCCGCTGGGCAACGGGTCGGGCAGCGGGTTGACGTCGCCAGGCCCGTGGGCCACGGCCAGCAGGCATTCGTGGCCGCCATTGACGATGACGGGGACCCATGGCACCAGGCACAGCACTTCCTGCGTGGCGCCCGGCGGCAAGTCGGCAAACGCGGAGCCGATCAGCGTGGCGGCGCCGACGGCGATCTGGCCGGAAGGGTCTGCCCAGTAAAAGTCCACGCGCACGCCGTTCGAGGTGCTGTTGCCCGTATTGTGCACGCGGCCCCACAAATAATTGCTGGTGCCGGCAATGGGCGCGCCGGGCGCGCCATTCGGATCATTGCCCGGCACGACCCAGATATCGGCGCTGTCCCACCACCATGGCTGGCCGTCTTCGATGATCAGGTGGGCTGGCATGGCAATCTCCTTGTGCGTGGCCGGTGCTTGTAGCTTAGGCCGTGGCGGCGCTGGCCTCTTGATCGGCATCAAGTCTATGGATGACTGCGCAGGCGCGCCGTGGCGCTGCCTGCGTGGGGTAATATTGCGGCAGAATGCAGCTGAGTAAATCCAGGAAAAGGTTGGAACGTGTCTGAAAAAGTGAATGAAGTTTGCGTCAATGCCGCCTGCGGCCGGACTTTGCCGCTGTGCGTGGCGCATTGTCCGTTTTGCGGCGCGCGCCAGGCTGTCGCATCGACTGTTGTGCAGAAGGTAGTCACGCCGCCGCTCCCCTTGGCGCCGCCACCGTTGCCGCCCATGCCGCCGCCGCTGCCCGCATCTTCCGCCATTCCCGCGCCG
>NZ_NEGZ01000010.1 GCF_002127585.1 Janthinobacterium sp. GW458P
CCCCTGGCCGCACCGGTGGCGGCCACGCCGACGCCGGCCCTGGCCAGCGCCCCTGCCGCCGCGCCGCCAGCCACGGCCGCCGCCGTCAACCTGGGCGCACAGCAGTTCAAGGATGCCTCGCCATCCAATGTGGAAGACGCGTATAACGCGCTGAAGACCTACCTGATGCTGAGCGACAAGTCGCGCGCCGAAGCGAGCCACCTGAATGACCAGCTGACCCGTTTCTGGCGTGTCTGGCTCGACAGCAACCGCGGCAGCATGCCGCGCGAGCAGATGATACGCAGCGCTGAACGCATGATTTCGTTTTATCTGACGCAGATCAACGACCCGTCCTGGCCGAGGATCGACAGCAAGCTGGCGCTGGTCGACCAATCGCGCGACAGCCTGCGCCGCGTGGTGCGGGGCATGCCGGCGCGCGAGCGCGTGTACGCCGACGTCAAGGCGCGCGCGGCCACGCGCTTCGCCTCGATGACGGTGGCGCGCATCGTCGGCGAGCAGGACAAGGAACTGGTGCTGGGCAGCTACGCCATCCCCGGCACCTTCACGCGCGACGCCTGGGAACAATTCATCCAGCAAGCCTTCCAGGAAGCGGCCAACCGCGAACTGCAAAGCGCCGACTGGGTGCTGAAAACGGCCTCGAATGACGACCTGACCCTCGAAGGCAGCCCCGAGCAGATTCAGAAAGCGCTGGTCGAACTGTATAAAACGGACTACGCCAGGGAATGGCAGAAATTCATCCAGGGCGTCAGCATCCGCGAGTTGAACGGCTTCGACAATGCGGCGGCGGCCATGAACCGGCTCGGCGACCCGCAAACCTCGCCGATCAACAAACTGATCGAAACGGTGTACAAGGAAACCTCGTGGGACAACCCGTCGCTGCTGGGCCAGGGCTTGCAGCGCGCCCAGCGCGGCATGATGGGCTGGTTCAAGGAAACCATCCTGCGCCAGAAACCCTCCGGCATCAACGTCAACGTCGGCACGGGCGCGCCCGCCGCCGGCGCCTTGCCGATGGGACCGGTGGGCCGCGAGTTTTCCGGCGTCGCCCGCCTGGTGGTGACCAAGGACAAGGACGCTTCGCTGATGCGCGGCTACATGGAAGCGCTATCGAAGCTGCGCGCCCGCTTCAACCAGATCAAGAACCAGGGCGATACGGGCCCCGGCGCCAAGCAGTTCATGCAGCAAACGCTCGACGGTACCGGCTCGGAACTGGCCGATGCGCTCAAGTACGTGGATGAACAGATGCTGACCGGCATGACCGACGCGCAAAAACAGGCGATCCGGCCGCTGCTGGTACGCCCGCTGATGCAAACCTTCGCCGTCATCATCAAACCGACCGAGACGGAAATCAACAAGGTCTGGCTGGCGCAGGTGCTCGAACCATTCCAGAAGACCCTGGCGCCCAAGTATCCGTTCTCGCCCGGCTCCGGTAGCGAGGCCAGCAATGCAGACATCGGCCTCGTATTCGGACCGGAAGGCAGCATCGCCAAGTTCTTCAATACCACCATCGGCCCGCTGGTAGTGCGCCGTGGCGACGCGCTCAGCGCCAAGACCTGGGCCAACATGGGCATCGGCCTGGCGCCGTCCGTGGTGGCCAGCTTCCCCGGCTGGATCGCGCCGCTCAGCGCCAACGGCGTGGCCACGGCAGCCGGCGCCGGCGAGGCGCAAACGCGTTTCGACCTGCAGGCGCAGGCCGCCAACGGCGCCACCGAGTACACGATCGAGATCGATGGCCAGGCGCTGCGCTGGCGCGGCCAGCCACAGCCCTGGGTCCATATGGTCTGGCCGAATCCGCAAGGCGCGCCCGGCGCGCGCATCAGCGCCATCATGCCGGAAGGCCGCACGATCGTGTTGCTCAACGAACCTGGGCATTTCGGTCTGAAGAAAATGATCGATTCGGCCAAGCGCAAGCGCAAGGATGGCGGCGTGTTTGAACTAAGCTGGGAAAACAGCGGCGTGACCGTGGCGGCCAACCTGAAGATCGTCGCCACGCCGGCGCCGGCCGCCGCGCCGAGCACCGCGTCGGGCGCTGCCGGCTTCCGCGGCCTGAAACTGCCGGAAAGCGTGGCCCAGAGTGTGCCTGCCGTCAACTCTCCCGTGCCGGCAGCCCCTGCCGGCGCCATCGCGGCCAATGCCGCCGTCACGCCATGAACCGCACCACTGCCACCCCCATCGGCTATTTCGGCAAGCTGCCCAGCCGCGGCGACTTCGTCAAGGCCAGCGACAACCCGGCCCTGCTGAAGATCCTCGACGACTGGCTGGCGCAGGCGATGGACCTGTTCAGCGCCGACGCGCGCTGGAAGCTGACCTACGATGCGCTGCCGCCCATGCATTTCGCCTTTATCGGCCCGCGCCGGGGGCGCGCCATCGCCGGCCATATCGCCGCCAGCAGCGATGCCTCGTCGCGCCGCTTCCCGTTCCTGATGATGAGCACCATGGAAGTGGACCAGCCGGCCGCGTTTGTCGCCAACTGTCCGCTGGTGCTGTCGCGCCTGTGGAACCGTTGCGAGGCGCTCAGCAAGGACATGCGCGGTCCCGATGCGGGCAGCGCGCTGCAGGCGGCCACGCATGCCAGCATCGACGTCGACCTGCGCGCCGCCGCCTATGAAGCCGCCTTCAACGATTTTCTCGACATGCAGACCGTGGGCGAACTCGACGCGCTGTTGGCGCCGACCGGCTTCACGGGCACGGTGCGGCAAGTGCTGCTGGCGCTGGGCCTGCTGCTGCAGCCGGTAATGGCCAGCAGTTCCAGCCGGCTGGAAAAAAGCCTGGAATTGCCGCTGCCGGCCGATCCGCTGTACCGCAACATGGTGGCGGCGTTCTGGATGCACCTGATCACGCCGTTCCTGGCGCGCGCCGATTTCGAGCTGGCGCTGTTCATCACCCGGCTGCGCGGCCGCCAGACGCTGGTGCTGGGCTTTTCCGGCGCCTCGGCGCAGACCCTGCATGTGCTGATGAACCCGCAAGCGGCGCTCGACCACCATATCGCGTTCGATGACCTGGACTGGGTCGAGGAACAGGTCGGCAGCGACTATGCGATCAAGAAAGTATCGACCTATCTGGCGCAAGCCAACCTCTCGCTCAAATCGGCGCGCGATTCCCTGCGCGCCGCCTTTATCGGAACCTGACCATGCGCGTATCCCGGATTGTTCTCCTCCTCGGCGTGGCGCTGAGCGCCATACCCGCTTCAGCGCAAGTGCCGGCGCCTGTACCCGCGCCAGCCTCCATCTCGATACCCATGGCCGCCACGCCGCAGCCAGGCCAAGTGCTGGCCAGCGGCACCGTGCCCGACGAAGCAAGCAAGGCCGCCGTGCTGGCGCGCCTGCGCGACCTGTATGGCGCCGACAAGGTGGTCGACCAGATCGCGGTGGGCCAGGTGGTGCTGCCCGCCAATTGGAACGCCTATGTGCAAAAGCTGCTGTCGCCCAACCTCAAGCAGATCAGCCGCGGCCAGCTGAAGATCGACGGCAGCGTCGTCAGCGTGCGCGGCGAAGTGGCCAACGAGGCGCAGCGGCAAAAGATCGCCAGCGATATCGCCACCAGCCTCAATCCCACATACACCGTCAACAACGGTTTGCGGGTGTCAGCCAGCGAGCAAGGCGTGCTCGACACCACCCTGGCCAACCGCACCATCGAATTTGAAAGCGGCAAGACCATGCTGACGCCATCGGGGCGCGCCATCCTCGATGAAATGGCGGCAGCCATGCAAAAGCTGGCCGGACGTAAAGTGGAAATCATCGGCCATACCGACAACCAGGGCTTGCGCGCCAGTAACCAAAGCCTGAGCCAGGCTCGGGCCGAGGCCGTCAAATTCTACCTGGCATCAAAGGGCATCCACGGCGAACTGCTGACGGCCTCGGGCCAGGGCCCCGACCGGCCGATCGCCAGCAATGACACGGTGGACGGGCGCGCCCGCAACCGGCGCATTGAATTTCGCATGGCGCAATAACCATCTATCAGAGGAACACATGTTTTCAGCCGAACAGTTATTACTTCCGATCAGCAATGAACAACCGGCAGGCATGGACCTGGCGTTTTCGCCCGAACTCGACGCCATCACGTTGGCGCGCAAGTTCGACGACCCCTCGCTCGACCAGGGCGAATGGGTCGCCGACCTCAAGGAAGCCGACTGGGACTTCGTCGTGCGCAGCTGCGCCGGCCTGCTTGCCGGCAGCAGCAAGGACCTGCGCCTGGCCGTCTGGCTGACCGAAGCAGGCGCCAAGCGCCACCACCTGCGCGGCATGGCCGAAGGCTTGCTGGTGCTGGCGGGGCTGTGCGAAAAATACTGGGACCGGGGCCTGTTCCCGGAAGCGGAAGACGGCGACCAGGAGCAGCGCATCGGCAACCTGAGCTGGATACTCTCGCGCATCCCGGCGCTGCTGCGCGAGGTGCCCGTCACGGGCGGCCCGGGCGGCGCCTTTTCCGCCATCGATTTCGAGACGGCGCGGCGCCAGGCCGGCATGGGCGATTCCACCAGGCAGCATGAGGGCGTCAAGTTGTCCGACATGGAAGCGGCGCGGCGCAACAACTCGGCCGCTTTCTGCGCCAGCTTCGCCGTCGACGCGCAAGATTGCCTGGAAGCGCTGCGCAAGCTCGAAAGAGTCGTCGACGCCCGGCTGGGCAACGACAGCCCGGCCTTCTCCACCGCGCGCGAAGCCGTCGAAGCGATGCTGCGCGTGATGCCCGCCAATGTGGCGCCGGCCGCCGTCCCCGTCGCGGCGAGCGGCGCAACCGCTGCCGCAAGCGCGATGGCGCCGGCCATGCCGGCGATCCCGTCCGGCCCGCCCGGCGCCGTCACCACGCGCGCCCAGGCGATCGAGCAATTGCGCGCCGTGGCGCAGTTCTTCCGCCGCACCGAGCCGCACAGCCCCGTCTCGTATTTTGCCGACAAGGCCGCCAATGCCGCCGACCAGGACTTGCACAGCTGGCTGCGCTCGGTGGTCAAGGACGCCAGTTCGCTGGCGCATATCGAAGAGTTGCTGGGCGTTCAGCCGCCCGAGAATGGCTGAAACCGCTGCTCACACCCTGGCGGCGCGCCTGCTGCCGCCAGGGTGTTCGGGTTTTTGCCTGGCGCAGTCTTATTTCACATTTTCCCGGTCTTCCTCGCACCAGTGCTTTAACAGCCGCGCCTTCCACTCGGCCTCTGCATAGGCATATTTCAAATTGACTTTTTTGCAAAAAATAATCTATTGCCAGTTCTTCAAGATGCACATCCCATAGCCTGGCAACATTGCTGTGCCTGTTTTACAAAAACGCCTGAATTATTTTCACACCTTCTATTCCCATATTATTTCCAGTGGAACGCCCGGCTCCAGTTCTGCCTCCTTGCCAGCAAGGGGATATTTTCGATGTCCCAGCAAATATTTTGTTACAAGTATCTTATAACTTCCATCATGAAGAAAATGGACGACAAACCTGTCGGCATCGGAAGAATTGTAATGAGGGATAGCGACAGTCTTCTCCACCCGAACCGGCTTACCATTTTTTACAGTATGCATGACAATCGCCGCTTTCATGCCTGGCGTCCATGTCGCTGGGATAGACAGGCAGCAGGTTTTTCCTCCACCGCCTTCACCTGGGCTCAGGTATCCAGCCTCGGCTGAAGATCCGTCTTCGAGTGTCACGATGTAGCCGCCAACCCCATGCTCGGTATGGTTATATGCAGTCATATTCACGTCAATCGTCATCGTTTCCTTGCTACAAGCCATATTTGAAAAGGCCACGAAAACACATAAAAACACATTGCGTAAATTTCTCGGAAATAGTCTTTTTGTCATATTAGTTCCTGAAATTCCCCGAGCGAATACACCCTGAGGTTGAAATGAAAATCAAATCCGCCTTAGAAGTCAGCTGTCTATAGTGGTAGCCCCGCCTGCCAAACGGTCTGCCGTGGGCGCCCTTGCCGCTCAGGCTGGCATTACCACGACGCCAGCGCACTGTCCGCCCGTGGTGCCGAGCGCCAGCGCCGGCTTTTCACTGGCCAGTTCTACGGCCAGCGCAAGATGGACCAGATCCGCTGCGATGCCGAAACTGCCTGCCGATTCCATGGGGCTCAGCCGCTGTTCCAACGGGTCGAGACCGGCCAGCACCTGCTGCATGGCGGCCACCACCGCCATGCTTGCGTGGGGCCGATGATCGGCGTCGCTGACGACATGCGCGATATCGGCGGCGTCCATGCCCGACGCCGTGATTGCAGCGGACATCACGCTACGCACGGCGGCATGCGTCGCGGCGCCCTGCATGATGCTGACCGGTCCCAGTATTGCGGCATTTGCCCACACCTGCTCCGGGGCCCTGTCCGGGTTCCACAGCACGATGCCGCCCGCGCCTTCGGCAGGAATGTAGCCCTGCGGCGCGCTGTTGGAAAACACCTGCCCCAGCGCCAGCGCAGGCGCGAGTTCTTCGGGATCCAGCAAGCTGTCGGCACCGACGATGATGGTGCAGGCAACGCCAGGCTGGCCGATGCCGCTCTGCAGGCTCGACAGCACGCTGAAAAGATGGGCCTCGCCGGCCCGCATCGCCTGCAAGACATAGGCAATGTCACGCCAGGCCGACTGCTGCCAGGCCCTTGCAAAGACGGCGCCCTGCGCCTCGTCGCCGGATATCGCATCGGGCGCCAGCCAGTACACGCTCACCGGGCCATCTTCGCGGCGAACCAGGCTGCCTTGCTGCGCATGCAGGTCGTCAAGAATGGCGGCGAGCATGGCCATGACGCGCGGCGCACGCAGGCGCGTGCCGGCGGCATGTCCCGTCGCAGCAAGATCGAGCGGATCGACGATGCCCGCATGGGCCGGGTAGCCGGACGGGTGCAGGATGGCCTTGTCGGGCTTGAAGACCTGCTTGCGCGCCTTGCTGCCTTCGGCCGTTTCGGTCACGGCGCCATGCGGCGTCAAAGCACTCCAGGCGCCGATCCGCAAGCGCACGAGGGGCACGGGAAGCGCCGGCGCGACCTCTGGCGACGGCACGGAGCCTGACATACTTGCAGGCAAGGAGGGCACGGATTTTGGCGCAGCAAGAAATTGCAGGCCTGTCCAGCCTAGAAAGGCCAGCAGAACGGGCGGCGCGCAGAGCATCAGTATCGCGCCCCCGCCTGACAGATCCAGGCGCGATGGCGCCACGCTTGCCAGCAGGACAATCCAGGCAATGCCGACAATTGCCAGCACAAGTATCCACAAAACGATCCTGAACACCAGCCGACGGCGCGGACGGTGTACCGGCGGTGCTTGTGGCAAAGAAATATCGCTCATGATGCGCCTACCCTATCGTGGCCACGGGCAGGCTGGCGATCAGCGCGCAGCCGCAAGCGCTTTTATGCCCATGCAGCGCCACCTTGCGCCCGCCGATACTGAGGACGGCGCTGCCTTCGATGATGGGATTGCTGCCATGGCCCGGCAGCGGGCACGCGACCATGTCGCCCACCCTGGCGATGCCGATGCCGCGGATCGTGTGCACGGGAGAGGCGCTTGCCACGACGCCACCGTGGGTCGTTTTGTCGCCGAGCCGGATGATTGCGAGCGCCATGTCAGAATCCCAGCTGATTGCGCCGGAAGGCACTCCAGCCATCTTCGATCGCTTTGGCCTGCGCATCGATGCTGTCGCCAACCGCCTTGGCCGCCTTGCTGGCGCCACTCTGTACACTGCGTGCGGCCTCCGTGGCCATCTCCTGGGCCTGGCTGGCGCCACGCTGCACCTTGCCTGCGGCTTCGGTGGCCATGTCCTTGGCCTGCTTGACGCCGCTTTGCACCTTGCGTCCGGCCTCGGCCGCCAGCTCCTGTGTCGCGTCCACCACCTCGCCGGCCTTTTTCTGCACGGCCGTGGCGGCATCGCTGACCTCTTTCTTGACGACATTAATCGACGTGATGACCATCTGCTGGCCGCGCTTTGCGGCGGCGATGACGACCTGCTTGCCGCTCTGATACACCTCCACCGTATAGGTGACGCCCGCCTTCACGGTCTCGACGACAAATTTTTCACCCACCTTGTACGTATGCGTGGCCACCCGCTTGCCGCCTTCCCAGGTTTCCATCACCACGCCCTCGGCCCGGTGGTACACCTTGATCACGCCCTTCTTGATGGCAGTGACGGTATCGTCCAGCCAGTCCAAGCCTTGCGCCAGCACATTGCGCGACGACTCGGCCATGCCGCGCGGACGGAAATAGCTGAATGGTTCGATGCCACCCATGAAGCCGGCCTTGGAATCATGCACCGCGGATTTGATGAAATTGAGTACGGGATCGGATGCCGTCGCTTGCCAGGCATCGAGCCGCCACTTTTCCGGGCGTATGACCATGCTGTACTTCATGCCGATGACCTGCAGCGTTGCTGCCGATACCGTGGGCAGAATATGCGACTCGACAAAATCTTTTGCTTTGGCGTAATCCAGTAACAATTCAGCTTCACGCGCAATGCCGGGATGACCTTTTTTGCTGCCAGCGGCGCTCTCGGCTTCAATCAGGTCCGGCGTCTTGATTTTTCGCTTGGTCATGGTGCCCCACGTGGAATACAGGGCTTTCATATGAGCCGTAACAGCTTGCTCGACGGTGGCGGGAACACCAATTGCTGCCATGTATTGCTTGTAAGAAGCTTCAACCTCCGGTTTGATCTTAAAACGCGTTTCGAAGATATCTTCGTCATACTTGGAGACATCTTCGTAGGCGACCAGCCTTACGCCATTTTTAATGGCCTCGCTCATCATGTCGCGCATTGGAATACGCGCATAGTTATTAAAAATTTTCTGGTTTTCTGGCTCGTATCCACCTCCCACGTCGGAGTGCGCGCCCGGGTAGATTGTTTCAGTCCAACCAGGCTTGAGCATGCCATTCTTCCTGATCAGATCGACGGGAAATGAAAAGCGTAGCTCATGGGCTGCCACGTAGTGTACGCAACGCTCAACAGCATGCGATACCACGAGATTCTTTTCGTTAAATGGCGTATCAATGGTGAGCGACGGTAAGCCAAATGAGGCGACCGTATCGAATAACCCCATGAAGTTCATGCGTATGGGCACGCCGTTGTAACGCAGCACATCATCTGTTCCGGTAATACATTTTTTAAGCATATCGTTGCTGAATGCCCGAGCGAGCGCCGCGCCGCGTGAAAAACCAAAGATAGAGATATTAATTATGTTAATCAAACCATGAGCAGCGATCGCAGCACTGAGGCCACTGATATTTTCCGGCTTTCCTTCTTGAAGATAGACCGTCAAAGGTACTTTGAGTTTAGCCGCCTCTTTCAGAAGTGCAGCCCGCAAATGCACATCGACTTGACTTTTCCCAAACTCTGTACGACGTGTTCCACCGGAACCCAATCCACCTCCCGCGAAACTGGAATCCTGCAATTTATCCATCCAGTCTGTGGCCGTAGCATTGAACTGGGTACCAACGCCCGGGACATAAATAGCGTAGTTTGGCTTCTCACCATCTACAAGAAACTGTGCAGACCGCCATATCCGCGCCGGATTTGCCCATTTCCGAAGTCGTTTATCCGCATCCCTATTATTACCGGTCCCATCAAAAAATATACTGATGTTCACAACATCAGAACAACTCTGTGCAGCGCCAGGATTCGCAGTAGTAACGTCCCGATTACAAGCACGGGCACCACCTATTTTATCAAATTCATCCATATCACTTCCTGTTCGAACGAATATTTTTACCACGTTCTGTAATCTCAGGGAGATATTCATGAAATGTAATCTCAGCAGTATCGTCTGGATAAAGATGTAGGCCAAGATAACGGGTTCTGGGTGGAATTTTCTCTTGGAAAATCACCAATTCATTCTTAACTTTCATAAGTTCTCCATTTCGCGGCGTCCCCTTTGGTCCACCCAGAGTCCACTCCAACTTTTGAACGCCGAATGGAATGACAACTCCAGCAACGGTTCCGGTACTACCGTATTTATTCATCACACCTAAGTCTGTATCATTAAAAATAATGTTAGTAATTACCCTATCCACGTTGGAATACATAACTACATCTAATATTATTTCTTTTTTCATTTTTCCTCCTCCTTGACCACACGCCGAGAGCGGGATTAATAGAAGCAATCCCAAAAAACCAAGCATGCTTCGACGGCATATAATTGATTGAATTTTTTTATTTTTAAAAATACGATTTCTATCATACTCCATGAAATTTCCCCATTTTATGTCTATCACTGAGTTACGCGGCTCCCTTTATTTCAGCGTCAGCTATAGTGGTTTTATCACGAATACTATTTCTTCTTAGCCGCAAAAATTTTTTTGCCTCTGGCGGTTCGCTCTGGTATGCCTTCCGCAAAGGTGAACTCAACCGTATCATCGGGATAAACATGTATGCCGAGATAACGCGTTCCCGGCGGTATCTGCTCCGGTGAAATGACAAGTTGATTCTTTGGGGTCATACGCTCGCCATTGCGCGGTGTTCCCTCCGGCCCGTCCAATGTCCATTTCAATATCTGATTCCCGAACGGAATGTAAACGTCAGTAATCGTTCCCGTGCCACCATACCTATTCATCACACCCAAGCCTGTTCCATTAAAAGAAATGTCGGTAATGACCTGATCAACGTAGGAGAACACTTCTACATGGAGTGTTGTTTCTTTTTGCATTGTTTTCTTTCCTTGCCCACAAGCCGCAAGCGGCATCATCAAACCCAAACCTATCAAGCCGATGGCACTCCGCCGACTTGATAGCAATAGTTGTGACCTATGAATAACCAAATCTCGTTCGCCGCCTCTCATGATGTTTCTCCTTTATTCTGTGTGTGTGACCAAGTGTGCTGCTAGCTATCATTTCAACGCGGTCTCGCGCCGTTTTTCACCGCTGCGATATCACAGCTGGAGGCGTGGATACCTACCGCCCTGTTTCATGTATCAGCTTGCCTAGGTAAGAAAACATCTCCACGTCAGCCAATTTCTTTCCGCAAGACATTACCGCAGTCCACCAGCGAGATTGCCAGCCCAGTGCAATCACCCTGGTGGCGTGACGCCTGCTTCGCGGCGAAGGTGCCAATTTTTGAGTTGCCGCGTTCCTGCACCCTTGCACCCTTGCACCCATACTATTTCTTTCTGTCAGCAAGAATTTTTTGGCCTCTGGCTGTTAGTTCTGGTATGCCTTCAGCAAAGGTGAACTCGACCGTATCGTCGGGGTAAAGATGTATGCCAAGATAGCGCGTTCCTGGTGGTATCTGTTCCGGAGAAATCACCAGCGGCCCCTTAGCGGTCACCACCTCGCCAATGCGCGGAGTACCCCTTGGCCCATCCAACTCCCAATGCAATGCCTGAACGCCGAACGGGATCTGGACACCAGCAATAGTTCCCGTAGCACCATACCGATTCATCACACCCAGGGGCGTACCGTTAAAAGAAATGTTGGTAATGACATGATCAATATAAGAGATAACCTCCACATTCAGCCATATCTCTTTCCTTACCGCTTGCCCGCACGCCGCCAGCGGCAGTATCAAACCGCACGCGATCAATCCGAGCGCCAGCCGACGGCCTGGCGTCCTTGCTTCTTGTTTCCAGATACTCATGGAAACTGGTCCATGGCGGCTTCAAAGCTGATGTCGCCAGCCTTGACCTGCGCCAGCAGTGACGCAATGGCCGGGTTGGTCTGGAGCTTGTCGCCGTAGATCAAGGCGGCGCAGATGTAGTTCAGAATGTCGCGCATGCCGGACAGCTTCAGTTTGCGGGCGGCCAACAGGTGTTTTTGCACGAGACGGTAGTGCTGCGCGCGTGGAATATCCATCAGCAGCTGCGGCTGGTTCTCCTGCAGCATCGACAAAAGCTGGTCCGGCATGCCCGCTTCGACCAGCATGTCGACCTGCACCTGGGCCAGCTTGAGCGGCAAGGTCACCTGATGGGGCGGCAGACCGTTGTCGTTTTCGCCTGGCAGTATCTGCTGCGGATGGCCTTCGCGGTCCCAGTACCACCATGCCTGTATGCCCTGCAGCAGGCGCTCGCGCTGGGAAACGGTCAGCGCCGGCACGCCTACGTGCAAAGTCAGGTCGCTTTTCTGTCCCATCAGGGTGCCCAGGATGGCCGGGTCCCAGAAGGCAAAAATCATGTCGGTGCCGTCCGGCAGCAGTATCTCGGTAAACGCCGCCAGGCTTTCCCACAGCGTGTCGAAATCATCAGTACTTGCCAGCAGCGTAAGGCTGGCGGGATGGCTGGCGGCGCCTTGCGCGATTTCCGGCCACGTTTCGATATCGGCGGCCAGTGGCGACAACGCCACCAGATGGGGCGCGTACGCTTCCGTGTCGGATCCGAGCGCCGCTGGCAGCAGGCACTTGCTGCGCATGCTGATCTGCTCTTTTTCAAAGCGCGCCAGCAGCGTGCCGTCCTGCGCCTGGTCGACAATGGCATAACAGCTCAGTTCACGATTGTCGAGCGCACTTGCCAGGTTTGCTTCAAACGAAGCCTGATCCAGAGGTAAAAATTTCATCGTTGAGGTCCTTTGTTGACGAAGGCGGAGCGCTGTTTTGCGCGCTTTTGCAGGCATTCCTTGCAGACTCCCTGCGACCGTACCGCGCCACGCGCCGCGGCCGCCTTTTTCGTGGTTTTATTTTTTTGTCCGAAAGCCGCAAGCGGCATCATCACACCCAGTCCTATCAAGCCCAGCACACTGCGCCGGCCTGACAGCAGTGGCTGCAATGACTTGCCGGACATATCTCGTTTGTCGTGCCTCATGATGTTCTATCCTTTATGTATTCCAGCGATGAAAATGTCATCGTTGCGATCCTTTGTTGACGAAGGCCGTACGCTGTTTTGCGCGCTTTTTCAGGCATTCCATGCAGACTTCCATGGGCAGCACCGGCAGCGCATACGGCATGGTCTTCGGGCCGGGCATCGAGAAGTCGGCGTTATGGCTGATGCGCTGGCCGCTCGTCATGTCGGTGATGCCCGCGCCGTTGATCCTGATGGCCGAGCCATCGGCGCCGAGAATGATCTCCTTCTTGGCGAAAATTTCGATGCGGTCGGTGGCTGACAGCAGGCGCAATACTTTTTGGGCGATGATGTCGATGTCGCCGCCGTGGGCCTGGATCTCGACCTTTCCTTTTGCGGCGAACAGCTTGATGCCCGCGTTGTAGGCAAACAGGCTGATTTTCTCCTTGACGCTGGCGATCAGGCTCTTGCCGACAGCCAAATTGATATCCTCGCCCGACGACATGGTGACCTGCTCGCCGCTGTGCAGATGCGTGCTCTTCGGCGTGGCGAGGCCGATGCCGGCCGGCGACGCCGCCAGCAGCACCGGTTCGGCGAAGCGGTTGGCGCCCTGCTGGCCGGCGCCGTCGTATTGCGCCTGGGTCGCGTCGATGAATTGCTGGAACGCCTGCTGCCCCGGCAGTGCCTCGGCACTGGACTTTTCCGCCACGTCCGACAGATTTTGCGCCAGCTCGTGCGCCTGCGTCAGCTGATCGTATGCCTCGCGCACGTCGAGCTGGGAGCCGCGCCCGCCGGGCCGGCCATAGGTGCTGATGTACAGTCCCTTTTGCGTGGTGATGGCGCCATACGCATCCGAATTGAGGGCGAAGCCGGAACCGAAAAAGCCGTCGCGCTGATTGCCCTGCTGCCCTACCAGATAGCCCAGGTTCAGCTGCGCATGGGTATTGCTGCTGTACAGCTGCACCCGGTTCTGCTCGGTGTTGTCGTCCATCACCAGCTGGTTGAAGCCGGCGCCCTTGTATTCCTTCGATTTGTAGCCCGACATGCGTCCATCGGTATGCCATTGCGGCGCTTGTTCGCCGTTGTAGATGCGGCCCGTGATGATGGGCCGGTCCACGTCGCCGTCCAGGAAGGTGATGATCACTTCCTGGCCGACGCGCGGCACATGCACGGCACCATATCCCTCGCCGGCATTCGGATAGCTGACGCGCACCCAGCACGAGGCCTTTTCGTCGCCGGGATTGAGGCGATCCCAGTGGAAGCGCACCTTCACGCGGTTCAGCGCATCGGTATGGATTTCCTCGCCGGCCGGACCGACCACGGTGGCCGTCTGCGGATGCATGGCCGGCTTGGCGTGCACGCAGGCGCTGCGGTATTCCACGCTGCGGCGCTGCACTTCGAAGCGGTTGAAGCAGTGGCCGGTGCGCTCATCGCCGGCGCCGGGCTGGGCCAGGCCGGCGCACTTCAGGCCCGCCTCTTCCTTGAACTGCAGCAGACGGCCTTGCAGGCTGCCCGAAAAATCCTGTTGCATGCCTGACAGCGGCAGGTTGTTTTCGATCGCCCATTCCACGTCCAGCACGACGAACTGGCGCTCCTCGGCCGCCTCCTCGGCGTGGGCCGGATGGTCGAGCAAGGTAAACCAGCAGCCTACCGGCAGCCGGCGCACGCCCGAGGTGCCAAAAAACCGCTTGATGCGCGATTCCCACTCCTGCACCCGGATGCGCGATTGTTCCGCGCCGTGCTCGGTGTCGGCGCTGCTGTAGGCGCCCGTATATTCATAGACCTCGAGCTGCGACGGAATACTGCCGTGCCCTGGCAAGATCTGCACGGCATTCTGCTGACCGCTGCGAGGCGCCTTGTAGTCGTAGGTGCGGGTCGCCAGCTGAC
Source organism: Janthinobacterium sp. GW458P (assembly GCF_002127585.1). Lineage (GTDB taxonomy): Bacteria > Pseudomonadota > Gammaproteobacteria > Burkholderiales > Burkholderiaceae_D > Janthinobacterium. The sequence goes on from NZ_NEGZ01000010.1 coordinate 14,531, forward strand.
TGTTCGACAGCGTGCGGGCGCCGCCCCACTGGACGATCTTGTCCAGTTCCTCGGTGGCATCGGCACGGTGAAAGGCGATCTGCCCGGGCTGCAGCGGCTTGAGCGATTGCACCGAATCGGTGATGATCCACTGATGGCCGCTGCCATCGGCCGCCTGTTCGACATAGCCGTACCAGCCTTCGCTTTCCAGCATGCGCATGACAAATTGCCAGTCCGTCTCGTACTGCGTGCAATACGAGCGCTGGCGCACCGCCTGGTTCAGGTCGAACCTGAACTTGCCCTGGCATTGCGGATGGCCGCCCAGCACGTCGGCGATGATGTCGTCGGCGCCCTTGTTCTGCCAGATGCGCGCGTCCTTGCGGAACTTTAGGAAATGCAGGCAGCTGGCAAAAGCAATCTGGTAGACCGACAGCTGCCCGTCGCTGCCCAGCTTCCTGGCCGTGTGTACGTAACCGTGGACGGGCTGGTAGCTGGCGTCCGGCTGCAGTACCCACAAGGTCACTTCCTGGGCGATCAGCTGCTTGAGTTCCAGCGCCTCGTCGAGCGACAGCAGATCGACGATATAGTCGTATCCCTGGCTCACGCGGTCCACCGCATGGACGCGCTGCGCCAGCAGGACGTCGGCTCCCAGCGGCGTGTCCAGCTTGAGCAGCCTGGCGTGCTGGCCCATTCCCGCGAACATGTTTTCCAGTTCCTGTTGCAACTCAGCCATGAAATACGGCTCCTTCTACTTGATGGTGTACTTGAACTGCCCCTGCTTGCTGGCGCTGACCTTGATTTTCGTGATCGCGGCGCCTTCGGCCATTTTGGCCAGCACCGACTCGGCGATCTCGGGCAGCACGGTGCCGTTGAGGATATTGTCGACATTGCGCGCGCCCGAATCGACTTCGGTGCAGCGCGCCAGCACGGCCTCGACCAGCGCTTCGTCGTGGCTGAATTCGGCCTTGTGATTGGCCGCGATGCGCCGGGCGATCTTGCCCAGTTTCAGGCCGATGATATTGACCAGCACATCGTCCGAGATCGGATAGAACGGGATCACTTTCAAGCGCCCAAGGAAGGCCGGTTTGAAGGTCTTGACCAGTTGCGGGCGGAGCTTTTCCTCCAGCTGTTCCGGCGTCGGCAGGTCTGGCGCCGCCACGTTCAGGCAGGCCTGCATCAGGATGCTCGAACCGACGTTCGAGGTCAGGATGATGATGGTATTTTTAAAGTCGATCTCGCGCCCTTCGGCATCCTCCATCACGCCCTTGTCGAAGACCTGGAAGAACAGTTCGAGCACGTCCGGGTGGGCTTTTTCCACTTCGTCGAGCAGCACCACGCTGTACGGGTTGCGCCGCACGGCCTCGGTCAGCACGCCGCCTTCGCCATAGCCGACATAGCCGGGCGGCGAGCCTTTCAGGCCCGACACGCTGTGCGCTTCCTGGTATTCGCTCATGTTGATGGTGATCAGCTTGCGCTCGCCGCCATACAGCACGTCGGCCAGCGCCAGCGCCGTTTCCGTCTTGCCCACGCCGGACGGGCCGACGAACAGGAACACGCCCTTCGGCTTGTTCGGGTCATCGAGGTTGGCGCGCGAGGTGCGCACGCGCTGCGCCACCGCCTCGATCGCATGCGACTGGCCCAGCACGCGCTCTTCCAGCATGTCCTTCAGTTTCAATACCGTGCGGATTTCATCCTTGACCATCTTGCCGAGCGGGATGCCGGTCCAGCCGGCGACGATTTCCGCCACCACGTGGCCGTCGACCTGCACCGGCACCATCGGCGTTTCGCCCTGTAAGGCGCGCAAGTCCTTGAGCAAGGCCTGCAGGTCGCCCGCCTGGCTTGCATCCGGTTTCGTGCCTGCCTGGCCGGCGCCGGCGCTTTCCAGCTCCTGGCGCGCCGCCTTGATTTTCTCCGTCAGCGCCTTTTCGCTTTCCCAGCGCGCGGCCAGCGCCGCATGCTCGCCGGCGGCGCCGCTGCGCTGTGCGCGCAAGTCTGTCAGGCGCGCCGGGTGGTTCCCGCCGCCCCTTTCCTCGCGCTCGAGCGTCGCGACTTCGGCGTCGATGCGGTCAAGCTCTTTGACCAGGTTTTCCAGCAGGGCCGGCGTGGCGTTCTGGCCCAGCGCCACCTTGGCGCAGGCGGTATCGAGCACGCTGATGGCTTTGTCGGGCAGCTGGCGGCCCGAGATGTACCTGTGCGACAGGCGTACCGCTTCGGTGATGGCTTCGTCGTAGACACGCACATTGAAATGCTTTTCCATCAGCGGCGCCATGCCGCGCAACATGGCGCAGGCCAGTTCTTCGCTCGGTTCTTCGATCTTGACGACCTGAAAGCGGCGCGCCAGCGCGGCGTCCTTTTCAAAATACTTCTTGTATTCGCCCCAGGTGGTGGCGGCAATCGTGCGCAGCTCGCCGCGCGCCAAGGCCGGCTTGAGCAGGTTGGCCGCGTCGTTCTGGCCGGCCGTGCCGCCGGCGCCGATCATGGTGTGCGCTTCGTCGATGAACAGGATGATGGCGTGCGGGCTTTTCTTGACTTCGTCGATGACGTTTTTCAGACGGTTCTCGAACTCGCCCTTGACGCTGGCGCCGGCCTGCAGCAGGCCCATGTCCAGCGTATGAATCTCGACGCCCTTCAGCACGTCGGGCACGTCGTCTTGCGCGATGCGCAGTGCCAGACCTTCGACCACGGCCGTCTTGCCGACGCCCGCCTCGCCCGTCAGGATGGGGTTGTTCTGGCGGCGGCGCATGAGGATATCGATCGTCTGGCGGATCTCGGCATCGCGCCCGATCACCGGGTCGACCTTGCCGTCGCGCGCGCGCGCCGTCAGCTTGGTGGTGAACTGGTCCAGCGCCGGGGTTTTCGATGCGGCCGCGCGCCCTTCGAGTTCGCCGACGGGGTCTCCTCCTCCCTCGCCGCCCTCCCCCGCCTCGCCATCGGCAGCCGGGGCGCCGGCCGCCTCCTGCGAGCCTTGCGTGATTTTGTCGAGATTATGTTTCAAGTCGTCGAGCTTGAATTTGTTGAACAGTTTCGAGCCGCGGTACGCCAGCTGCGCCAGTTCCGGATCGGTCAGCAGCGCCTGCAGCAGATGGGCGCTGCGGATGCTGGCCAGGCGGCCGGCCTGCACGTCGAGCGAGGCGATCAGCCAGGCGTGCTCAAACAGCTTCGGCAGCCTGGACGAAAACACGGGGGTGCGCGCATTGCCGGTCTGCAGGCGCGCTACTTCGGCCTGCAGGTCCGCTTCGAGCATGTTGACGCTGATGCCGCTGTGGCGGGCGATCAGCGCGAAGTCGCTGGCCGGCTGCTCCAGCAGGGCCAGGAACAGATGTTCCAGGTCGACCTCGTATTGCCCGAGGCCGACGCAGATGCCGGCGGCGCGGGTGGCGGCGGTGCGGCTGGTGTCATTGAGCTTGCTGATCAGCGTCTTGAGGTTGATGCTCATGGGGCGAAGGTCCTTGTTTGGAAGCGGATAAAAAAAAGAAGATGGTTCATGCCAGCGCATGGAGTTCGTAGCGCACGTCGCCGCGGTCCTGCGCGGCGCCGGCGGTGATCAGGAAACTGTCCCAGCCGAGCCGCCCGCCGCTGCGCGGCTGCTCCAGCGTGACGCCATGCACGTCGTCGGCGCGCAGTACCAGCTGCACTTCGTATTCGAGGCACAGGCCGGTAAACATGGTGAGCATTTTTTCCAGCGCGCGCGCCGCCGGCCCGCCCGGCAGGAAGGCGTCGAAATGGACGCGCGCCAGCGGGCCGACCACCAGCCGCATGCGCAGATCGCGCTGCCAGACGCGAGCGCCGACCAGCGCGGTCGAACCGAGCATGGCGTTCATGCCGCCCAGGCTGCTTTGCTGGTCGCGCGGCACGTCGTACCAGCAGCCGACGAACTGGATCACCTTGATCGGCTGGCCGAAATACGCGGACAATACCTGGCCCATCGCCACCGCCGATGGCGGCCGGTGCCGCATGGCGGCGACAAAAAATCCCACCGACTCGTCGAGCACGCCATCGCCATCGTCGTACAGGCGCCGGCGCAGCGACTCATGGCCCAGGCCCGCCAGCGACAGCAGCAGCGGCAGGAACTTGTCCTTGCCATCGAGCTGGTACTTGAGCTCCAGGCGGTACTTGCGCCACGCTTCGTAGAACAGCGCCAGCGCGCGGTTGGAAAACGTGTCGAGAAAGGCGCGCGGCCCCTCGTCTTTTTCGTACAGCTGGTGCGCGGCGATGCGTTCCGTGTAATGGGCCGGCAGCGCGCCGGACACGCCGAGAAAACCCATGAAGGCCGGCGTGATGCGGACGTATTTCAGCTCGGCGCGCCGTACGGCCTCGCCCAGCGCGCGCATGTCGGTTGCCAAGGCGCCCAGCTCGCGCGGTTCGGTCTGCACGGCTTCGAGCTGGCTGGGCGCGAAATTGAGCGACACCGAATTTTGAAAGCGCAGGAAATTGGCCACCGCGCCTTCGCGCGCCATGCCGTTGCGGGCCAGCCAGAGCTCGAGCATGCGCACGGCCTGGAAGTACTGGAAGCGGTAAGGCTCGGCGAACAGGCGCTCGATTACACTAGGCTCAAATCGCCGCTGCGTGGTTTGCATCGCAATAGCTCCTCTCCCGATTTTTTCGACAGCACCACCAGTTGCGTGAAACTGTTGGCATGCACGTACAGGCCGAGAAAACACTCGACGATATGGGCAAACGCATGGATACCGCTACCGACAAAAGCTTCTTCGTCCAGCGTCAGCCGCACTTCGATGCCACGCACCAGGCAGGCGAAGGGATTGCCGGGCAGCCAGGCATTGGCCGCCTTGTGGTCGATCGCCGCAATGCCGCTGATCTGCCGTTGCGAGGTCGCCGAACGGGGCAAGTCATACAGGGTCAGCATTTCCTGGAACGCTTCCAGGCCGCTGCCCGACAGCGACAGATGGTTCAGCGACAGGTGCGAGATCAGGCGCCAGTGTGCACCGCGGCCCCGCTCAAAGCGGTGCGACTCGGTCGGCTTGCGCAGGAAGCTGATGCTGCGCACGCTCGATCCGCCTTCCAGGAACAGGTCGCCGCCGCGCAGGCCATAGGTGAGTTGCGCCGGCAGGTCGCGGTTGGTACAGCTCAGCTCCAGGCTCAGGGTGTCGGTTTCGATGGCGGCCGGGTCGAAGTCGATATCGACGATGGAAATCTCGGTCTCGTAGCCGGGGCTTTTTTCGCTGATGGCGTCATCGCGCCGCATCACCCAGTAATGGCCGTCCCTGGCCGGTGTCTGGCCATGGCGCAGCGAATAGAAGGGGCGAAATTCGGTGACCGACTCCCCTTGCGGCGTCTGGCGCACCAGCTTCACCGATTCGATTGCGTGCACCTCGAAGGCGTAGGCGCGGCGTGCATCGGCCAGCACAGGATAGCTGGCGGCCGTGTGCGTCAGCCGGATCGGCTCGCCGCGCTGGCGGAACAGGTTAACCACCGGCGTGCAGCCCAGCAGCAGGTTATTCGTCGACATGGTGCCCAGCATGCGCGCCGTATTCGAATCGGTGCGCAGGCCTGCCAGAGCCAGGTGCAGCGTGATGCGCCGGCAGCCGGACGGCAGCGGCGCGCACAGCGCGGCCAGGTCGATATCGAAAAAGTTGAATTTTTCGGGAAAGCAGAAGTATTCGGTCAGCAGCCGGTAGGCCGGATGGGAGCGGGCCGAAAACGGGATCAGCGCGTCATCTTCGGCATAACCGGCGGTGCTGACAGGGATCTGTTGCAGCGCGCTCCAGCGGCCGTTGTTGTCGGCTTCCACGTAGGCCTTGACCGTGCGCATGAACAGCGCGTCGCGCAGCGCCGCGCAAAACGAGGGTTCGCCGTCGATGAACACGCGCAGCTTCGCCACGCCCAGTTGCGCCAGACTGATCTGTTCGGCGGTCGCTTCGATGACGATGCTAATGCTGGAGGTGGCAGCGGGCGGCAGTTGTACCTGCTCGGGCGCGTCGATGATGGCGGCAAACGCCGCCTGCGTCAGCGCCAGCGGCGCCACGGTGACGGGATAAGCGGTGCGGAAAGTGCACGCGACGCCCTTGACGGGGCGCGTCGCCAGTTCGGTGCCGCGCGCAATCTCGGTGGCGGCCGTCAGCTGCGCCGCCGCGCCGCTGTAGTCGAGGCGCGCAATCGAGCACGAAGGGAAAGGCCGCAGGTAATGCGGATACAGCACCTCGAACAGCGCCTCGGTGAATTCCGGGTAATCGTCATCGAGGCGTTTCGAGATGCGCGAGTTGAGCAATGCGAAGGACTGGATCATGCGCTCGATATGCGGGTCTTCACAGACTTCGCCGCCGATCAGCAGGCGGCCAGCGATCTTCGGGTAGCGCTCGGAAAACTCGCGCGAATAGCGGCGCAGGAAACCCAGCTCGCGTTCGTAATACGGTAACAAATCTTCCAAGTTCAGGCTCCTTGCGCCGCACGGCGCGCCTTGCTGATCGTGTAATGCAGGCTTGACGGCTGCAGGATGGCGTCGAAGTTGACGGGTTCCTGCGCCGAGTGCACCACCAACAGCGCGGTGATGGCAAAATTGAGGCGGTTGATCGAGCCTTCCTGGATTTCCAGCGATGCGCGCACACTGCGCAGGCGCGGCTCATGGCGCGCAATGGCTTTTTCCAGGCACTGGCAGATATATGCGCGGTCGTCGGAACTCGACAAGCTCAGGCCGGCGAAATCATTGAGGCCGTAAGTGACGATCGAGCGGCCGCATTCGGGAAATTTTTTCAGCAGCGCTTCCGGTATCACGGTGCGCGTGTTGAGCAGCGCCTCCAGGTCGCGCGCCACGGTGTCTTTCAAATCTTCCAGCGACAGGCGTGAGACGGTGCTGCTGGAAGCGCCCTGGACAGGCATGTCCATCAGGCGGTCGAACAATCCCGGCGTAAAACCCTTCATCGGTATCCTGTGGTTGGCAATAGGAAGGAACAAAAGGGCGGCCCGCGGCGGCCCTTTGATTCGGGAGAATCAGTCACACAGGCACAGGCCGGAGCCACCAGCGGCGGCTGGCCGAAACGGCCTCATCCGGCAAGGGCCGTTGTCGATCAAATCGTCTTGTTAGCCGACAAGTCCCAACCGCCGGAGGTATTGCCGCCGGAGCCACCACCGACTTTTTGCTGCGTGTATTTCCACTTGACCTTGGAATACTTGATCGACAGGTGTTCGCCGAGGATGTCGCCAGGTGCGACGGATGGTGCCACGCTGCTGATCAACACGTTTTCCAGCTCGATCTCGAAATACTTGATGCGCTCGCCCTGGCCGTCAGCGCGCAGGAATTCGAACTTGGCTTTCGGAATCGTCTTGCCAGATGAGCAATTTTGCAGCAGCAGCGGCGTGGCGAGGTCGGCCAATTTGGCCACCACGATATCCTTGTGCTCGGTACGTTCGGCGGTATGGCCGCCGCCCGTCGAGGCGGTGGCGGACTTCGGCTGCAGCACTTCCCATTGAACCGACTTGCATTCGATCCAATCTTTATGGGAGGTGTCGGTGGATTCGCCTTTGATACCATCAATTTGCAAGTAAACGTCGATTGCCATGTCATTCCTTTCGGTTATTAATGAAAAAATCAGGATTTGGTCGATTGCGGCAGCTCCGCGACCAAACGGAGTGAAACGGACAGCTCATCGAGCTGGAAATGGGGACGCAAGAAGGAAACGGCGCGGTAGACGCCCGGACGCCCCGGCACTTCCGATACCTGCACCGATGCTTCGCGCAGGGGGAACTGGGCCTTCTGCTCCTGGCTGGCGTTATCGTCGAGCAGCACGTACTGCATCAGCCAGCGGTTGAGGAACTCTTCGACATTGGACGCGGCGGCAAAGCTGCCGATCTTGTCGCGCATCATCGCCTTCATGTAGTGGGCGATGCGCGAGACGGCAAAGATGTATTGCAGCTGCGACGAGAGCACCGCATTGGCATTGGCCGAATCGGTGTTGTATTTCTTGGCCTTCTGCGCCGATTGGGCGCCGAAGAACGCCGCGTAATCGGTGTTCTTGCAATGCACCAGGGAAATAAAACCCAGGTCGCTCAGTTCCTTTTCGCGCCGGTCGGTAATGGCGATCTCGGTCGGGCATTTCAGCGCCACCTCGCCTTCGTCCGTCTTGAAGGTATGGGTCGGCAAGTCTTCGACCAGGCCGCCGCCTTCCACGCCGCGGATCGCCGCGCACCAGCCGTAGTCGTCGAAGGCCGCCGTCAGCTTCGTGCCAAAGGCATAGGCGGCATTGCACCACAGGTATTTCTGGTGGTCGGTGCCGTCGACATCCTCGACGAAATTGAAACCGTCGACGGTGGCGCCATCGGCCGGATTGAACGGCAGGCGCCCCAGGAAGCGCGGCAGCGTGAGGCCGACGTAGCGCGCATCTTCCGATTCGCGGAACGACTTCCACTTCGCGTATTCGACCGTGTCGAACACCTTGGCCAGGTCGCGTGGCTTGCCAAGGTCGGCATAGCTTTCGAGACCGAACAGCTCGGGCGATGCGGCCGAAATGAAAGGCGCGTGGGCGGCGGCGGCCACATGCGACATCTGTTCGAGGAAATACATGTCTTCGGGCTGGCGCGTGAATTCGAAATCGCCCAGCAGCGCGCCGAATGGCGCGCCGCCGAAAGTGCCGAATTCCTCTTCATACACTTTCTTGAACATGGTCGACTGATCGAATTCCAGCGCGCTCTGGAAATCGCGCACCAGCTCGCGCTTGGTGGCGTTGAGCATCTTGATCTTCAGGTTGGTGCCGGTGGGCGTGTTATCCACCAAGTGATGCAAGCCGGTCCAGCTGCTTTCCAGCTTCTGGAATTCGGGCGCATGCATGATGGCGCTGAGCTGCCGCGAAATGAGCCTGTCCAGTTCAGCAACGCGTGCATCGATGGTGGCCGCCAGGTTATCCGACACCACGACGGTGCCTTCCATCACCTGGCTGACCAGTTCTGAAATCAGATCCTTGGCGCGAGCATGCTCGACGCTGGATTTGGCAACCTTGCTTTGTTCGACGATCTGGTCGAGCAAGCCGATATCGGTGGTCGCGGCGGCACCGGAGGTGGGGGTCAGTTGAGCGGACATGGGATCAGTCTTTCTTGGCGGTGGATTGCTGTTCCAGCTGGGCCAGCTTTTCGGTGCTGTTGAGCACGTCGTTGAGGATATCTTCCAGTTTGTCGTTGCCGGCCAGCTTGTTGCGCAAGTCGGCCAGCTTGGTGCGCGCTTCGAGCAGCCGTCGCAGCGGCGCCACCTGCTCCACCACCGCCTCGGGACGGAAGTCGTTGAGCGACTTGAAGCGCAGGTCCACCCGCAGCAGGCCGCCTTCATCGCTGAGCTCGTTGGACACGCCAAACGCGGCGCGCGGCTCAACCCCCTTGAGCACCTCGTCGAAATTGTCGCGGTCGATGCCGATGAACTTGCGGTCCTTCAGGCGTTTTTGCTCGACTTCGGAATTGCCGCCGAAGTCGCCCACGACGCCCATCACAAAGGGCAGTTCCTTGTTTTCAATCGCATCGCCGATTTCCACGTCATACGTCATCTGCACGCGTGGCGGCCGGACCTTTTGCAGGCGTTTTTGAACACTTTCTTTTTTTGACATGACATCATTCCTTTACGAATAATCGACGGCATCGGCGATGCCCTGGTAACTGCTTTGCTGCCCCGGTTTTACTTCAATCCATCGAAGGGATTGGCACTGCTTTCGGCAGCCTTGGCCGCCCCTCTGCGCGGCGGACGCGGTGGTTTGTCGCGCGCCTGCGCCGCGGCCGGCGCCGGTACCAGCACGGTTTCGCCCAGGCTTTCGCGCAGCAGCTTGGCCAGATCCTGCGACTCGGTGCGCAGCGGGCCGGACAGATTGTTCTGGCGGCTCAAGTCAGCCAATGCACGCGTCGACAGGCGCAGCCCGCTGATCGCAATGACGCTGTTGGCCAGCTTGTCGGCAGGGTCGCGCACCAGCACCTCCTGGGCATTGATGATGGCGTCGCCGTACTGGCCCGCCTCATAGCGGGTTTGTGCCATGCGGGCCCATGGATTTTTGTCGGCTGGGAATGCGTCAGCGGCTTGTTTCCACAAACCCAGGGCCGCTTCGTTGTTGCCCGAACCGGCAGCCTGGGTCGCCTTTGCCATCAGTTCGTCGAGCGAGGGCGGCGGCGGCGCCGTCTTGACGGCAGGGGTGGTGCTGCAGGCACTGAGCGTCAATGCGCAGGCAACCGCAGCAAGAAAATGGCATGTGAATGGGCGAGACATGATCTGGTTTCCCTCAAAAAAAGATGACGCGGTCATTAGAAAAAAAGTTGCAATTTATAGTTGCTAAATTCTTATTTTTGCGAGACTAACACGGATTTAATATTGACTCCGTTCAATAGAAAATACGCGAAATCTCACATTCCGATCGGCCGCAAAGGCCGGCGCCATGCGGAAAACGTACCGTACGCACCTTTCTTCCAGATAATGTTAATGTTGTTGCAGTTGTGAAAAAAGCACATAGTTTCTTGTTGCAAATATTGAATGATCGACCGTGCCGGCAAGCCGGCGATCGCGCGTCAGGAGAGCCCGGAGCGGCAGCGTTCTCCGCGCTTTTATTCCTCAGGCAAAAGGGCAATCGATGAGCATTACAAGCAAATTGTTATGGGGTGAAGGCCTGTTTCTGCGCCCCCAGCACTTCCAGCAGCAAGACCAGTACCATGAGCATCGCCTGCACGAAAGTATCAAGGCGCTGCATCCCTACGCCTGGGGTGTCAACCACATGCAGATCGACCGCGATGCGCTGAGCAATCACACCCTGCGGCTGCTGGAACTGTCGCTGGTATTCCAGGACGGCGAAATCTACAACGCGCCGGGCGCCGATGAATTGCCCGAAGCCCTGGACTTGAGCGCGCTGCAGCAATCTCAGCAAGCAGTCACGTTTTATGCCGCCCTGCCCGCCTTCAAGCATTTCGGCGGCAACTTTGCCGCGCTTGGCCAGCCCAACAGCGCGGCGCGCTACGGCCAGGCCAACCTGGAAACGCCCGACCTGTACACCCATGCAGCGCAGGCCGAACTGGCCTACCTGCAAAAATCACTGCGCCTGGTGGCCGAATCGGAACCGCGCGATTCGTATGTCAGCTTCCCCCTGCTGCGCCTGCGGCGCCTGTCGACCGGCGGCTTCGAGCCCGACCCGTCGTTCGTGCCGCCGAGCCTGTCGATCCGCAGCGCGCCGCTGCTGTTCCTGCAACTGCGCCGCCTGATCGATGCGCTGCAGGCAAAGGTGAACGCCCTGTACGGCCACCACCGCGAACCGAGCAAGAATGTGATCGAATTTCGTTCCGGCGACATGTCCTCGTTCTGGCTGCTGCACACGGCCAGTTCCGCGTTCGCCTCGCTCAGCCATTATTTCCATCATCCGGCGCTGCATCCGGAGCGTTTGTACGAAGCGCTGCTGGCGCTGGCCGGCGCGCTGATGACGTTCTCGAAAACCCATGCGCTGGCCGACCTGCCGGCCTACCAGCACGCCGATCCCGGGCCGTCATTCGCGCGCCTGCACGCGATCATCCGCGAACTGCTCGATACGGTGATCTCGTCAAAATATTTCGCCATTGCGTTGACCGAAGTCAAGCCGTCTTACCATCACGGCAAGCTCGACTCGGGCAAGATCGACGACAAGACCGCGTTTTACCTGGGCGTCTCGGCCGACATGCCGGGCGTGGAACTGGTGGACGTGGTGCCGCTGCGCTTCAAGATCGGCGCGCCGGACGACGTGGAAAAATTCGTGCTGTCGGCCCTGCCCGGCGTGCGCCTGCAGCACACGCCGCAGGTGCCGGCCGCCGTGCCGGTGCGGCCCGATACGTATTACTTCACCATCGAGGCGAAGGGCCAGATGTACGAGCGCATGCTGCAGGCCCAGTCGATCTCGGTCTACGTTCCGTCCGGCATGCGGGACCTGAAACTTGAACTTGTCGCCATCACTTCCTGAAGATAAACGATGAATGCAAACGCCCCCTCCCTGATGTCCGGCGGCTCCGCCGCGTATGCATCGAGCGTACCGGCCGGCCCAGGCACTGAACATGCGCTGAGCGATCTGATGTACGACGGTTTCTATGCCCTGTTCATGCTGAAAAACGGCAGCGGCCCGCAAGATAATGCTGACTTCATCAGAAAAATGACGCAGTTTCTCGACGAGTTCGGCCACGCGGCGAAAAAGCATGGCGCCTCGGCCGATGATATCGATGCCGCCAAATACGCATTCTGCGCGGCTGTCGACGAAATCATCCTGCGCTCGCCGTATGCCATCCGCGACGACTGGGCGCGCCGGCCGCTGCAACTGGTGCTGTTCGGCGACCAGCTGGCCGGCGAGAACTTCTTCATCCGCCTTGAAGCACTGCGTGCGCGCGGCAGCGCCCACCTGCAGGCGCTGGAAGTGTTCCACATGTGCCTGCTGCTCGGTTTCCAGGGCCGCTATATCCTGGAAGGCTCTGAAAAACTGGCCTACCTGACGGCCCGCCTGGGCGACGAGATCGCCCAGATGAAGGGCAAGAAAGCCGGCTTTGCACCACATGCGGAGCGCCCCGACCAGATCGCGCACAAGTTGCGTAACGACGTGCCGCTATGGGTGCTGTGCTCGGTGTTCGCGCTGATCAGCGCACTGGGCTACCTGGGCCTGCGCACCATGCTGGCCAAAAACACGGAGCGCCAGATGAACGCCTACAGCGATATCGTCAAGCTGGCGCCACGCACGGCCAACCTGACCATCACGTTGCCGTAATGAGCGGCCTGGCAACGACAGACACTGCCCTGGACGTGTTCGGCACCGGCCTGTCCCAGCATGCGCGGCTGATCACGCTGAGCACGGCGCAGGAATCGAACCTGCCCGAATCGCTGATGGCCGAACGGCTGACGGGCCGCGAGGCGGTCAATGAACTGTTCCGCTTCGAGCTCGATGCCCTGAGCACGGCGGCAAGCCTGGACCTGGCCAGCTTTCTCGGCGAAGAAATCACGGTCAAGCTGCTGCAGCCCGACGGCAGCTGGCGCGCCTGGCACGGACTGTGCACCGATTGCGCCTTTGCCGGCGCCGACGGCGGCGTGGCGCGCTACCGGCTGCGCCTCGAACCCGCCCTGGCCTTGCTGGCCTTGCGCCGCGACAGCTATATCTTCCAGGACAAGAACGCGCGCGACCTCATCACGGAACTGCTTGGCGACTATCCGCAGGTCCGCTTCGAATTCGATGTCAGCCAGGAACTGGCACCGCGCCCGGTCTGGACGCAATACCGCGAGAGCGACCTGGCCTTCCTGACCCGCGTGCTTGCTTTCGAAGGCCTGAGCTGGCGCTTCGAGCACGAGCAGGATGGCGCGGCACAAGAAGGCACGCAACAGAACGAACGACAGGCAAAGCACAAGCTGGTCATTTTCGACAGCAAGGCCGTCGCGCCAGCGACGCCGGGCGTTGCCGGCCTGCGCTTTCACGGCGTGCGCGCCAGCGATACCGATGACGCCATCAACAGCTTCGGCGCGCGGCGCCAGGTGCGGCCCAATGCGGTCGGCATCAGCAGCTGGGACCCGCAGCAGCTGGCGGCGCCGGCCGCCGAACACAGCTCCAGCCTGGCGGCCGGCGAATTGCCGCCCCTGCCGCTGTACGACGGCGCCGGCGAACGGCGCCATGCCGACAGCACGGCGGCCGGTCCGCGCGGCCTGCGCATGCTGCAGGCGCTGGAGCTGGAGAACAAGCAATTCACGGGCGGTGGCGCGGTGCGGCGCATGGCTGCCGGCTACGCCTTCGACCTGCTGCAGCACGAGCATTATCCCGATGGCGCCAACCAGTTCACCGTGCTGTGGGTCGAGCACCAGGCACGCAACAATCTGGGGCCGGCCGGCGGCGCGCTGACGACGGTGCTGTCGAAACTGTCGAAAATAGCCAGTCTGGGCGACGTCGCCAGCCTGCTCGATGGCCAGCTTGAGGCCGGCACCTACCGCAACACCTTCGGCTGCGTGCGCACCAGCGTGGCCATCGTGCCGCGCGCCACCGCTGCGTGCCAGGCCAGCAGCGCGCTGGGGCCGCAAACGGCACTGGTGGTCGGACTGCCCGACAGCGTGGCCACCACCGGACGCGACCATCAGGTACGCATCCAGTTCGCCTGGCAACGCGGCAGCGCCGCCAATCCGGGCGGCATGACGCACAACACGGATCAACAGGGCAACGCTCCCGGCAACGAAGCGTCAGGCGCCTGGGTACGCGTGGCCGAAGCGCTGGCCGGTCCGAACTGGGGTTCGCAATTTACGCCGCGCATCGGCACCGAAGTGCTGGTCGATTTCATCGAAGGCGACATGGACCGCCCGCTGGTGGTGGCCCAGCTCTATACGGGCAACGACGCGCCGCCCTATGCGGCCGGCGTCGATTCGGACGTCAACCACGCCGGCGTCATTTCCGGCATCCACAGCCATAATTTCGATGGCGGCGGCTATAACCAGTGGGTAATCGACGACACGCCGGGCCAGTTGCGCACCCGCCTGGCGACGAGCAGCGCGGCCACGCAGCTGAACCTCGGCTACCTGGTACAGCAAGGCGTGGGCACGGCCCAGCGCGGCAGTTACCGCGGCAGCGGCTTCGAACTGCGCACCGACGCCTGGACCGTGCTGCGCGGCGGCGAAGGCGTACTCATCTCTACCAGCGCCCGCGCACGGACGGGCGCGGGCGTGACCTCTACCCAGCTCGACACTGCGGAAGCGCTGGGCCAGCTGAAAGGCGCGGCCGAACTGAACAAGTCGTTGGCCGAGGCCGCGCAACAACAAACCGCCCTGTTCAGCCAGGAAGCGAAACAGGCCCAGCTGGACCTGATCAAACAGATCGACCCGCAGCAGGACGGCAAATACCAGGCCAGCCTGGGCGGGCAGGAAGCGCTGAAGACCAGCGCAGGCGAGCGCAAACTAGCCACCGACCAGCCGGTGGAAAAATTCGGCCAGCCGCTGGTACTGATGGAGGCACCCGCCAGCATCAACTGGGCCACCCCCGGCTCGACCGTCATGTTTGCGGCCCAGCAGCTGCAATGGACCACGCAATCGGACCTGCACATGACGGCTGGCCACACTTATTCGTGCGTGTCGGCCAGTGCGCATGGGTTGTTTGCCCACACCGGCGGCATCCAGGCGATCGCCGCCAACGGCCCGGTATCGCTGCAGGCACATACGGGGCAACTGGAGATTCTGGCCGACAAGGCCATTACCGTGATCTCGGTCAACGACAGCATCGACATCAAGGCCAACCAGAAGATCACCCTGCAGGCCGGGCAGTCGTCGATCACCTTAGAGGGCGGCAATATCACGTTCACCTGCCCCGGCAACTTCACCGTCAAGGGTGGCCAGCACCTATTTAACGGCGGCGCCAGCGCGGCCGGCATGCTGCCGGCGCTGCCCGATACGCGCATCAAGCTGTTCGATGAAGGCTTCGTGCTGCGCGACCGCGACACGGGTGAACCGATGCCGCGCCAGCCCTACCGCATCAAGCGCGAAGATGGCAGCTATGAGAGCGGCATGACGGACGAAAAGGGCTTGACGCATGTGATTGCAGCAGCCGCCGCCGAGGCGCTGGTGATCGAGCTGCTGAAAACCGTGGGCGGCCAGGGTGCGGCCCCGGCACCCGCCCCCTCTTCAACTCCGGCGCCGGTCCCAGGTTCACCAGGGCAGCCGGCAGCCAGAGCCAGGACCGACACCCCGCCGGAACCGAAATACAAGCCGGCAGGCGACTCCAGCACCACGCCGGTGGATAACAAGCGCCGCAAGGAAGTGCTGGTCAAGCTGCCGGCCTGCTGGATCGAGGACTACGAAAAGGAAATCGCCGGTCCCTCTTATGGCCGCTATGCGCAGCCGTTCCAGCACGACGGCACGCCGCACAAATACAAGGACAAGATCTGGTTCAAGCTGTACGTGCCGGCAAAAACGGACCGTCCCGTGGTGGTGGAAGTACGTTTCAAGGCCATCACGGTACTGGACGCGGCAGGACAGGCGCTGGAAGAGAGCGACAAGGGCACGGAATCGGCGGCGCTGCGCGTCAAGCAACGCGCCAACGTGGTGGCGCTGGCGCAGAAAAACGCGACGGCCGGCATCGAGGGCAACTGGAACAACAAGTTCCGGCTTGAAATCAATGATCCGCAATGCGGACAAAAAGTGTTGCCCGTGGTTTTCCGCGTCCTCTGGGTCGATGATCAGCAGCACTACACGCTGCAGATCCACAAGCGCTATGACCGCGAAAACGTGACCGGCGACGTCATGAACGTGTCGCTGGCAACGGCACTGACCACGTATGCGCATGAATTCGGGCATTGCGTCGGCATGCCCGACGAATACTCGTACACGGAGTTCGAAGAAACTGTACGCTATTTCAAACCGGACGGCACGCTCGACGAGCCCATCGTTTGCCACGTCAACGGCACCTCGCCGGAAGACCTGACGCAATCGATCATGTCGTATGCGGAAGGCGCGCGGATATTGAAACGCCACGGCTGGAATATCGCGATTGAAGCACAGGAATTACTGAGCAAAAAAATCGGCAGGAAAATACGATGCGATATTGTCTGACACTGCTTACCTATGCCATGCTGATGGCACTACCATCGAAAGCCAATAACATGACGAGCACTCACGCTCCCCTCTCCATTTCCCTGCAATGCCTGGGCAACGCTGGCTGCGTCTATCAGCGCAAGCCGATCGACATGCTGGTCACCATCCGCAACGATGGCAGCCGCGATATCGGTTTTCCGCTCGACTACCTGCGCAAGTCGGGCCCGATCGTCAAATTCATCGATACCGATACGGGCGCCGTCACCTACGCCCGCCGTGGCCTGGCCAATCCGGCGCTGAAAACGCAATTCACCACAATTGCGCCAGGCGCCTCGGTTTCCATGGAAATCGATGTGCATCCCACCGACATTGAAACGTTTCGCATCGACAAAGTCGATATCAGCGTGGAAGTGATATTGAAGGGCAACATACGCATCGATGGCGAAGCAGAGCTGCAGGACTACCAGGGCGGCGCAAAGATCCGCGTCTTTGAAAAAGAGGAATAAGAATATGCTGGCGCGGATGATGCTGTACAGCCTTGGCGTCTACCAGCAGGTGCCGTCGCCACTGAAAGGATATCGCTGTCCGGCCACGTGCTGACAGGCCACGACAATCGTCCGGCCCCGCATGTCAGAATTGGCTTTCTCTCGGCTCACTCATGGGGCGTACAGAAATGTCTCATGTGAGCAACTACGCCAAGAATAGAAAAGAGCGAAATTGGGGAGATCCCCACTGTCGACCTCACAAAAAATCCAGCTGCAAAATCGGACGCCATCAGGTCGCAGGCGTTCTCGACCACCTTCCTTCGCGCGTTGAGATGAGCAAATCTGGCGCAGCGCATGCGCCAACCGCATGGCATTTCTGGGCGCTGAAGCCTTCGTATCGGCACATCAGCAAGGACAGCGATCCCAGGGATGATCCAAGAGCTTCAAAGATATGCCCAGGCCGCAACGCAGAGCCAGGACACCGTCATCTGCGCAAGACCAGGCCGCGACATCGCTTGGCAACGACCTTTGATCCAGATTAACCGGAAGAAATGCGAAACAAGGCGTGCCGTGATGTGGCGCACAGACGGTAAAATCCATGCTGGTGGCCAGGTGATCGATGACAAAGCCCTGCCGTAGCTTTTCATCATTACGGCGGCGGGCGCGCGACAGCCGGTCATTCACGAACGCTGTATATTGAAAGTAAAAGTGAAAGTGAAAGGCAAAATATATGTCTGGCGATACCCAAGTCACAGAGCGGATCAAAAGCTGCCGCGAAAATCTGCGTATCTCACAAGTGCTGCTTGCCGATCTGGCAGGCATCAATCCCACGCAACTGTATCGCTACGAAGCAGGAAAAGCGAAACTGCGTATGGAAGCGGCAGAGAAAATTGCCGCGGCCCTTGGCGTCAGCACCGCCTGGCTTGTGCACGGGACGTTGCCCATCGCCAGAGGGACGCAAATCGACCCTCCAGTACCTGCCGGAGGGGGGCTGATCCTGAAATTCCTGGAACTTCCCCCTGCGCTTGCCGTGGTGGTAAAGCGCTTGGCCATGCAAAATGGCAGCACCGTAGAAATGGAAGTGCTGGACCTTGTGCATCAGGGCCTCGAAGCGATGCACAAAAAAGCACGGGATTGCGCCAGGTCTGCAGGCAAGAGCGAAAAATAACCAGCTCCCTTCCTTGGTGGAAAGACTTTCGTGATAGGTGGGTTGCTACAGTTCGCGGGAAAAAATACCCGCAGCGCGATCAATGCGCTGGCCCGTGTAGTCAAAAAAACGACCTGATGGCGGCCCGGAACCATTGACCTGAAATCGCGGTGGAGCGTCGATGCTGGCACTCCTTAACCGGGATCCACGAACCCACATCAAAAAAGTGGCCGTTGCTCTTTCTTGAACCATCAATATCCATATACTTATCTTTTTAAAATCAATGAGTTAAATCCACCGCACCACTCCTATCCGATGCGCAATGAGGAAGCCAAGCCTCTGATTTTTCAGTATTTACAAAGTAATTCAATTGCGCATACCCTCAAAAATACCTTCCCCAGAAAAATCCGTTATTGCCGGTTTGTCGCAGCCGGGATAGGAGACACCAGTCCGCTTGCTCGCACTTGTTATCCGATTCTTCTGGGCGACAACGCATTCATTTCAGCACAGCAGCAATCGAAGTGTTCCGACGAATTTAAGAATACGCCAATTCTCAGTGCCACGCTGTCACCCTGTAAATAACGCAATATCAGGCCCGCTATAGCGACACAGACGATGGAACGCTCCTATCTCTCAACCGTTTTCACCATAGCCCATATCGGCGCCGCTTTTCAAGTCTCAAGCAGGGCAGTCAATCGGACCGTATTGGCATTTGATAAAGCGCAACTGACTGCAGATCGACACGACTAAGGCTACCCGCAAGCGACAGTCATTAAGTATGTGTGCATGACGATCTGATCCTGTATTCATGTATTGGTCTGGGCAGTCAAAAGGCGCACAGTATCCGCCAGCATGACAAGGTCTCTCTGGCCATTCCCCCCTATCAGGACTGGGAACATATACGGGGGCTGTCAATGGCAGGCAATGCCGCCCTTGTCCATGATGCCGACAAGACGGAACATGTAGCCGACCTGTTGCTGTTTCATTTCCCACAACTGCGACAGCTCATCAATGCAAATACTGCGCCGCCGTGGCCCGGCTTGGTATTTGCGCGCATCACTCCCAGCGTGATCTCCATACTGAACTATGAACTGGGTTTCGGTCACACCGATTTGTTTGAAGTCACTTGACCCACAATACCAACCATTATGAGGAACTACATGATGTAAATCATAAATTTTTCTCGCGGGATTTGTTAGGCTGCCATCATTCATCCAACAGGTGCCCGTCATGAACTATAAAACGATCGTTGTCCATGTTGATGCAACGCCTCAGGCTCACGAACGTGTCGTATTGGCAGGAATAATTGCTCGTAGTCAGCAGGCCCACCTGATCGGTACTGCGACGGCACCACTATCGAACCTGTATGAGGCCAGGCGCAGCATCGTGGATGCTCTCGGGCGCTTTGACACCCAGTCCCGCTCTATCGATGTATCCTGCGAGCGTCGCTTGAGCGACCATGATCCCCAAACGAACCTGATACTGCAGGCACGCCAGGCCGACTTGCTCGTGCTGAGCCAAAGCATCCCACATGGCGACGACGGTGGCCAGCCCCGGCATCTGCCCGAATATGTGGCACTTCATGCAGGCCGACCGATCCTGGTCGTGCCACATACGGGCACCTACCAGCATCTGGATCAGCACGCGCTGATCGCCTGGGACGGCAGCCAGGCAGCCACCCGCGCCGTCACCGACGCGCTGCCGCTGCTGCGCCACAGTCTGCGCATTACTCTCGTCATGTTCCCTCCAACTCCGCAATCCAGCATTCATGCGGGAAAACCTGGTGCCGACATCGCCATGTTCCTTGCGCGCCATGGCGTTCAGGTCCAAGTCATGGAACACACGGTCATGCTCGGTATGTCAGTGGGTGAATCCCTGCTGTCACTGGCGGAAGAACTGAATGCCGACCTCCTGGTGATGGGCGCTTATGGCCATCCTCGTTGGAATGAAATAGTGCTGGGCGGAGCCACGCGCACACTGCTACGCTCAATGACGCTGCCAGTGCTGATGTCTCACTAGGGTTGCTGGTAATGGACACGGATCGCGTTATCCAGCAATGCAACATGAGCGGACACCCTCAATAGAAATTACCCAGCCGGTTGATGAATGTCAATTGCGCTTTCTCTGTTTTGAACTTAAACCGCTAGACTGAATTAGTTGCCACCTCACTACTTTGAAGCCATTTTTCATGTCACGATAGACCAATCTGGAGAAAACTATGCCTGATGCAAATGCCAATACGCCCGAACAGCTCCATCTGAACGGGAAGCTTTCCCTGATCAATCGCTATAACGCAATAGCGCAGCACACACTCGACTGCAGTTCCGAGATATCCCGCCTGAATATACGCTACGCTCGGGAATTGTCGGAAGCCAACATAGATACCCTACTGCTGTGCATGCAGAACTGCAGCCTGGCTCGCCGTTACGAACTGGGATTTGCTTACCTGAAACCACAGGTTTCGGCCAACAATGTTTACCGGTCAAACTTGTTCAAGATCATGCTTGACATGCAAAACTCCATATTGGAAGGTGCCAATGCAACGGTATCCGACTACGCTATAGAATTACGAAAATTTGCCGTATCCTAGCCATGCAGCGAGTCCAACACGCATGATCATCAGGCTCCTCCAGCAGCGAGGCTCCCGGCGGTTATCGACAATATGAAAGCCTGCTCGCACTTGCCCCCCGATACCGTCCGTCGCGTCGAAACTGGACAGCGCGCACACGGCCGAGTTTCCCATTGCGCCCACGCGGAGTACACGGACGTGACAGTAAATGAAGCGCTACGGCATACTCTGATCTGCGAAGAATTGCTGGAGCGTGAACCGATCGAAACGGTATGGGCATACTGTATGGCTCAGCACATAGTGCCTCCATGTAGTGCGAAAGGAAACCTCACCAGGTCCAAGCAATACAGAGGGGAAATCGCC
Organism: Janthinobacterium sp. GW458P; assembly: GCF_002127585.1. Lineage (GTDB taxonomy): Bacteria > Pseudomonadota > Gammaproteobacteria > Burkholderiales > Burkholderiaceae_D > Janthinobacterium. The sequence continues at coordinate 35,542 of NZ_NEGZ01000010.1, forward strand.
GAAAAACTGTGCGACTACGGTTGGTGGATAAAACGCCTGAAACTTCGCAACGCGAGGATGGCGCTACCGCGGCGCTAACTGCCTGCGCCACAGCGCGCGCGGCCCATCCGAGACGCATCACTGACCTTGAGCGCGCTTGGCGCGGCACTCCAATGGCCTACCCACGCACACAATTTGTGCACAACGACGGACGCGACTATTCTGCCAGAAAGCATTAAATATCTATATCGCATGACGAGGATCAATTGATGTCCTGACAACGCAACGCGAATCAAGTAACTTGATCCTAGCGTTAGAGTGCAATCTGCCCAGGAGCCGACCATGTACAAAACCATCCTCATGTATGCCGACCAGTTTTCCGGCTTTGGACGACGCCTGGAAGTTGCGGCCGCATTGGCGCAGAAGTACGGGGCCCACCTGATCGGTACGACAGCAAGCGGGGGCGAACAACTCGACTATATTGTCTTTGGCGTGGCGGCGCTCACTCCCCTGTTGCAATTCGACTATGAACCAATGCGTGAAGCGGCCCTGGAACAACTTCAACAATTCGATAGTCATTGCCGCCGCCTGGGTGTGGCCTCGTACGAAACGCGTTTTCAAGACAGCCACGCTGCCGATGCATTGATACTGCAGTCGCTCTACTGCGACCTGATCATCACCGGCCAAAGCGACCTGAGCGACCCTGGCCTCATCTGGTCCACACGATTGCCCGGGTATCTCGCAATGCACAGCCCCCGGCCCCTGCTGGTTATCCCGGATGGCGTCGGGCCGGTAGCAGTACCAGGGCGATCCATCGTTATTGGCTGGAACGCAAGTCCCGAAGCAAGCCGCGCTGTGGCTGGGGCCATGCCGCTGTTACTGCGCGCTCAACGGGTGCAGATTATGGTACTCAATCCACATGTGGGGAAGCAGCACGGCGACGAGCCTGGAGCGGACCTGGCGCGCTATCTGGTACGCCACGGGATCCCGGTTGAAGTGAACTGCCACGACAACGTCACTGAGTCTGCCACCACTCTGTGCAGTCGCGCGCAGAACAGTGGGGCCGACCTGATTGTCGCGGGTGCCTATGGCCGTAGCCGCTTCCATGAATGGATACTGGGTGGCACTACGCACAGCCTGCTAAGCCAGAGCAGAGTACCGCTGCTGTTGTCACACTAAGCACTTACTCGGGAACTGCGTGCATCCTTGCATTTTCTCACAGAGAGAGAGACAGGCGGCGACAGCGCCTGCGAAACCAGAGGATAGCCAACAGATTGCGCCAGCATCACATGCTGTCCCGCCGTCAATGCCATGGCCTCAGCAAGCTCCTCTTGATCAAACCATCCACGCGCAACGGCAGCCAATCGTTCTGCGGCGCAAAAACAGGTAAACATTCTGGCTGATTTGGCCGACATCAAGTGCGGCAACGCGCAACTGCTTGGCCTGCTCCTCGGTGGGCATGCGCGACAAATTGGCGACATAAAGCAGATTGAGCGGAGCCCTGGCCACGAAATCCTGCTTGCCGGTCAACGGCCGCATGTCGACGGAACTTTGCTGCATCAGTGCCGGCGCCTGCGCCTGCGCATCATAGCGGTATAGACCACTTGCCATCGCAATATAAATATCAATTTCCTGCGCATTTCAGACAGAAGGTGCAGTTCTATGGCCTGAAGTCTCACGATTGCGGCCATTTGCGGGCCACAGCAAACGCGAGAGCCTGTACCACGAGAGCTCACGTTCGCTAAATTCGCGCTGCGCACCGCGCAGCTTCAGTATTTCAATCAGCGCCATGCCCGATACATTGATGTCGGCATCGAGTTCAAACGAGGCCGGCCCCATCAATGGCAAAAGCTCACTCTCCTGCACAGTTCTACTCACCACGCCTCCATTTCACGCTACTCGGCCGTCCCGCCGATTGCCGCAGACGCCAGGGCAGCCAGGGCGCGATGGTGTGTCAAACATGGTGGTGATTATCCGCTCAACATACATGATTGGCCGCAATAATGACTTTCAATACCCGTGCGCTAATTGCATCAGCAAACAATGCATAGGCTTCGACGATGTCCTTCAGCATAAAGCGGTGTGTAATCAGACCAGATACATCGAGTCGTCCGGACTGCACCGCCTTCAGCAACTGTGGGATGGTGGTGGTGTCCACCAGACGAGTAGTGATCGTGATATTTTTCGACCAAAGCTGTTCCAGATGCAAATCTGCCGGACGATAATGCACCCCCACATTGGCGACCGTACCGCCAGGCGCAACGATATATGTACACAATTCGAACGTGGCGGGAGTCCCGACCGCCTCTATCGCCGTGTCAACGCCGCGTCCACCTGTCAGCCCCAATACTGCAATGGCGGCTGCGCGCTCAACTGCCCGCACCGTGTGACTTGCAGCAAACCGGCGACTCACTTCGAGACGATGTGGATCAACATCGACCATGATAATGCTGGATGGAGCGAAAAACTGGGCGGTCATCAATGCGGCCAGGCCGACAGGGCCGGCCCCCACGATCGCAACGCTGCTGCCAGGCTGGATTTTGCCATTGAGCACACCACATTCAAAACCTGTTGGCAAAATTTCGCTAAGCATGACCAACGAATCTTCATCGACATCGGGTGGAATCCTGTACAGACTCGTGTCCGCAAAAGGAATCCGCACATACTCGGCCTGAGTGCCATCAATTTTATGCCCCAGTATCCAGCCCCCATCGACACAGTGCGAACTCATGCCACGCTGACAGTACTCGCAACGGCCACAGGAACTGATACAGGAAATCAGCACGCCATCACCGGGGTGAAAACCCGTGACAGCACTGCCCACCGAATCAATCACGCCTATGCCCTCATGGCCCAAGGTTGTGCCCGGAAGGCAAGTGGGCACTTTCCCTTTCAGGATATCCAAATCAGTTCCGCAGATCGTGGTCTTGCTTATCCGGACGATAGCATCAGTCGGAAACAGTATCACTGGAACTGGCTTGTTCCACAGTACCGGATTGCCTGGAACTTCATACACCAGCGCGCGCATACCTTACTCCCCATTTTGCACTGCAGACAATAGTCCATCAAGGCTAGTGCACATGCATAACTGCGCGCATGACTGCTACATTTCTCATCAAGAAGCAATGATCAAGTTCTTCGCCGCACTACTTTTTCGTTTCGGCAGTGTCAACTCAAGCACACCGTCACGGTACTTGGCAACTGATTTGGCGTCATCGATATCCTGTCCCGGCGAAAAACTGCGCAAATATTGCCAGATGTAACGTTCACGACGGAGCATCGTCTCGCCCTTCGTCTCCGAGCGCTCCTACTTCGTCTCAACAGCGATCGAAACGCGATTTCCATCGATATCCACGGATATTTCTTCCAGCTTAAAACCTGGCAGTTCGGCCTTGACGCAATACGCTTGATCACTTTCAGTAACGTCGAGCCGAATCTGGGATGGCCGCACAAAATCCTTGAGAGCATGTTTGAAACCCATGTCCCGGAAGAAGTCATCTATGTTGCGCAGAGAATCGATGCTGGCCAGGTCGCAGAACGGATCGAAAAGGGTCAGATGGTTTGCCATGGTTCCTTCTTTTTAGTCAGGCCATTGACTGCCCATCAACGCGAACGCGACATTCTCGTCCTTCATGTTTCAATATAAATCGCCAGTTACTGTTTGTCTGTTTGATAAATGATCTTCGTCAAAAATGTCAGCAATCGATCGCAGAGAAACGATTTAGTCTTGCAACATGCACAGAATACCCATCCAAATTCCTTGGACAATCACGGGCATTGCTTTACCTAAGCAAGCATATTCCCCTGGTACCTTGATGTAAATCATGGCAAGCGACCTGTGCCCGGCTGTAGTGTGCAAGGAAGTTATCTACGCGTGCGCAGGAGAACGGCCATGATTAGCAACATTAAACCTGTCGGGATACTACTTTGCGGCGCCTTGCTCGCCAGTTCGCCAGTTCGCCGGCATCGTTCAATCCCAGCAGGTGGATACCGGTGTCCTGTTGCGCAAACGCGATAACGGAAAATGGAGCTCCCCCGCATTTTTTACTCTGGGAGAGCTCAGTGTCGGACTGCAAGTAGGTACAGTAGTGGGACCATTCGCTTTCGTCCTGCTCAATGACAAGGCCATTCAGCGGTTCACGCAGCGAATTAATTTCTCCGTGGGTGCCGATCCGGGACTAGCTGTCGCCAATTGGACAAGGGTTGCCCGCGGGTCAATTGGCAATGGAAACGTGATTGCCTGGTCAAGCGCAAGAGCGATCTTTACCGATGTGGCAGCCGTGAGCGTGGATGATATCCGCTACGATGAAAAAATGACTGATGCTGACTATCACAGGAAGTTGTCGGCCAACGACGTGCTCAGCGACCATGTGAGCGACAATCAGGTGCAAGGTCTGCAACAGGCGCTTGGCCCAGTCAGTGCGCCGAACAAGTAGGGCAACAATAGCCGCCTGCCCGCCGCCGCGGATGCACGAGCTGTTTCCGCCAAGCGCCACATTAACACGGGGTCAGTATAGTTGACTCGCCTGCCCAGGAGAATATGATGCACAACGACATAGCCCCCGCCGTCCATTCGGCTCGCGCCTTCGGCGTGCGCCAGTTTGACAGCGGGCGAATCGACGGTCGCTGCAGCCGGGTACGACGCAAGGCGTTCCTGTATCGCGCTGGCGATCCCGTTGCTGAATGCGTATTTGCCATACGCTACGGAAGTTTCAAGCACTACCGCGCTGATGGAACTGGCGCACAAAAAATCACCTGCTTTCCTGTATGCGGCGACTTCCTGGCACTCGATAGTATTGGGCAGACAAAACATCTTGGTACGGCCGTCGCGATGGAGGACAGTGAAGTGTGCGAGATTGGCTACGCCACCTTGCGCCAGCAGCCGCTCTTGTTCCATAGTCTCATCCGTCAAAATATTCTGGATATCCGCAATACCTCTCTACAACTATATCGCAGTCCTGCGGAACAGCGCCTCGCCACCTTCTTGCTCCGTCTTTCCCGGCAGTATGGTCAACAGGGCGACGCGCCGACACGCTATCGCTTGCCGATGTCACGCCCCGACATCGCCAACTATCTGCACCTTGCCCCGGAAAGTGTCAGCAGACTACTGCACCATTTCAAACTGGCCGGCCTCATTTTGCTTGAAAACCGAGACATCGTTATCACGGATCTGTCAGCACTTGAACAGATGGCGCTTGCGAATGGCAACCGCGCCACCTTCAGTACGGAGCTTAGCCACGCTATGGGGAGTTGACTCATGTCCACGGCAGCCAATCTCACTGATCACGGGACGAAGTCCTTCTCATGCCGCGATTGCCACGCCCGCGAACGATGTTTGCCTGCAGGCATGAACGATACGGACTGCGCCAAGGTCGAAGGATTCATACTGCGGCAGCATCACCTACGACGAGGGGCAACCCTGCAAAGCATACATGAACCGGCACTGGGGCGCCTGTATGCCATTCGCCATGGCCAGTTTAAATCCTATCAATTCGACCATCGAGGAGAGCAGTGCATTACCAGACTGTCAGGTAAGGGAGACTTGTTGGGACTCGACAGCATTAGCCTTACGCACTATACGGATACCACGACAGCTGTCTGCGACAGCATAGTATGCGAGTTTTCTTATGTACAGCTGGTAGAAACGGGCCAGCACTTTCCTGGACTCTTCTTGCGCCTGGAACAGATGCTGAGCAAGGAACTGGCTCGACTGTATGACCTTACTCTCCTGCTCAGATATCACCATGCAGAACAAAAGTTCGCTCAGTTCCTGTTGCAGCTGGTTTGGAAAGAGACACAACAAAATGGCAAGGGGCCATACCTGGACCTTGTGTTATCGCGTAAAGAAGTTGCAGACTATCTAAGTGTGACCCATGCAACCATCGCCAGACTGCTGAGCCGCCTGCAGCGGCTTGGCATCCTGTCAGTGAGACATCGTCATCTCCAGTTGCTCGACAGGCCAGCCTTGCAGCAGATCGCTACGGGGCAATATGCCCCATCTCCGGCGACGCATGAAAGCACACTGGAACATGCAACACTCTGAGTGCCAGAAAAATAACGATGGCACTATGGATGAGCGTTGACAGTGTGATGGAGAAATATTGCGGTTGTTAACGTACGTTGGATTGATCCAGATCATGGTTACTTCGGTGCCGGACCTGGTTTTCCGCGCTGCGTATTCAAACCAGGTCCGGGGCTACGGAGCGACGCTCCCATCAAGAGTGTCTTCCGCAGTGACTCACAGCCACGCCCAAGGAGACGTTACCTCTTCAGCTCGCCATGAGTGCTGGCGAGAAAGTAATACGCCACACGTCGGCTGGCGATCATTGAGCAGGCAATGAGCGCCGGCATTTCCATCGAAAAAATGGTAGCCTGATATCACGGCACTCCTTCGACACCATTCCCGCTTACAGCATGCCATGCTCCAGCGCATAGCGCGTCAATTCAGCGTTGCAAGACAACTCCATCTTGATCAGAATGCGCGCGCGGTAACTCGTCACAGTATTGGGGCTCAGCTGCAGCATTGCCCCGATGCGTATCAGCGATTCGCCTGCGGCAATCAGCAGGAAGACCTCCATTTCACGCTCCGATAACACCTCATGCGCCCCGCTCGCTCCCTTCTTGCTGATCAGCGTGGTCAACCGCTCCGTCAACGCTGCGCTGATATACCGGCCACCGGATGCCGCCTTGCGCACTGCCTCGATCAAGATGCTCGTTGACACATCCTTGGTCAGGTAACCTGCCGCTCCCAGGCGCAGTGCACGCAAGGCGTAGACCTCCTCTGAATATGTGCTCAGCATCAGTACGGCCATACCGGGCTTCATGACACGTAACGATTTCAAGAGCTCCAGACCGTTCTTGCCAGGCATGACGATATCCACCAGGGCAACGTCAAATTCCTCGCTGGCGACACGCTCGACCGCTTCCTGAAAATTCCTTGCCTCGCCGCCGATGCGGATGTCTGCTGCCATACTCAGCATTAAGCCGACGCCATTGCGCACTACGGCCTGATCGTCAACCAACAGCACACGAATGCCTTCCGCTTCCATAGCTCGCATCCATTCCCTGAAAAACAGCATTTTATTTTCCGCTGAACTGGCAACCACGTCAACGGATGCTTCCATGCCATCGGAAGGCCATGCATGCAAGGATAATCAAGTTAATCCAGCACAACATCGGAGCGATGAACAATCATGAAATCTGGTGCCCCCCTGTTTGCGGTCCGTAGGTGATCCCCCACATCAACGCACCAGATAAATCACTACGCAAAGCTAGGTCTTTATCTTATATCGGGCGAACCCATCCGCGCACATACTATGTCAAGAGGGAATCAGAAGAAAAATCAACTCCTTGACACCACTTACCAGGACTGGGGAAGTAAATGAACGCATGCCATACTTTGCTCTCGTTACGAGCAACCACCCATTCTCCAGCCAGTACGTGCGCTAAATGCAGCTCCCGGATTCGCTGTCTACCGTCCGGCTTGGATGAGCGCGCTATAACGCAACTCGACAAGATCATCGGCAAACGTCGCTGGATCGAACGGAACCATCTGCTCTTCCGTGTCGGCGAAACATTTCAAAACTTGTATATTATTCATTGTGGCCAGTTCAAGACATTTCAGGATAATATGCGTGGAAAACAGTATGTCACCGGCTTCCATATGGCTGGTGAGTTACTTGGGATGAGCGCGATCAGCAGCGGTTTCCAGGATAACAATGCCATGGCGCTTGAAGACAGCGAAGTATGTGAAGTTCCTTTCCTGCACCTGCAAGAACTATGTGCTGAGGTCCCGATATTGCAGCAGCACTTCCACAGGATGCTGAGCGACGAAATTAATCGCGAGCAACGCATTATGCGCTTCCTGGGTAGCAGGGCCGAACAGCGTTTCGCCATTTTCCTGCTTGACCTGTCAGCGCGCTATGCCGCGAGAGGATACTCAAGTAGCCACTTTCAAGTACTCATGTCACGCGAAGACATAGGCAACCATATGGGGCTGACCATGGAAAGCATCAGCCGCCTGATGTCGAAGTTCAGGAAAAATGGCTGGATTGACACAGATGGCAAGAATCTGCGTATATGCGATTACGGCGCCATCGAAACCATCGCCAACGACGACGACATCGAAGCGCAAGATATCGCCACAACATTGTCGCGCAAAGCCAAGGCAAGACAGCCCCTCAGCTCAAAAGCAACCGCCAATCATTGAACCCGCATACCGTCCTGCCTTCAAGCGCGGTGCGCCGATACGCATACCGCCAACAGCTTGCATTTCAAGTCACTGTATCGCCTTCGCGCTGGCCTAACATCTGAATCTGCCCCAGGATGAGCATGCAAATGACGCATTGCCAAGCGCTTCATACAGTTATGCTCAACCGTAGTCGCATTTGGGCGGCATGACAGATGGCGCCATTCCAGGTGAAGGATGGCATCCATTACCCATCTAGCTATCGCCGAGAATTGACGGGCCTATGCCATTTTCTATGGCAAAGCGGGTAAGTTGCACATTATTCTTGGCACCGGTTTTTTCCAGCAAGCGGGTTCGATAGGTAGCAATAGTATTGGGACTCAAATGCAACATCTGCGCGATGCTGCCGAGATCTTCACCTGCGGCCAGCAAACGCAATACCTCCAGCTCCCGGTCCGACAACTTCTCATAGCAGCTCAGCGCGCTGCCGCTAATTATATTTGCAATCTTCTCCGTCACAGCCGGGGTAATGTATTTCCCCCCGGCCGCGGCCTTGTATACTGCCCCGACCAGGACTGCGGCACTGCTGTTCTTGGTCAAGTAACCGGCTGCACCATACTGCAATGCCCGCACTGCATACACTGTCTCGGCATACATGGACAACATCAGCACAGCAAGACGTGGCCACTCGCGCCGCAGGCGTTTGAGCAACTGCAAACCATTTTGATCCGACAAGCCGATATCGATGATCGCGACGTCGAACGGTTGCGACTGCAGCAAATCGAGCGCAGCATGCGCAGTCTCGGCCTCCCCCGCGACATCTATACCGTCATCCATGCCAAGCATCAAACGAATGCCTTTACGAGCGACAATATGGTCATCCACAAGCAAGACGCGAATTTTCTGGGATGTCATATGCCCACCTGCAATGGCAAGCGCAACCTAACGAGTGTTCCATGTTCGAGAGGAATGAAACGGATATCGCCGCCAAAATAGCGTGCTCGTTCGGCCATGCCTGTTAGCCCCCATGAGCTGGATGTTGATAGGATATCCATGTCAATCCCCTTGCCATCATCCTCTACTTCCAGAGTGATCGATCCCTGTTCATGGTGGATACGAATATTGACCTGCGTCGCGTTTGCGTGACGTAAGACGTTGGTCAACGCCTCCTGCAAGATACGAAACAATGCCGTGCTGCGCTCAGGATCGATGTCCTCCAACAAAGCCGTTTCCGCATCAATACAAACCTGGCATACCAGCCCTGCTCTCGAGGCTACCTCTGCCGCATGCCACTCGAGTGCTGCCCATATACCGAGTTGATCAAGAACACTGGGCCGTAATTCGGTGATCACCTTGCGCACGGTGTCGGCTGCGGTATCGAGCAAGGTACAGGCATCCGTCAGCCTGGACTGCAGTGCCGCCCCATTCTGTTGATCCTGAAAAAGGGCAACCGATATCTGCGCCTTGACACCGCTCAAGACACTGCCTAATTCATCATGCATTTCCCGCGCGATTCGAATCCGCTCTTGCTCCTTGGTATGTTCTTGATGCGCAACGAGCTTGCGCAGTTTCTCATGCGATAGTTCCAGCGCACGCAATGCCAGCTTGCGGCTGCTGATATCCTCCACCATACCGACATACTGCTGGGCACGTCCAGATGCGTCACGCAGCAGAGTAGCGCTCAGTACAGTCCACACTGCATGGCCATCCCTGTGCAAGTAACGTTTCTCGATACGATAATGAGACAACTCACCGCGGTACAGGCTTTGCGCATGCTCTATGCTGGCAGTCAGATCGTCAGGATGCGTCAGACCAACGTATCCCATTGTTAAAAGCTGCGGCTCGGTGTAGCCCAGCATCTCGCACAGCGCCTGGTTAACCTTGATCCAGGTGCCATGCATATCTGCCATAATCATGCCGACAGAAGAGTTTTCAAACGCCCCGCGAAAACGTTCCTCGCTGGTGCGCAACTTCGTGGCAGCCACGGTACGTTCATTGATATCGTTCAAAACCAACAAGACGACGCCGGGCGCAAAGTGCTTTTGCGTAACCTTGGCCTCCAGCATTGCCCAGAACGGGTCCGCGCCTTCCCTTCTCATTCGTAGCACAGAGGAAAAGGACGTATCACCGTCGAACAGGCGCCGCCGCAAGAAATAAAAGATATCCTGGTCATCCTCGAGGATGAACCGCGTGAACGGCTGCCCCAGCAGTGTCTGCGGAGAGACCGCTAACAAACTTGAGGCTGTCAGGTTCGAATGGATGATCACACCAGTGGCATCCATACTGATGTAACCAACCGGAGCCTGCTCATACAAATGGCAATACAGCTCGCTGGTACTCCTCAGCTTTTCCTGGGTGCGGCATAGATCTTCGTTCTGCATTTCCAGTTCGATCTTTTGCACGCTCAACTCATGATGCACTTTTTGCAACTTCGTGGATAGCAACGCCTGATCCGCCGAACCAAGTGCTCCCTGCCTCTGTTTAAGTTGCCGCTCAGCCTGTTGACGTAGTATTTTCCAATACTGGTCTATCTGAAAGGGTGTCGCCAAGTATCTATTTCGCCATTTATTCATATATTTGACAAGTCTCCCCTATGATGTTTCGCTACATGCCGGTGCCATCTTGGATGACCGGCAATCAGGACGCGAAGTTGAGGATTATCAAATTTTAATTAACCAAACAATAACATGAAGATAGATCAGGTGATATATTTTAGACTGAAAAAAAATACAACAGTTAAGCGATCATATTCCCATCTGCCTTAAATTTTTCCCTTGGCTAACAAATATTTACCCCCTTCAATACTTTCCAAATTCCCACATAAAAGTGACGACACACAATAATTGATGCTTTAATCAGATTAACCTATACTTAAAATATCACAATAAATTTCCATCGGGAACAAAATTATTTAACAATTGATAAAATTAACATAAAAATAATTTCCAAGAGAATGAAATCTATTTCAAAATATTTCACAATTACTTTTACAGATCAGATTGAAGTTCTGCGATAGCGCTGATATCCATATGTCAAATGCAGCATATCTGTCTTGATATGGATCAAGTCAACCTCATTAGATACTTGCAAAAAAATACATGTATTGATCTATCGCAAATCGTCTTGTAATTTTCACTGAAAATATTTTTTAAAATAATTTCCACAACAACAAAATTACCAAAAAGACACCAAGTCACTAACCGGACATTGCATGCATAAATGCATCAACAACGTCCTTCCGTGCTGGTAGATTGCCTCGCCTGAGACTGAACTGTATCTGAATCGCAAACGCATCAGATCCCGGTATACGGACTGTCGCCGTGCCGTTCTACGCACGAGTTTTGGGTGATGGACCAGCGCACGTAGACATCAGAGCAGCCGAGGCAGCACCTCTCAGCGCTGACAAGCTGTCTCTTCTGTAGGGGCGGCCAGGTACCAGATACAACAAAAGGCCGCTACAGGGGAGCCACTGACTGAGGCGTGCTTCCTATCAAAAGGAACGTAAAACGATAGCAACACCGAGTACCCGATGCTCAAGTGACATCGATAGGCAAAAACAAGTCAGACCTGCCCGTGGATGCGCCGGTCTCGTTCAAGTCACTCATCCACGGCTGCAGGCGGAGAAACTATCTTTCGTTTGCTGCATCTTAATAGCACAGTCATGCGCGGGATCTATCTGCAGCCATGAGTATCGGCCAATGTGACACTGAGCGGTAGCAATCCATGGCAGGAATCGACCTGGAAGCACCCCGGTCCGCGTGTGATTTTGACGAGTCCCTCATGCTTGACCTCGACATAGGCGGCGCCCTCCCCCACCAAGGTGGTAGCCAATCGCAAATGGCCGTGCAACAAAAGATAATCACTGCCGTTCCGAACTACCCAGATATCCGTAAGCATGGAGAACATTCCTTTCATGACATAGCGTTATCACCAGCGCGATGCAATACATTGGATCAGCGCATGCCGTCCGTATTGCAGGTGAATGAATACTGTATCGCTGGGTGTACGCAACGTCACTGCAAACGTATGATCTACATCAATGATTCATGCAGGAAAGCCATTTTTGCAACAACCATGCAATTTCCGTATAACCAGTGCAATGAGAAAAATAACTTTTCTCCCGCCACACCATTTCCATACTAGCCAAATATTTCCTATTGAAAATCGTCCTGATGACAGATACTTGGTGGGGATATGGAAATTTCGAATTAAAAGAAATCAGAAAGTGGTGTTTCCGACTCGGTCGAAACCGCCTTGAAACGGTTCCGGCACGCAATCATGTCCCTTCATTACCTCTTGACCGGCATGAGGAATAGCAAGCGATCAGTAAACAACTCAACTTCCTCGATGGCTAACTTCAGGCCGTAAAGACAGTGGCCCTGATTCTTGGGGAAGAAGGTATTCCAGGGCCAGCGAATGCCTCCAAATGACGCAGAGTAGCGAAGCGGGTACGCGAACCCAGCAAGCACTACTGTGGTTTGGCGTACTTTGCGACGCCTGTTACATCAAACAATACGCAACGCTGACTGCCAACTACCCAGGCATCGTGCCCTGGTGGCATATAAAAAACATCACCAGGCCCATACTCCATTTCAGACCCATCGTTCATTTTAACGATCATTCGTCCTTCGAGTACCATGCCGGTATGAGTTGCTTGGCAGGAATCAGTACCTGCTATCGGTTTTACGTGCAGACTCCAGCGCCAGCCGGGTTCAAATTCGCCGCGCCCCATTGTCTGGTTGCCAAGCGTGAAGACAGCCATCTGACCTGCTCCATCTTTGAATGGGCGGACTTCGTCCGGTTTGTCCCAAGATTTCTTTTCCAACATTGCACTCATAGCTTGACCCTCCTTTTAATTACTGGGAAGAATGACATTGCCAAATAAAAATGATTCGCCGAGAAACAGTACTCCCTGCAGCCGAACACATCACGATCAACTTCCACACCAAAATGTCATGTTGGCAGTTTCAATATAACTCAACAATAAAAATTTGCAACTATGCTATTTCTTTGCATTTACTTAAAACAACCAAAAATATCGACATCAATTCATCAATACATCAATACATCAACACATCAACACATCAACACATCAATATTAATCCAATAAATATCTTCTTCAAATTCATATACCCCATCTACTTCGTGGAATCAAGAAATTAAATACAATTATTGAAAGTGGCAAGCCATAAAATATCGCCCTTCCCCACCCGGCTCAAGAAATATTCAATTCACCAAAATAAACACCGTCTCCGACTGCTCAAGATGGCATACTTTATTACGCCCCGACTCCTTGGCCTTGTACAGTGCCTTATCGGCGGACTCGACCAACTCAACTGCCTCATTCTGCAGGTGAATTGGTGAAAATGCTTCCACACCGATACTTACTGTTACAACATCAAGTGGGTTACCGCTATGCGGGATGCCTAAAGCTTCGACAGCAAGCCGAATACTTTCAGCAACAGCGATTACGCCAGCAAGATCCGTTCCTGGTAGTAAGACCACAAATTCTTCGCCGCCATAACGTGCAGCAACATCGCCTGCTCGGCGCATGGCCATGGTAAGCGTATGGGCAATTTTCTTCAGGCACTCGTCGCCAGCGACATGACCGTAGATATCATTGTATTGTTTAAAAAAATCAACATCGATCATCAGCAATCCAAGAGTACTTTCCCCGCGCTGTGCACGATTAAATTCCTCTATCAATGCTTCGTCAAAATACCGTCGATTCGCCAATCCCGTCAGTCCATCTTGCATGACAAGATGTGCCAGAATATCATGTGATATTTCCAGCTCGTTGCTTTTCTCCTCGAGTTTTCCCGCAATTTTTGATCGCAAGTCAATTTGCATGACCATCCGATACCCAAGAAATCCGATGAGCAAGACCAATACACCTCCTGCAGAAACTTGAATGCATGCATCGGTGAACCAATTTTCCAGTATCTCATCCTGCGACAGGGCGGCAGAGACAACTAATGGGTACTCCTCTATTCTTCGATAGCTATTTATCCGAACAACGCCATCTTGCCCGGATTTTATAACTGCTGTTCCGCTGTCTGATTTCGGCAAATAGTCATGGAATAATGGCAACTTTGAGATATCTCGCCCCAACTTACTGGCATCGAAAGGCCTTCTTAATAGCAATATTCCTCTTTCATTGGCGATAAAAATTGCACCTCTATCGCCTATAGAAAATAGATCATAAAATGACCTGAAGTATCTCATATTAATGGTGGCAAGTGCCACGCCACCAAAATTTCCATCTGGAAGGTTAATTCTGCGAGATACCGTGATAATCCACTCACCCGTCGATTTGCTGCGCACAGGAGGACCAATATATGGACCGCGATCACTGTGCGTTCGATGATGCTCAAAATATTCACGATCAGAATTATTTAAATTTTTAAGCAACACTTTCTGGGAGTTCACCAACCAATTGCCATTCTTATCATAAACAAATATTCCATGCAGTTGGGGTAACTCAGTTACTCGCGTGACCAGAAGAGTGTGAATGCGATTCAACTCGATCTCAGATACGCCATCTATTTCAATTCGCTCCACCAAGCCAACCAATAGTGTATCGGCTTCTTTGATCGTGTCATATGCATGCTGTGCAACTGCATGTGCCAGGTTTGAGCTGGCTTGACCTGCCTGGTCCAGTTCGACGTTCCTTGCCCGCCAAATCATTCCTAGCTGAACCACAAGAATGGAAAGGCAAACCAAAACAACGAATACAATCGCCATGGGCACTAGTGAAAATCTCCGCAGGCTAAAACTACTTGAATCTTGTGCCAAACCATCGATAGCAGACATAGCCCCCTCCATTTTTTTGCCGATGTTTTCAGTGTTAAATACCGTACTCCTTATTGTGAATAATCACGAAAAGTAACCACTAAAAATGAAAACATAGTGTGCATCGACTCTGCTTTCTACCTGAGTTTGAGTTGTCATTCCTCTGGTGCGCCATGTTAAATATCAAAGACAGCGCAGATTTATTTTTTTTGTTGCGCATTTGTTGAAAGTGATTATGTGAGACTTTCCGCCCCTCTCCAACCAATATGATCGACTTGTACCTGCTGATAAATCCGCATCAATCAGGGGAAGGAATCAAGGAATTTAGGAGAAATTATGTCATCTAGACATCTCAAAATAACAACTTGCCTTGGCCTCGGTTTCGGTTTGATAGCCTTATTGCCCATCCTGGTGATTGCACTCCGGCTGAACGGTATGCAACAGATACAGAACCGGATGTGGCGTGATGCCCTGCCGCTCCAACTGAAGCTGCTGCACCCAGCGGCGCAGCACTGATTCGCCGATGCCCACCGGACGGCTTGCCTCCGTATGGCTGTATCCTTGATCCAGTACCAGGCATGCCGCCCGCTGTTTGAACTCAGGGGAAAACGTACGTCTTTGCTTGCTCATCAAACACCTCTCCATGGCGAGCATTCTCGCCTAAATCAGTGTCCGGGTACATTAAACCACTGCATGCGGCGAAAAGTCGGCCAGCTGCTTCCCGCAGTCTCGCGCCATGGCGCATACAGACACCAGAATACGATTGAGCGAAGCGCCATTCATCGGCACATCAGGGTCATATCGCGATGGCAAAATATAAGGCGACGTACCAGCACAGGTGCGTAGCGCGACAAACATATCGAGCGCCTGGCGTGACAAATAAACGTTGTGGGGGTTGCGGCGCTTCATCCGCCTGGCCGGAATGGTCCATAGAGCATCGGTAAAATTGACCTCGGTCCATGTTGCATCCGTCAGTTCGGACTTACGCACCATGGTGAGTAATAGTAATTTGCAAGCCAGGCGCAAGGTCGGCGCGCACTGCACGTATTCGATATGTTCGTAGAACAGCGCGATCTCTTCGGCACCCAACGCGCGGTCGCGCGGCTCAAATACGGCAATGGATGAAGGAGCGACCAGATCCGCAGGGTTTTCAACCTTCTGTCCTCTTTGTTCTGCGTACTTAAAGACCGGTTTCACGATATCGCGCGCATGCACGGCCGTCGCAGGAGCGCCACGTGCGAGGATGGCGTCGCATACGGAACGCAACTCGTTGTGCGTAATCTCATGCAGCAGGAGACTGCCAAATGGGCGTTTCAGATCGCGTTCATACACCGCGCGCCGCATATCCCGCGTCGACTCCGCCATTTTGTACTTTAATAGCCAACGGTTCGGCCCAAACACTGAATGGTTCTCCCGCTGCCAGTTGGGTACGCGATTTGGCTTTGAGGCGCGACGGGGACTTGCCTTCCGATTGCGCTTTCTTGGCTTGCTCCAGGCGCGCCCTTGCCTCCTGCAAGCTCAAGCCACCAGCACCGTACCGTCCGAGCACCAAGGTTTCACTGCGGCCATTGACGCGGTAGTTATAGCGAAACGAGATGGTGCCAGTGGGCAGGACCGTCGCATACAGACCGTCACGATCCGGCACCTTATAGGCTTTCGTAGCAGGTTTCAGGTTTTTCAGTTTCGCATCGGTCAACATGGTCACCTCCCACTCCTACACAAGTCTGTACTGGCGGCCGATTCATTTCAAACAATCAGTCACTTAGTGCGAAAAAAGTGAAATCGTTATCCCCTCTCGGGCTGCTGACACCTTCACGATGAAGAGCGTAAAAAAATACGCTAAAACTCCTTTAAAATCAAACACTTAAAACGAAAAATACCCGCAAAAATACCCACAAAAAAACGTGCTTGGCTCTGTCGACGGTTGCTTGCGTTTGCCAGACAAAATAAAAAAAGCCCCTGAAAAATCAGGGGCTTAACTGTTGCATTGACCCGGCATTACCTTACGGTGCCGGACGGGAGATTATTCCCACTCGATGGTCGCCGGCGGCTTGCCCGAGATATCGTATACGACGCGGTTGATGCCGCGCACTTCATTGATGATGCGGTTAGAAACCTTGCCCAGCAAGCTGTGCGGCAGGTGCGCCCAGTGGGCCGTCATGAAGTCTTGTGTCTGCACGGCGCGCAGGGCCACCACGTATTCATAGGTGCGGCCGTCGCCCATCACGCCTACCGATTTAACCGGCAGGAACACGGCGAATGCCTGGCTCGTCGCCTCGTACCAGTTTGCCGGCAACGCATCCGGATCGACGGCCTGGCCGGCGACGAATTCGTAGGGCGTATTGCGCAGCTCTTCGATGAAGATGGCGTCGGCGCGACGCAGCAGGTCGGCGAACTCTTTCTTGACTTCACCGAGGATGCGCACGCCCAGGCCCGGACCCGGGAATGGGTGGCGGTAGACCATGTCATGCGGCAAGCCCAGGGCCACGCCGAGTTTGCGCACTTCGTCCTTGAACAATTCGCGCAGCGGCTCCAGCAGTTTGAGCTTCATGGTGTCGGGCAAGCCGCCCACGTTGTGATGGCTCTTGATGGTCTGGCCTTTCTTGCCTTTGCCCGCCGATTCGATGACATCGGGGTAAATCGTACCCTGCGCCAGCCATTTGGCGTTCACCAGCTTGCCAGATTCCACCTGGAAGACTTCGACGAATTCGCGGCCGATGATCTTGCGCTTTTGTTCCGGATCAGCAACGCCGGCCAGGTGGCCCATGAACTGGTCTTCCGCGTCGATGCGGATAACCTTGACACCCAGGTTCTTGGCGAACATGTCCATGACCATCTTGCCCTCGTCCAGGCGCAGCAGGCCGTGGTCGACGAAGACGCAGGTCAGTTGGTCGCCGATGGCGCGATGGATCAGCGCTGCCGCGACGGACGAATCGACGCCGCCGGACAAGCCCAGAATGACTTCATCCGTACCCACTTGCGCGCGGATCTTTTCCACCGCTTCGCTGATGTAGTCAGGCATGTTCCAGTCCGACTTGCAACCGCAGATTTCATGCACGAAACGGCCGATGATGGCCTTGCCCTGCACCGTGTGTGTCACTTCCGGGTGGAATTGCACGCCATAGAACTGGCGCTCTTCGTCCGCCATGGCGGCGATCGGGCAGCTGGGCGTGTTGCCCATCAACTTGAAGCCCGGAGGCATGTCCAGTACCTTGTCGCCGTGGCTCATCCACACTTTCAACATGCCGTGGCCTTCATCCGTGACGAAGTCGGCAATACCGTTGAGCAACTTGGTGTGGCTACGGGCGCGCACTTCGGCGTAGCCGAATTCGCGTACCAGGCCGTTTTCCACCTTGCCGCCCAGCTGGGCAGCCATGGTTTGCATGCCATAGCAGATGCCCAGCACGGGTACGCCCAACTCGAACACGGCTTGCGGCGCGCGCGGCGAATCGCCTTCCAGCGTTGAGTTGTGGCTGCCCGACAGGATCACGCCGGCAGCGCCATAGTTGCGCACGAATTCGTCGCTGACGTCATACGGGAAGACTTCGGAAAACACGCCGGAATCGCGCACGCGGCGCGCGATCAGCTGGGTGACTTGGGAGCCGAAATCGAGAATGAGGATTTTAGAATGCATGATGGAGACTTTATCTGAGGTCATTACAAAACCGGCGCACTGGGCGCCGGTCTGGTCTGTCGCTATAGCGCAGCGGAAAAATTGTTCAGGGCAAGGCGCAGTGCCGAAGACAGTACAAATAGTACGGCGAGGCACTGTAACGCAGCCATGGGCAATTTTTCCTGTTGCGCTTACTCGGAGCGGTAGTTTGGCGCTTCTTTCGTGATCTGCACATCATGGACATGCGACTCGCGCATGCCGGCCGAGGTGATTTCAACGAATTCCGCCTTTTCGCGCAGTTCGTCGATGGTGGCGCAACCGCAGTAACCCATCGATTGACGCACGCCGCCCACCAGTTGGAAGATGATCGCCAGCACGCTGCCCTTGTAGGCCACGCGGCCTTCGATACCTTCAGGCACAAACTTGTCGGCCTTCATGGTGGCGTCCTGGAAGTAACGGTCAGCCGAGCCGTCGGACATCGCGCCCAGCGAGCCCATGCCGCGGTACGACTTGTAGCTGCGGCCCTGGTACAGGATCACTTCGCCTGGCGCTTCTTCCGTACCGGCAAACATGGAACCCATCATGACGGTCGAGGCACCAGCGGCCAGCGCTTTCGAGATATCGCCCGAGAAGCGGATACCGCCGTCGGCGATACATGGCACGCCCGTGCCTTCCAGTGCTTCGGCAACATTCGAGATGGCCGTGATTTGCGGCACGCCCACACCGGCGACGATACGCGTGGTGCAGATCGAGCCAGGACCGATGCCGACCTTGACCGCATCGGCGCCGTATTCGACCAGCGCCTTGGCGGCGGCGGCGGTAGCGATGTTGCCGCCAATCACTTCCACCTGCGGATACTTGGTCTTGATCCACTTCACGCGGTCCAGGATGCCTTGCGAGTGGCCATGGGCCGTGTCGACCACCAGCACATCAACACCGGCGGCGACCAGCAGGTCGATACGCTCTTCATCCTTGGCACCGACGCCGACGGCAGCGCCGACCAGCAATTTGCCCTGGCTGTCCTTCGACGCGAACGGATGGGAAGTCGACTTCTGGATATCCTTGACGGTGATCAAGCCGCGCAATTCGAAAGCGTCATTGACGACCAGCACGCGCTCGAGGCGGTGCTTGTTCATCAGGCGCTTGGCTTCGACTGTGTCGGCGCCTTCCTTGACGTACACGAGCTTGTCGCGCGGCGTCATCTTGGCGGAGGCTTCCGCGTCGAGCTCCTGTTCAAAACGCAAGTCGCGGTTGGTGATGATGCCGACCACTTCCTTACCCTTGACGACAGGGAAACCGCTGATGCCGTATTGTTCCGTCAGGGCAATCACGTCGCGGATCTTCATGTCCGGCGGAATCGTGATCGGATCGCGCAGCACGCCAGCTTCGAAACGCTTCACGCGGGCCACTTCACGCGCCTGGTCCTTCGGATTCAAATTCTTGTGGATGATGCCGATGCCTCCTTCCTGGGCCATCGCGATCGCCAGGCGGGCTTCCGTCACCGTATCCATGGCTGCGGACAGCAAGGGAATATTCAGGGTGATATTGCGGGTCAGGCGAGTTTTGAGGGACGTATCGGCGGGCAGAACGTTGGAGTAGGCTGGGACGAGCAGCACGTCATCGAATGTGAGTGCTTTTTGAAGTAGACGCATAGCATTTCCTATTGGCGCAAAAGCAGATTATACAGAAAAAAGCGCCCTCCGTCCTTGCAGCATAGAAAAGATATTTGAAAATAACAAAAAAATGTCGTGCCCGGCACGGCTGGCAGGCGCTGCCAGCCCCCTGCCCCGCACATGTTCAGGCGGGCTTGTTGCCTGCGCGGCGCCGGCGCGCTTCTTTCGGATCCGCCTGCAAGGGACGGTACACTTCCACGCGGTCATGCTCGCGCAAAACGGTATCGAGCGGCTTTCTCTTGCCGTAGATGCCGACCACATTGGCAGCCAGGTCAATCCCGGGCATCTCCTGCAGCAAACCGCTGCGCTCCACAGCCTGCCCAATGGTCGTACCGGCAGGCACCGTCAAGCTGCGCAAGAAGCTGCTGTCGGGCAAGGCATGACATACCTGCACCTGGATGTCTGCCTCAGCCATACACCGTCTCCGCGCGTTTGCAGAAGGAATCGACCATGCTGTTGGCGATCATGCCGAACACGGGGCCGATGATCTGCTCGAGCACGCGGCTGGAAAACTCGTAATGCAGGTCCAGTTCGATCTTGCAGGCGTCCTCGCGCAGGGCTTTGAAGGTCCACACGCCGTCGAGGGTCTTGAAAGGACCATCCACCAGCTTCATCTTGATGGAGCTGAAAGGCACGTTCTCATTGGACGTGGTGAAGCTTTGGCGCACGCCGTGGTAATGTATGCCCACGCTGGCGACGATCGTGTTCTCGCCCCGCTCGCGTATTTCGACCGCACCGCACCAGGGCAGGAATTTGGGATAATCCTCCACCGCCGCCACCAGCGCGAACATTTGTTCGGCGCTGTAGCCAAGAAAAACTGATTTATGTACTACTGCCATTGAAGAACCATTTGCTATGATGTTGGATACATTTGATTTTATCGCGCTTGCGCGAGACAGTAGTTTAACCGACCCGCGCACATTTACCATCTCATGACCATAGCAGACAACAGAAAAGCCTTCCACGACTACTTCATCGAGGATCGCTACGAAGCGGGCATCGTGCTGGAAGGCTGGGAAGTCAAAGCCATCCGCGACGCCCGCGTGCAAATCAAGGAAGCCTACGTTGTCGTCCGCGGCGACGAGCTGTTCCTGTTCGGCGCGCACATCAGCGCCCTGCCAACCGCCTCCACCCACATCCACCCGGAAGCCGTGCGCACGCGCAAGCTGCTGCTGCACCGTGCGGAAATGGATAAACTCATCGGCAAGGTGGAGCGCTCCGGCTACACGCTGGTGCCGCTCAACCTGCACTACAAGGGCGGCCGCGTGAAGTGCGAAATCGGCCTGGCCAAGGGCAAGAAACAGCACGACAAACGGGCTGCCGAGCGCGATCGCGATGGCGCACGCGAAGTCCAGGCGGCGATGAAGGTGCATCGCCGCTAAAGGCAGCACCACGCACGCGGCGTGCAAGGCAACACCAACCGGCCCGGCTATATGCCGGGTTTTATTTTAGGCTATGTCACCGTCAGGTGTGGGAACGCTCCCAGCGTTGCCTTCAGCAATGCTTCTGCAGAGCGGATGCGTCCCGCGTCGAGTATCCAGCGCCACCCCAGGTAATTCGGCAGGTAGCGCGTGGCCACGCCGTGAAAGACGACCAGCCATTCCCGCAAACGGCGGTGATAGGCGTTGACGTTCTGCACATGGACGGCGCCCCGCACGCGTATGCCGGCGCGCAAGTTGACGGCCCGGTGGCTGATCCCCGCCTCCCCGGAAAAAGCCCGGTAGGCGACATGGCCGTCGGTCACCAGCAGGACGTCCTGGTCGATAACGGGCGGCAAACAGCCATGCAGCTGCGCCCCCGTCAGCACGCCTTTTCCCGCGACGAAAGCCAGGGTTTGTCCCGTGCGGTCGCGCGCCACAACGATGCACACTGGCGCACTGAAAATACCACGCTGGCGGGCACGGCCGCCACGGCGACGGGCCGGACGTGCCAGATACCGCGCGCCCTTTTCCGATTCCAGCACGTACAGCTCATCGGCCTCGACGATGCCGTGCAGACGATGCGGCCGGTCCGTTTTTGCCAACGATAAAAACCGGTGGTGCCAGCGGAAGGCGGTATTGCGGTGCACACCCAGTTGGCTGGCTGCCCGGCGCACGGAATCGGATGCAAGCAGGCAATCGGCGTAATCGAGCCACCGCGATTTATGGCGCAGGCGGGCCAGCGGCGTGCCGGTTAGCGCATTGAATGTGCGCCCGCACGGCACGCAGCGGTAGCGCTGCAATCCGTGTGCGTGGCCATGGCGGTGAGCATGGCAGCTGTTGCAATCCGGACAGTGCAGACGCTGCCGGGCCACGCTTTCGACCAGTGCCACGGCGGCGTCCTGCCGGGCGGCCCCGCGCAGCAGGACGATGCCCTCCAGGCGCTGGCGACGGTTCAGTGCGGCGAACTGGGCGATGAAGATTTTCCACTGGGCTGGCTGCATGGAAGGCTCCCGTTTGGCTGAGATAGACAGTCAGACAACCGGGCCAGAGAAAAAATCCGGGACTTCCCATACTTAATGGGGACAGAGCCCCACTATTTTGCCGATTGCAGACAGCAAGCGGAAAATCCACAAACAGTGCGATGAAAACGAAACAGAGAAGGGAAAAGAAAAAACAGGAGAAAGGCTGGTATTGTTGAAAATACCACAAAATAAACAGCAGATGAATCAGGCTGACCGCAAGGGCAAAGAGCCATAAACCAAGAAAGTTCCGGATGCTTGCATGCTGCCTTGTACTACACCTGTACTACCACACAGGACAAGCATCCGAATGAACGGTGAATTACACCTTCAGCAGATCACGCGACTTGCCCGAATCGGTCCACTCTTTGACCCATTTCGGCTGACGGCCACGGCCAGTCCATTGCTGTGTCGGATCATCGGGATTGCGATAGCGCACAGCGACGGTACCGGTTTTAGCGCGTATGCCTGTACCAACCAGATCTTTTACGGAAACACCGACGCTCTGAGCGATTGCGAGGATTTGTTCACGGGCTTTGGACAGGTCATCTTGCTCGCGCTTTTTCATTTGCTTCTTGATGTCGTCCTGCAGCGTACGCAGTTCGGACAGGGATAAGCTGGACAGATCCATGATATTTCCTTTGTGTGAGTTGAAAAATATAACTGAACAGTTAAATTCTATCCAATTGTAACGCGGCTGAGGCAATTTTTCTTGAGATTTGAATGTTTTTTTGCACTTCTTTTATCAAAAAACCCAGTTTCACATGGCCATGGGCCGGTACAGTCCCCAAAAAACGCTGCAACTGCCGCGACGGCAAGCCCGCCAGCAGGGACCAGGAGAAGATTCAATTTGGCGCCCTGTGTCATTTATTTTGCAGCACTTTTTGTTTCATTGCAATTTATTGCCATAATAATGGCAATTCACGAAAAGCATGGGAGCAATACCATCCTTCCCTTTTCTCGGTAATTCATTGAAATCGAATGTCTATCAGCACACATTCAGCTCATCACATGCCGCCGCATGTACATCGGCGCCTACTATAATCGAAAACATAAACCAGTGCTGCACGCCAGGCATAATATGCAAACATGCGGAGCATACCACGGCATAAAATAACGAAACCTGTATATGTCAAATGAGCCGCATTTTCCGACACGCTCCGCTGCCTATCGCACCATACAAATGCAAACCGCCCGCTATCGGGCGGGCGGCACTTGCTGCGTCACTTACTACTGAATAACTAGTCAGGTCTGGCCCTCAGGGAATGGCCACCCCGCTTTTCGGCTTCTGGCTTTTCACCACCTGCATCGCCGTCGCAATCAAGCCGCTCATATCGCCCAGATTGGCCGGCACGATAATCGAATTATTCGTTTTAGCCAATTGTGCAAATGCACCAACATACTGCTCGGCAACCTTCAGATTAACGGCATCTTCACCGCCCGGCTCGCGAATCGCCGCCCCTACCTGGCGCAACGCTTCGGCACTGGCCTGCGCCAGGGCCACGATGGCGGTGGCCTGCCCCTCGGCGCGATTGATGGACGCCTGCTTCTCGCCCTCCGAACGGGCGATGTTCGCTTCACGTTCGCCGCTGGCAATATTGATCTGCTCCTGCTTGCGTCCTTCCGACGCGGCGATCAGCGCGCGCTTTTCCCGTTCGGCAGTGATTTGCGCCTGCATCGCATGCAGGATTTCCTTTGGCGGCGTCAAATCCTTGATTTCATAGCGCAATACCTTGACGCCCCAATTGGCGGCAGACTCATCAATGGCATTCACGATGGCGGTATTGATATGGTCGCGCTCTTCAAATGTCTTGTCGAGCTCCATTTTACCGATAACGGAACGCAAGGTAGTTTGCGCCAGCTGCGTAATGGCGGCGATATAATTCGACGAGCCATACGAGGCGCGCATGGCGTCGGTAATCTGGAAATACAGAATCCCGTCGACCTGCAATTGCGTATTGTCGCGCGTAATGCACACCTGTGGCGGCACATCAAGCGGGATTTCCTTCAGCACATGCTTGTAAGCAATACGGTCGACGAATGGCACGACGATATTCAGGCCGGGGCCCAATACGGCGTGGAATTTTCCCAGGCGCTCGACTACCCAGGCATGCTGCTGCGGCACCACATTGACCGTCTTGAAGACAAATACCAATGCCAGCAATAACAAGATCAGCGACACGCTTCCGATGTTTACTTCCATAATCTACTCTCCAGGTTATCCAACAATCAAACGGCTGCCGCGCACGGCACGTATGGTGTAATGACCGGCCTGCGTATCACTGCCGGGTATCAATTCCACATCCCACAAGGCACCGCGATACGTGACACGCGCCACGCCATCGACCCAATGCGCCACGGCCACGCGTTGCCCGATATCGAGATTCACATTCGGATCCTGGGCCGCATCGCGCCGCGCCGCCTTGCCGAAACGGCTGCGCCGCAATAACAGGGTCGCAGCCACGCCGACAATGGCCGCCGTCATGGCCTGCCAACTGCCATTACCGCCCGCCAGCGCCACCAATCCGCCCGCGCCGACACCGATGGCGATCATCAGCAGATAAAACGTGCCCGTGAACAATTCCAGGATCAGTACCACGCCTGCCGCCACAAACCAGCCCACCCATTCAGCCATGATGCCTCCGTCCATTTGAATCCGAAAATAAAAAACCCCGCAGCCTATATAAGCGACGGGGTTTAATGCGAAATACCAGCTGATATTATTCTTGCCAGACACCTATATACAAGCAGTCTAACGCAATTCCGGATGACGTCAATAGCCGGGGGCGAATTAGCCCGCTGGCCCGGCACGTTTCACACCTGACAAAACCGTAGCGAGCGGATGTGATTTGTGGCTGAGAAGCGGAACTGTGCGAAGTACGGGGCCGCCGAGGCAGTGAGCATCGGCGGCGGCAAATCGCGACGCGCAGTAGGTACTGGCAGGTGCTCTTACTCTTCCAGCAGGCTGCGCAACATCCACGCTGTCTTTTCATGCAAATCCAGGCGCTGCGTGATCAGGTCGGCCGTTGGCTGGTCGTTGGCCTTTTCCAGCAGCGGGAACAAACGGCGCGCCGTGCGTGCAGTTGCCTCTTGCGCCGACACCAGATGGCTGACCATTTCCAGGGCTGGCGGCACGCCGTCGATTTCCTTGATCGAGGCCAGCTTGACGAATTCCTTGTACGTGCCCGGTGCCGGATAGCCAAGGGCGCGGATGCGCTCGGCGATCAGATCCAGCGCGCCCCATTGCTCCGTGTACTGCGTCATGAACATCAGGTGCAGGGTGTTGAACATCGGCCCCTTCACGTTCCAGTGGAAATTGTGGGTCATCAGGTACAAGGTGTAGCTGTCAGCCAGCAGGCCGGACAGGCCTTCCGCGATCTTCGCACGGTCCGCTTCGGAAATGCCGATGTCGATCTTTGCAGCTTTGGTCGGTTTCTTGCTTGCCATATGAACTCCCGTCAATGTGTTGGTGGAATCATTTTAGCTGATCTTGCGCTATCTCATCATTCAGCCGCGTGCGCCGCCCGCCAGGGACTTGACACCGAGGATGGCACATAAAAAAACCCGCTGCCAGGTGAGTGGCAGCGGGTTTTCAGAGGGCAATAATGATAGATGCTTACGCTTTCAGCGCAGCCAGCTTTTGCCAGGTATCGATCACCGAGTCAGGATTCAAGGACATCGATTCGATGCCCTGCTCCATCAGCCAGACGGCAAAGTCGGGATGGTCGGAAGGACCCTGGCCGCAAATGCCGATGTACTTGCCGCGTGCCAGGCAAGCCTTGATGGCCAGGGCCAGCAGCGCTTTCACGGCAGGATCGCGCTCGTCGAAGTCGGCGGCCAGCAATTCCATGCCGGAATCGCGGTCCAGGCCCAGGGTCAGCTGGGTCAGATCGTTCGAACCGATCGAGAAGCCGTCGAAATGGTCGAGGAACTGGTCGGCCAGGATGGCGTTCGATGGCACTTCGCACATCATGATGACGCGCAAGCCGTTCTCGCCCCGCTTCAGGCCGTTTTTCGCCAGCAGGTCGATGACTTTCTCGGCCTGGCCCAGGGTGCGCACGAATGGCACCATGATTTCCACGTTTGTCAGGCCCATGTCATTGCGCACGCGTTTCATCGCCTCGCATTCCATGTTGAACGCTTCGGAGAAGTCGGCCGACAGGTAGCGCGCCGCGCCGCGGAAGCCCAGCATCGGGTTTTCCTCGTCCGGCTCGTAGCGCGAACCGCCGATCAGCTTCTTGTACTCGTTCGACTTGAAGTCGGACAGGCGCACGATGACTTTCTTCGGCCAGAACGCGGCGGCGATGGTGGCGATGCCTTCGGCCAGCTTGTCGATATAGAACGCTTTCGGCGATGCGTGACCTCGCGCCACGGATTCCACGGCCTTTTTCAGGTCGGCGTCGATGTTCGGGTATTCGAGGATCGCGCGCGGATGCACACCAATATTGTTATTGATGATGAATTCCAGGCGCGCCAGACCCACGCCGGCGTTCGGCACGGACTGGAAGTCGAACGCCAGTTGCGGATTGCCCACATTGAGCATGATCTTGGTGTCGAGCTTCGGCAATTCGCCGCGCGACACTTCCGACACTTCCGTTTCCAGCAGACCGTCGTAGATCTTGCCTTCGTCGCCTTCCGAGCAGACGACGGTAACAAACGTGCCATCTTTCAGCACGTCGGTCGCGTCGCCGCAGCCGACGACGGCAGGCACGCCGAGTTCACGGGCAATAATTGCTGCGTGGCAAGTACGGCCGCCGCGATTGGTGACGATGGCCGAAGCGCGCTTCATGACCGGTTCCCAGTTCGGGTCCGTCATGTCGGCAACGAGTACGTCGCCTGGCTGCACGCGCTCCATGTCGGCCGGGTCGTGAATCACGCGCACGGGGCCGGCGCCGATCTTCTGGCCGATGGCGCGGCCGGACGTCAGCACGGTGCCGGTGCTCTTCAGCTTGAAGCGTTCCTGCACGTCGGTCGCCTTTTGCTGCGACTTGACGGTCTCGGGACGCGCCTGCAGGATGTACAGCTTGCCGTCGCGGCCATCCTTGCCCCACTCGATGTCCATCGGACGGCCATAGTGGTTTTCGATGATGACGGCGTATTTCGCCAGTTCCACCACTTCGCTGTCGTTCAGCGAGTAGCGGTTGCGCATTTCGACAGGCACGTCGACGGTTTTCACGGAACGGCCGGCTTTCGCTTCGTTCGTGAATTCCATCTTCAGCAGTTTGGAGCCGATATTGCGGCGGATCACAGGCGACTTGCCTTTTTCCAGCATCGGCTTGTGCACATAGAATTCGTCGGGGTTGACGGCGCCCTGCACCACGGTTTCACCGAGGCCATAGCTGGAAGTGACGAACACCACGTCCTTGAAGCCCGATTCCGTATCGATGGTAAACATCACGCCGGCGGCGCCCAGGTCGGAACGCACCATGCGCTGCACGCCGGCCGACAAGGCCACTTCAGCGTGCGTAAAACCCTTGTGTACGCGGTAGGAAATGGCGCGGTCGTTGTACAGCGACGCGAATACCTGTTTCATCGCTTCGAGCACGTTGTCGATGCCGACCACGTTCAGGAAAGTTTCTTGCTGGCCAGCAAAAGATGCGTCCGGCAAGTCTTCCGCCGTCGCCGAGGAACGCACGGCAAACGACATTTCGGTATCGGAGTCGGCCACCAGCTTGGCGTAGAACTGGTCGATTTCAGCCGCCAGGCGGGGCTGGAACGGGGTTTCCACGATCCATTGACGGATCTCGGCACCGGCTTGCGCCAGCGCGCGCACATCGTCGATGTCCAGGCCTTCCAGGCGCTGGGCAATGCGCTCGGCCAGCGGCAGGCCGCCGTTGGCGCTATACGACAGGAAGTCGCGGAATGCCTGTGCCGTGGTGGCGAAGCCACCGGGCACGCGCACGCCAGCTTCGGCCAGCTGGCTGATCATTTCGCCCAGGGAGGCGTTCTTGCCGCCGACGGATTCGACATCCGTCATGCGCAAATGCTCGAACGAGGCGACGTACACCGCGTCCTTGTCTTTCTCCTGCGATACTGCGTTGGTCATAATGACACCCTTACTGATGATAGAAATCTTTACGCGAGGCGCACAGACAGTCTTCTTGTTATTCTTGGCGTCGTGCAGCACAATCATACCGTTACAGCCATTTTACCTTGTGCGGCGCAAATTGACGACGCACAATCTTGATCCGAAAACCCATGACACAAGAACCACGCCCCCCTCTGCCCGCCGCGGCCCGCACCGTTTTCTTCGTTTCTGACGGTACCGGCATCACCGCCGAGACGTTCGGCCATTCGGTGCTGACGCAGTTCGACCTGCGCTTCCGCCAGATTCGCCTGCCCTTTATCGACACCATGGACAAGGCGTACGAGGCGGCGCGCAAGATCAACGAAGCGTTTGCCACCGACGGCCAGCGTCCCATCATCTTCTCCACCCTGGTGAAAAACGACCTGTCGGCCGTGATCCGCAAGTCCAGCGGCATGCACATGGACCTGATCCAGACCTTCGTCGCCCCGCTGGAGCAGGAGCTGGGCGTGATGTCCACCCACACCATCGGCCGCTCGCACAACATCGTCGACAGCGAGGAATACAAGAACCGCATCGAGGCGATCAATTATTCGCTGGCCCATGACGATGGGCAGTCACACAAGAACCTGTCATCGGCCGATGTCATTCTGGTGGGTGTTTCCCGCTCTGGCAAGACCCCGACCAGCCTGTACCTGGCCATGCAGTACGGCATCAAAGCGGCCAATTACCCGCTGATTCCCGAGGATTTCGAGCGTGAAAAGCTGCCGACGGCACTGAACGAATTTAAGAATAAAATTTTCGGATTAAGCATTACGCCCGAACGTTTGTCGGAAATACGCAACGAAAGACGTGCTGGAAGCAAGTATGCGGCCATTGAAAATTGCCGCTATGAGGTCAACGAAGCGGAGAAAATGATGAAACGCGAGGGTATCCGCTGGCTGTCGTCGACCACCAAGTCGATCGAGGAAATCTCCACGACGATCCTGCAGGAGATCAAACCGAACCGCCGCGAATACTGAATCAGGCAGCCGGACAAAAAACGGGGCCCTTGAGGCCCCGTTGCATTTCCTGCTACTGGTTCTGGCGCACCTGCTCGAAGAAGCAGACGGCGGCGCAGGCGGCCACGTTCAGCGATTCGATCTGGCCAAGATGGGGAATGACCACCTGGTGCGTCGCCATCGACAGCAAATCGTCGGCCACGCCCTGCCCTTCGTGGCCGAACAGCCAGGCAACTGGCTGGCGCAGGTCGACGTCGTACAAGCGCTGCGTGGCGTAGCCGCTGGTGGCGAGGGTCGCCACCTT
Organism: Janthinobacterium sp. GW458P; assembly: GCF_002127585.1. Lineage (GTDB taxonomy): Bacteria > Pseudomonadota > Gammaproteobacteria > Burkholderiales > Burkholderiaceae_D > Janthinobacterium. The sequence goes on from NZ_NEGZ01000010.1 coordinate 65,557, forward strand.
GGCGCCGGCGACCAGTGCGGCCAGGTCGACGTTTTCAAAGATATCGAGCACGAAGTGCGCGCCCATCGCTGCGCGCAGCACCTTGGGCGACCAGCAGAAGGCCGTGCCGGCGCTGCAGTACACCTGCGTGATGCCGGCGGCCGCCGCGCTGCGCAGGATGGAGCCCACGTTGCCCGGGTCTTGCAGGTTATCGAGCAGCACGGCCGACACGCTCAGCGGCTGCGTGACGGCCCGCTCCGGCGTCTCGATGAGGAACATCACGCCCACGCCGTGCTCCACTTGGCTGACGGCGTTGTACAGCGCGTCGGGCAAGCCCAGTACGTGCGCGCGCTGCGCTTCGAGCTGGCCGACGATGTCCGCCACCTCCGCATTCTGCAGGGCGCTTTCGCTGACGATGCATTGTTCCGGCATGCCGCGCAGCTGCAGGTAGGACTGGCACAGATGCACGCCGTCGAGCAGGGTGCGGCCCGACTTGCGGCGCGCCTGCGAACTGCCCGCCAGTTTCAGCAAATCCTTGTATTGCGCATTGTCGCGCGAAGTGATCGTCTTCATGCCACCACCTCCTGCGCGCCGAACAGCGCAATGACGTTGCGCACGGGCGCGAACGAACGGCGGTGCACGGGCGAGGCGCCGTGCAGGTGTAGCCGCTCCAGGTGCAATTTGGTGCCATAGCCCTTGTGCTGGTCAAAGCAGTACTCGGGATAGGCCGCGTGCAGGTGCACCAGGGCCGCGTCGCGCGCCGTCTTGGCCAGGATCGAGGCCGCGGAAATCGAATCGACCTTGTCGTCGCCGCCGACGATGGCCATGCCGCGTATTGGCATCACGGGGCAGCGGTTGCCGTCGATCAGCGCCAGGGTCGGCACGGTAGACAAAGCCTCGACGGCGCGGCGCATGGCCAGCATCGACGCCTGCAGGATGTTCAGGCGGTCGATTTCCTCTTCCGACGCTTCGGCGATGGCCCAGGCCAGGGCCTTGGCCTTGATCTGCGGCGCCAGCAGGTCGCGTTTGGCTTCAGTAAGCTTTTTCGAGTCGCGCAAGCCGTCGATGGGCTGATTCGGGTCGAGGATCACGGCGGCGGCGAAGACCGGGCCGGCCAGCGGACCGCGTCCTGCCTCGTCGACGCCGCAGATGATTTCATCGAGCGAGAATGGCAAGTCGTCAAACAGGCCGGGATAGATATTTTTCACGTTGAATCTTTGGTTGGTACTGCGGTTGAAGCGGTGATCGGGAATTACTTGCCATTGGCGGCGATGACCTGCATGACGGCGTTGGCGCTCTCTCGCGCGCTGTCGCGCAGCAGGCTGTGGTGCATGTCCGCGAAGCGCTGCACCAGGCGCAGGCGGCCCGGCACGTCGCTCAGCTGCCGCCACATGGCCTCGGCCAGCGCTTCGGGACTGGCCGCGTTCTGCAGCAGTTCGGGCACCAGGTAGTCGCGCGCCAGGATGTTCGGCAAACCAATCCACGGCTGGTAGCCCATGTGGCGCATGATTTCCCACGAAGCGCGCATCATTTTGTAGGCGATGACCATGGGCTTCTTGTACAGCGCCACCTCCAGCGACGCCGTGCCGGACGCCACCAGTACTGCATCGGCGGCGCAGATGGCAGTGTGCGAGCCGCCATCGGTGAGCACGATTTCGACATCCTGCAAGCCCGCCTCACGGATGAGTTGCAAAAAGTACTGGCGCTGCTTTTCGCCGGCCATCGGTGCGACGAAGCGCAGCGAGCGGTCGCGCGCCAGCAGCAGCTTGCAGGCGGCCACGAACGCCACCGTATTGTATTTGAGTTCGCCCATGCGGCTGCCCGGCATCAGGGTCACCACGTTGGCGTCTTCGGGCAAGCCCAGGACACGGCGCGCGGCCGCTTCGTCGGGCTGCAGGGGGATCATCTCGGCCAGCGGATGGCCGACATAGGTAACGGGCACGCCTGCCTTGCGGTAGATCTCTTCCTCGAACGGGAAGATCACCAGCATGTGCGAGACGGCCTTGATGATTTTCTTGATGCGCCCGCCGCGCCAGGCCCAGATCTGCGGCCCGATGTAGTGCACGGTGGGGATGCCGCCTTCCTTCAGCTGCTGCTCGAGTCCCAGGTTAAAGCCCGGGTAGTCGGCGCCGATGAAGACGGCGGGACGCTCCGCCAGCAGCTGGTCGCGCAGCGCATTCTGGATGCCCTTGATTTCGCGGTAGCGGGGAATGATCTCGAACAGGCCGCGCACGGTCAATTTGTCGAGCGGCCAGTCCGACACGAAGCCCTGCCTGGCCATGTGCTCGCCGCCGATGCCGTGGAAGCGAGCGCCGGGCAGCTGCGGCACGAGGCCGGACAGCAGCCGGCTGGCCAGCAGGTCGCCCGACACCTCGCCGGCGACGATGGCGACCGACAGGCCGCTGGAATGGTCAGCGGACGATGCCACGCGACGCCACGCCCAAAAATTCGCGCATGGCGCGAATGTGTTCCGCCACCTCGGGCGACGATGCCGCTTCTTCTTCGAACAGGGCCGCCTTGGATTCTTCCAGGGTCAGTCCCGAGCGATAGATGAGTTTATACGCGGCGCGGATGCCGTTGATCTGCTCGCGCGTAAAGCCGCGGCGTTTCAGGCCTTCGATATTGACGCCATGGGCCTGCGCCGGATTGCCGTTCAGGAGCACGAACGGCGGCACGTCCTGCGTCAGGCTGGTGCTCATGCCGACAAAGGCATGCGCGCCGATCTTGCAGAACTGGTGCACATTGGCGAAACCGCTCATGATGACCCAGTCGCCGATTTCCACGTGGCCCGCCAGCTGGGCGTTGTTCGAAAAGATGGTGTTGTTGCCCACCAGGCAGTCGTGCGCCAGGTGCACATACGCCGAAATCCAGTTGTCATTGCCCAGGCGCGTCACACCGCCGCCTTGCACGGTTCCCGTGTTGAAGGTGCAAAACTCCCGGATGGTGTTGCGGTCGCCAATTTCCAGGCGCGTGGCCTCGCCAGACCATTTTTTATCCTGCGGCTGCGCGCCGATGGAGGAAAACTGGAACAGGTGGTTGTCCGCGCCTATCGTCGTATGGCCGTCGATCACCACATGCGGGCCGACCCTGGTGCCGGCGCCGATGCGCACGTGCGGGCCGATGATGGAGTACGGGCCCACCTCGACCGAGCTGTCCAGCTCGGCCTTCGGATCGATGACTGCCGTCGAGTGGATGGCCGCCATTACTGCCCCGCTGGCTGGCTCGCATCCTGCGCGCTGCGGATCGTGCACATCAGTTCACCTTCTACGGCCAGCTTGCCGTCGACCGTACCGACGGCCTTGTATTTCCAGATGCCGCGCGAGACGCGCAGGATTTCCACGTCCATCTTCAACTGGTCGCCCGGTTCGACAGGACGCTTGAAGCGCGCATTGTCGATGCCGACAAAGTAGACCACCGAGTTCTCGTCCGGCTTCACGCCCATCGACAGGAACGACAGCAGCGCCGCCGTTTGCGCCAGCGCTTCGATCATCAGCACGCCGGGCATGACCGGCTTGTGCGGGAAATGGCCCTGGAAGAACTCTTCGTTGACCGTCACATTCTTGATGGCGGTGATGGTTTTGTTCGCCTCCCAGTCCAGCACGCGGTCGACCAGCAGCAGCGGGTAGCGGTGCGGCAGCAGCGATTTGATGGCGAGGATGTCGAGGGTCTTGTTTTCAGTAGTCATTTTTCGTCTTGCGTGGTCAGTGTTTTAATTGTTTTTTCAAGCGCGCGGATTTTTTCGCGCATGCTTGACAGGTTGCGCACGATGGCGGCGCTCTTTTCCCAGTCGGCGTTCTTGGCCAGCGGGTAGAAACCCGTGTACTGGCCCGGCTCCGCGATCGAGCGCGAGACCATGCTGCCGGAACCGACATGGACGCGGTCGGCAATCGTCAGGTGGCCCAGCACCATGGCGGCGCCGCCAAAGGTGCAGTACTTGCCGATGACGGCGCTGCCCGCCACGCCGACGCAGCCGGCCATCGCCGTATGCGCGCCGATGTGGCAGTTGTGGCCGATCTGGATCTGGTTATCCAGCTTGACACCATCTTCGATGATGGTGTCGGCCAATGCGCCACGGTCGATGGTGGTATTGGCGCCGATATCGACATCGTCGCCGATCACCACCCTGCCCGTCTGCGGAATCTTGATATACACGCCGCCCTCGTTGGCGAAGCCGAATCCGTCGGTGCCGATCACGGCGCCCGAATGGATGATGCCGCGCTGGCCGATCATGCAGCGCGCATGGAAGGTCACGTTGGCGAACAACTGCGTGCCGGCGCCGATGACGGCGTCGCGGCCCACCACGCAGCCAGGACCGATCACGCAGCCGGCGCCGATCACGGCGCCCGCCTCGATCACCGCATGGGCGCCGATGGACGCGCTGGCATCGACCTGCGCGCCGGCGTCGACAAAGGCGCTCGGATGGATGCCCAGCGGCGCCCTGATTTCATGCAGGTCGGCGAAATACTGCGCCGCGCGCGCGAAATACACATAGGGATTCGGTGTGACGATGCGCGCGCCCGCATACTCGGCGCCGATCAGCGCATCGTCGGCCGGCGTGAGGATCAGCGCAGCGGCGCCGCTCTGGGCCGCCTGTGCGCGGAACTTGCTATTGCTGAGAAAGCTGATGTGCGAAGCGCCGGCGTCAGCCAGCGGAGCGATCCCTGAAACTTCCAGGTTGGGCTCGCCCGCCAATTGTCCGCCGAAGCGTTCGACCAATTCTCCTAGTCGAGTGCCCATCTATGAAACCCTTATAAAAACGCCTGCCACTGCCTACTGCGCGGCGCGATTTGCGGTCTCCGATGCTCACTGTGCATGCGCACAGCTCCGCTTCTCAACCACAACTCACATCCGCTCGCTACGGCACTGCCAGGCGTAAAACCTATTACAATTACTTGTCCAGCGCCTTCAGCACCTTGTCGGTGATGTCGATGCGCGGGCTGGCCCACAGGGCTTCCTGCAGCACGATGTCATATCCCTCGATATGGGCCATCTGCTGGATGATGGTGTTGGCCTTTTCCGCGATGGCGCTGCGCTCTTCGTTCGTGCGCTGACTCAGGTCTTCGCGGAACTCGCGCTGGCGGCGCTGCAATTCCTTGTCCAGCTCAAAAAACTCGCGCTGGCGCTTGGCCCGCTCAGCCTCGCTCAGGGTTGGCATGTCCTTTTCCAGGGCCTCGTTGGCCACCTTGAAGCGGGCGGCCAGTTCCTGCATGGCCTTTTCACGCGTGCGGAATTCCTCCGCCAGCTTGGCGCTGGCCAGCTTGGCCAGCCTCGATTCGTTATAAATACGTTCGCTGCTGATCCAGGCGATCTTCGACTCCTGAGCCTGCGCCTGCACCGGCAACAGCGAACTCCAGCACAATGCGATCATGGCAAGGGACTTGGGCAGGGTAGCGGATGCGGTGTTCATGATACTCCATGGTCAAAAAGTAAAAGCTCGCGCCTGGTTCCAGCGGGCCGGTTAGAAACCGGTGCCCATCTGGAACTGGAAGCGCTCCAGGCGGTCCGTCGGCTTGGCGTTCAGCGGTTTGGCATAACTCAGTTTGAGCGGGCCCACCGGCGAAATCCAGCTGATCCCCAGGCCAGCAGAATAGCGCAATTGCGAAATACGCATTTTTTCGCCTTCCTGGTAGACCTGACCGCCATCGAGGAAACCGAACCAGCGCAGGCTGCGGTCATTGCCCGAACCGGGGAATGGCATCTGCAGTTCCGCGTTGCCGATCAGGCGCGACGCGCCGCCCAGGGCATCGTTGGTGCTCGGTTCGACCGCGCCCAGCGAGGAACTCAGGTAGCCGCGCACCGAACCGATGCCGCCGCCGTAGAAGTTCTTGAAGACCGGGTACACGTGTTTGCCGATGCCATGGCCGTAGTCGATCTCGCCCTTCAGCGCCAGGGTGACCTTGCTGAACAACGGACGGAAATACTGGTGCTCATAGATGGCACGGAAGTACTTCTGGTCGCCGATCAGGTCAGCCTCCAGGTTGACGCGCTGGTAGCGGCCGATCGATGGCGTCAGGGCGCTGTCACGGCTGTCGCGCTGCCATGCGGCCGTCAGCGGAATGGAATTGGTGGTAGCCGAACCGATGCCGTCGGACGGGCCGCCATTGTCGATCACGTACTGCTTGAAGCGGATCGGGCTGGTGATATCGGTCTCGATGCGCGAACGCTCGGCGCCAATACCGAAGAAGACGGTGTCGACTTCCGAGAACGGCACGCCGAAACTCACGCGGCCGCCGGTCTGCTTGATCTTGTAGCTGCCGATGTTCAGCGCCGGCGGTTCCGTCGTACGCAGGTAGACTTCGAAGCTGCGCGAAATGCCGTCGTCCGTGAAGTACGGATTGGTTTGCGAAAACGCAATGGTGCGGCTGTAATGGCTGGTATTGAGCTCGATACCCACCGTATTGCCGCTACCGGCGAAGTTGGCCTGCGAAATCGAGGCCGACAATGTGAATTTTTCCGATTGCGAGAACGCGCCGCCGATCAGGAAGTTACCTGTCGGTTTTTCCACCACCGTCACGTTGACGTCGACCTGGTCGGTCGTGCCCTGCGCTTCCGGCGTGTCGATGGTCACGTCCTTGAAATAGCCGAGGCGGTCGACGCGGTCGCGCGACAGCTTGATCTTGTTGCTGTCATACCAGGACGATTCGAACTGACGGAATTCGCGACGGATGACTTCATCGCGTGTAGTGGTGTTGCCGGCGATATTCATGTGGCGCACGTAGACGCGCTTGCCCGGATCGATGAAGAAGGTAAACCCCACTTCGTGCTTTTCGCGGTTGATCTCGGGATTGGCGTTGACGTTGGCAAACGCATAGCCGAACGTGGCCAGGCGGTCCTGAATGCGCTTGTTCGTGGCCGTCAGGCGCGCGCCCGAATAGATCTCGCCTTCGCGCATCAGGTTCAGGGCCTTCAGCTCTTCTTCGCGGCCGAACATCTCGCCTTCGAACTTGGTGCCGGAAACCTTGTACTTCTCGCCTTCGGTGATGTTGATCGTCAGGTAAATGTCTTTTTTATCAGGCGTGATCGACACCTGGGTCGAGTCGACCTGCATCTCGATGTAGCCGCGGTCCAGGTAGTAGGACTTGAGCGATTCGATATCGCCCGTCAGCTTGGTCTTCGAATACTGGTCGGCCTTGGTGTACCAGCTGAACCAGCCGCCCGTATTCAGGGCCAGCTGCTCGCGCAGCTCCTTGTCCGTGAAGGCCTTGTTGCCGACGATGTTGATCTGCTTGATGCGGGCCACGTCGCCCTCGTCGACGGCGAACACCACGTTGACGCGGTTGCGCTCGATCGGCGTGACGGTGGTGGTGATCTTCACGCCGTACAGGCCATGCGACAGGTACTGGCGCTTGAGTTCCTGTTCCGCGCGGTCGACGGACGCCTTATCGAAAATCTTCGCTTCACCGACGCCGATTTCCTTCAACGCCTTGACCAGCACGTCCTTTTCAAATTCCTTGGTACCGGTAAACTCCACGCTGGCGATGGCCGGGCGCTCCTCGACCAGCACCACCAGGACGTCGCCATCGGCTTCCAGGCGCACATCCTTGAACATGCCCGTCGCATACAGGGCCTTGATGGCGGCAACGCTCTTCTCGTCGGAGAACGTCTCGCCGACCCGCACCGGCAGGTAGGCAAAGACGGTGCCTGCTTCGGTACGCTGGATCCCTTCGACCCGGATGTCCTTGACAGTGAACGGCTGGACGGCCAGCGCGTGGCCGGAACAGAAGGCCATGACGGCAGCGCCGATCAGGCTGCGGCGAAAGGAAGGCAAGGCAAAACGAGCAGAATGTAATTTCATTGGGGTTATTCAATGGTAAATCAATGGACAACATACACAAAAGATTGCTTGTGCGACTCATTCAAAGGCATCAACCATCGCCTTAATTGATCAGCCGCAATACGTCATTAAAGACGGCAAGCACCATCAAGGTCAGCAACAGACCGATCCCCAGGCGCTGGGCAACCTCGCCTACGCGTTCCGGCACGGGGCGTCCGGTCAAAACTTCCAGCGAATAATACAGCAAATGCCCGCCATCCAGAACAGGAATGGGTAGCAAATTCATCACGCCCAGACTGATACTGATGAAGGCGATGAAGCTCAGGTAGCTTACCAGGCCGATGCGCGCCGTCTGGCCCGCGTAGTCGGCGATGGTAATGGGTCCCGTCACATTCTTCAGCGAAACCTGGCCGGTGATCATTTTACCCAGCATTTTCAGGCTCATGGCACTGGTGTCCCAGACCTTGACTGCAGCCTTGCCGACAGCGGAAAACGGTCCGGACGCCACAACGATCATATCCGGCACCTGCCCCAGCTTTGCCTGGATCTTACCAACTGTTACAGCTCCCCCTGCACTGCTGGCCTGGACGGCGTCCGGCGTGATGGACAGGGTCAGGCCTTGCCCATTACGCAACAGTTGCAACTGCAAGGTCTGGCCCGGCGCCCGGCTCAGGGTATCGATGATGGCGCCCACGTCGTGCATGGACTTGCCGTCGATGGCCAGGATCTGGTCGTTCTTCTGCAGGCCGGCGCGCGCGGCGGCGCCACCGGGCACGATTTCCATCATGGTGGGCGCGGAACGGGCCAGGGTCAGGCCCAGCTTGCCCAGCACATCGCCTTCCAGGTCCGTTTCCGTCAGGCTATCCGTCGGCAAGCTGGCCTGTTGCGCGCCGCGGTCGGGGCGGCGCACGTCGATGCGGGCCGGCTGCTTGTCGAGCGCGGCCTGGATCAGTTGCCAGCGCAGCTCGGACCAGCTGGCCACGGGCTTGCCGTTCACGGCATCGACGGTGTCGCCGCTGCGCAGGCCGGCCATATAGGCAGCGGTCTGTTCGGCAACGGGACCGAGCTTGCTGGACGGCTCTTCGATGCCGTACATGAACAGGCCCGCATACAGCACGATGGCGACGAGGAAATTGGCCAGCGGGCCAGCGGCTACGATGGCGATGCGGCGCCACACGCTCTGGCGCGTGAATTCACGGCGCAATTCGCTTTCCGGCAAGTCACTGAGGTCCTGGGCGCGGCTGTCGAGCATGCTTACATAGCCGCCCAGCGGCAGCGCGGAAATCGCCCATTCCGTTTGATCCTTGCCAAACTTGCGCGAATACACCACTTTGCCCATGCCGATGGAGAAACGCAGCACCTTCACGCCGCACCAGCGCGCCACCAGATAGTGGCCCAGCTCGTGCAGGGTGATCAGCGACCCGAGCGCGACGATAAACGCCAGCAAGGTGGTAATGAGCGTCATGCGGCCAGCCTGCCGGCGATGTACGTCTGTGCCGCCACACGGGCCAGGCGGTCCTGCTCCATCACCGCTTCGATGCTGGAGGCGGCGCCGTGCGGCACCGCCTCGATCACGTGGGCGATGACCTGATCGATCTGGCGGAAGCCGATCTGCGCGTCAAGAAACGCCTGCACGGCCACCTCATTGGCCGCGTTCAGCAGGGCCGGTGCCGTGCCGCCCGCGCGCAAGGCGTCAAACGCCAGCGCCAGGCAGGGGAAACGGCGGAAATCGGGACGTTCGAACTGCAAGGTGGCCACTTGCGCCAGGTCAAGCTGCGCCACGCCGGAGGCGATACGCTGAGGGTACGCCAGCGCATGCGCGATCGGCGTGCGCATGTCCGGATTGCCCAGTTGGGCCAGCACGGAACCGTCGATGTAAGACACCATCGAATGGATCACGCTTTGCGGGTGGATCAGCACCTCGATCTGCTCGGCCGGGGCGCCGAACAGCCAGTGCGCCTCGATCACTTCCAGCCCCTTGTTCATCATCGTGGCCGAATCGACGGAAATCTTGCGCCCCATGGCCCAGGTCGGATGCTTGCATGCCTGGTCCGGCGTCACCTGGTCGAGCGTTTCGACGTCGCGCGTAAGGAAGGGACCGCCGGAAGCCGTCAGCACGACCTTCGCCACGCCGGCGGCGCCAGGTGCGCGGCCATAGCCATGCGGCAGGCACTGGAAGATGGCATTGTGCTCGCTGTCGATCGGCAGCAGCACGGCGCCATTGTCGTGCACGGCGTCCATGAACAGCTGGCCGGACATGACCAGCGCCTCTTTATTGGCCAGCAGCACTTTCTTGCCGGCGCGCGCCGCCGCCAGGGTGGGCGCCAGGCCGGCCGCGCCGACGATGGCCGCCATCACGCCTGTCACTTGCGGGGCGCTGGCGATGGCGCACAGGGCCTCCACGCCATACGCGACTTCGGTGGACACGCCCAGCCCGCGCAGCAAGCGCGTCAGCTCAAGGGCGGCGGCGGCCGTGGCGACGACGGCGCGCTGTGGCCGAAATTGCAGGCACTGGGCGGCCAGTTCGGCCACGCGGCTGTGGGCGCTCAGCGCATACACGCTGTACTGTTCAGGATGACGCGCGAGCACGTCCAGCGTAGACACGCCGATCGAGCCGGTGGCGCCAAGGATGGTGATGTATTGCATGGAAATTTCCTTAAAGCCAACTGGCCACGAGGGCGGCAAATGGCAGGACCGGGATCAACGCATCGATACGGTCGAGTACGCCACCGTGGCCGGGCAGCAGCTTGCTGCTGTCCTTGATGCCCGCGCGGCGCTTCAATTGGGATTCGAACAGGTCGCCCACGATGCTGGCGGCGACGAGCACCAGCAACACCAGCAAGGTCACCAGCGACCCGCGGCGCAATTGCAGCTGCACGGCAAAGGTATCCTGCAGCACCGGCAGCGATGGCGCGGCCACGATGGTGATGGCGGCAATGACCAGTACGGCGATGCCGCCGCCGATGGCGCCCTCCCAGGATTTACCTGGGGAAATACTTGGCGCCAGCTTGCGCTTGCCGAAGGCCTTGCCCGAGAAATAGGCGCCGATGTCGGCGATCCAGACCAGGGCCATCACGGACAGCAGATACAGGGGGCTATGCAGGAACAGGGCAATGATGGCGACGAAGCAGCCGACGATGGTCACCGGGTACACCAGGCTGAGCAAGGTATTGCCCAGGCCTTCCGTCGGTGGCAAGCCCGTCGCCAGCGACGGCACGAAGCGGATCAGCCAGATGGCCACGCACAGGGCGAACCAGAAATTGAGCTGCGCCATGCCATTGCCGACAAAAAAAGTATACGCGAAGGCGGCGGTCCAGACGGCAGCGATCAGCAGCGCCTGGCGATTTTTGAAGATACGGAAGCTTTCCCAGACGGCGGCGCCGAAGAACGCCGTGACGATCACGGCGAAAGCGGGAAAATAATTCAGATACAGAACCGGCAGCAAGACCGCCAACAAGACCAGGGCGGTGATTATCCGTGTTTTCAGCATCAGTTTGTCTTTTCAGTTAATTGCGCGCTGGTACGGCCAAAACGCCGTTCGCGCTGCTGGTAAGACGCGATTGCCGCGTCGAGGCTGTCGACATTGAAGTCGGGCCAGAAAGTCTCGGTGAAAAACAGCTCAGTGTACGCCAGTTGCCACAACAGGAAATTGGAAATGCGCTGCTCGCCGCCCGTGCGGATGAACAGGTCGGGCTCAGGCGCGTAGGCCATGGCCAGGTGGGGCGCCAGTTGCTCTTCGGTGTAAGCATGGCCGGCAGGCTGGCCGTTGGCGGCAGCCTCGGCGCTCATTTTATTGACAGCCTGCATGATGTCCCAGCGGCCGCCATAGTTGGCGCAGATGGTCACCGTCAGGCGCGTATTGCCTGCCGTCTTGCGTTCGGCATCGGCGATCAGGGCTTGCAACTGTTCATTAAAGCGCGACAAATCGCCCACCACCTTCAGGCGGATGTCATTGGCGTGCATCTTGGCCACTTCGCGTTCCAGCATGGTGACGAACAGGCGCATCAGCATCGACACCTCTTCTTCGGGGCGGCGCCAGTTTTCCGAGCTGAAGGCAAACAGGGTCAGGTACTCGACACCGCGTTCGAGACACGTCTCGACGACACCGCGCACGGCGTCGGCGCCCTTGACGTGGCCGGCCACGCGGGGCAGGAAACGTTTGGTTGCCCAGCGGCCATTGCCATCCATAATGATTGCCACATGGCGCGGCACCGTGCCCACCTCGGGTACTGCCGTTGTCGAACTCGAATAGATCATGAAAACACTAATGCCAAAAATAAAAGATAACTATTATGCGCCAAATAGCGCTGCCCGGAAAAGCCATGCTTTTCCGGGCAGCGTCAAGGGGGCAGAAAACTAGACCGTCAGCACTTCTTTTTCTTTGTCGACCACCATCTTGTCGATGTCGGCGATAAACTTGTCCGTCAGCTTCTGCACTTCTTCCGACGAGCGGCGCTCGTCGTCCTCGGAACAGGCTTTTTCCTTGACCAGTTTTTTCAGCGACTCGTTCGCATCGCGGCGAATGTTACGCACAGCAATCTTCGCGTCTTCCGCTTCGCTCTTGACCAGCTTGACCATTTCCTTGCGACGCTCTTCCGTCAGCGGCGGCGTCGGTACGCGGATCAGGTCGCCCTGTGCCGACGGGTTCAGACCCAGGTCGGCGTCGCGGATGGCTTTCTCGATGGTGCTGGCCATCTTCTTTTCGTACGGCTGCACGCCGATGGTGCGCGCGTCGATCAGGGTCACGTTGGCCACCTGGGTCAGCGCCGTCGGCGAACCGTAGTACTCGACCATCACGTGGTCCAGGATACCCGTATGGGCACGGCCGGTACGCACCTTGGCCAGATCGGCCTTCAGTGTTTCCAGCGACTTCGCCATGCGTTCCTGGGCATTCTTTTTAACGTCAGCTAAGGACATGCTGCTCTCCTGTGGTAGCGCCTGCCAAAACCTGCTGCGCGTCGGCACAGGCGGCTTGCGATGCTCACCGTACTTCGGTACGGTTGCGCGTCTCGGCCACCTCTTCCTTCCGCTCGCGACGGTTTTGTCAGGCGTTGTTAATGTTAATGAATCTTGAAATTACTACTAATACTAATTTAGACGTGAACCAAAGTACCTTCGTCTTCACCGAGAATCACACGCATCAGCGCGCCGGGCTTGGTGATCGAAAACACTTTAATTGGCAGTTTCTGGTCGCGGCACAGGGCGAATGCGGTGGCGTCCATCACTTGCAGGTGCTTGGCGATGGCGTCGTCGAAGGTAATCGTGTGGAACAGGGTGGCGTTCGGATCCTTCTTCGGATCGGCCGTGTAGACGCCGTCGACCTTGGTGGCCTTCAGGACGATCTCGGCGCTGATCTCGGAACCGCGCAGGGCGGCTGCCGTGTCGGTGGTGAAGAATGGATTGCCGGTACCGGCGGCGAAAACCACCACTTTACCTTCTTCCAGGTATTGCAGGGCTTTCGGACGGACGTAAGGCTCGACCACTTGCTCGATGCCGATGGCCGACATGACGCGCGCGGTGATGCCGACATGGCGCATGGCATCGGCCAGGGCCAGGGCGTTCATCACGGTGGCAAGCATGCCCATGTAGTCGGCGGTGGCACGGTCCATGCCTTGCGCGCCAGGCGCAACGCCGCGGAAGATATTGCCGCCGCCAATCACGATTGCCAGTTCCACACCCAACTTTGCCACCTCGGCCACATCGGCCACCATGCGCTCGATCGTGGCGCGGTTGATGCCGTAGGGATCATCACCCATCAGGGCTTCGCCGGACAACTTGAGGAGGACGCGCTTGTAGGCTGGTTTTGACATGAGCTGGGGCTCCATAAATGAGGTTATTCGAGTATGACATGGCGCAGCGCCTTGCAGCGCCGGATAGGCGGGAGGAAGCTGCCCATGCCGCCGCCCGGCACGACAGGTGCGGGCGGGCCAAAAAAACGGGCCTCTCGGCCCGCTTTACTTACGCTCCCTGGGAGGCAGCCATCTGTGCTGCAACTTCTGCTGCGAAGTCGTCTTGCTTCTTCTCAATGCCCTCGCCTACTACGTACATGGCGAAACCCTTGACGCTGGTGTTAGCCGCCTTCAGCATTTGCTCAACCGACAGCTTGTCGTTTTTCACGAAAGCCTGGTTCAGCAGGGACACTTCCTTCAGGTATTTCTGTACGGAACCTTCCAGGCGCTTGGCCAGGATTTCCGGCGATTGGGCTGGCTTGCCTTCGGCGGCCGCTTTGGCTGCGTCTTCTTCAGCTTTCAGTTGTGCAACCGAACGCTCTTTTTCGATCAGTTCCGCTGGAACTTGTTCCGACGACAGCGACACTGGCTTCATGGCAGCGATGTGCATGGCCACGTCCTTGCCTACTTGCTCATCGGCGCCGTCGAACTCGACGATCACGCCAATGCGCGAGCCGTGCAGGTACGAAGCCAGCTTGGCGCTGGTTTCGAAACGCTGGAAGCGGCGGATGGTCATGTTTTCGCCGATTTTGCCGATCAGGGCAGCGCGCACGTCTTCCAGGGTCTTGCCGTCGAGTGGCAGGGCCAGCAGGGCAGCTACGTCAGCCGGGTTGTGTTCCGCTACCAGACGGGCAGCGTTATTGGCCAGTGCCAGGAAATCGTCGTTTTTTGCAACGAAGTCGGTTTCCGAGTTCACTTCGACCAGGGCGCCTACGCCGTTGGCGATGTAGGTTGCCACGACGCCTTCAGCGGTGATGCGTGCCGATGCTTTCGATGCCTTGCCGCCCAGTTTGACGCGCAGGATCTCTTCCGCACGCGCCATGTCGCCATCGGCTTCGGTCAGTGCTTTTTTGCATTCCATCATTGGTGCGTCGGTTTTGCCGCGCAATTCGCCTACCATCGCTGCTGTAATCGCTGCCATGTGTTTCTCCTGATTCGGTGAGTCGATAGTCGCGGCCGGGCATGCATGCCTCGCCAGCGGTCACTATCGTTTTTTTGTTAAAAAAAAGGGGGAGCTGCTGCCACCCCTTTTCCCTTACTGCTGTGCTTACAAACGGCTATCCTGCGACAGCCTGGCCATTAAGCCTGTTCGTTAACTTCGACGAATTCGTCGCCAGCGGCTGCTTTAACCATTTCAACAACTTCGTTACCGGCAGCTGCACGGCCTTCGATGATTGCATCAGCAACACCGCGAGCGTACAACATGATGGCTTTCGAGGAGTCATCGTTACCTGGGATCACGAAGTTCACGCCTTCTGGGGAGTGGTTGGTATCGACAACGCCGATGACCGGGATACCCAGCTTGGCCGCTTCGGTGATCGCGCCCTTGTGGTAGCCGACGTCCACAACGAAGATTGCGTCAGGAACGCCGCCCATGTCCTTGATGCCGCCGATCGATTTTTGCAGCTTGATCATTTCGCGGGAGAACATCAGCGCTTCTTTTTTCGACAGCTTCTCGATCGAACCGTCTTCGACCATCGCTTCCATGTCCTTCAGGCGCTTGATCGAGGTTTTGATCGTCTTGAAGTTGGTCAGCATGCCGCCCAACCAACGTTGATCAACGAAAGGCACGCCAGCGCGCTGTGCTTCAGCAGCGATGATTTCGCGAGCTTGGCGCTTGGTGCCAACCATCAGGATGGTGCCACGGTTTGCAGCCAGTTGACGCACGTGCTTCATTGCGTCCTGGTACATCGCCATGGTTTTTTCCAGGTTGATGATGTGGATCTTGTTGCGATGGCCGAAGATGAACGGTGCCATTTTTGGATTCCAAAAACGGGTTTGGTGACCAAAGTGGACACCGGCTTCCAGCATTTCGCGCATTGTTACGGACATTATTAACTCCAGGGTTGGGTCTGGAATCCGATCAGTCACCATACAGGCACCCTTGTCGACCGGATTCGCGTGTTTATATAAATTAAAGACACTGTTTTACTACATTGCTTAAAAGAGAATTCAAGCAACCCGGGATTCTACACTGAAATGCCCATTGCATCAAGTCCGCAGCACAAATCGCGCGCATGGGGCAAGCCGGCATTGCACCACGCTGGTGCAAGCCGTGCCCATTAAGTGGTTTGCCGCAGAAATCGCCGGCCTGCCCCAGGATGGAGGCGGCGGATACAGGGCGCCTCGTTTATAATTTCGGCATATTTGCAGACTTTTCCTCATACGCTGAGATTCGTCTGTGCTTTTCACTTGAATATCTTGCAGATTGCGAATTACATCATGTCCACCATCCGTATCAATTCCGCCGCCGACATCGAAGGCATGCGCGTAGCCGGCAAGCTCGGCGCTGAAGTGCTCGACTACATCACGCCCTTCGTCAAGGCGGGCGTCACGACGGGCGAACTGGACCGCCTGTGCCACGAATACATGGTCAACGTGCAGGGCACCATCCCTGCGCCGCTGAACTATTGCCCGCCGGGCTACACGCCTTACCCCAAGGCCATCTGCACCTCCGTCAACGACGTCATCTGCCACGGCATTCCGGGCGACAAGGTCCTGAAAAGCGGCGATTCCGTCAACCTCGACATCACCGTCATCAAGGATGGCTACCACGGCGACAACAGCCGCATGTTCCTCGTCGGCACGCCGACCATCCTGGCCAAGCGCCTGTCGGAAATCACCTATGAATGCATGTGGCTGGGAATCGACCAGATCAAGCCGGGCGCCCACCTGGGCGACATCGGCCATGCGATCCAGCAACATGCGGAAAAAGCCGGCTACAGCGTGGTGCGCGAATTCTGCGGCCACGGCATCGGCAAGGTCTTCCATGAAGAACCACAAGTGTTGCATTATGGCAAACCTGGCACCCTGGAGCGACTGGAAGCGGGCATGATCTTTACCGTGGAACCGATGATCAACGCGGGCCGCCGCGAAATCCGCGAAATGAATGACGGCTGGACCATCAAGACCAAGGACCGCAGCCTGTCGGCGCAGTGGGAACACACGGTGCTGGTGACGGAAACGGGCTATGAAGTGCTGACCGTGTCGCCCGGCATGCCGCCGCCACCGGCCTTGATCCTGAACAAGGCTTGATTCTTTAATTACACGCAACGCCACCCAGGGCCCAGATGAAAAAGCAAGTTCGGGAACAGCTGAAGCAGCAACTGAAAGCCGACCGCCAGGTCGTCATCGCCGCCTTCCACGCCGACGGCAAGCCTGAAAAACTGCTGCGCAGCCTGCGCCACAGCGTCGACGGCGTGCTGGCGCGCGCCTGGCAGGAAGCGGGACTGCCGCCCGGCACGGCCCTGGTGGGCGTGGGCGGCTACGGCCGCGGCGAACTGTTTCCGTATTCCGACGTCGACCTGCTGATCCTGCTGCAGCAGGCGCCCGATGCGGCCACGCAGGAAAAGCTCGAGGAACTGGTGCAGCTGCTGTGGGACCTGGGCCTGGAAATCGGCCACAGCATCCGCACCGTCGACGAATGCATGGTGGAATCGAAAGCCGACATCACTGTGCAGACGAGCCTGCTCGAAGCGCGCCTTGTCTGCGGCAACGCGGAGCTGTTCGCGCAATTGCAGCAACGCTATGACGCGGCGATGGACGCGCAGGCATTTTTCCAGGCAAAAACGGCGGAGATGCGCCAGCGCCACGCCAAGTATGAAGACACGGCCTTCAGCCTGGAGCCGAACTGCAAGGAAAGCCCGGGCGGCCTGCGCGACCTGCAGGTGATCCTGTGGGTGGCCAAGGCAGCCGGCCTGGCCAATTCCTGGCGCACCCTGGCCACGGGCGGCCTGATCACCCTGACGGAAGCGCGCCAGCTGATGGAAAAGGAGCGCGCCTTCAAGGATATCCGCGTGCGCCTGCACCTGCACGCAGGGCGGCGCGAAGACCGCCTCGTGTTCGACGTGCAGACGGCCATCGCCGAATCGCTGGGCTTGCAAGCGACGGGCAGCGGACCGCACATGCGCCGCGCCAGCGAATTCCTCATGCAACGCTATTACTGGGCCGCCAAGACCGTAACCCAGCTCAACACGATTTTGCTGCAAAACATCGAGGCGCGGCTGTTTCCGCAAGACGATGTGGCCGTGCCCATCAACGAGCGCTTCAATGAAGTCAATGGCTTGATCGATATCAGTACCGACGATACGTTTGAGCAATATCCTTCGGCCATGCTGGAAATTTTTGTCCTGATGACGGAGCGCCCGGCCCTGAAGGGCATGACGTCGCGCGCCACGCGGGCCCTGTGGCACGAGCGCTTCAAGATCGACGCGGCCTTCCGCCAGGACCCCGTCAACCGCACCCTCTTCCTGCGCATCATGCAGGCGCCCGTGGGCATCATCCACGCGCTGCGGCGCATGAACGAGATGAGCATCCTCGGGCGCTACCTGCCGAATTTCCGCCGCATCGTGGGACAGATGCAGCACGACCTGTTCCACGTGTACACGGTCGACCAGCATATTCTGATGGTGGTGCGCAACATGCGCCGCTTCACCATGAGCGAACATGCGCACGAATACCCGTTCTGCAGCCAGCTGATGGCCGATTTCTCGCAATCGTGGCTGCTGTACGTGGCCGCCCTGTTCCACGACATCGCCAAGGGCCGCGGCGGCGACCACTCGAAGCTGGGCGTGGCCGACGCCACCCAGTTCTGCCAGGACCACGGCCTGTCCGGCGAAGACACGGAACTCGTGGCTTTCTTGGTGGAAAATCACCTGACCATGTCGCAAGTGGCGCAAAAGCAGGACCTGTCCGACCCGGACGTTATCGCCGCCTTTGCGAAAGTGGTCAAGGACGAGCGCCACCTGACGGGGCTATACCTGCTGACAGTGGCCGACATCCGCGGCACCAGCCCGAAAGTGTGGAACGCCTGGAAGGGCAAGCTGCTGGAAGACCTGTACAAGATCACCCTGCGCGTGCTGGGCGGCGAGCCGCACACGGCCGACCGCGAACTGAAGAACCGCCAGCAGGAAGCGCTGGCCACCCTGCGCCTGTACGGGCTGCCGCCGGACGCCCATTTAAAGCTGTGGCAGCAGCTGGACGTGGCGTATTTCCTGCGCCACGACGCCTCCGACATCGCCTGGCAGACGCGCTCGCTGTACGACAAGCTCGACAGCAAGTTGCCGGTGGTAAAATGCCGGCTGGCGCCCATCGGCGAAGGCTTGCAGGTGGCCGTCTACATCCCCGACCAGCCGGACCTGTTCGCGCGCATCTGCAGCTATTTCGACCGCAAGAACTTCAGCATCCTCGACGCGAAGATCCATACGACGAAAAATGGCTATGCGCTCGACACCTTCCTCGTCACGGAACAGAACTTCGCCAAGAGCTACCGCGACATCATCAGCCTGATCGAGCATGAGCTGGGCGAGCTGCTGCAGTCGCAAGCGCCGCTGCCGCCGCCAGGCAAGGGCCGGCTGTCGCGCCTGTCGCGCACCTTCCCCTTCCAGCCGACCGTCGACTTGCGGCCCGATGAAAAGGGCCAGTATTACCTGCTGTCGGTGGCCGCCAACGACCGCACGGGCTTGCTGTACTCGATCGCCAACGTGCTGACCAAGTACCGCATCAACCTGCACACGGCCAAAATCATGACCCTGGGCGAACGGGTCGAAGACGTCTTCCTCGTCGACGGCCCCTCGCTCAACAACGCCCGCAACCAGATCTTGCTGGAAACCGATTTACTCGATGCGCTGAAGGTATGACCATTCCGCGCAGCGCCTCCCCTTATTGATTTAGTGAAACACAGACCATGACCGAAGAATTATTACGCTTGTCCAAACGCATGTCCGAACTGGGCCTGTGCTCGCGCCGCGAAGCCGACGAATGGATCGCGCGCGGCTGGGTCCGCGTAGATGGCAAAGTGGTGTCTGAGCTGGGCAGCAAGGTCTACCCCAGCCAGAAAGTCACCGTGGAACGCCAGGCGGCGGCCGAACAATCGAAGCGCGTTACCGTGCTCATCAACAAGCCCGTCGGCTACGTCAGCGGCCAGGCCGAAGACGGCTACACGCCCGCCGTGGCCCTGATCAAGGCGGAAAACCGCTGGGCGGAAGACCGCAGCCCGGAACAGTTCCACCCGACCCAGCTGCGCAGCCTGGTGGCCGCCGGCCGCCTGGACATCGATTCCGTCGGCTTGCTGGTCCTGACGCAGGATGGGCGCGTGGCCAAGCAGCTGATCGGCCACGATACCGATATCGACAAGGAATACCTGGTGCGCGTCAGCTACACCAAGGGCGGCACCCTGCCCGACAGCGACTTGAAAAAACTCAACCACGGTCTGTGGCTGGACGGCAAACCCTTGCTGCCTGCCAAGGTGCGCTGGCAGAATGAGGACCAGCTGAGTTTCACTTTGCGCGAAGGCAAGAAACGCCAGATCCGCCGCATGTGCGAAGCCGTCGGCCTGAAGGTGCTGGGTCTCAAGCGCGTGCGCATCGGCAAGGTCAAGCTGGGCGACCTGCCGACGGGCCAATGGCGCTACCTGAGCGCGGACGAGCAGTTTTAAGCTTGCCAGGATCTGTTTTCAGCAAGCAAGGAAAATAGTGCGGTAAAGGCAATTATTGTAATTTGTTTAGCAAATATTGCCCTGAACCTATACACTATTCCCCATTAGAAATTACAAGAGATACGCCGTCGTGAACGATCCCATTCCTAATCCCCTGCGCAAAGGTGCGCCCAGCCTGGCCGACGTGGCCGAGCCGATGGAGCCCGGCACCAAGCCGCACCACATGAGCGATCCGTGGGATATCGGTGAAACCCTGTGCAGCCTGGCTGATAACGGCGACGCCATTTCCATCTATCCCACCGACGGAGACGACGTCATCATGGCGCGCATCCTGTCCGTCGACGACGACTTGCCGCAATTCGTGCTGGAACTCAATGAAGGCGCCACCTTGCCCGAAGGCGGCGCCACCTTCGTGTCCTGGGTACAAAGCGCCAAGCTGCAATTCACCATCAACGGCGAATGGCAAGCCTATCCCGAGCGGCCCAACGTCTACCTGACGAACTTCCCCAGCCATTGCCTGGTGCTGGAGCGGCGCGAATCGACGCGCCTGGAAACGCCGCTGGGCGTGTACTACCTGGCTGCCTTCGTGCTCGAAGGCCGTCCGTACGAATTGCAGCTGTATGATTTCTCCGCCGGCGGCATCGGCATGCGTGCCCACCCGCGCGACACGGTAGGCCTGTACGTGGGCCGCAAGCTGTCGCGCGTGCGGCTGGAGCTGGGGCCGGACAAGGTCATGATCGCCGACCTGGAAATCCGTTTGTCGCGCACCTTCCGCTCCTTCCTGCTCGGTGAACAGGTACAGATCGGCTGCCGCTTCCTGAACCTGACGGACACGATGCGCGAAGAATTGAAAAACTTGCTCGACAACCTGGGCAGCAGCCGCAAGGTGCGTTAGTTTTGCAGATTTGCTTCAGGCATAAAAAATGGCCGCCCAGCTGATGCTGCGCGGCCATTTTTCTACTCATTCACTGCTACCGCCAGCAACATTTGGACTCTGACCCGCCGGGTCAGCCCCCAGGTGAAGCAGCAATTAATCGTCGTCGCTTGGATCCAAATCAGGAAACATGACGTCCGTATAGCCGAATTGCGTAAAATCAACAATACGCATCGGATACAGGATGCCGTGCAAATGGTCCACCTCATGCTGCACCACGCGCGCATGGAAACCGTCGCAGTCGCGGCTGATGGACTGGCCGAACTGGTCCACGCCTTCATAGTGCAGCTCGCTCCAGCGCGGCACGCTGCCGCGCAGGCCCGGCACGGACAGGCAGCCTTCAAAGCCCTCTTCCTTGCGTTCCGACAAGGGCGTCAGCACAGGATTGATCAGCACGGTTTCCGGCACTTGCGGCGCGTCGGGATAGCGCAGATTCTGCTTGAAGCCATAGATCACCAGCTGCAGGTTGACGCCGATCTGCGGCGCCGCCAGGCCCGCGCCGTTGGCGGCGTGCATGGTGTCGAACATGTCGGCGATCAGCGCGTGCAATTCGGGCGTGTCGAACTCGCGCACGGGTTCGGCCATGCGCAGCAGGCGCGGATCGCCCATCTTGAGAATGTCGCGTACGGTCATTTTGCGTCCAGCACAGATTGCAGTTGTTGCAGATAATCACGAAAGGCAGCGCCCGTTTCCGGATGCTTCATGCCCATCGCCGTCGTCGCCTTCAGGTAACCGAGCTTGGAGCCGCAGTCGTAGCGCTGTCCCTTGTAGCGGTAGGCCAGCACGCGCTCTTCGCGCATCAGGGCGGCGATGCCGTCCGTCAACTGGATTTCGCCGCCGGCGCCCGTGCCCAGGTTTTCCAGATGCGCAAAGATACGGCTGCTCAGCACATAGCGGCCCACCACGGCCAGGGTCGACGGCGCCATTTCCGGCGCCGGTTTTTCCACGATGGCCGAGACCAGCTCCAGGTCAGGCTGATAATGCTGGGCGCTGACGATGCCGTATTGCTTGGTTTCCGCGCGCGGCACGTCCTGCACCGCCAGCAGCGAGCAATTCTCGTACTGGAAGACGTCGGTCATCTGCGCCAGCACGGGACGCGCGCCCTCTTCCACATCCATGAAGTCGTCGGCCAGCAGCACGGCGAACGGCTCGTCGCCGATCACGGGGCGGGCGCACAGCACGGCGTGGCCCAGGCCCAGCGGTGCGGACTGGCGGATGTAGATGCAATTGATGTGCTTGGGGATGACGTTCTGCACCATTTCCAGCAACTGGCGCTTGCCGGCCGCCTCCAGTTCCGTTTCCAGCTCATAGGCCGTGTCGAAATGGTCCTCGATAGCGCGCTTGTTGCGGCCCGTGATGAAGATCATTTCCGTGATCCCCGCCGCCACGGCCTCTTCCACCGCGTACTGGATCAATGGCTTGTCGACGATGGGCAGCATTTCCTTCGGTTGCGCCTTGGTGGCGGGCAAGAAACGACTGCCCAGGCCGGCGACGGGAAAGACTGCTTTTTTGATTTTTTTCATGGGTCTATCTGTCATATTTTAATGATTAGTCTTGCGCGAGCAAGGCCAGCAAACCAGCCTCGTCGAGTATGGCCACGCCCAGTTCCTGGGCCTTGAGCAACTTGCTGCCGGCGTCCGATCCTGCCACCACATAGCCCGTCTTCTTCGACACGGAACCGCTGACCTTGCCGCCGGCCGCCTCGATCAGCTCCGCGGCCTCGTCGCGGCTCATATTGGGCAAGGTGCCCGTCAGGACAAAGGTCTTGCCGTCCAGTTTGCCGCCAGATGCTGGCTGTTCCGGCAATTGTGACAGTAATTCATTGCGCAGGGCGTCCAGTTGAGCAAGCAGCTTGACATTGCTCTCATCGGCCAGCCATTGGGCCAGCGATTCAGCCACGGCGGCGGGCAAGCCCGCGTGGAAACTGGCGCCTTGCGCCGCCAGGCTGGCCAGGGTCACGCCCCGCTCCACCAGCTGCTTGCTGCGCGGCTCCGTCAGCTTAGGGATGCCGATGGCCGCCAGCAGCCTGGTTTGCTCCAGCTGCGTGCGCAGCTTGGCGCTGGGCGCATGTTCGCCCTGCGGCGTGACGCCGGCATCCAGCAAGGCTTGCAGCGCCTGCTGATTCTTTGCCTCGGCAAAGAAATCGGCAATCGATTCCGCGACGGTGCCGCCGATGTCGGGCAGCACGCGCAGCAAGGCCGCCGGCGCCCGGCGCACATAGTCCAGGCTGCCGAGCCACTCGGCCAGGGTCTTGGCCGTCGACTCGCCCACGTGGCGGATGCCCAGCGCGAACAGGAAACGCTCGAGCGGCGGACGCTTGCTGGCCTCGATGCCTGCCAGCAGGTTTTCCGCCCACTTGGTGGGAATCTTGCCTTGTTGCACTGTTTCCGGCGTGGAACCATCGCGCTCGTCGGCGCGCAGCTTCATTTCCAGCAGTTTGTCCAGGGTCAAGCCGTACAGGTCGGCCAGGCCATGCACGTATTCGAGTTCGACCAGGGTATCGATATAACGTTCCCCCAATCCCTCGATATCCATCATGCGGCGGCCCGCGAAGTGGCGGAACGCTTCCTTGCGCTGGGCCGAGCAGAACAGGCCGCCGGAGCAGCGGGCGATGGCCTCGCCCTCTTCGCGCACCACGTGCGAGCCGCACACGGGACAGCTTTCCAGCATCCTGAACGGCAACGGGGCCGGTTCAGGGCGCTTATCCAGCACCACGGACAGCACTTCGGGAATCACATCGCCGGCGCGGCGCACGACGACGGTGTCGCCCACGCGCACATCCTTGCGCAGCACTTCATCCTCATTGTGCAAGGTGGCGTTGGTCACCGTCACGCCGCCGACGGACACGGGCGCCAGGCGCGCCACGGGCGTCATGGCGCCCGTGCGGCCCACCTGGATGTCGATGCCCAGCACCACGGTCAGCGCCTCTTCGGCGGGAAACTTGTGCGCCAGCGCAAAACGCGGTGCGCGCGAGACAAAACCCAGTTGCTGCTGGTCTTGCGTCGCATTGACTTTATAGACGACGCCGTCGATTTCATACGGCAAGGCCGGACGGCGCGCGCCGATATCGGCATAGTAGGCCAGCAAGCCCTGCGCGCCCTGCACCACCTTGCGCTCCTTCGACACGGGGATGCCCAAGGTCTCGTACCAGTCCAGCAAGGCCGAATGCGACACCGGCATGGCGGCGCCGTCGAGGGCGCCGATGCCATACGCATAGAAGCGCAGCTTGCGCTGCGCCGTAATGCGCGAATCGAGCTGGCGCAGGCTGCCGGCCGCCGCATTGCGGGGATTGGCGAATTCTTTCTGGCCAGCATCACGCTGGCGCTGGTTCAGGCGGGCAAAGTCGGCCTTGAACATCATCACTTCGCCGCGCACGTCCAGCAGCGCCGGCACATGCTTGCCGTGCAGGCGCAAAGGGATGCCGGCAATGGTACGGATATTTGCCGTCACGTCCTCGCCCGTGGCGCCGTCGCCGCGCGTGGCCGCCTGCATGAACAGGCCGTGTTCATAGCGCAGGTTGATGGCCAGGCCGTCGAATTTCACTTCGGCCGCATAAGCGACCTCTTCCCCGTCCAGTTCCAGGCCCTCGCGCACGCGGCGGTCGAAGTTGACGATATCGTCGTCGGTGAAACCATTGTTGAGCGACAACATCGGCACCGCGTGCGTGACTTGCTCGAATTGCGGCAGCGGCGCCGCGCCCACGCGCAAGGTGGGCGAATCCGGTTGCAGCAACTCGGGATGGGCCGCTTCCAGCGCCTGCAGCTCGGCAAACAGCTTGTCGTACTCGGCGTCGGGGATGGTGGGATTGTCGAGCACGTGGTAGGCGTGCAGATGCCGGTTCAGCTCGGCAGTGAGTGCCAGGACGCGCGCTTGCGCATCCTGGTTGGTCGGATCAGTCATTATTGCGGGATTCTTCAGCTAAATAAACGCAGCGCGCGGGTGGAACCGGCCGGAATGTCGGCCGCGTCCATTTCCTGGTAAAACTCTTGCACCTGGCCGGCGATCTCGGCCAGCGCCGCATCCGACAGGGCCTGGTTGTAGTCGTCGACGATGGTCGCGTCCAGGCGGCCCACCAGCGCGCGGGCGCAGGCCACCATGGCGCCAAAACCGTCGCGCGCGGGGGCCACACAAGGCACGTCCAGCAGCAAGGTCAAGCGGGGCGTCGTTTCCTCGGCCAGGGTAACGTTCGTCGACAGCGAGAACAGATGGCCGCCGTCGCCGTCCGGCATGACGAAGCGGCCGTCGGGACGCACGTCGAAGCCTTGTTTCTCCAGTGCAACGAGCAAGGTGGAAATGGCCCACGGCGCGCCGTTCGTGTGCAGGTTCACACCCAGCTGGGCGTCGTGGCCGGCGACGAAGCGGTGCAGATTGCGCGCTTCGGCCATCACTTCCATCATGTCGGGCACTTCCGGCTCGGCGCCGATGTCGTCGGCCACGCCGCGCAAGCGCGTGACCAGTTCCGAGTACTCGAGTTCATTCAAGGCCGTGCTGCGGCTGGCCAGCTGCACGCCCCCCTGCATCCTGGTGTAGACACCGCCATGCGTGATCGGTTCCCAGTCGCCATTCACGTGCAAGCCGATGAAGTGCACGGGCTTGTTGCCCACCAGGCGCAGGGTTTGCAATACGGGCAGGATCTTGTCGCCGCGCACGGGCGCTTCCAGCGACAAAGGCAACAGGCAATCGATCAGCGGGTCGACCAGGCTGGTCGCCTGCTCGCTGGCCGCGCTCACTTCTTGCACGGGTTCGGCAGCAGGCGCCACGGCGGGCGCAGGAGCCGGCTCGGCAGCGCCGGCCAGCGACGGCTCCGCATGCACGGGAGCATCGGGCACGGCGGTGGCCGGCGGCGCGCCGAACGACGGTTCCGCCTTGGCGGCGGGCGCCGCGTCGAAGCGCGGTTCCTGGCGCAAGACAGGTTCCTGGACATCCGCCACGGGGGCGTCGCCATCGCGCATCAGCACGTCATCATGGTCGGTGGAAAATGCGCGCTCCACGCTTTTCTTGGCCTTGTATTCCTGCCATTTGTTGTAGGAGAAAACACCGACGATAAACACGCCGCCGGCGCCGAACAAGGTAATTTGGAGATCTGTCATGCTGCTTGTGCCTCGGTAGCAAAATTTGCGGCGGACTCCATGTCCACCGCCACGATGCGCGATACGCCCTGCTCCTGCATCGTCACACCGATCAATTGATGGGCCATTTCCATCGCAATCTTGTTATGCGAAATGAAAAGGAATTGGGTCTGGTCGGACATGCGCTTGACCATGCGGCAGAAGCGTTCCGTGTTCGAATCGTCCAGCGGTGCATCGACTTCGTCGAGCAGGCAGAACGGCGCCGGATTCAGGCGGAACATGGAAAACACCAATGCCGTCGCGGTCAGCGCCTTCTCTCCACCGGACAACAGGTGGATGGTTGCATTTTTCTTGCCAGGCGGCTGCGCCATGACTTGTACACCGGAATCGAGAATCTCGTCGCCCGTCATGGTCAAGCGGGCCTGGCCGCCGCCGAACAAAATGGGGAACAGCTCGGAAAAGTGGTGGTTGACCTTGTCGAACGTGTCTTGCAGCAAGTCGCGCGTTTCCTTGTCGATCTTGTGGATCGCGTCTTCCAGCGTATTGATCGCTTCCGTCAGGTCGGCATTCTGGGCGTCGAGGAAATTCTTGCGCTCGGACGCCTGCGCCAGCTCGTCCAGCGCGGCCAGGTTGACGGCGCCCAGCGCCGTGATGGCGTTGGTCAGGCGCGTCACTTCGCCCTGCAGATACGATGGCCGCATGTCCGGGTGCAATTTTTCCGTCAGGACAGCCTCGTCGGCGCCCGACTCCAGCAATTGCTGGGCGAACTGCTCCTGGTTCAGGCGCGCGGCTTGCTCCTTGAGCTGCATTTCCATGATCTTGTCGCGCTGCGGCTGCAGGCTGCGTTCCGACTGCGTGCGCGCGTCTTCGGACAACCGCAGCTGCTGCGTGATCTGGTCCAGCTCATGGCGCGCATCGGCCAGCGCCCGTTCCTGCGTGGTGCGGCGCTCGAGCAGATCCTGCAGGCCGTCGGCGGCCGCGCCGCTTTCCAGGCTGGCCAGTTCCTGCTGGCCCGCTTCCAGGCTTTCCGTCACCTGCCGGGCCTGCGTACTGGCCGTGGCGATATTACGGCGCAATTCCTCGATCTTCGCGCGGTGGGCTTTTTCCGCGTATTCCGTATCCTTGGCGGCCCGCTCCAGGTCGCGCAAGGCTTCGCGCGCCTCGGCCAGACGCTGTTCCTTCTGCAGGAAATCCGTGTGGCCGTCTTCGTGCGCTTCCTGCAGGTTGCCCAGTTCCATGTCCAGCTGTTCGAATTTCTCTTCCGATTCGGCCTTGATCTGCTGCTGCTCGGCTTCCTGCGCGGCAATTTCCGCCAGGTCGGCGCCGATCTGCGTGCTGCGCTGGTTGAAGCGCGCTTCCACTTCCGACAGTTTCACCACGTCCAGTTGCAGAGTATGCACGGAAGACGTCAGCTGCTGTATGCGCAAGCGCAAGTCCGACAGGTTGCGCGTCAAATTCGCCACCGCCGCGTCGGCCCGCACGGAACGGGCGCGCGCCTCTTCGGCCAGCAATTGCTGGGCGCGCAGCTGCTTGCCGATATTGTCGATTTCCTGCTGGCGGCCCAGCATGCCCTCCTGCTCCGAATCGGCCGCATAGAAGCGCACGCTGGTGGCCGTGACCACATGGCCCGCGCGCGTGACGAAATAGCCGCCCGGCGGCAATTTACTGCGCTCGGCCAGCGCCTCGACCGCGTCTTCCACGGCATAGGCGTTGTACAGCCAGTCCTGCAGCAAGCCGCGCAAGCCCGGATCGTTGAGTTTAAGCAAATTCAGGAAAGGCTTCAGGCCCGCCACTT
The DNA here is from genome assembly GCF_002127585.1 of Janthinobacterium sp. GW458P. Lineage (GTDB taxonomy): Bacteria > Pseudomonadota > Gammaproteobacteria > Burkholderiales > Burkholderiaceae_D > Janthinobacterium. Next base: position 93,492 of record NZ_NEGZ01000010.1, read on the forward strand.
CCGGCACGGGCAGCGGCGCCACGGTGGACGGCGCATACAGGGCCAGCTTGGCCGGCGGCGCGTCCGCAAAGAAAGCCTTGGCCCAGTCGATGTTCGACAGTTGCAGGGCCGACGTGCGCTCGCGCAGGATCGATTCCATGGCCGCTTCCCAGCCCGCCTCGATCTGCAGCTTTTGCCACAGGCGGGGCAAGGTGTCGAGCTCGTGCTTTTTCAGCCAGGGCTGGACCTTGCCCTGGGTCTGCACGCGTTCCTGCAATTGTTTCAAAGCGGAAAGACGCGCTTCCAGCTGGGCGTTGGCGGCCGTTTCGGCATTGACCTGCGCCTGCGCCTCGGCCCGCTCCTGCTCCAGCTTCGGCTGCTGCTCCAGCGCTTCTTCCAGATAAAAACCCTGTTCTTCCAGCGCCTGCTGCTTTTCTTCCAGCTGCAATTTCAGGTTTTCCAGGTGGCTGCTGTCCGGCAGGCTCAGGCTGTTCTTTTCCTGCTGCAGGCGCTCGCGGCGCGTCAACAGGCTGGCCAGGATGTTGGAGGCATTGCGCTGGTGTGCCGATTCCAGTTCCAGCTGCTGCTGGGCTTGCATAATCCTGGCCCGCGATTCCGTGCTCCTGTTTTGCGCGGCGCGCCAGGCGGCGTCCAGCTCGGGCAATTGCTCGCCCTTCTGTTCGGCCATCATTTGCGATTGCTCAACCTTGGCGGCCAGCTCTTCAAGGTGGAATTCCGCCTCCTCGATCTGTTCCTGGTATTCGCCGCCCTGGCGGCTCCACTGGTCGCGCTGGGCCGTCAGGGTGGCCAGCTGGGCCTGCAGGCGCGCACGCGATTCGATGACGAACTTGATCTGCGCTTCCAGGCTGCCGATTTCCGCATTCGTCTGATACAGATGGCCTTGCGCCGTATGCAGGCGGTCGCCCACGGCAAAGTGCGCCTGGCGCATCTGCTCGAGGGTCAGCTCCACGTTGCGCAGCTTGGCCGTCTGTTCTTCCAGGTCCGTCTGCGCCTGTTCCACTTCGCGGAAATAGCGCGTCTGCTCGTTTTGCGCCTCGTTCTTGCGCAACAGCCACAGCAGTTTCTGCTTTTCTTCCTGGTCCGCCTGCAAGGCGTGGAAACGCGTGGCAACAGCGGCCTGCGCTTCCAGTTTTTCCAGGTTGGCATTGAGTTCGCGCAAGATATCTTCCACGCGCAGCAGGTTTTCGCGCGTGTCCTGCAAGCGGTTTTCCGTCTCGCGGCGGCGTTCCTTGTATTTCGACACGCCGGCTGCTTCTTCGAGGAAGACGCGCAATTCTTCGGGGCGCGATTCGATGATGCGCGAAATCATGCCCTGGCCGATGATGGCGTAGGCGCGCGGACCGAGGCCCGTGCCGAGGAAGATGTCCTGGATGTCGCGCCGGCGCACGGGCTGGCCGTTGATGTAATAGGTGGAGGTGCCGTCGCGCGTCAGCGTGCGCTTGACGGCGATCTCGGCGTACTGGCCCCACTGGCCGGACGCCTTGCCGTCGTTGTTGTCGAACACCAGTTCCACGGAAGCGCGTCCGGCGGGCTTGCGGTGCGTGGAGCCGTTGAAAATGACGTCCTGCATCGATTCGCCGCGCAATTCCGACGCTTTCGATTCGCCCAGCACCCAGCGCACGGCGTCGATGATGTTCGACTTGCCGCAGCCGTTAGGTCCGACCACGCCCACGAGCTGGCCTGGCACCTGGAAATTGGTGGGATCGACAAAAGACTTAAATCCCGACAACTTGATGGAAGAGAGACGCACGTGTTTTAGAGTTCCTGGCCTATGCTGGCCGTTGAGACGGGTGAACCCGGTTCATATTCAGTTGATGGTCACCGTGGTCACCATTGCGACGGCAGCCTGGCCGCTCGCCACGAAAAAGTGGTTCATCATACCATTTCCTGATGCTTTTCTGGCCAAAAAACAGCAGTGTCAGGCGCCAGCCGGCAGCGCTTCACCGGGCTGGCCGGCCATCCTGCGCCAGTTTCCAGTCGGCGCGGGAAAAAACACGCTCGTGGCCGGACAGCACCATGGCCAGTTTCTGCAGCCATCGCTCGGTCGGCATGGGCTCGGCCTTGAAGCTGAGCACCACCATCAGCGCCAGGCTGGCCAGCGCCAGCGCGTGGCTGACGGCGATATTGACGGCGCCGCGGGCATGCCACATGAAGCCCAGCGCCACCGCCAGGCCCAGCACACAGCCGCTGGCGGCTTCCGACACGCTGTGCGCATGCACGACCACGCGGGAAATGGCCACCAGCACGGCAAAGGCCACGCCGACGAGCACGCCGGCATGGCGCCAGCGGCCATCGGCCCGCTGCAGCAGGACGTACATCAGGACGGGAAACACGGCGCCGGCGCGCATGGCATGGCCGCTGAAGCCGGTGAAGTCGAGCGTGCTGCTGCCCACGCCCCAGCTCATGAAGGCGAGCTTCGACAGCACCACGAGGGCCAGGCCGCCGCCGTACCACAGGCTCCAGCTGAGCACCAGCTTCCACTGGCGCGACACCAGCAGCCACACGGCGATCGCCACCCCCGCCGGCCCCATGACGGCCATATCGGCCGCAAAAGAAATCCCATTCCACCAAGTCATCGTGCCTGCACTTATTTCATGATCAGCGTGCACTATGCCACGACTGGCCCCGCTTGCGCCCGGGTTTTCGTCAACGACGGGCAAGAATTACATTCCATTACAATTTTCATCTTTGAAATTGCCGCATGAAAACATTCTCGCGGCAGCCGCACGGGCGGCGCGTCAGATATTCGTCAGGCGCTTGCCCTTGGGCGGCGCAAAATCGCGGATCGAGGCGATCAGGCCCACCTCCAGCGCCTGGTCGGCCGTCAGGTGCAGGTCGGAATACGCGTGCACCTGCCACTGCTCGTCCGTCAGGCTGACGTGGCCGCGCAGGATGCGCTCCGTGCGCATGTCGTCGGCGCGCAAGCCTTCGACGATGATGCTCAGGGCATCGGGACGCGAACCGGGCGAGGCCGTGGCATGCGATTTGTGCACCATGAAGCGGGCCGTGTCGCTGGCGTGGCGCTGGCGCCCCGCCAGGAACAGGGTCACGGCGATGGAGGCCACGGCGCCCGCGTTATAGGTAATGATGTCGAGCGGCAACTTGCTGAGAAAATTGTACAGGCAGATGCCGTCGCTGACATAACCGCCGTTCGACTGGATCAAAATGTGCGCGGTGGTGAGCTTGTCTTCCGAGATGTCGGCGGCGGCATTGAAGACGCGCCGCACCATATCGCTGTTGACGTCGCCGGAGAGGGTGAAGTACCCATGCTGCTCGGTGTTGTTTTGCGTCTCGCTTTGTGTAGTATTCATGGCAGGCACCCGCAAGAAAGCCAGGATTTCATCATAGCGCATTCCTGCGCGGCCGGGCGCCCTTTTGCAGCGGAACAGCCCCCTTGCCAGCCCCGCAAACCGGGGCTTTTGCTGCAATTTGGCAACGTCTTTACAGATTGACAGAAACACCCTGCTGGCATATATTCCCTCCACTTGATCGGGAGAGGGCAATCCAGCGTTGCCGCCGAAGGGGCACTACCCAAAAACTCTCAGGCAAAAGGACCGATCAGGCGGACTGAAGCTGTTGCTTTGGCGACATGTTTCAGCTCAACTCTGGAGAGCGGCCGCGGCTTTACGCCGGCGGCCCACCGAAGGGGCGCACGGGGCAAGCCCCCGTAATCTCTCAGGTACAAAGGACAGGGGGGTCAGTGATCACGCCGGAAAGCCGTGTTGGGCTCTGTGTGTTCTGTTAACTTCCCCTTTACCTTCGTCCCGAGGATTCCATGACGCTCAAAGCGACCCCACTCAACAACGCCCACCGTGCCCTCGGCGCCCGCATGGTCGATTTCGGCGGCTGGGACATGCCCGTCAACTATGGCTCGCAAATCGAAGAGCACCACGCCGTGCGCGGCGACGCCGGCATGTTCGACGTGTCCCATATGTGCGTGGTCGATATCGAAGGCCCGAACGTGCGCGCCTTTTTGCGCGGCTTGCTGGCCAACAACGTTGACAAGCTGCAAGTGTCGGGCAAGGCGCTGTACTCGTGCATGTTGAATGCCGAAGGTACCGTCATCGATGACCTGATCGTCTACTTCTTCAACGAAAACTGGTTCCGCCTCGTCGTCAACGCGGGCACGGCTGAAAAAGACGTGGCCTGGATGCAGCAGCAAAATACAGCCGCCAACAGCGGCTTGACGATTACCGAGCGCCGCAGTGCCAACGATCCGATGGCCCTGGTGGCCGTGCAAGGCCCGAACGCGCGCGCCAAGGTGTGGCAAGTGCTGCCGGAAACACAAGCCGCGTCCGAAGCCATCAAGCCGTTCAACGTCGTCATCGTCAAGGACACGGCCTTCGGCGAAGTCATGCTGGCGCGCACCGGCTACACGGGCGAAGACGGTTTTGAAATCGGCGTATCGGCCACCCGGGTGGAAGCGCTGTGGAACGCCCTGATCGCCGCCGGTGTCAAGCCGGCCGGCCTGGGCGCGCGCGACACCCTGCGCCTGGAAGCGGGCATGAACCTGTACGGACAGGACATGGACGAGACCGTCAACCCGCTCGACGCGGGCCTGGCATGGACCATCGACCTGGTCAGCGAGCGCGACTTCATCGGCAAGGCCGCCCTGCTGGCGAAAGGCCAGAACGCGCAATTCGTCGGCCTGATCCTGCGCGAAAAAGGCGGCGTGCTGCGCGCCCATCAAAAAGTCATCATCGCCGGCAGCGACGCCACGGGCGAAATCACCAGCGGCACCTTCAGCCCGACCATGCAGGAAGCGATTGCCCTGGCGCGCGTGCCCAACGGCGTGGCAGTGGGCGACACCGTGCACGTGGAAATCCGCGGCAAGCAGCTGGCCGCTTCCGTCGTCAAGCTGCCTTTCGTGCGTAACGGTAAAATCCTGGCTGCGTAAGGTTTTATAGAGCCGCCCGCAAGACCGTACAACTATAATCAATAACGAACACTTACCATCTGGAGCCACACATGAACATTCCTGCAGACCTGAAGTACACCGCTTCCCACGAATGGGTACGCCTTGAAGGCGACGGCACCGTCACCGTCGGCATCACCGAGTACGCGCAGGACGCCCTGGGCGACATCGTCTTCGTCGAACTGCCAACCGTGGGCAACAGCTACGGCGCCGGCGACGACGCCGCCGTGGTGGAATCGGTCAAGGCCGCCAGTGACATCTACGCGCCGATCGCCGGCGAAATCGTGGCCGTCAACGACGCCGTGGTCAACTCGCCCGAGTCGATCAATGCCGACGCCTACGCCAACTGGCTGTTCAAGATCAAGCCAGCAGACGTGTCGGCCCTGGACGGCTTGCTCGACGCTGCCGCCTATGGCGCCACCACCAGCGCCTGATCGCGTTTGACTCACGGGCCGCAATTGCGGCCCGTTTGCATTTAATTTTGTAGCTATAACCCGCCGCCGCGCCCGCGCGCCGCATCCCGGTTTTTCAGTCTTTTTTGGCCTCTATATCATGACCCGCACCAGCCTGACCCAACTCGAAGCACGCGATGCCTTCATCGCCCGCCACATCGGCCCTTCCGCCACCGAACAGCAAGCCATGCTGGCGACCCTCGGCTATCCATCGCGCGCCGCGCTGATCGACGCCCTGGTGCCAAGCAACATCCGCAACAAGGGCGCCCTGCCCCTGGGCGCGTATTCGCAGCCGATGCCGGAACAGGAAGCGCTGTCGCGCCTGAAAGCCATCGCCGGCAAGAACCAGGTGCTCAAATCCCTGATCGGCCAAGGCTACTACAATACGTTTACCCCTGGTGTCGTTTTGCGCAACATCTTTGAAAATCCCGCCTGGTACACGGCGTACACGCCTTACCAGCCTGAGATTTCGCAAGGCCGCCTGGAAGCAATCCTGAACTTCCAGCAAGTGATCACCGACCTGACCGGCATGGGCATCTCGAACGCCTCGATGCTGGACGAAGGCACGGCCGCCGCCGAAGCGATGACCCTGATCCAGCGCGTGGGCAAGTCGAAGTCGAACGTGCTGTACGTCGCCAATGACGTGCTGCCGCAAACGCTGGAAGTGGTGCAGACGCGCGCCCAGCCGATCGGCATCGAAGTGCGCACCTTCGATCCGGCTGAAATCGAGTCGCTGGACGCCTGCTTCGGCGTGCTGCTGCAATACCCTGGCGTCAACGGTGTCGTGCGTGACTACCGCGCCGGCGTGGAAAAACTGCACGCGAATGGCGCCATGGTCATCGTCGCGGCCGATTTGCTGGCCCTGACCATGCTCACGCCGCCGGGCGAATGGGGCGCCGACGTCGTCGTCGGCAACAGCCAGCGCTTCGGCGTGCCGCTTGGTTTCGGCGGCCCGCACGCAGGCTACCTGTCCACGCGCGATGAATTCAAGCGCAATATGTCGGGCCGCCTGGTGGGCGTGACCGTCGATGCGCAGGGCAACAAGGCCTATCGCCTGGCCCTGCAAACGCGCGAACAGCATATCCGCCGCGAAAAAGCGACGTCGAACATCTGCACGGCGCAAGTGCTGCTGGCCGTGATGGCCTCGATGTACGCCGTCTATCACGGCCCTGCCGGCCTGCTGCAGATCGCCCAGCGCGTGCACCGCTTTACGGGCGTGCTGGCGGCCAACCTGAAGACCCTGGGCCACAAGGTCGTCAACGCCAGCTACTTCGACACCCTGACCGTCAACGTCGGCGATGCGGAAAAACTGCACGCGGCGGCCCTGAAGCACGGCGTCAACCTGCGCAAGATCGACGCCACCCACGTCGGCGTGTCGCTCGACGAAACCACCACGCGCGACGATATCGCGCTGCTGTGGAGCGTCTTCGCCGACGGCGTCGCCAACGCGCCTGCCGCGCCGGACCTCGATGCCGTTGAAGCAAATGTGACCAGCGCGCTGCCGGCCAACCTGGCGCGCGAGAGCGCCTACCTGACCCACCCCGTCTTCAACAGCTACCACTCGGAACACGAAATGCTGCGCTACCTGCGCAGCCTGGCCGACAAGGACCTGGCGCTGGACCGCACCATGATCCCGCTCGGCTCGTGCACCATGAAGCTGAACGCGACGAGCGAAATGATTCCCGTCACCTGGCCGGAATTTTCGAACATCCACCCGTTCGCACCTAGCGCGCAAACGGTCGGCTACCGCGAGATGATTTCGCAGCTGGAAGAGATGCTGTGCGCGCTGACAGGCTACGCGGCCGTCTCGCTGCAGCCGAACGCCGGCTCGCAGGGCGAATACGCGGGCCTGCTGGTGATCAAGGCGTATCACGAGTCGCGCGGCGAAGGCCACCGCAACATCTGTCTGATTCCCTCGTCGGCGCACGGCACCAATCCCGCATCGGCCAACATGGTCGGCATGCAGGTGGTCGTCACCAGCTGCGACGCCAACGGCAACGTGGACCTGGCCGACCTGAAGGCGAAAGCGGAAAAGCACAGCGCCAACCTGGCTTGCGTGATGGTCACCTACCCGTCCACCCACGGCGTGTTTGAAGAAGGCATCCAGGAACTGTGCGAGATCATCCACTCGCACGGCGGCCAGGTCTACATCGACGGCGCCAACATGAATGCGCTGGTCGGCGTGGCCGCTCCCGGCAGTTTTGGGGGCGACGTGTCGCACCTGAACCTGCATAAAACCTTCTGCATCCCGCACGGCGGCGGCGGACCGGGCGTGGGCCCGATCGGCGTGGGCGCCCACCTGGCGAAATTCCTGCCGAACCAGCGCTCGTCGGGCTACCAGCGCGACGCGGCGGGCATCGGCGCCGTCAGCGCCGCGCCATTCGGCTCGGCCAGCATCCTGCCGATTTCGTGGATGTACATCGCCATGATGGGCGCGGAAGGCTTGACGGCGGCGACCGAGACGGCGATCCTGGCGGCGAACTACATCGCGCGCCGCCTGGCGCCGCACTACCCGGTGCTGTACTCGGGCCACGACGGCCTGGTCGCGCACGAGTGCATCCTGGACCTGCGCCCGATCACGGACGCCACCGGCATCAGCAACGAAGACGTGGCCAAGCGTTTGATGGACTTCGGCTTCCATGCGCCGACCATGAGCTTCCCCGTGCCGGGCACCCTGATGATCGAGCCGACGGAAAGCGAATCGAAAGCGGAGATCGACCGCTTCATCGACGCCATGATCGCTATCCGCGCGGAAATCGCCAAGGTCGCCAGCGGCGAATTCGACCACGACGACAACCCGTTGAAGAACGCGCCGCACACGGCACAGGTATTGATGTCGGACAACTGGGAACGCAAGTACAGCCGCGAAATCGCCGCCTACCCCGTCGCTTCCCTGCGCCAGCGCAAGTACTGGCCGCCGGTCGGCCGCGCCGACAACGTGTACGGCGACCGCAACCTGTTCTGCGGCTGCGCACCGATCAGTTCGTACGAAGAGGAATGACGCCAGACCAAACCTACTGCGCGTGGCGCTTTGCGGCCGGCGATGCTCACCGGCTCGGCGCCCCCGTATAGAGTACGGTTGCGCTTCTTGGCCACAAGGGGGCGCCGAGCCCCACTGACGCTCGCTACGGTTTTGTCAGGTATCGAAACTCAGCAATCTAGAAATAAAATCCCGGCAAAAGCCGGGAGTATTAAATTAAAACAGAACGGCAGGCCGCAAGGTCTGCCGTTTTTTTGTGCGCGCGCTACAGCGCCAGCAGAACGGCGCCCGGCAAGCCCAGCACGGTACCCAGTATCGTCAGGCACACGACGTCGCGCCGCTCGCAGCGGCTGCGGTGCGAACTCCAGGCGGCAAACAGCAGCGCCACAGCCACGCCGCTGAGCGAGATTCCCACTTCCGTCATGTCCGCTCTCCTCGCGGATGCGGCGCACCCGTCATTGTCACGTCTCTCATCATTGTCATCCTTTGCCTTTATCGCGGTAGCTACCTATCGGTAGGTAGCCAGTGTACAATAAAAAAGACGGCGGTGTCCATGCCGCGTCTTTTGACGATATGAAGGAAATGCAATGCAGCAGCAAACCACCCTCCCCGCCGCCAGTCTCGCTCTGGCGGCGTCCCTGGCCCTGGTGGCCGTGCTCGGTCCGGCCGGCATCGACATGTACCTCGCCTCGATGCCCGCCATGGCGCGCGAGCTGCACACCTCGTATGCAAATGTGCAGCTGAGCCTGACCGTCTTCCTGCTGGCCCTGGGCGGCGGGCAGCTGCTGTTCGGCCCGCTGACGGACATGCTGGGCCGGCGCCGCCCGCTGTTGGCCGGCATCGCCGTCTACATCGCGGCGGCCGTGTGGGCGTCGCAGGCGGAACAATTACACACCCTGCTGCTGGCGCGCACGGCGCAGGGCCTGGGCGCGGCGCTGACCCTGGTCGTGGTGATGAGCATGGTGCGCGACGTGGCCGATGGCGTGCAGGCGGCGCGGCTGTTTGCCCTGTTGATGACCATCGTGGGGCTGGCACCCGTGCTGGCGCCCGCCGTGGGCGGCTTGCTTGACGCGCATTACGGCTGGCGCGCCGTGATGCTGGCCCTGGCCGCGCTGGGCGCCTTGACCCTGCTCAATAGCGCGCTGTTCCTGGCGGAGACCCTGCCCAGCGCCAAGCGGGTCTCGCCGCGCGGCATGCACCGCGCGTATGCGCGCATCGCGCTCGACCGCGCCTTCCTGCTGCCCGCACTGGCCCTGGCGGCCAGCTTTTTCTTCCTGTTCGCCTACATCGGCGGGGCCTCGCTCGTGTACCAGCGCGATTTCGGCCTGTCCGCCGGCAGTTTCGGCCTCGTCTTCGGCGCCACGGGCGTGGCCGTGCTGCTGGGCGCGATGGCCAGCGGGCGCCTCGTAAGCCGCCATGGCGTGGCGCGCCTGAGCGCGGCGGGCAGCCTGGCCATGCTGGGCGGCGCGGCACTGGCCCTGCTGGGCGCCTGGGCGGGCGCCGGCATCGCCGCCGCCGTGCCCGGTATGTTCGTGGCCCTGTTTGGCCTGGGCATGGCGGAAGCGGCACTGATGGCCATGGCCATGGGCTCGCAGCAGCGCGCGCTCGGTTCCACGGCGGCATTGCTGGGCGCCATACAGATGAGCTTGTCATCGCTGGCCACGCCGCTGGCGGCCAGCCTATCCGAGTCGGGGCCGCTGCCGTGGCTGCTGTTCTTGACCGCGGCCGGCCTGCTGGTATCATGGCTGACCCTGGCCACTGCGCGCATCCATCCGGTCCATGCCAGCAGCCTGGGAGCGCACTGACGCCTCACCCACTCTCACCCCAATGATGAAAAAACGCTCGGCTTCGGCCGATAACATCTGCGCCGTCGCCGTCGTGCACTTTTCGGAACACGGCTACGACGCTTCGTCCCTCAGCGACATCGCCGCGCAGGCGGGCATGCGCAAGGCGTCGCTGTATTCGCACTTCGCCGGCAAGGACGCCCTGTTTCTGGACGTGTTTGCCGACGCCTTGGCCGAAGAGCAAGCCTTCATGGATGCCTGCTTCGCCGACGAGACGGCGCTGGCGGCGCCCGGCGGCCAGCTGGCCGGTTCCCTGTACTGCGACCGCATGGCGCAGCGCTATGCCGACTCGGCCCATTTGCGCTTTTTGCTGCGCACGGCGTATTTGCCGCCCGCCCCCCTGCGCGTGGAAGTGGGCACGGGTTACGAAGCCTTGCTGGCGCAATTGCAGCGGCATTACGTGGCCAGCCTGGGCCGCTGCGCGCCCGCCCTGCCGCCGCAGCGCGTCGACCTGTATGCGCAAGCCTACCTGGGCATCGTCGACAGCCTGCACGTGGAGCTGATCTACGCGGGCGGCGCGGCGCTGCAGCAGCGCCATGCGGCCCTGTGGCACATCCTGTCTGATTCGCTGGCGATGGCGGCGTAATCGGCCTGATGCGGTATAGGCTGCAGCCACTCGCTGAACGGCGAACAGGTCTGACACGAGCCGCTATTGACTCGTCGGAAGCAGCGCTTTGAACCGTCCGATAGAGTACGACTTGCTGCCGGATCTTTCGCCTGCGACGTTCCGCCTGCGCCCCGGAGCGGACCTTGACCACTATTGCGTATCATCACGTATATGCCACGATTTTGTCTGAGGCGCATACGTTAGCATCGGGTTTTGCTCGCAATTTTCAGGAGAGATGTCCGCAGGAAGTTCTAAAGTCTCAGCCAAGTTTTCGACGAATGAAAGGACTTGCACATGCCGCAAGATCCCAGTAACTTCCTTCGGTGAGATATCGAGTTCTAACTGCCCGGGTATACAGAAGTGGCAGCAGATTACAACCGGGCCATCCAACAGAATCGATAACAAATGCGAACCTTCACGATTCTCCAGAACGCAGCGCGATCCTTGAAATGGCAGCGCAGTCCCATCAACGCTGTACGTGCATTCGTATTGCTTGAGCAGTAGGTCGAAGCGATCCCAGTGGACAGCGTCGGTATTCTGCACGTAGACGTCTCGAAGCGATCCATCTTGTTCCCATAGTCCTGCGATATCATCGCAGACTGGTCTCATGCTGCTGGTTTGTGGACTGGAGGGTAATTATTTTTGCATATCGGCTCTTGGCACCCTGGAATCACTCTGTAGATGCCATTGGGGCTTCGCGGAGTATGAACCTGCTCGCCATCTGGTTCCAGCTAGCAGCCCGCCCTTGAAGAAATAATAGCTGTCCATACTCATCCATATTTGACTCCCGGTCAGTCAAGCGTAGCCATTTTTCATAGAATACGTCAAAATCTTCCTGAGTCATTTGAGGTAAAAACCTATCGGAATAATCGAAGAGCACAAGGAACTCAGTATTAGACAGCAACGATATTGAGCGCAATGGTTCAATGCCGAGCAAACCCATCAGCAACGCCAATTCGTCGTCACTGGCGAGCGTAAGCGAGAAAAGCCCGGCACGGGCCGCCGCCGTCAATGCTTCAATCGACAAAGACGCTATAGCACTTGGTTCGTCTGACGATGCGAATATATAGCTTTGAATTCTCGCCTCCACTAAAATTGAGATGATATCTACGTTCAGAAGTCCGCCCTCTCCGGGCCGGCTGCCGTCATCGGTAGATTCCGCCCCGAAGCGCGAAATCCCTTTTCCGTCTATCGAGTAAGCGCTTTTGTTCTGTCGTCATTCCAATTTCCAATATATTACACAACTCGCGTTGATGCTCTTCCCCGAAGGGCCGCTTGTGGCCAGAGCGTATAAGCAGTTCAGCAGTGTCTAGTGCACTCGTGGCCCGTTAAACATCCAGGAGCATCATCACAGCCGACAATGCTAGCAACTGAAAAAAAGCGAGAAACAAAGCTCGCGGTATCGGCGGCATGAACTTCCATTGCAAGCTCTTTGTCGGTGAAATCAAAGCAGACCTATTGCTTCCCACGCAATAAAATAATGCCGATAGAGCCAAGGAAAAAATCCTTACATTAGCCGCTACAACTTCAGGAGCAAAGGCGCAGCCAAAGAAAATTGACGCGAAAAAAAATAAAGAAATGCGGGAAATTTTCTGTCCCAACTGAAGTTGCATTTGAGATTCCATAGTTTTTATCATTGATTTTAGTTACTCAAGTTTCGCTTCAAACGACTGCTCCTGGCCGCTTGCCATCGTTGGCAGGTCACGCCCTATGATGTTGAAAAACTCAGGTACGTAGACCATTAGATCAATATCCTGCCAGCCCAGCCCAGCCTGGCCTGTACCGCCGCCGGTGAACGATCACCGGCAGCCTGGCGGTCGGAGGCCTCTGGAAATCATTGCCGCTCGACTGTTTCAACACTATGGGCCGAAAGACGTCGGTTGCTGCCAATAGTGCTTGCCGTAAAACAGGCATCCACGGGATTCTACGCATGCGGAGCAGCAGCATCGCGGAAACTGGCAGGGAGCGAGAAGCTTTTGGCGAGGCGCGCTAGGCCAAAAATGGGTCAGGCATAGGCGTGCAGCACTAAAAAGCCGGCAAGCGGAACGACGGCAAACAGCACAACAACGCCAAGGCATCCTGATCTGGAGCCAGATCTGGAACCTGCAGGAGAAATACCGCCTTCACGCTCTCGTGGCGCCCTGCCATGCAGCCATTTAAGATGACAGGGCTGACAGAAGTAGGTGGTCTTGTTGTTGCGCCAGGCTTCGATGGTTCGATCGTTGTGGCGAGCAACCGTACCGCAACGCGCACATTCAAAATGGGTTTCTTTGGGCAGTTTTCTTGAAAAGTGCTTGCCGGCCAAGAACATGACAACAAGTCCGGCTATTACTGCCCCAAAAATCAATTCCATAGACATGTGGTTTTCTGTAATGCATAGCGTTTACCGTGGCTGTTTCCAGTCAACTAACATAGCCGAGCATAACGGATTGCCAAGCAGAAAGAATCACACATTGTCACAGCAAGGGGAATGGCCGCTCCGGCCCTCCCCGCACCGCGCATCAACCTTTCTTATTCGACATCTGTCGTTCGTATTTACCCACAGCCACATTACACTTTGGAAACCTAAGATTTCTTCAGTTGACACTGTTGCAGCACGTGCATAAGATGCCCCCATTATTCATTTACGGAGTCCCACGTGGGTACTTGTTCTAGTGACAGTAGCCGATCTTGTATCGGCGATTGCCTCGGCAGCTAAACAGCAAGCAACGCGGAACTCTCTTTCCTCCGTGCCTTGCTGAGCAAGGTGCGGTGTCTCGCGCGGCCAGTCCGGCTGCGCGCCTCTCCCCCCTCTTTCCGATCGCGACCGGCTACTGACCCGGATTGCCCGCCAGCACGATTGTGTCTTGGCGGCACGCAAGTCTTGCCTGCGGCTGCGCCGCCCGTCAACACCTCGTCGTGAAAGGAAGAGCAATGAATCTCTTCACCCGCTTATTCGAATCGTTCCTGCGCAAGCGCCATACGGCCGGCAACTTCCGCCGCCGCGCCATGCCGCTGGAAAACAGCACAGCCCGGCCTGTGCCCGACCACCTGGCGCGCCAGCTGCTGGCTGCCGCCCATGAAGACCTGGACAGCGCACTGAACCGCCTGCACACGCGCCTGGAAGGCTTGCGCGATGCCGAAGCGCAAGTGATCGGCGCGCAAACGGGGCCGAACGAGGTCGAGCACGAAAAACCGCTGGCCTGGTACCAGCACCTGTGGCTGTGCTACAAGAATCCGTTCAACCTGCTGCTCACCATGCTGGCCATCGTGTCCTACCTGACGGAAGACCCGAAGGCCACCATCGTCATCGGCACCATGGTGATTTTGTCGACCCTGCTGCGCTTCGTGCAGGAAGGCCGCTCGAACCGCGCCGCCGAACGCCTGAAAGCCATGGTCAGCAACACGGCCACCGTGCTGCGCAATGGCCAGCAGGCCGAATTGCCGATCCGGCAATTGGTGCAGGGCGACATCATCGTGCTGTCGGCCGGCGACATGATCCCCGCCGATTGCCGTCTGTTGTCCGCCAAAGACCTGTTCGTCAGCCAGGCCGCCATGACGGGTGAATCCTTGCCCGTGGAAAAAATGGCCGAACTGGCCGACGCCCATGGCAAAGACCCGATGGAGCTGGCCAATCTGCTGTTCATGGGCACCAACGTAATCTCGGGCGCGGCCACGGCGCTGGTCCTGGCCACGGGCAACCGCACCTACTTCGGCACCATCGCCACGCGCGTGACGGCCACCGAGCGCACGCCGACGGCGTTCGAGGCGGGCGTCAACAGCGTCAGCTGGCTCCTGATCCGTTTCGCCCTCGTGATGGCGCCGCTGGTGTTCCTCATCAATGGCTGGACCAAGGGCGACTGGATGGAAGCGTTCCTGTTCGCCCTGTCCGTCGCCGTGGGACTGACGCCGGAAATGCTGCCCATGATCGTCACCAGCACCCTGGCCAAGGGCGCCGTGAAACTGTCGAAAAAGAAAGTCGTCGTGAAACGCCTGGACGCCATCCAGAACTTCGGCGCCATGGACGTGCTGTGCACGGACAAGACGGGCACCTTGACGCAGGACAAGATCGTGCTGGAACGCCATACGGACGTGTTCGGCCAGCAATCCGATGAAGTGCTGCAATTCGCCTACCTGAACAGCCACTACCAGACGGGCCTGAAAAACCTGCTGGACCGCGCCGTGCTCGACCATGTGGAATTGCAGACGGAAATGCAGCTGGCCCGCGATTACGTGAAGGTCGATGAAATCCCGTTTGATTTCGTGCGCCGCCGCATGTCCGTCGTTGTTTCCGAAAAGAATGACCACCATGAACTGATCTGCAAGGGCGCCGTCGAGGAAATCCTCGCCGCCTGCAGCCAGCTGCGCCTGAACGGCGTCAACGTGCCGCTCGACGCCGCCCTGCTGGACAAGGTGCTGGAAACCACGCACGGCCTCAACGCGGAGGGGCTGAGAGTGGTGGCCGTGGCCGTCAAGGAAGTGCCGCCGCACAAAACCGTGTATGGCGTGGCCGATGAAACGGCGCTGACCCTGATCGGCTATGTGGCGTTTCTTGATCCGCCGAAGGAATCGACGGCGCCCGCCCTGCGCGCGCTGGCGGAACACGGCGTCACCGTGAAAGTATTGACGGGGGACAACCACCTGGTGACGGCGAAGATTTGCCGCGAAGTGGGCCTGGCCGTGCA
Source organism: Janthinobacterium sp. GW458P (assembly GCF_002127585.1). Lineage (GTDB taxonomy): Bacteria > Pseudomonadota > Gammaproteobacteria > Burkholderiales > Burkholderiaceae_D > Janthinobacterium. The sequence goes on from NZ_NEGZ01000010.1 coordinate 108,954, forward strand.
TGGCGTGCTGCAAGGCCCGCAGCTGGACGACATGGATGACGCCACCCTGGCCAGGGCGGCGGAAGACAATACCGTGTTTGCCAAGCTCAGCCCGCTGCACAAGGAGCGCCTGGTGCGCGCCCTGCGCGGCAATGGCCATATCGTCGGCTTCATGGGCGACGGCATCAACGACGCGCCCGCCCTGCGCGCGGCCGACATCGGCATTTCCGTCGATTCGGCCGTCGACATCGCCAAGGAAGCGGCCGACATCATCCTGCTGGAAAAAAGCCTGATGGTGCTGGAAGAAGGCGTGCTGGAGGGCCGGCGCACCTTCAGCAACATGCTCAAATACATCCGCATGACGGCCAGCTCGAACTTCGGCAATGTATTTTCCGTGCTGGTGGCCAGCGCCTTTTTGCCGTTCCTGCCCATGCTGCCGCTGCACTTGCTGGTGCAAAACCTGCTGTATGACGTGTCGCAGATCGCCATTCCGTTCGATAACGTCGACGCCGAGCTGATCCAGCAGCCGCTGAGCTGGAACCCGCGCGACATCGGCCGCTTCATGGTGTTTTTCGGCCCCATCAGCTCGATCTTCGACATCAGCACGTTTATCCTGATGTGGCGTGTGTTCGGCGCGAATACGCCTGAGCAGCAGACCCTGTTCCAGTCCGGCTGGTTCGTCGTGGGCTTGCTGACGCAGACGCTGATCGTGCACCTGATCCGCACGCCAAGGCTGCCCTTCATCGACAGCATCGCTTCCGTGCCCCTGCTGGTGGCGACCACCGCCATCATGGCCGTGGGCGTGTTCCTGCCGATGGGTCCGTTTGCCACCTACTTCAAGCTGCAAGCCTTGCCGTTGGGATATTTCCCCTGGCTGCTGGGCATCCTCGTCTGCTACACCGTGCTGACGACGTTCATGAAACGCGTGTATCTGCGCAAATTCGGCTGGCAATAGTATGATGAAACGCTCTTTCCCCTACAAAAGGCACGCATGAGCGGCTCCCATCTTTCCAAACGTCATCTCGCCCTGCTGCTGTCGGCCCTCGTCTTTCCCGGCAGCGGGCATTTTGTCTTGCGGCGCAAGGCCCGCGGCTGCCTCTTCCTCGTGCCGGCCCTGGTCGCGCTGGCGATCGTATTGCGCCAGATCATGGCACGATTGGACCAGGTAATGGCACAGATCGACAGCGGCGCCCTGCCCCTGGACGTGCAGCTGATCATGGAAAAAGTGGAGGCGCTCTCCGCCAATGACGGCCCCGCCATGACAGTGGCCGTTTGTGTGCTGGCGGCGTGCTGGATCGGCAGCCTGATCGACACCTTGCTGATCCAGCCATGACGGCGGAAGCGCAGGCGCGCAAACTGCGCAAGGAAGCGAAGATGCAGGCGCGCCGCGCCCAGCTGGCGCTCAAGCGACAGGACCATGGCGGGCCGCTGGCCTGGCGCGGCTGGTTCGACGGTTCCGCCCACCCGAACCCTGGCAAGCTGGGCATAGGCGCACTGCTGCTGGGGCCGAACGGCGAGCGCATCGAAGTGAGCGAGGCGGCCGGCCATGGCAGCAGCAGCGACGCGGAATACGCGGCCCTGACGGCCGTGCTGCAGGCGGCACTCAAGGTGCGCCCGCCGCCCGTGCAACTGCTGCTGTTCGGCGACAGCCAGGTAGTGATCAATGACGTGCTGGGTACGACGCCGGTCGGCGCCAAGGGACTGGAAGTACAAAGGGCCACCGTCGTGGCCCTGCTGGAACAATTCACGGATGTGAGCTTGCGCTGGCTGCCGCGCCACAGGAATGGCGAGGCGGACCGGCTGTCGCAGCTGGCGATTGATCGGGAGTCAGACCCGCCGGGGGCATGCGCCCCAATGGGGCACATGCCGATCACGAAATGACTGACCCCAGCGGTTACGGGTAAGCAACGAGGTAAGCAACTTAAGCGGCGGCGCGGCCGATCCGCAAGGCTTCTTGCGGCTCTTTCGCCACCGCACGTTGCTTGCCCTTCAAGCCGCTGACGCTGGCCTGCTGGCCCGTCAATTTGAATACGCTGACCACTTGCGCCAGGTTGTGCGCCTGGTGCTGCATCGATTCGGCGGCCGCCGCCGATTCTTCCACCAGCGCCGCATTTTGTTGCGTCACGGCATCCATCTGGCCGATGGCGCGGTTGATCTCGTCGATGCCCACGCTTTGCACACGCTGACCACTTGCGCCAGGTTGTGCGCCTGGTGCTGCATCGATTCGGCGGCCGCCGCCGATTCTTCCACCAGCGCCGCATTTTGTTGCGTCACGGCATCCATCTGGCCGATGGCGCGGTTGATCTCGTCGATGCCCACGCTTTGCTCGCTGCTGGCGGCCGTGATTTCCGTGATGATGTCGGTGACGCGCTGCACGCTGGCGACGATGTCATTCATGGTCGAACCGGCCTGCGCCACCAGCATGCTGCCCGCGTTGACTTGCTCCACGGACGCGCCGATCAGGGTCTTGATCTCTTTCGCCGCCGACGCCGAGCGCTGCGCCAGGTTGCGCACTTCCGACGCCACGACGGCAAAGCCGCGGCCCTGCTCGCCGGCACGGGCCGCTTCCACGGCCGCGTTCAGGGCCAGGATGTTCGTCTGGAAGGCGATGCCGTCGATGACGGAAATGATGTCGACGATCTTGTTCGACGAGGCATTGATCGATTCCATCGTGCCCACCACCTGCGCCACCACTGCGCCGCCCTTGACGGCCACTTGCGCCGCCGAGGCCGCCAACTGGTTGGCCTGGCGCGCATTGTCCGCGTTCTGTTTCACGGTGGAAGTGAGCTCTTCCATCGACGACGCCGTTTCCTCCAGGGAACCGGCCTGCTCTTCCGTGCGGGAAGACAGGTCCTGGTTGCCGGCGGCAATCTGCGTCGACGAGGTGGCGATGCTGTCCGTGCCGCTGCGCACTTCGCCCACGATGTTGAGCAGGCTCGCGTTCATGTCCTTCAGGGCCAGCAGAAGTTGCCCGGTTTCATCCTTGGCGCTGGCGTCGATCTGCGCCGTCAGGTCGCCGTCGGCCACCTTGCGG
>NZ_NEGZ01000100.1 GCF_002127585.1 Janthinobacterium sp. GW458P
GCTCACTCAAAAACAACTGACAGGCCACTTCTTGCGAAGCGTCCTATTTCATTTATTTCTTCGTGAACATTTGATATTTTAAGTATGACGCCAATCCGAAGATCGGCGCTGCACTACATCAAATGTCCACACTTATCGACTGTTAATTGTTAAAGAACTGTATTCGGTACTGCTTTCGCGCTATCGACAAAGCGTTGTGTTTGTCAGCTGCGAAGAAGGAAGAGTATGAAGCGTTTCGCTAAATCCGTCAACCCTCTTTTTTACTACCTTCACCGTTTCCAGTGATCCCGTTGTTTTGCAAACTGCAGCGCCTCATTGGGGAGGCGAACTATAGCAAAGCCCCCCATGGGCGGCAAGCTTTATTTCAGCAATGCTGCAACTGCCATGCCGACATCGGTCGTACTGGCGCCGCCTCCCATGTCCGGCGTACGCGGTCCATGCTCGAGCACCTGTTCAATGGCGTGCAAGATCGCGTCGTGCGCCGCCGTGTAATGGGCATCGCCATTGCCGAGGAAATCGAGCATCATGGCGCCCGACCAGATCATGCCGATGGGGTTGGCAATATTCCGGCCATAGATATCTGGGGCAGACCCGTGTACCGGTTCGAAGACGGAAGGGAAAGTGCGTTCCGGATTGATATTGGCCGACGGCGCAATGGCGATCGTGCCCGTACACGCGGGGCCCAGGTCGGACAGGATGTCGCCAAACAGATTCGACGCGACCACCACGTCGAAACGCTCGGGGCTGAGCACAAAACGGGCCGCAAGTATGTCGATATGGTATTTATCCCAGCGCACATCGGGAAATTCCGGCGCCATGGCTTCCACCCGCTCATCCCAGAATGGCATGCTGATCGCAATACCATTCGACTTGGTCGCCGATGTCAGGTGTTTTTTAGGCCGGCTTTGCGCCAGCTCAAACGCATACTTCAGGATGCGATCGACACCCTTGCGCGTAAACACGGATTCCTGCAGCACCGTTTCGCGCTCTGTCCCCTCGAACATACGCCCGCCCACGGACGAATATTCTCCTTCCGTATTTTCACGCACGACATAAAAGTCGATATCGCCCGGCTTTTTATTCGCCAACGGACAAGGTACGCCCGGCATCAGCCGTACGGGCCGCAAATTGACGTACTCGTCGAATTCACGCCGGAATTTCAACAGCGATCCCCATAAGGAGATATGGTCGGGCACCTTGTCCGGCCAGCCCACGGCGCCAAAATAAATGGCGTCGAAATCCTTAAGCTGGGCAAACCAGTCCAGGGGCATCATTTGCCCATGCTCCAGGTAATAGTCGCAATTCGCCCACTCCATGGTAGTGAACTGCAACTCGATATTGAAGCGGCGCGCTGCGGCCTCGACGACACGCAAGCCCTCCGGCATGACTTCATTGCCGATGCCATCACCAGCGATGACTGCGATTCTGTGTGTAGCCATGACATTCTCCTGTTGAACTATAGGGATGCATTGATGATACTAGCGCGACATCAGAATACAATCATGTCATTTGCAACCCAAGCATCCACACTTCGTGAACAATTGATGAACCATACGCCGCAGCTCGAAGATTTACGCCTGTTTTGCCTGGTCGCCCAGAAAACCAGCTTCGCCGCCACGGCGCTGGAACTGGGCATCTCCAAGGCTGTCGTCAGCAAGCGCATCGGCATGCTGGAAGCGGCTTTACAGACGCGCCTGCTGCACCGGACCACGCGCCGGGTCAGCGTGACCGATCATGGCGAAATCGTGCGGCAATGGGCGCAGCGCATCCTGGAGGACGTCGAACAAATGGGTGAAGCGGTGGCGCAGTCAAAACTGCAACCGCAGGGTGTGCTGCGCATCTGTTCCAGTTCCGGCTTCGGCCGCAATCAGCTCGGCCCCGCCCTGTCCCAGCTGGCAAGGCAGTATCCGGAGCTGAAAATACAGCTGGAACTGCTCGACCGTCCCGTTGACCTGCTGGGCGAAGGTTTCGACCTCGACGTCCGGGTCGGCGTAGTTCACGAGCCCGATCTGATCGCGCACCGTATCGCCAGCAACAGCCGCGTGCTGTGCGCCGCGCCCGCCTATCTGGCACGGCACGGCGTGCCCGTTACCCTGGCGCAATTGCGCGAGCATCATTGCATCGTCATTCGCGAACGGGACCAGGATGGGCAGCGCTGGAAACTGCAGGGCCCACAAGGACTGGAAACCGTGAAAGTCGATGGGCCGCTGTCCGCCAACAATGGCGAAATCGTGCGCCAATGGGCGCTCGATGGCCACGGCATCATCCTGCGTTCCGCCTGGGATGTGGACCGCAGCCTGGCGCAAGGCCATCTGGTGCGCATCTTGCCTGCATATCAACAGGCTGCCGATGTGTGGGCGGTCACTACATCACGACTGTCAAACTCGGCCAAGGTGAGGGTTTGCGTGCAGTTTCTGCAACAATGGCTGCTGGCGCGAGACGCATGACTCAGGCTTGAGGCGCCACCTCCGGATACAGGCGCGACAAGGTATCGGACGCAATGGCCGAGATAATAGGCAGAACGCGCTCGGCAGCCGGCTCCAGCGCTTTTTCCCGGCGGACGTCCTTCCACAATTCCAGCAATGCGCCATCATGGCGCGCCACGGCCCGCTCCACTTCATCCTGCCAAAAGGCCGGGGCTTCGCTTTCAACGAAATTGCCGCGGCCACGGCCAAAATGCGCCACCGCCAGATAACGCAGTACGCCCGCCACCACCAGGGTGCGCAGAAAAGCATCGGTAAACTGCATGGTGGGTTGATTGCGATCCGTACCTGAATTAAATCCCCAGGCGGCACCAGCGAACGTTAACGCACCAACCACGCCGCCCAGCAAGGCGCCCGTGCCCAAGGTCAAGCCACCGGATATCAGGTCGGCTGACAGCCCCGTCGCTGCGCCGGAGATCATGGCGCCCAGCAAGCCCGCTTGCGCCTTGTCAATCGGTGCGCGCACGGCGAAATTTTCCCGCACCCGCGCATTGATCTTATGCGCATCGGTCGGATCGAGTTTGTGCAAGATCAAGAGTTCACGCGTGGTCTCGCCGCTGCGCGTATTCAGCCGCGCCACCAGGTTGGCCATCGCCTTTTCCTGGCGTTGCTGCTCTTCATTCTTGCCAATGCCCACCACCTGCAAGGCCGACTTCAAGAGCCCTTTCGAGACGGGCTCGATCGCTTCGCTATCCTGGCCGGCCACGGCCAGCTGCGTGGCCAGCAAATGCATGGCCTGCTGGAAACGCGCCGTATTCTGTGCTTGCCAGGTCGCAAACAAACGCGCATAGCCGGCCTGCTGCGACTGTGGCAGCAATTTGCCCACGGCTTCATAAAACACGCGCTCATGCACCCAACAGCGGGCAAAGGCATCGAGCGCCAGGACATCGCGCACGATGGGATATTGCCGCAAATGCTCGCGCCAACGCGCCTGTTCGCCCTGCTCCTCATTGCCCGGACGAGGCGGCCCCATCTGATTGAGCAAGACCACCACGGGTTTGCCCAGCCATTCGAGGATTTTCATTTCCGCCGGCAGGTAGCCCGCATCCTTGGGGTGCTCCGAGGAATTCACCAGATACAGCACCACATCGGCCGCGTCCCTGGCCGTGCGCAGCGCCTGCTGGCTGAGCCAGAATGGGCGGTCGCGATAACGGTCCAGCACTTCGCGCAAGAACCAGCCGATGGGATTGCCCGATTGCCCCAGGCGCTTGAGCAGGCGCACGGAGTCGCCAAAACCGGGCGTATCCCACAATTGCAGGGCATCGCCCTGCGGCGTGGCCAGCAAGGTATGCGATTCCGCAAATACCGTCACATGGGCGGCATCGCGCACTTCGCCGATATCCACACCTACCAGCGTGCGCGCCAGGGTCGTCTTGCCATTATTCGTATGCGAAATCAGCGCAAACTGAATCTGCGCCGCATCTTCCTGGACATCTTTATTTACGTTCACGCTCATGCTGCTGCCGATAACTTCAGCCCGACACCCGCATCAAGCGGGCGCAGGGTTGGATTGAGTAAATTGACCACCGTGGCCGTGGTTTTGTGAAACTGGCAGAACTGCCGCCACAAGGCGATTCTTTCCGCCAGGCGGGCGGCATTGTCCGCTTGCTCGCCAGCATGCTCCAGATAGCTGGATTCATCGATGAGGACGGCGATGCCGCGCGTCGATGATTGCGCCAGGTAATCAAGGAAAGCGCCGTGGTTTTCCTTTTCCGGTGTCGCCGTCAGATTGAACAGCACGGCCGTGATATTGACCTGCGGATCATTCAGGTCCGTGCCGCGCAAGACTTCCTGCGGCTCCTCGCCATACGACGTCGATGGGCGCAGCATCATGCGGCCCTGCTCGCCAAACAAGATGACGGCGATCTGCCCCAGGCCCTTGTGGCGCGCCTCATCGACAGTAAAACTGTACGGCAAGACACGCAGCATGCCGCCCGTCGCCACGCCTATGCTTTCATTGAGTTTACGGAAATACGGTTGATCCAGATCAAGCGGAAAGTGTTTCGCCAGACGGGCTGCGCGCCAGTTGTTACCGAGCGCCAGGATCAGGCGGGGAACGACGACCAGCAGGAAAATCGTTGCCGCATACAAATGCACCCACCGCGCGCCGCCTTCGACGGTCGTCGTTTGCGGGAAACGCAGCGCTTCGATTTCCGCCAGCGAAAAACCTTGCAGATGAAACAGGGCAATGGCCGGCGCAAACAGGGTCGAAAGCAGACCGTGCACCTGGCTGGCACTCAAAAACGTGCTTTCCCAGCCTGCCGCATACTGCGACAGGAAACCACGCGCGTACAGCGAAGCGACGGCGCCGGTGGCAAACATGGCGGCGCTCAGGTGGATGGTGCGACTCAGGCGCGCGGCCGTCAGCCTGCCGCTCAGATGCGCCCACTCCCCCATGAAACTGAGCAAGCCCGTGGACAATGCGTGCGGCAGCTTGCGCGGCAAGGCCAGCCGGCCCACGCTCAGGTGGCGCACCAGACCCGCTTTCGGCCAACCGAGGGCATGCGAAGGAATGCACATCCAGATCAGCAAGCCCAGGTACACCAGCACATTCCAGGCGATGATCAGCAGCAAGGGCGCCGACAGCAAATCGACGCGATGGGGATCCGTGATGCGGTCGAGCCCGGCACCCAGCAGCAGTGCCAGCAAGGGCAAGGTCAGCGCCAGGGTCTTCATGCCGTTGCGGCGCTTCGCGAACGCCGCGAAGGCGGGCGTGCGCTCGGTGATGCGTTTGATGATCAGCTCGGAACGCTGCTGCAGGAAATCGTCACCCGTGACTTCGGCCTGCTTGCCCGAAGCTTGCCACTGCGCAAGTTCACGCGCACTGCGGCTGGCATACATGCGGTCATCCTCGCTGAGGACCTCTTTTTTCTGGTCGGCCGTTTCGATAGCACGGACCAATACCACTTCTCTCGCAATCTGCTCGTTCATGGTGCTCCTGTTTTTGTATGAAACGACAACTCGACAGGCAGATTGTGACGTACTTTTGTGTTTCAGGCCAACGCGTCGTCGGCCTTGAACATGCTGTACAGCAGATAAATGAGGAAAGCAGCGATCCAGGCCGACCACAAGGCATGCGAGAAAAACTGCGTACCTTGCAATTGCTGCAAATAACTGGCCGCCAGGCAGCACAGCAACATGAGAGCGGCGACCAGGACCGCCATGCGCGGTTGCCGGGGCAGCCAGAACAGCTGCGCGGCCAGCAGCCACCATGGACTCCCCGCCTTCATTGTTGGCAGGCAAGTCATGGCGGATACCTGCGCCGGCATGCTTTCCAGCAGCCGCGCATATGATTCCATCCCTCCATAACGGAGCAAATCGCCGGGGCAGGACAGGCCACTGAAAGCAGACAGCAGATAAATGCTCACAGGCACCAGTACGGCCGACAGCGCCAGGACACGCAAGGCTGTGCGCCGCGCTACGGGCCATGCCAGCGGGCGCCAGGCATCCCACAGCGCCAACACGATGGCGGCAACGGCCAACACGCTCGTGGCGAGACTGACGTTACTTGCCAGCACGTTCTGGCTGCCAGAGAAATGCCCGCGCTCGGCATCGAACATGCTGTCCGCGATAGTCAGGTCGAGGTTGGTATAGTTGCCGATCCAGATAATCAGCAGGGCCGACAACATCAATGCGCTATCGATGCCTTTGGGTGTTTTGACGAGCTTCAGCTTGGCCAGCATGGGTGTATGCATTTACTTGGTGAGATGAAAGGAACCGGCCGCATGCAAGACAGCGGCCACGGAAGTCATCGTACAGGGTCAACATGAAGAGAACATGACGATTCCCACCATCAACACTTAGTGGGCCAGGATGCGCTTCAAGCTGCACCTTACAAGCAGGAAGATGAAATGTACGTTAGCCACGCGTTAAATTTTCGTTAAACCAATGCCTACGGCTTACGTAAAATCAATACGCAGCACGCTGCCGCCCGCAGGACGGATACTGAACACCAGGGTAGCCCCCAGATACAGGCAAATGCGTTGAACCAGGCCAAGTCCCAATCCCGCGCCGGAGGAACCGCCCAGGTTGGCGGGATCGCTTGCCGCAGCGAGCGGGCACGGGCGGCCTCGGGCAAGCCTGGCCCCGTGTCTTCAACGATCAATGCGCGTCCCGTCAGATGTACGACGACTTCGCCCTGCAATGTGTATTGGCAGGCATTGCGCACCAGGTTGCCAATAGCCGCGCGCAACAATTTACGCGGGGCATGGACGAGAAAATCATCGCCGCCTACGAAGGCCAGCGTCAGCGGCTTGCCGGCCGTGTACGATTGATAGCGCACGCATTCTTGCCGGGCCAGTTCAGCCATGGAGAGCGGGGCACACGTCAGCAATTCCGGCGCGCGGGCCAGGTGCAGCAAGACCGTCACGGAATCGCTGGCCTCACGTGCCGCCCGGTAGATACGCTCCGAGGCGGAATGGACCAGCGGGGCACTACCGCCATGCACCAGCAGAATTTCCGCCGCTCCTGTAATCACAGTCAGCGGCGTTCGCAACTCGTGGCTGACATCGCCTGTAAAAAAGCGCTCACGGTCAAGAACTTCCGCCAACTGCGCCGTACGTCCGGCAAAAGCACGTGAGAGTATCCCCAGTTCATCGGCGCTATCCTGTAACGGCAACGATGGCTGTTCCGTCTCGACGGCCCGCGTCAGCGCCATGATCGGCGTGATCAGCCGGTTGGCGATGAAGGCGCCCAGCAACGATGCACAGATCAGGAAACCGATAAAACCCAGTGCGAACATGCTGCACACCACCAGTTCGGTCTTTTCATATTCAGTGGCATGGTCGATCACGACGAATTCGCCATGCACATCGCGGCCGGCGAGCACGTGCAAGTCGATGCCGTCTTGAGGCGGTCGTCAACCTAGGTATAGAGATTGGCGAGAATATCGTGACTGTCTTCAATGATCAGGATGCGCATACCAGCATTGTAGGGGGGATTGAACTGCAGCATCGCCAGACGAAAAAAAACCCGCTCATTGCTGAGCGGGTTTTTTTCTAGGTGAAACAGCCGGCGGCTGTTTCACCAAATAACAAGCCTGACGATAACCTACTTTCACACTGGTTGCAGCACTATCATCGGCGCAAAGTTGTTTCACGGTCCTGTTCGG
>NZ_NEGZ01000101.1 GCF_002127585.1 Janthinobacterium sp. GW458P
GCGGCGCAGCAATTGCCTCCGCCGCCGCTCCACCGCGGCCGCACAGCGGGGGCGGGCATCCGCGGCGCCCCCTGGGTCCACTGCCCGCCGTAGCCGCCGCGCTGCTGTGGCGCCGCGCCGCCGCCTCGCGCGTGAACGCGGCCAGCGGCGCGGGCGCCAGCCTGCCCGTGGGCAGTGGCCGCGCCTGGCTGCTGATGCTGTTCTTTGGCATCGGCACAGGGGCGTACACGCTGGTGCTGGCCTGGCTGCCGCCGTTTTATACGGAACTGGGCTGGAGCGCGGCCGACAGCGGCTTGCTGCTCGGCGGCCTGACCCTGGTGGAAGTGCTGGCGGGACTGCTCATTTCCAGCGTCATCCACCGCTTCCCCGACCGCCGCATGCTGTTATTGTCGGTATTGCTGGCCGTGCTGGCCGGCCTGGCTTGCCTGATCGCGGCGCCCGCGCAACTGGCCATTCCCGCCGTGATCCTGCTCGGCTGCGGCATCGGTGCCCTGTTTCCCCTGTCGCTGATCGTCAGCATGGACCACGTGCGTGACCCGGCCGGTGCCGGCGCGCTGCTCGGCTTCGTGCAGGGCGGCGGCTATATCATCGCCAGCAGCATGCCGTTTATTGCCGGCCTGATCCGCCAGCATTCGTCCAGCCTGGCCCAGGCGTGGATGGTGATGGCGGGCGGCGTGGTGCTGTTGCTGCTGATTGCCACGCGCTTCGCGCCGGGGACGCGGCTGGCCGCTGTGCGCTAGCGTGCGCATGGCGTATCGGCCAGCTGATATATTTCGGCTATGAACATCGTCGACCACTATTTAGCCGGCCTGCGCCAGACCATGCCGCCGGAGCCGCTGGCGGAACTGGCGCTGGCCAGCGGCGCCAGCGCGGCGCAACTGGACAGCTTGCGCCAGGCCTATCCGCTGTGTCCTGACAGCCTGCTGCGCTTGCTGGCTCAGTACAACGGCACCTATCATCAGAAGTATGCGGGCGGCATGGTGCTGGTGTACATGCTGGGCTCGGACGTGTTCGAGTACCCGTATTACCTGAGTTCCGTCGAACAGATACTGGAAGACCGGCAAGCGAACCGGCGCAGCATCGCCGATATCTACGGCCATTACCTGGAAGACGACCCCGGCATCGTCGACGCCCGCATCGACGCGGGCATCCAGCAGGGCCGGCGCCTGTGTTTTTCGCATTGCATGAACAATGGCGGCTCGTCGCGGCTGTATGTCGATTTCACGCCCGCGGCGTCGGGCAAGGTGGGGCAGGTCGTGCGCTTCCTGCACGATCCCGACAATTACCAGGTCATCGCCGACAGTTTCGATGCCTATCTGCACATGCTGATCGATGACGAGTATGCCTTCTTGACCGATGAAAATTTCGACTAGATGCACCATCGCCGCGCGCTGGCGGATGGTTATTATGAAAACTAATTGAAATCTAAAATTTGATAGTTTTTCCTGTTGGGGACGTTTGTGCCGCCGGACGGCCTTACAATGCTAGGTTATGCGTTTTCGTGATATCAGACTGTGGCTAGCGGAAAATACCTAGCTAATTGAAAGATTCGGTCTGATAAAATCGGAAGCACCCCGATCGACCAAACAGGAAGGCAGCACAGCATGGATTCGTCATCTGATAAAAAAGAAGAATTGCGTCAACAATTGCGCTTGGCCGCACTCGAGTACCACGAGTGCCCGCGCCCCGGCAAAATCAGCGTGACGCCCACCAAACAACTGACCAACCAGCGCGACCTGGCGCTGGCCTACTCGCCAGGCGTGGCCGCTCCCTGCGAAGAAATCGTCATCGATCCGGCGAACGCCTACAAATACACGGCGCGCGGCAACCTGGTGGCCGTCATCACCAACGGCACGGCCGTGCTGGGACTGGGCAATATCGGCCCGCTGGCCGCCAAGCCAGTGATGGAAGGCAAGGGCGTGCTGTTCAAGAAATTCGCCGGCATCGACGTCTTCGACATCGAGATCAACGAATCGGACCCCGATAAACTGGTCGACATCATCGCTTCGCTGGAGCCGACCTTCGGCGGCGTGAACCTGGAAGACATCAAGGCGCCCGAGTGCTTCTACATCGAGCGCCAGCTGCGCGACCGCATGAAGATTCCCGTCTTCCATGACGACCAGCACGGTACCGCCATCATCGTCGGCGCGGCCATCCTGAACGGCCTGAAAGCCGTCGGCAAGGAAATCGCGGACTGCAAGCTGGTCGTGTCGGGCGCGGGCGCCGCGGCGCTGGCCTGCCTGGACCTGATCGTCGACCTGGGCTTCCCGCTGAAAAACATCTACGTCACCGACCTGGCCGGCGTCGTCTACAAGGGCCGCACGGAACTGATGGACCCGGACAAGGAACGCTTCGCGCAAGACACGCCGCTGCGCACCCTGGCCGAAATCATCCCGGACGCCGACATCTTCCTCGGCGTCTCCGCCGGCGGCGTGCTGAAACAGGACATGGTGCGCAAGATGGCGCCCAATCCATTGATTTTGGCGCTGGCCAACCCGAATCCGGAAATCCTGCCCGAAGAAGTCAAGGCCGTGCGCAGCGACGCCATCATCGCCACGGGCCGTTCGGACTATCCGAACCAGGTCAACAACGTGCTGTGCTTCCCGTACATCTTCCGCGGCGCCCTCGATTGCGGCGCCACCACCATCACGCGCGAGATGGAAATCGCCGTCGTGCACGCGATCGCCGACCTGGCGCACGCCGAGCAGTCGGACATCGTGGCCACCACCTACGGCATCAGCAACCTGTCGTTCGGCCCTGAATACCTGATTCCGATGCCCTTCGATCCGCGCTTGCTGATCAAGATCGCGCCGGCCGTGGCCAAGGCGGCCGAGGATTCCGGCGTCGCCACGCGTCCGATCAAGGACTTGCAGGCGTACGCGGACAGCCTGCAGCAATTCGTCTATCGCAGCGGCACCTTCATGAAGCCGCTGTTCCTGATGGCCAAATCCACGCCGGCCGAACTCAAACGCATCGTCTACGCCGAAGGCGAAGAAGAGCGCGTGCTGCGCGCCGTGCAAGTGGTGGTCGATGAAAAACTGGCGCGTCCCATCCTGGTGGGCCGTCCGCCCGTGCTCGAAGCGCGCATCCAGAAATTCGGCCTGCGCCTCAAGCAGGGCGTCGATTTCGACGTCATCAACCCGGACTTCGACGAGCGCTATCGCGATTACTGGAATACGTACTACGCCATGACCAGCCGCAAAGGCGTCACCGAGGAGTACGCTAAACTGGAAATGCGCCGCCGCCATACGCTGATCGGCTCGATGATGATCCACAAGGGCGATGCGGACGGCATGATCTGCGGCACCTTCGGCACCACCCAGCTGCACCTGAAATACATCGACCAGGTGCTGGGCAAGCGCGCCGGCAGCAATGTCTACGCGGCCATGAACGTGCTGATCATGCCTGAGCGTCAATTGGTGATGGTCGACACGCACGTCAATGAAAACCCGGACGCCGGGCAATTGGCCGAGATCACCATCATGGCCGCCGAAGAAATGACCCGTTTCGGCCTGTCGCCGCGCGCGGCCCTGCTGTCGCACTCGAACTTCGGTTCCAGCGACAGCGCCTCGGCGCAAAAGATGCGCGCCGCGCTGGCCATCATCAAGGAACGCGCGCCGGACCTGGAAATCGACGGCGAAATGCACGGCGATACGGCCCTCGACAGCAAGCTGCGCCAGAAAATCATGCCGAATTCGGCACTGAAGAACGACGCCAACCTGCTCGTCATGCCGAACATCGAGTCGGCCAACATCGCCTACAACCTGGTCAAGACGGCGGCCGGCAACGGCATCGCCGTGGGCCCGATCCTGCTCGGCTGCGCCAAGCCCGTGCACATTCTGACGCCGTCGGCCACCGTGCGCCGCATCGTCAACATGACGGCCCTGTGCGTCGTCGACGCAGTGGCCCAGCGCAAAGCCTAAGGTTTTAGCCGTTGCCTGAAAGCCGCGCCATCCGCAAGGAGGCGCGGCTTTTTTACATCGGTGCTACGGGCAGGGCCGTGGCCGGATGGCGGCGCAGGTAATAGTGGCGGTACAGCAAGATCTCGCCCCACACCAGCAGCAGTACCGCCAGCGCGAACAGGCCCAGCGTGATCTTGAGCGAATTGAAATAGGCGCCGGCCTGGCGTTGGATGGCGTCGATGAAGATCATCGGCACTGATTTGTCGAGTTTGCTGAAATCGGCCTGGCGCGCCACATCGGTGGTCAGGCGCACGGCCAGGTCGGTGCCCAGGCTGGCCAGTTCGCCGGCCGCCTGGCCACGGAAGCCGGCGCCCTTGAGCGCTTCGCCCAGCACGCCGGCCCTGGCGATCAGCTGTTCCTGCAGCACCTGCGTCAGCAGCACGCTGGCGCGGCGCAGGATGAATTCATTGATCCAGCGCGCCTTGCTGCGTTCCCAGTAACTGCCCGAGGTGGGCCGGTAATACATGTCTTGCACGAGGGGCTCGAGCAGGCTGCGCATGCTGACCGGCTGGCCCGGGGCGATCAGCCTGGCCTGCTGTTCCAGGTAGACGCGCAGCGCCGGCATCTGCGCTTCGACCACCGGCTGCAGGTCGCGCTCAAGGGCCTGCTTGACCACGCGGTGCGCGCTGTGCACGGCGCCCAAACCGCCGCCGAGAAGCGGCAGCGCGACCAGGATCAACACATAGCTGAGCTTGGCCGCCACGTGCCAGGCGCGCGGGCGGCGCACCAGCAGGCATTTTCTGGCCAGCTGGTAGCAGATGCCGAGGGCCAGCACAAAGCCGAGCACGCCATACAGCAGCATCCACGGCAGGACGGTCCACAGCAGGTCGCTGCCGAACGGCGCCAGGGTGCTGCCCCAATTGATTAGTTGTTGCTTCATCTACATTGCCTTGATATGGAAAATCAGGCAAGTATAGCCATTGTGCAACAAAACGTGGCGCGCGGGACCTCAGTGCGCCATCAGCACGGGCAAGGTCATCTGGCGCAGCACGGTTTCCGTCACGCCGCCGAGTAAAATTTCGCGGAAGCGCGCGTGGCCGTAGCCGCCCATCACGAGCAGGCCGGCATGCACCTCGGCGGCCATGGCCAGCAGCGCCGCGCCGACGTCGCCCGTGGTGACGGCGGGGCGCACTTCGACGGGCACGCCATGGCGGCTCAGGTAGGCGGCGATGTCGGCGCCCGGGTGGCGCGCCGGCTGGGCGTGGCCGGCGGGCGGATGCAGCAGGGCCAGCACCACCAGGCGCGCCGCGCGCAGCAGGGGCAGGGCGTGGCCGATGGCGCGCGTCGCTTCCATGCTGCCGTCCCAGGCCACCACCACGGTGCCGTCCAGCGGGGCTTGCCGGGCGCCGCGCGGCACGATCAGCACGGGACGGGCCGCGTTGAGCATCACGTAGGGCACCAGGTCGCTCATGGCGCCGGGCAGCGCTTCGCTGTCGTCGTGCTGGCTGAGCACGGTCAGGTCGCTGTAGCGGGCGCTGACGGCCATGCCGCCATCTTCATCGTCTTCGATCAGGCGCCGCTCGAGCGAGACGGCGCCGGCCTGGCGCGCCAGCGTTTCAAACTGGTCCAGCGCCGTTTCCGCCTGCCCGTGCAGGGCCGAAATCTGCGCCGCGACGGCAGCGCCGCGCATGCCGCGGTTGTTTTCCAGGGTAAAGCGCGACACGCCCGTCATCGCCGCGCCGATCAGGTGCGCCTGGTGCGCGTGCGCCAGCCGGGCCGCGATGGCGATGCGCTGCGGCGCGTGGCGCGACAGGTCGGCGTGGACGAGGATGGATTTGTAAGCCATGGTGTCATTCGCTAGTCAGGATGGCAACAAGGCTAGAACGGCAACACGGGCAAGTCCAGCATTGGCGTGAAGGACGGCGGTTTTCTTCTACTGGGCTTGATGTGGGTCAAAAAAAACCGGCCCGTGACTATCTGCAAGTCCATTGCCGGGAATTTGCGAGTTGTTTGATATGCATCAAAATGCCGCGCGTGCCGCCAGCCATAATGGTATCGAACTCCTTGCCCTTCCAGTGGTCAGCATCGGCGCCGGCCTGTCCGGTACTTCCTTGTGTGACGCAACAACGCTGGGCGTGGCGGGAGTTCCCTTTTCAGGCGGCCGCGGGCTTTTCCTCCTGCTCCGCCCAGCGCACGCGGATGGCCTCGATGGCGGGCATTTCCCGCACAAACAGGTCGACCAGGCGCGCATCGAAGTGGCTGCCTTGCTGCTCGCGCAGCCAGGCGACGGCGTCCGGCACGGGCCAGGCGCGCTTGTAGGGACGGGCCGAGGTCAGCGCGTCGAAGACGTCGGCCACGGCGACGATGCGCCCGGCCAGCGGAATGGCCTCGCCCGCCAAGCCGCGCGGGTAGCCGCTGCCATCCCATTTTTCATGGTGGCTGAGGGCGATTTCGCGCGCCAGCGCCAGCATGCCTCCCTGCGCCTGTTCGCCGATGATGTCGCCGCCGATGCGCGCGTGCGTCCGCATGACGGCCCATTCGTCCGCATCGAGCTTGCCCGGCTTTTGCAGGATACGGTCGGGAATGCCGATCTTGCCCACGTCGTGCATGGGGGCCGCGTGCAGCAGGTCGTCGGCGGCGGCCGCGTCCATGCCGGCCGCCACGCCCAGCAGGCGCGCGTAATGGCTCATGCGGATCACGTGCAAGCCCGTTTCATTGTCCTTGTATTCGGCCGCCAGGCCCAGGCGCTGGATGATCTGCAGCCGCGTTTGCGTCAATTCCTCGATGCGCACCAGCGACAAATGCGTGCGCACGCGGGCGCGCACGATGGCGGGGCTGAGCGGCTTGCTGATGTAGTCGACGGCGCCCGCCTCGAAACCGCTCAGTTCATCGCGCATGTCGTTCAGGGCCGTGACGAAGATGACGGGAATGGCGGCCGTCGGCGCTTCCGCTTTCAGGCGGCGGCAGACGTCGTGGCCGCTCATGCCCGGCATCATCACGTCGAGCAGGATCAGGGCCGGGCGCTCCTGCCGCGCCAGTGCCAGCGCCCGCGCGCCATCCTTGGCGAACAGCAGCGTGTAGTCGTCCTGCAGTATGTGCCGCAGCAATTGCAGATTGGCCGCCTCGTCGTCGACGACCAGCAGCAGGGGCTTGCCTGGGCGCGGTCCGCTCATGGGACTTCCCGTTGCAGCGTTTGCAGCAAGTCGCGCAAGAGCGACAGTGCTTGCGGAAAATCAAAGTCGTCGATGGCGTGCTGCAGCGGCGCCAGTGCGTCCGCCGCTGCTCCCATGGCGTGCCGCAGCCGGGCGAGCGCCCCGTCATCGAGTTCGCCGCGCCGCAGGGCGCGCAGCAGGGTGGCGGCCGCTTGCTGCGCGGCATGGATATCGCTGGCCTGCGCCGGCGGCGCGCC
>NZ_NEGZ01000102.1 GCF_002127585.1 Janthinobacterium sp. GW458P
GCCCGTCCAGGCTGCGCCGCCACCGCCGGCCGCCGCGCAAGCGCCGGCGCCGTGGGACGATGCGCCGCCCGTGGCCGTGATGGAGACTCCCGCGTTCGCGCCGGTATCCGTACCGGCGGCGCCGGCGCCCGTGCAGCAGGCGCGTCCCGCCGCGCCGCCGCAGCCGGCCGCAGCCGACGACGACTTGCCGCCGTGGGTCACCGAATTTTCCGACGACAGCGCCTCGGCTGCCGTGTCCGCGCCCGCCGCGCCAAGCAGCGAGCAGCCCGCCGTCGTCATGCCGCAGCGTGCCGCCAAGCAAGCCGCGCCCAGCGGGCCGTATGTGATCACGCCCGTGCCGGGCCTGGACTGGGACGGCAACTGGCCGGCCGTGGCCGCCGTGCTGCCCCTGCGCGGCGTGGCCCAGCAGCTGGCCGTGCAGGCCGAGCTGATCGAATGCCTGCACGATGGCCACAGCACCACGTTCCGCCTGCGCGTGCCCATCGACACGTGGCGCAGCCCGGCCAACGTGGAAAAACTGGCGGCCGCGCTGACCGAGCGCTTCGGCCGCAAGGTCAATGTCGACACGGAACTGGGCGCCGTCTGGTACACGGCCAGCGCGGAAGCGCAGGCCCACCGCGAGGCGTGCCAGCGGCAAGCGGAAGAAACCATAGCAACCGACCCTTTCGTGCTCGACATGAAGCGTGCATTCGACGCTATTGTTGTGCCGGGAACGATTACCCCTGCACCGGCCGGCTCCGCCGCGCCGACCCTGCATTGATGATTAACACACTCACAAACTGAATTAACGGAGCATTCTCATGATGAAAAATCAACTGGCTGGCCTGATGAAGCAGGCGCAAGCAATGCAAGACAACATGAAAAAGGCCCAGGAACAACTGGCGCTGGTGGAAGTGGAAGGCCAGTCCGGCGCCGGCCTCGTGAAAATCGTCATGACGTGCAAGAACGACGTCAAGCGCGTGTCCATCGACCCGTCGCTGCTGGCCGACGACAAGGACATGCTGGAAGACCTGGTGGCCGCCGCCTTCAACGACGCCGTGCGCAAGGCGGAAGCGACGTCCGCGGAAAAAATGGCAGGCTTGACCGGCGGCATGAACTTGCCAGCCGGCTTCAAAATGCCATTCTGATGCCATACCGCATGCGCTCGATCTGTGGCACTGGGCAGGGTTGATCCATGTCAAAGTCGCTTGAATTTCTGACCGAGGCGCTGCGGCGCCTGCCCGGCGTCGGCCCCAAGTCGGCGCAGCGGATGGCGTTTCATTTGTTGCAGCACGATAGGGAAGGCGCGGCCATGCTGTCGCGCGCCCTGTTCCAGGCCGTCGATGCCGTGCATCACTGCGGCCTGTGCAATACCTTTACCGAACACGAAGTGTGCGAGACCTGTCTCGACGAAGAGCGCGACAAGCGCTTGCTGTGCGTGGTGGAAACGCCCGCCGACCAGCTGATGATCGAGCAGACGCTCACCTACAAGGGCCTGTATTTCGTCCTCATGGGCAGATTGTCTCCGCTGGACGGCATCGGCCCGAAAGATATCCACCTCGAAAAATTGCTGAACCGCGCCAACGATGGCGTGGTGAGTGAAGTGGTGCTGGCCACCAACTTCACGAATGAAGGCGAAGCGACGGCCCACTACATCAGCGAAATGCTGAAGGCGCGGGGCTTGCGCGTGAGCCGCCTGGCCCGCGGCGTGCCCGTGGGCGGCGAACTGGAATACGTCGACGCGGGCACGATTGCCCGCGCGATGCTCGACCGCAGGGCAACCTGAGCACACTATGACAGCATCCTCCGCGCACACTGGTCCTTTGACGGGCATCAAAGTCCTGGAACTGGGCACCCTGATCGCGGGGCCGTTCTGCGCCCGCATGCTGGCCGAATTCGGCGCCGACGTGATCAAGATCGAGTCGCCCGACGGCGGCGACCCGATCCGAACCTGGCGCGTGCTGAAGGACGGCACCTCGCTGTGGTGGTCGGTGCAGGCGCGCAACAAGAAAAGTCTGACCTTGAACCTGAAGACGCCGGAAGGCCGGGCGATTGCCCGCCAGCTGGCCCTGGAAGCGGACATCATCATCGAGAACTACCGCCCCGGCGTGCTGGAAAAGTGGGACCTCGGCTACGAACAGCTCAAGAAAGAAAAACCGTCCATCATCATGGTGCGCCTGTCCGGCTTTGGCCAGACGGGCCCGATGAAGGACTTGCCCGGTTTCGGCGCCATCGGCGAATCGATGGGCGGCTTGCGCTATGTATCCGGCTTTGCCGACCGTCCGCCCGTGCGCGTCGGCGTGTCCATCGGCGACTCCGTGGCGGCCCTGCACGGCGTGATCGGCGCCATGCTGGCGCTGCGCCACCGCGACGTGACGGGCGGCCGCGACGGCGGGGAAGGGCAGATGGTCGACGTGGCCCTGTACGAATCCGTGTTCAACCTGATGGAGTCCTTGGTGCCCGAATACGACCAGGCGGGCGTGGTGCGCGAGCGCACGGGCGGCTCCCTGCCCGGCATCGTGCCCTCGAATACCTACACGACGGGCGACGGCGAAAACATCGTCATCGCCGGCAATGGCGACGCCATCTTCAAGCGCCTGATGCTGGCCATGGGCCGCATCGACATGGCGGGCGACCCGCAGCTGGCGCGCAACGACGGCCGGGTGGCGCGCACGCAGGAAATCGACGACGCCATCGGCGCCTGGTGCGCCACGCATACCATCGACAGCGCGCTGGCCGTGCTGAAGGCAGCCGACGTGCCGGCCGGCAAAATCTACTCCGTGCGCGACATGCTGAGCGATCCGCAATTTCTCGCCCGCGACATGTTCGAACAACACCATTTCGCCGACGGCACGCCCGTCAAGTTGCCCGCCATCAGCCCGAAACTGTCCGCCACGCCGGGCAAGACGCAGTGGCTGGGCCCGACCCTGGGCCAGCATAACGACGAGGTGCTGGCATCGCTCGGCTATGATGCGGCGGCCATCGCGCGGCTCAAGGCCGGTGGCGTGGTGTGATTCATGCTTAGCCGACAGAATTAAAGCTGGGGGCAGACCCGGCGGGGGAATACGTCCAATGCGATGTATTCCAATCCTGAAAGGACCGACCCCGGATTCTGCGCTTGGGGTTTCATTAAGGAATATCGTGAAGCAGTCATCCCTCCGTGCCCTGCGCGCGCGCCTGATCTCCGCGCTGGCGGTGTCCATCCTCCTCTCCGCCTGCGCCAGCTTCCCCGACGACGCGCCGATCGCCGGCCTGCGCCTGATCGGCGAGCAGCGCATCGCCCTGAAGCAGGCTTTCCAGGGCACCACGGTAGGCGGCCTGTCCGGCATCGATTACGATGCGGCGAGCAATACTTGGGTGATGGAAAGCGATGACCGCTCGGAAATCAACCCGGCCCGCTTTTACCGCGCCACGCTCAGCTACGACAGCGCGGCATTCTCCGCCGTGACCTTCAACAGCGTGCATTTCTTCACGCAACCGGACGGCAGCCGCTACCCGAACCTGGCCCATGCAAAACTGGACCGTGGCGAGCAGGTCGCCGACATCGAAACCATCCGCGTCGATCCGCAGGACGGCAGCCTGTGGTATGGCAGCGAAGGCAACCGCAAGGTGGGCTTGCACCCGTTCGTGCGCCATGCGGACCGCGACGGGCGTTATCTGTCCACCTTGCCTACGCCGGCCATGTTCCATGTCTCGATGGAAGACATCGGCTCGCGCAACAACATGAGCTTCGAGGCGCTGTCTTTCTCGTCGGATGGCAAGAGCCTGTGGCTGGGCATGGAAGCGGCCCTGTACCAGGATGGCCCGCTGGCCACGCCCGACAACGGCTCCGTCGTGCGCATCACGCGCCTGGACCGCGCCGGCACCGTGCTGGGCCAGTACGCGTACCCGATCGAGCCGGTGGCGTCGCGGCCCGCGCCGGGGCGCGAGGCGGATAATGGCGTGTCGGAAATTCTCGCCGTGAACGACCATCGGGTGCTGGTGCTGGAGCGGGCCGGCGTGGCCGACGCGGACGGCCTCTACACGAACCACGTGCGCCTCTACGAAATGGAAACGGATGGCGCCACCGATATCCGGGATATCCCCGCCCTGGCGGGCGCGACTTATGTGCCGGCGCGCAAGCGCCTGCTGCTGGACCTGGGCAAGGCCGGCCTGGCCAGGGTCGACAATATCGAGGGCATCAGCTGGGGACCGCGCCTGGCCAACGGCCGCCGCAGCCTGGTGATGATTTCCGACGACAATTTCAATCCGCAGCAAGTCACGCAAATCCTTGCCTTCGAAGTGCTCTAGCTTCCAGGCTGGCCACCTGGCCGGCCTGCCTGGCCAGCATGGCCGTGATCGTGTCGTGCGGCGACGGGTGGCCTAAAAAGTATCCCTGGGCCATGTCGCAGCCGTATTCTTCCAGCATCAGCAGCTGCTCGTCCGTCTCCACGCCCTCGGCCACCACCACCATTTTCAAGCCGTGCGCCATGGCGATGATGGCGCGCGTGATGGCCGCGTTTTCCGTGTCCTGCGGCAAGCCGGCGATAAAACTCTTGTCGATCTTTAAGGCCCGCACGTCGAAGCGCTTTAAATAATTCATCGACGAATATCCCGTGCCGAAGTCGTCGATGGACAGGTAGACGCCGATGCCGCGCAGCTGCTCCAGGGTCACCATGGTGGCGCGCGCGTCGTCCATCAAGGTGCCTTCCGTCAATTCCAGTTCCAGCAGCCGCGCATCGAGGCCCGTGTCGGCCAGGACCGAGAGCACGATCTGCATCAGGTTTTCATCCTTGAATTGCTTGGCCGACAGGTTGACGGCCATGCGGATGGCCCGTCCGCCATCGCTTTGCCACGCCTTGGCCTGGTTGCAGGCCGTGCGCAGCACCCATTCGCCGATGGGCACGATCAGCCCCGTCTCTTCGGCCAGCGGGATGAATTCCGTGGGGGAAATGATGCCCCGCTCCGGGTGGCGCCAGCGGACCAGCGCTTCCACGCCGACGATCTGCGTGCTGGGCACGTCGATCTGCGGCTGGTACAGCAGGTACAGCTCGTTGTTCTGCAAGGCCTTGCGCAGACCCACTTCCATCTTGACGTGGCTCATGATTTCCATCGTCAGCGAAGAACTGTACAGCTTGGCGTTGTTTTTGCCGCAGTTTTTCGCGTGGTACATGGCCGTGTCCGCGTATTTGAGCAGCGAGTTGCAATCCTCGCCATCTTCCGGATACAGCGAGATGCCGATGCTGGCCGTGACGAAAATCTCGTGCCCCTCGATCATGAAGGGCCGGCGCATGGCTTCCTTGACCCGGTGCGCCACGTTCAGCGCGTCTTCCACCCGCTCCAGGTCGGGGATCAGTATCGTGAATTCGTCGCCGCCCAGGCGCGCCAGGTTGCTGCCGCCGGGTGCGGCCTCGAACTCGTGCTCGGCGCGCAGCACCAGGTCGCTGGGGCGGATGGTTTCGCGCAGGCGTTCGGACACCACCTTGAGCAAGTGGTCGCCCACGTCGTGGCCCAGGGTGTCGTTGATGCGCTTGAAGGCGTCGAGGTCCATGAACAGCACGGCGAATTTCTTGTCGTGCTCCTTCGAGCGCAGCAGTTCGCGTTCCAAGGTTTCCAGGAAGGCTTGCCGATTGGGAATGCCTGTCAGGCTGTCGCAATAGGCGAGGCGGCGGATCTGCTCCTCGGTTCGCTTGCGCTCGCTGATGTCGCGCACCAGGCCCAGCACTTCGTCGGCGCCCGTCGCCACCAGGCGCGCCTCGAAATGGCGCGTGCTGTCCTCGTGCGTGAGCGTGTAGTCGACCGAGCCGATGTGCTGGGAAGCGAGCACCGCGTGCGCCTTGTCCAGCAGGCGCGCGGCGATTTCGGGCGGCAGCACGTCGCGGATATGGCTGCCCACGCAGTTGCTGATGGAAAAGCCGGCGCTGGCGTCGTGGCCCTGTTCATAGTCGAGATAAAAGCCCTCGCGGTTGAGGCGGAAGAAGGTGTCGGGGATGGCGGCCAGCACGGCGCGGTTGTGCGCGTCGGCGATGCGCAGGCGGGCGATGGCGTCGCTGGCGCGCAGCACGTACAGCACGCGGTGTCCCAGGATGGGCCAGTTGATGGGCTTGGAAATGAAGTCGGTGGCGCCCACCTCGTAGGCGTGCGTGACGGCTTCCAGTTCGTCGCCGCCCGTGACCATGATGATGGGCACGGTGCCGCCCGCTTCCTGGTGACGGATTGCGCGGCAGACGGCAAACCCGTCCATGGCCGGCATGTCGACGTCGAGCATGACCAGGTCCGGCCCGCTGTGCTTGTAGCTGGCCAGCGCCTGCACGCCATCCTCGGCCTCGATCACGTCCAGGCCCACCTGCGTGAGCATCTGCCGCATCAGCAAGCGCATGACGGGATCGTCGTCGGCCACCAGCACCAGGCCGCGGGGAGGGGAGAGGGGCGCTGTCATGTCAGTGTTCCTTCACGAGGATGGCGCTCAGCGATTCGCGCACGGCCAGGAATGCCTGCTGCATCTGCTGCAGCAGGGGCGCCGCGCCGTCGGTGCTGCCGGCGCGGCCGAGTTTTTCCATGTCCTTGCACAGCTGCGCCAGGCCGTCGGCGCCCACGTTGGCGCTGCCCGACTTGAGGCTGTGGGCCACCTTGCGCAGCGCTTCCGCATCCGCGCCGGCGATCGCCTCGCGCATGGCCGTCAACTGGCGCGGCGTTTCGCCGACAAAGGCCTGGATGACCCGTTCGAGCAAGGCGTCGCCATCGGTGCGCGACAGGGCGCGGATGTTTTCCAGCGCCTGCCGGTTCAGCGGCTGGCCGGAGGGCGGGGCGGCGGCTGGCGGCGTTACCTCGGGCGGCGCTTCCTGGCGCGGCGCTTGCGGCGTCTCCTGCGGCGCTTCCGCCTGCTCGCTGTGGTGCACGGTGGCCGCGCGCGGCAGGGTGATCCAGCGCGCGATCGTGTGCCCCAGGTCCTGCTGCGTGAAGGGCTTGCTCAGGTAGTCGTCCATGCCGGCCGCCAGGCACGCTTCGCGGTCGCCCTGCAGCGCGTTGGCCGTGATGGCGACGATGGGCAGCACGCGCGCGTGGCCGCACTGCTGTTCGTGGCGGCGGATTTCCGCCGTGGCGGCAAAGCCGTCCATCACGGGCATCTGGCAATCCATCAAAATCAGGTCGAAATCCTCGGCCCGTGCCGCCTGCAGCGCTTCTTCGCCGTTGCGCGCGCAGGCCACGTCCAGGCCAAGGCTGTCGAGCATGGCCAGCGCCACCTCCACGTTGACGGGATTGTCCTCGGCCAGCAGCACGCGGCGGCGCTGGCGCCGGCCGGGCGGGCGCACGGCGGG